>CAZTGD010000020.1:0-32761 GCA_964613055.1 uncultured Caldisericales bacterium | reverse complement strand
CATACCCTCATAGTAACAAAAATTCTGCGTATGTCAAGTGCATAATGCCGTATCTATATAGTAGATAAGCGATCTTTGCTTATAAGGTGTGTTATATTCAAAATTAAGGTGCGGAACAATTACTATATGTTTGCCGATTATGTAAGAATCAAATATGCTTCTTACATAAGTAATCCTAGTCAAACAGTTTATCTCTATCTCATCATCCCAAATAAATTGACCTGTGTTGGCAGACATGCACTGCAGTGAAGCAATCCCTTCATCACTGTTTTCAAAGTTCAGCATCAACACTAGTCCATCTGTTGTTGAATTCAGATAATGCCAGTCCTCATATATTCGTTCTACGCAATAAGCATCATTGTCTTCTATGGGTATAGCATTGGCATTTGTCAATCCCACATAAGATATTGAAGAGAGCATGATGAATATCAGCAATACACATATTATCCTATTCATAGTCTATACTATACTCCTACGTTTGGTTTGTGTCACTATGTGGTTCCTTACCAATAATGTTCTTTATATTCTTCATATTTAGTATTTCCACCCTCCGTTCTTTTTCCAACCCAGTTAATCACATTATATTTCTATGACCGACAACTCCCAACTACAGGAAAATCAGATATTATTAAATCAAGGTTGATACGTTATCGTCACCATCTTTGTCTCCCCATTCCATCCCACCTGTGCATCAAAAGCCTCGGCGATAAACCTGATGGGTACAAATGTTCTGTCGTTTTTTATTTCAGACGGCGTGTCAAAGGTCAGCGTCTCCCATGGAGAGCCTTCGACACTCATGATGAGAGTGGCGGTGCCGATACAGTGGTGGATGATGGTATCGCCAAGCGTTATGATGACCTGATTCTTGCCGTCATCACACCCGCCTTTAACATATTCCACTTTTGGACCAAAGGATTCGGAGATTGCACGCAGTGGAACCATGGTGCGGTCGTTTTTGATGTAGGGAGGATGATCGAGTGTGACATCCCATCTCGCTGTACCACGCTTCATGTTCATCACAGTTTTGCCAATGCTGATTGAGGCAACAAAAGGCTGAGGCACAATGTAGTACGACACGCTGACATTCATTATTGAGGTCGGGGTTTCCAGCACCACACTCGTGTAGAACCTGCCTTCCTTGATGCCCTGACTCTCCAGGATAACGGTGAAGGTTGTGGTCTGACCTGGATCTATCTCAACCATTGGTGGTCTGACCTCAATCAAATCGCTGTCGCATCGGGCTTCAACTCTTAAAACTCCCGCAGAGTCGGCGGGGTTGGTGAGGTTGAATGTCATCTCCTTGGTCTCGCCCGTTGGTACATGACCAAAATCTATCTCCTGTGGTTCAGGCTTTATGTCCCACAGCTGTCTGTAGGATAGTCTGTTTGTGGTAGTGATGACCATGCCACTCTTCATAAGGATCATCGGGTGTCTAATCTCGCCTGCAGTGTAGTCATCCCACAGCGTCTCGCCCGTGTTGATATCCACTGCACCATACTTGCCATCAGCCGTACCGTAGAAGGCAATCGTGTCATTGACCGATATCGAGGAGACCCTACTTTTCGTCTCAACACTCCACACAGTGTCAATTCCGTCGAGCATCATCAAAGCCCTTTGAGTGCCCACCAGCAGGTTACCCGATGGGATGGAGGTCTGAACAGAGGCATTGGTCGGAAGCACAGCCTCAAACCGCTTGTCATCCATGAATCTGATGGCTTTGTTTGCAATTGTGATATTGACGAACCCACTGTTCTGGCAGGGTTGAAGTGCACCGTTCTGGGCAATGGTCAGTTTGGATTCCAGGGTCTCTCCATTTTTCGGATCGAGTGTTACCAGCCTGCCATCAGATACCAGCTGGATTATGCCCTGACCGGTGATGATTGGAGCGGTGTAAAGTGGAGCATTCAATTCTGTTTTCCATGTCTGTCTGAGGTCTGGAGAAAAGCGGATGAGTTCGCTCGAGGTAGAGGCGATGAGTATATCCCCACCAGCTCCAGTCATAACAACCGGCGACACTTCAATACGACCCTGTGTCTGGGCTCTGTCTTTGATTTCACCTGTGTCCATATCCATCGAGTACACAGCGCCCAGTTTGTCACAGAATATTATCCTTCCCGCAGTCATTGCAGGTGAACACAGTATCTCCCCCATCAATGGTGAGACCCACTTCGTTTCACTCGTGTTCAGGTCGATACAGGTCGCCTGTGAACCAACACCAAAAAACAGCATGTTGTCAAACACAATCGGGGCTGTCGGATTGTTAATGTCCTCGCTCCACGCCAGCTGAGGCTGACCCGCGGGGAGGTTGACCTTCATATATGTGTTTCCCCTGCCATCTGGCCAACGCTGAGTCCAGTCATATGAACCAAGGGAACTCGCATTCATGCTAAACCCAGTTGTTGCAAGCAATATGATTATGGTGAGGGTGACACAGACGACCGTTTGTTTTCTCATGGTCTCATTCTATGTGGTCGGTTGCGTGTTTGCAATGGGTTTTTTGGGTTGAATCGGGGAAGTTTCCGATAATACTAGCAGGTTTTGCGAACGGATATTCAGTTGTGAATTGAAAAAGAAAGATAATTATGTATGATCGATTTTGGTTTGTTGCTGGAGGTGAGATGAGAAAAAAGCTGTTTTCTGAAAGATACGGTTTTATCCCGGAGAAGAAACTGCAAAAGAATGGACTGGATCAGGAAACCAGGAATAGATTGTGGAATACCATACACATACACTTTTTTGAAGATTATAAATACAATACAAAGCTTTGTAACTATGAAGAATTATATTGTAGATGTTGGATAATCTGGGATAAATACTTTAAAACATGCACAGACGAGTTGAATGATATATGTGTAGAACAAATAATCCAAAAATTGAAATCAGAAATAATATCTGCTAGAACTCAAGATAATGAATTATTAAGTGAGGTACACCGTACACCCTTCAGTCCTTTCGATTTGTTAGAGTGCTTATTTAAACTATATGATAAGGATGATTTAAAAGGTGTAATAGATCCGACCAATTCAATTTTACAGGAGGAGAAATCAATATATCGATTGTTCCCTAAAACAATGCAATTTGCACCGATATATCATGAAACAGATATGAAAAATCTGAATGATGCATTTGAAAGAACAAAAGGTAAGTACGACAGTGTTTATGAAAATCTCGAGAATGCGCTATCAGCATATTCAGACAGAGAGAAAAACAGTTACGGTGAGTGCATTGAAAACTCACTAAAAGCTGTTGAATCCATGGCTAATAAAATTAGAGATAAGGGTAATGATAAAGCATTAACCGGCATTATTGAGAGTGTAGGTAGTAAGATTAACATGCATTATAATCTTATTAAAGGATTAACAGAGCTTTATAATTGGGCATCAGATACAAAGAGACATGGGAAGTCTAATAAACCATTAGAAGTTAGAGAACCTGAAGCTCGATATATGCTCCTTTCATGTTCAGCCTTTGTAAACTACGTGATATCACTTTACGAATTACACTAGTTTTAAGAATCATAGAATTTGATTCCACCCTATGTAATAGATTAAAACAAAACCGACTTGTTCATCAAACATCCCTTGCCAAATCATTATTTGCCGATAGCCTCTCATGGTTATGAAAATCACAAGAGACGACCTCAGAAATATTGCAATCATTGCACACGTTGACCACGGCAAGACAACGCTTGTAGATGGCATGCTCAGACAAGCGCGGGTGTTCCGCGAGAACCAGCAGGTAGCAGAGAGGGTCATGGACTCCAATGACCTCGAGCGGGAGCGTGGAATCACAATCCTCTCAAAGAACACCGCCATAAAGATAGCTGATCCAAAGACGGGCAAGCAGGTGAAGATAAACATCGTAGACACACCTGGTCACGCTGACTTCGGTGGCGAGGTGGAGCGAGTGATGAACATGGTGGATGGTGTCCTTCTGCTGATTGACGCGGCGGAGGGTCCAAAGCCTCAGACCAGGTTTGTGCTGAAGAAAGCGCTTGAAATGGGTCTACACGCCATTGTTGTCATCAACAAGGTGGACCGCAAGGACGCTGACCCTGACAGGGTTCTCAACGAAACATTTGACCTGTTTGTTGAGCTGGGAGCCACCGATGAGCAAGCGGATTTCACCACTATCTACGCCATCGGCAAACAGCAGAAGGCTGGTCTTACAGCAGATGTTGGAGATGACCTGCAACCACTGTTTGACGCTATTTTAAACAGCGTCAAGAAGCCCGAGGTTGATGTAAATGCCCCGCTTCAGATGCTGGTTACAAACCTCGACTACGACAAATACAGGGGATTGACGGCTGTTGGCAGGGTATTTGCCGGCCGAATAAGACAGAATCAGACCGTGATGAGGATTTCTGTTGATGGCAGGCAGAAAAAAGAGGTTATCAAGTATCTCTATTTGTATGACGGACTGAAAAGGATTGAAGTGGCAGAAGCAAGCGCCGGTGACATCATAGCCATCTCTGGTCTTGAAGGGATAGCCATCGGGGAGACCATTGCCGATGTTGAGAATCCGACTGCCCTGCCAGCGATAACGGTAGAGAAGCCATCGGTCAGGATGACCTTCGGTGTCAGCACATCACCCTTTGCAGGCAGAGAAGGCAAGTGGAGCACCTCCAGAAAGATACGCGAGAGGCTGTTTGATGAGTTGAAAAACAATGTCGCTCTGAAGGTTGAGGAGACCAACAGTGCTGACAACTTCATTGTCTCTGGCAGAGGCGAGTTGCACCTTGCCATCCTCGTTGAGACCATGAGGCGAGAGGGCTATGAATTACAGGTTTCGCGTCCAGAGGTTATTCTCAGGAAGGGCAAGAATGGCAGGCTGGAGGAGCCATACGAAGAGGTTCACATCGAAACCAACAGTGACACTTCGGGTGTTGTAATAGGCATGATGGGCAAGCGTCAGGGACTTATGCAGAGTATGGTGGAGACAGAAAACGGCACAACACAGCTGGTGTTCATCGCTCCATCCCGAGGTATTCTGGGTTTCAGGTACAAATTCCTTACCGCCACACGTGGAATGGGCGTGTTGAACACTATTTTCCAAGGGTATGGCAAGATGGCAGGTGCGGTTGAATCGAGAGCCAGCGGTTCACTTGTTGCGTGGGAAGATGGCAAAACGACGGCTTTTGGGTTGAAGAACGCGGAGGAGCGTGGTCAACTGTTCATGGGTCCCGGTGTGGATGTCTACTCTGGGATGGTTATCGGAGAACATCAGCGCCCCGACGATCTAGATGTGAATGTGTGCAAACGGAAGCATCTGACCAACATCCGCTCTGCCAACAAGGACATAGAGGTCAAGCTGGCTGTTCACAGACAGATGAGTCTGGACGAGTGCATAGAGTATCTGGCAGACGATGAGCTGTTGGAGGTAACACCACAGAGTCTGCGCATCAGGAAGCGTGAGCTGGACAGAAACATGCGCAACAGAGAGGCAAAACGGAAGAAAAAAGCAAAATGTTAAATATCGTATCAGGGAGCGACTTCTATAAATATTGTAGTATGTGAATATATATTTTAAAATGGGCACTATTTTCTTAACACATACACACAGGTTTCATAAATAAACTGCAAGCCCACCCTTATCACCTCCGGAGGGTTATATTCCCCGTTATTCAGGCTAGACCAGGAATACAGGGTAAAACTGGTTGCGTTTGGGATATTTGAAACTTTTATTTACGGACAGAAGTGTCTGAGAATTCCACTGGATTCCGCTTTCGCGGGAATGACGGGGAGGAATGCTGGAATGACGTAGATAAAACAAGAATGACGGGGAGGAATGCGGGAATGAAGAAGTAAAAACAGAAGTGACATAGATAAAATCGGAGATGACGTGGAGGGTGTGATACCCCTTTTTAAGGGAAGATAGGAGGGGTCGAGGATGGATAACTTATTGTGTGTGTCAGGTGCATAATGGCCTTTAAATTTTCATATTGAAAATAATAATTAAATGGATTTAATTATCAAACAAGAACGGCTAGTATAATAACGGTTTGATAGTGTATAAATTTGAGGTGTGTTGTATGAAAATGCTTAAAGCCATTTTGGCGGTTGTGTTTCTTGCTTCTGCTATCTTTCTCCCCGGTAGCGGTATAGATTTTTATGTAAAAGCATACGTTGGTTGGGCTGGTGCAGGGGGATCTCCCTATGTTGGGAGTAATGCAACACAACCCATGGATATCAATGTGAGCAGGAATAGTGGTATGTCTTGGTGGTCCTCCCTTGCCCTGGACTCATCAGGCAACCCCCATATTGCGTGGTTTTATGACAGCTACGGGAACGGTGACATACTCTACATTAACTTGGCTCCTATAGACAGAACCTTCAACTTCTGCGTAGAGATTGAAGAACCATTTGATTGCTTAAATGACCCAATAACAAACACAGCCTATTTTGATCATGCTTTTGCTCAAACAACCCTATTATCTAACACAGTTACCAACTATTTGAAAGAATGCCAGGAAGGGCCAGAGCCAGACAAACCAGTTCTTGAAATAACAAAGACATCTGAATCCTCTCATTACATTAAAGATGATACAATAACATTCAATATAAGGGTTGCAAATATCGGAGACAGCCAGGCAACTGATGTTGTGCTGAAAGATGTTTTCCCTCATGAGCTGGAATTTCTATCCTCAAGACCATCAGGCAATCAGGGCAACAACAGCTGGACTAAATCATTGGGTACTCTAACGCCAGGACAAAGCAGACGTTACAAACTGAACTTCAGGTTATCAGGTGATGTACACATTGGAGAGAATCCAATTACCATTGTCAATAGTGCATACGCATCATGCAGTGAGCTTGATTCCGTTTCTGACACGGCTTCCATTGTGGTCAGGAATGCAACGGGTGTTACACCACTGTCCATTTTCACCAGTTGGAAGGGCATAGACACTAAAACGTCAATAGGTAGTGCAGGTGATGAGATAGCACTTCACATTACACCAAGTGGTGGATCATCTCCATATGAGATAGTGGTTGATTGGGGTGACGGCAGTAAAGACATCATCTCAGATATCAATACAGAAAATATTCCCGCAATATCTAAGCACACATACAACTCAGCAGGGGATTACAATGTAGAGATCAAACTAACTGACAGGTACGCAAAGACAATCTATGTGAGAAGGACACTTCATATAGAGTAAGAGGGATGATTTGTATTTGTAGTAGGCCTTATATGATTTGTAGGCCTTATACGGTAAGGTTGTATCGTGTGTAATAAGGCAAGTATTGCACACTTTTGAAATGAGCACCCGGTTTCTGGTTAGAAACCGGGTGCTTTTATTGTTAGACAGATGCACTGATATGCTACTGTCTTCAAATCATTGGATATTAGTGAACAATAGTTCTTTATATGATTGGTAATCAACCATATAGAATGCTTCTATCGGTTATCTGGCAATCAAGCAGATAGCTTAAAACTTGCGTCAAAGTAAAAACAATCATGAATAAAGGGTTTATAAGCCTATAAAAGTAAAGGCCTAGACTACATACAAACGTTTTTTCTCTGTACTCTGCCTGAGACATTCAGGAAGGCTCTCACTGTCTAAAGTCTAAAGTTTATGAGGGACAAAACACCATATTCAGAGTATTTATTTAAGTTTGGTTGTATTTAATCTACGTATCATTATATACGAATACGTGAATATATTAGAGTCAGCACAATTAACTGAGCAGGATTTCATAAATCTCAGTGAGGTATTCAGCGCGCTATCATCATCAATGCGTTTGAAGATAGTATGGTTGCTTGCATCTCAATCCTACTCAGTGTCACAATTAGTACATTTGACGAATGGCAGACAAGCTAGTGTTTCACAACATCTTGCCATACTCAGGGCAAAAAAAATTGTTATATACGAGAGAAGAGGAAAAGAAAACTTCTATTCTCTAAATATGAAATGCGTATTTTTTTCTTTAGGTTGCATTCTAGAACACCTAAAAGGAGATATGTGATGAAAAATGATGTAAAAATCGGAATAATATTTCTAGGTGTTTTTCTAGTAGCATATTTTATTGACCTTAACACAGCAATGTTTCTAGAAGCCATTGGCGAATCGCTGAAAATGCTTAATGAATACGCAAGATTACACATTTTAACATGTTTAGTTCCTGCTCTTTTTATTGCAGGTGGAATCACCAACATGATCTCCTCGAGCTCTGTAATTAGAATTCTTTCAGGTTCATTAGGCAGATTCTGGTCGTATTCAATGGCTTCAGTAAGTGGGTCGATCCTAGCTGTTTGTTCATGCACAGTCCTTCCACTTTTTGCAGGTATATACAAATCTGGTGCGGGGATAGGCCCAGCTACAACATTTTTATTTTCCGGGCCGGCAATAAATATTTTGGCCATGGTACTATCATTCAAGGCACTGGGATGGCAAATCGGATTAGCAAGAATTATATTTTCAATAGTGATTGCCATAATCATTGGAATAATAATGGAAACAAGCTTCAAAAGAGATGACAATGAGAGGTTATCTAAGATTGTAATACCAGAAAATGATGATTTTGCAGTTTGGAAGTCAGCTTTAATACTTTCTTCGATTGTATTCGTTCTTATATTTGCAACATGGAATATACAGGCAGGGAAAATAGTCAATGATATCAAGTGGTGGCTAGTCGGTGGTTTTACTTTGTTGACGGTTATATTTTCTATTCTCTACCTTAGAAAAAAGAAATTTTATGGATGGATGGAGCAAACATGGATACTAACAAAACAGATATTGCCACTACTGTTCTTTGGAGTTTTGATATCAGGATTCATTTTCAAAGTAATTCCACAACAATGGATAGAGCAAGCAGTTGGCACTAACTCTATTCTTTCAAATTTAGCATCGTCAATTATAGGTGCATTCATGTATTTTGCAACACTTACTGAGGTCCCAATTGTAGAAAATCTTATGAAATCTGGTATGGGAAATGGCCCCGCTCTATCTCTTCTTCTTGCAGGGCCGGCACTTTCTCTGCCTTCGATGCTTGTTGTTTACAAGGTTTTGGGTGGGAAGAAAGCCACTGTTTTCTTTCTTCTTGTCATAATCTTGTCTGCACTAGCTGGTTGGATATTTGGAATGGTTTACTAAAAGGAGCAAAAATGAAGATACAGGTACTTGGAACAGGATGCCCAAAGTGCAAGAAGCTAGAACAAAATGTTTCTGAAGCACTCGTTCAGCTTGGCGTTAATGCAGAAATTGAAAAGGTTTCGCAAATAACAGACATTATGGGCTATGGCGTAATGGCGACCCCGGCTTTAGCGATAAATAAAAAAGTCGTTTCTTCTGGTAAGACAAACTCAGTAAATGAGATCATCGAATTTATCAAGGAGCATCAAACATGAAATCAATAAAATATTGGATATTGTTGATATTGATATCTGCACTCTTCGTATCATGCTCTCAAGTTTCTGACAGCGACAAAGGTAATGAAAATAATGTTCCTACTATAGTAAAATTAGGTAGGGATGATTGTCAACCATGTGTTGAGATGAACAGGATTCTGAAAAATGTGTCGGATCAAATGGGCAACAAGGCCGATATAAGAATTATTAATATAGAAGAAAACCCCGACTCTATATCAAGATTTGGAATTAGCGCTATCCCCACAACAATATTTTTTGATCTTGACGGTAAGGAACGTTACAGGTTTAAGGGTGTTATAGCACAAGATAAAATTATTGAATACATATCGAAATGTGAGGTCATGAGATGAAAAAGTTTTTTTTCATAACTACATTGATCGTTACATTGATTATTTTCATATCTGATATTGATGGTGAGTCTGTTTGTTCTTGGGTAAGCTATGGTGGGAATATTCGGCACACCTTTGAGATGAAAAATAACTGTATTCCAAATGAAAAAATGACAATTCTTTATGTCAAGGAATATGATGAAAAAATAGTTTGTCATCCAGTCAAATTCGAAAATTCAATATACCTCGTGGTAGAAGACGGAAGACTTATTTCTCAAGATGCTGATAGTGGTGAGATAATTTGGCAACAGTCAGGATTATCAACTAGAGTTGAGTTCGCTCCGTTTGTAAACACACACAGTGTGTATCAGGTATCAGGAAATGATCTTTTAAAAATTTGTAGAGAAGATGGCAAGATTATAAACTCATATACAGCCAGCTCAAGAATTACAACCCCAGTACTGCAACAAGCAGACGGAATATTTATAGGTTTGAGAGACGGGACTTTTTTGTGTTTAGACACCGATAACCTTGAAATAAAATGGAGTTTTAAAGCGGATAAATCGATTGTCAGCACACCAAGCGTTTGTAACGGTAAAGTTTTTCTCGGATCAACAGACAAGAGGTTATATTGTATTGATAATAACAATGGCAATAAGCTTTGGAGTTTTGTTTGTGAAAATCCAATTTCTGAACCGATTGCAGTGAGTAATGATAAGCTGTATGTCATTTCAGGATCATCTTTGTACGCATTTGATATTGATGGAACGCCAAGATGGAAGTACCAAACATATGCAGATCTAACAAGTGTCGGTGTTGCAGACAACAAGGTTGTTTGTGCGGCAACCAACTTTAAAGTCCAATGTCTTGACGGAAATTATAGTGGCGATATGTGTTGCATAAAACCCGCTAAAGAGCTTTGGCGTTCCATCATCGTAAAAGGAAGAATATTATTGCTAAATATTTCTGATCAACAAGTACTGCTTAGTTGCGAATTAGGCGATCTTGTTTCCATAGACACTGAAACTGGTACAACTAACTGGTCTGTGAATTTGGACTACGACCTTCACAATGCTATAGCTTGTTCCAATAGGGTATTCATAGCAGACAAGAAAGCCCTCGTTGTGCTCGCCCAAAAGCCTGACAAATTAATTTATAAAATTGGGTCAAATGTCTATTCAAGGGACAAATACAGTTTAGCAATGGACTCAAAACCAGAAATAAGACACAGCAGAACTTTTTTGCCAGCCAGATACGTTGTTGAGCCACTAGGAGGAGAAATAAAGTGGGATCAGCATTCTAAACAAATAACTATTAATATAGGTAGCATGAATATTGTATTGACTGTTGGTAAATCAGTTGCGCTTGTAAACGGAACTGAGAAGCAAATATCTGAGGATGTCAATGTCACACCAGTTATTGTAAATGGAAGAACACTTGTGCCCCTTAGATTCATTGCTGAATCTTTAGGTTGCGAGGTTGGATATATCAGTAAAACAAAAGAGGTTATGCTAACAGTAAGGTAATCAAATTATGCTTATATACAAACTTATCGATTGTCAAACTGAGAAAGAGGTTAACATGGAAAAATGGAAATATGTAGTACTTTCCGCTGTTGTGCTCATTGTGGTAGTGCTAATTATTTCAAAATTTGCAAAACCCAATATTGAGTATGTAATGCCACAACAAGGCGAGTATACAGTCATTGAAATAGGAGCTGATCTTTGTATCCCCTGCCAATTGATGCAACCAATCATGGAGGAATTAAAAGAAGATATTGGAGATAGGGTTAAAATACACACCTATTTCATCGATAATAAAGTCAAGGATTTATTTGAGGTTGCAGTTATCCCGACCGTTATAATTTATAATAAGGATGCTGTTGAGGTGAATAGAAGGATTATCACCGAGCAGGAAGTGCCTGAGGTCAGGGGTTGGATAATAAATCAGTTGTATTCGATAGGATGCGAGGTAAAATAAAATGGATGGACTGAAGGAGATTGTTGAAACGTATGTCTGGTGGTCGCCTTTTGCTGTTTTTTTTGCAGGTATTTTGACTGCTTCGAATCCTTGTGTACTAGCTGTTGTCCCACTAATGATTGGCGCAGCAGGTGCTTATCAGGGTGATACTAAAAATTACAAAAGATCAGTTGCCTTCACAATTGTTTTCGTACTTGGTCTTGTTTTGGCTTTTACCGTCCTAGGAGTTGTAGCAGCACTGATTGGGTCAAGTATAAATTTAAGTGGATCATGGATGTATTATTTTCTCGCCATTGTTTGCATTTTGATGGGCTTGATGTTTGCAGATATTATATCAATTAATATTTCAGTCCCACAAGTTCTCAAGAAGCCTCAAACCGGATTACTCGGTGCTTTTATTCTTGGGCTTCTTTTTGGTTTTGTGTCTACACCCTGTGCTGCGCCAATACTTATAATTTTAATTGCTTTAGTTGGCACGGGATCAGCAGGAAATATTGTTTGGGGATCCTTTTTATTCTTTATATACGCATTGGGTCACTCAGTAATGATATTGGTTGTTGGCATAACAGCAGGTTCGTTGCAGGCATATATTAATAATAGAGGGTTGAGTAAGACATCTAGCGTATTAAGACTTATATTTGGACTACTAATAGTTATTGTAGGTTTATATTTATTATATTTAGCGTAATAATAATGTAAGGGCAATAGACACTAAAACGTCAATAGGTAGTGCAGGTGATGAGATATCACTTCACATGACACCAAGTGGCGGTTCATCACCATATGAGATAGTGGTTGACTGGGGTGATGGAAACAAAGACATTATCTCTGAAATTAATGTAGATAATATGCCTGCAATATCAAAGCATGCGTACAACTCTGCAGGCGATTACAATGTAGAGATCAAACTCACCGACAGGTATGCAAAGACAATATATGTGAGAAGGACGATTCATATAGAGTAAAAACAGCTACTTTAAACCTTATTTTTTCATTATTTGCTTCTGGGTGACGATAGCGATAGTAAACCTTCTCGGACAACAGCGGGTGCAACTAAGGGTCGTTTTATTGTACACACTAAGTTGCAAGCTTGATTATTGCAATCATGAATTCACTACTAATCTTAGTGTAGCATGAGGATCTACTGAAGAATATCGAAGCTTGTTCTGCTACCTGTTACAGGATAAAAAAGAGTCGAATGAATCAGTATGACAGATCACACTCACAGATGAGATCAACAATCTCTGGATAGTCAACCATCTTCACTCCATCGATTGGTGTTATCCCCCTGGCTGTGCAGTCTGCCTTACATGCGAATATCCTTACTCCCTCGCTGAGTTTTTCTGTGATCAGTTCCTTGAATGCGGGGGGTGGATTGGTTGCACCCAATACGGAGTCCTGGGTCATAACAACCGCATCCCCCGGAAGGGCGTTTCTGACTCGGAGCGTTTCAAGGTCACATGCCCATGGAGACTTAAGCAACATGATGAACATCTTCTTTCTCTCTTTGTACATGGCTAAAACCTCAGTATAATGTCTTGATCACGGAGCATGGTCTTGAACTCGTAATCCTCAAGGGGTTGGCAGGCGATGAGTTCACCGCAATTCAGATTCCGTGCCCGAACGGAAGGACCATGGACGTACAGATTGAAACCGAAGTCCTCAAATGCCGAAAAGGCGTCAGCAAGGCTGTCCATGTTCAGGCTGGACTTGGGGTCAGCATCCTTAATCAATGCAAACACAGCGTCTCCTTCAAGGATGACATTTGTCTCGAGACCAACCGCCGGCAGACCCATGGCCGCTCGAAATCCCTCACCCATAAAAGCCGTCCCGTAAGGTGGTTTTGATACTACAATGGCTACTTTCTTTGACATCTCTAAGCCCCCAACGTGATCACACGGTCATACTCAGAAACCATCCTTCCGAGTGCCGCAAGTCCAGATTGTTTGATATTTTCAGCAGTATTTAGCTTTGAAAGCCCTCGGTAGTTACAACAGACACCACAAGGGATAAACTTCACATCACGTTCAATCAGTCCCTGAATCCTTTCTGGGATAGAGCGGTCATTGCCAGGTTTTATGAGTCCTGATGCAGATATCACACCATCCATATACAGGTATACCTGACATTGATGCCCCTTGTCCAAAGCCGATTCAACCAGCGAAAGAGCGGTATCCATATTTTGATAGGTGTATGGTGTCATGAGTACTAGGAATCCCAGCTTCATCTAGGTCACCTTTTTCACGTAACAGACAAATGTACCGTCATTTTCTTCGACACCCAGAAATTCATTGCCTGTGGTTTCTGCCCAGGCTGGCATATCCTCTTTGATACCTTCGTCATCTGAGATGATCTTCAACACTTGACCCGCCTCCAGCTCCTTCATCTTCTTAGCGGTTTTAATGATCGGTACGGGACACTGAAGTCCCAGTGTGTCTAATTCAAAATCGAAATCCATTTGTTCTCCTTTCGACCGCACAGTCTAAATAAACAGATTTATCTGTGATTTGTTGGCTTCTGCCGCATATGTTGCCACACCTACAACCTTGTCTATATCATCAATGAGGTCTTCTCTGGCGATGCCCATCACGTCCATACTCATTTTACATGGCCACATCTTCACTCCAAGATCTGTCGCCATCTCCATCAACTCGGGCAGAGTGGACACCCTTTCTCGATTCATGATCTTCTTGAGCATGGCTTTTCCAACACCCCCCATATTAAACTTGGAAATGGGAAGGCGGGAAGCCCCTCCTCGATTGAACATACCCATCATCTTCTGCATCCAGTTCTTTGCGCCCCTCAATGCACCTTTGTCCTTCTTGACGATATTTAATCCCCAGAAGGTAAAAAACATGGTTACTTCGTTGCCCTGAGCCGCCATACCGGTGGCTATTATAAAGGAAGCTAGTGCTTTGTCCAACTCGCCTGAGAATACAACGATTGTTGCTTTTTCTGACATGATACTCCTTCCTATACCCTTAAGGGGTATATTGATATCTTACCTGCGGGAATATTTTTGTCAAGTTAACAGATGTCCATCAATGTTAAAGCTGTTTGGCATATAACTCGATCATTGGAGAGTGCAACCACTTTCATCAAACACACAAAAGTGACATATCAGTTGAAAAATGTAGGTAAGGATTTTAGTACATCGATTTAAAATGAAGAGTGAAATAATCTGTGAATTTTACTATTTACTATTACTCCAGGCAGGACACTTTCCCATTACTGCAGTGCAATTCTTGCATATTAGGCAAGGGACAATGGGTTCTTTGTTTTTGCCTATCACCTTGTTTGGGAACTGTGGATCAGCAAGCACCGCCCTGCATACCGCAACCATGTCGGCATAGCCACCATCTAGAATGTGTTGTACGTGTTCCGCTGATCTTATGCCTCCTGCTACACACACCTTAACATTGACGAGATCTTTTATCTGGCGTGATAGGTCAATAAGCGCCATGTCCCTGCGCGTTCTGCTCCCACCAAGTTTACTTGCCACATTGTTCAGAGACACGTTGATCAGATCTGCTCCAACTCGCTCAAGCCAAAGGGATACCAATTTCGATTCGTCTATCTTAAGACCGTTAGCAAAACCAGCGTCAATTGCCCCCAACCTTACAGAGAGGATCCTGTACATACCCAGTATACTCCGTATTGAGTAAACTATATCTAGCAACAGTTTGCATCGTCTCTCTAGCGTTCCACCGTATTCGTCTGTCCTCATGTTGGATAATGGCGAGAGGAACTGTGAAAGCAGATAGCCATGAGCGTTGTGTATTTCAACACCCTGGAATCCAGACCGACAAGCTCTTATGGTTGCTTCTTTGAAAGATAGTGCTATCTCTTCAATCTCTTCTATGGTCAACTCGCGTGGTGTGTCCCTGTCCTCAAACGGTACCGCAGATGGGGCAACCAGATCACCACAACATGACATCCTGCCGGCGTGAACAAGTTGAATGATGGGAGTTACGCCTTCATCCTTTATGGCTTTGGATAACCTGCTGAGGCCTTCAATATGCTCATTAGAGTATATCCCCAGCTGATTTGGTAGAATCGCTCCATTTTTTTGTACATAGCTGGCTTCAACAGTTATCAACGAAGCGCCTGATCTGGCATGTTCGACATAGCTGTCAATTAACTCATCTGTAACAAAACCATTTTCATCGGCTTTTCTTCTGACTATTGCAGGAACCATAATCCGGTTGTTAATTTTCCTTCTGCCGACTCTTATCACATCATTTACTTTACTTGATATCATCAATTAGATTATATATAAAATCTATCGCTTTGCAAGCGGAATATGGTAATATTTCTTCATCTAGTAATGTCAAGATAATAACAAATAATACATCGTTTGTAATACATTAAGTTTTGTATTATTACAAAAGGCTAAATAAGCACTAAATTATGTGATATTTGATCTATTTTTCTCTATTCGGAATGATTATCAATATTATAATATTGTCGTATAGTTCAGTATTTAATCTTACATAAACTATTACATTAACTATATAAACTTTAAGACACATATTCTAGCTATTTTCATTTCATCTCACCATACAATTTTGTAATGGATTATGCACCGATAAGCCACAACATATGGTTCTCAAAAACTAATCCTTGCAAACACATGTCAAATAAATAAAATCGTTTCCCGGAGGTGTGTCGTGAAGAGATTTGCGCTTCTAGTGTTTATTGTTTTGCTTCTGGCATTACCGGTGATGACCGTTATCGCTGGCGCTTATGCTTATGCCTCTCCGATGTTAATTGCAGAGGCAGGCGATGGATTGCCAAAAGATACAAACAGTGAAACATCGTCTGCAGTAACTGATGTTGAAAAACCTGACCTGTTGACGAACATCAATTCGTTCCTTTCAATACTGGGTAGGATGCTTCCGTGGTTGCTTTTCCTGGCCGTTGTCTTCATAGCACTATGGGTGTACTTCGATGCAGACAGACGAACTAACTACGGTTGGGTGTGGGGTATAGCATCCCTTCTCATCATCCCATGGATCGTATACCTGCTCTGGAGACCGATCCTTACAAAGGAGGAACAGGCAATAATCGAATCTGACACACGCCTAAGAAGAGTTGAAAGTGATTACTACCAGTACGTTCTCTCAAAGGAGAAACACATCTGCCCTGTCTGCGGTACACCCATTTCAGATGACTATCAGGTGTGCCCTAACTGTTTCAAGCAGTTGAAGATGGTATGTCCCAACTGCAACAGACTTCTTGAGACCGACTGGAAAGTATGCCCATACTGCACTACTAGAGTGAGGAAACGGGAAGAGTAGATGAAGAAAGGAATACTATCCTTCATATGCATCATGCTTATCCTACCCATAGCGTTGGTATCTGCAGTTGGGCAGGATGAAGGAGATCCCTACAGTTGGGAATATCGGAGGACAATCAATGTAACCGAAAATGCCGGCATACCAAGGCTTTCCCACCCTGTAAGCATCAGAATGACCATGGAGGGGATGAAATCAGATGCCTCCGACATCAGGGTCACAAACAGCGAAGGCGACCTGATCCCATATCAGATAATAGACAAGAACGTTGCTGACAAGCTCATTGTCATACGAATAGGCGTAGACCTCCCTGCAGGTGGTTCTGCAAAATACTATGTTTACTACGGCAATCCATCAGCGAACCCACCACTTCAGACAAATGCTGGTGTGGAGAAATTTATGGGCAAGAGCTTCATCACCAAGGCGTGGGGAAAGGTCGTAGTAAGCTCATATTCAAAGGACAACGAGATAACAATAGAGGACGAGGAAGGAGATTTCCCCTATGATGCCGAGAAGGGAAACATGGTCTCTCCAGAGATATATCAACCGGGCAACTGCCGAATATTCACACTGAGGGAACCAACAACACTCAAGATAACGGGTACAGGAGAGTGCACGGTTGCCCTTGGTAACTTCGATCGAGATGGTGACACCACCGCTTTCATCCCAAACACCTCCTTCTGCTATATCCTCGTACCTGAATATATTGCGGTCACCTCATTGCACAACCAGAACACCGTTCGTGTGTACAGTCGTGGCAAACAGGTCGCCAACAGAGTATTGTCAAAAGGTGAAACGCTGTTTCTTGAGGATGAGGTGAATCAGTCATACTGCCAGGTTGAAACAGACAAGAGTTGTGTGGTTCAGTACGGAAGCAACATTGACCAATCACTATTCGCCGTCCCTCAGAAGGGGCTGAAATACACATACATGCCTATCGGTCTGGTGTGCATATCAAGCGCATTTGATGGGACAAAGGTCGATATCACATGGTCTGACGAAAAAAGACTCCCCGAAACCCACACCTTGAATGCTGGCGAAAAGAAGATGTTCAACAACCTGCCACCTGCAGAGGGTGCACTACGAAAGGCGACGACCATAACCTCAAGCAAACCTATAACCGTTCTTGCAATGGGTAGTGATTCCAATGGACACGGAGCAACCTACCTTCCATCCATTACTGGTTTCTTCTTAGACGATGAGTGGAACACCATAACCGGAACAGCCGATAAGGCAACTGAGCAGAGGGATTTGTGGCTTGTTCAACCATTCTCCCAGGGGAATATAAGGGAATCGGGTGGATTGTTCGAGGACATCACCGGAGAGGCTGTTAGATCAACAGGGGCAAAGGCAAATGGTTCTCAGGCTTCGGTGAAGTGTTCCGTCAGCGAAGCGATGATGATACTAGATGGCAACCCCGCCGATGAATCCACACTGTTTCAGGTGCCAACAGCTCTGGAGCAGGGTGTACACAGAACGATATCCGATAGCGCTGAAACAACCAAAGGCGGATGGTTTGTCGAGGGGAAACGTCCATCAGGAACTGGAACACCTGAACCAAAACCAGATGCAACAGAGCCAAAACCTGATGATAACCAAGGATCAGGATTCTCAGCGTTTGTCAAACGAATATTCACCTCTGTGGCAAACCCCGGAAGGGATCCAATTGCATTCACCATATTTCTGGTTCTCATTACAGCTGTTTTGTTGCTTGGAGCGGGGCTGTTCATGAAATTCTCTCCCGTCAGCGGAGACGATGAATTCATCGACACTTCGTATCAAGAGACCCAGCCAAAACCCAAGATCGATAAGACATCAGCCCCAGAAACAGAACAATCCGCTCAGCCGGAGTCGACTGTCAGCGAAGATGAGATGACCCTGCCCAAACGTGAAAGAAGACTTGAAAAACGGATTCAAGATGAAACGTCTGCTGAACCGGAGCCACAGCTAGACCTTGAACAGCAAGCCGAACCTGAAAAAGAAACTCATCCTGAAAAAGAAGCTGAACAAACAAAACCAGCAAATCCACCAAAAATCGAGCTTAAACCTGAACCTAAACAAATGGAGAAAACTATAAAAGAAACCGAGAAACCAACAACACAGAGAACAGCTGGACAGTTCAGAGCACCCAGACTAAGAAAACCAAACCTCAGCAGGTTCATCGGCACCACTGCTGCCACTGATAAATCCTCTACAACAGAATCAGAGAAACCCAAACTACAGGAAAAAACTTCACCATCGCAACCAATCGAACCCGAATCGGAACCACCTGTTCTTAAGGAGCCAAAGCCTGAAACAAAAAATGTCCCTGGACCTGAAGTAAGTGAAAAACCATCTATCCCACCAGAACAACCCACTGAATCTCAACAGAAACAAACCTTGGAATCAGAGGAACCCGCTTTTGAGCGTTCAAGCCTCTTTGAAGCAAAACCCGATAGGACGCAGGAACCAGAACCTGAACCATCTCCCCAACAAACATCCCAAGAAGAGTCTCGACCAAAACCACAACCTGCCGAGACACAAAAGTCAACACCACCCCAACCCAAAGAAGCTGTGATCAACACCGTTGCACAGACCAATGAACCAACACACAAGCCATCGAGCCACCAGGTAGAACTGGCTGAACGAATGAATGAAGGTGGACTGGTAGCCGATGCTGGCGCCCTTGTCAGGCTTCAACACGAAGGTCTGATTCACATCTTTGACCAGATATACATCAGCCACACAGCAAGCATGCTTCTACCCGAGGAGCTGTTGGAGAGTGGCGTGTTAGCTAAGGTAACAATCATGGGCAAGGACGCCAAACGCGCAGACCGACTGTCCAATGAATACGGCATCTTCCCCGAGGCATCGCGTGCCCTTGTGGTGGCTGAGAAAACGAATGTCAAGTACTACCTCACTTCAGCCAAGCTACCTAGAAGAATCGGCAAACTCAATATCATCCACGTGGAGCGCATATCATGAGTACAACAGACCCATACGTGGAGCTAGCCAGAAAAACCATAAGCGTATTCATTAACACAGGCAAAAAGATATCCCCACCATCCCCCCTGCCTGAGGGTATGGGTGACAAAGCGGGGGTGTTTGTGTCTCTGCACCTTCAAGGTCGCCTTAGAGGCTGTATCGGGACCTTCGCCCCGACTACTGAATCAATTGCCTCTGAAATTATTGAGATGGCGATCTCTGCCAGTACCGCTGACCCACGCTTCCCACCGCTTACCCGTAACGAACTGGATGACCTGGACATCAGTGTTGATGTACTTGGCAAACCAGAGGAGATTGATTCTACATCGGATCTTAATCCAAAGGTATACGGGGTCATAGTCAGACAGGGCGTACGTAGGGGGCTTCTGCTCCCAGATATCGAAGGTGTTGACACGGTGGAGGATCAAATTAGGATTGCCAAGATGAAGGCCGGTATATATGATGATAATATCAATCTGGAACGCTTCCGTGTAACCAGACACACCGATGATAAAGGAGCGACAAAATGAAGAAGATAGTATCGGTAAGCCTCGGTTCCTCCAGCAGGGATCACAGCTACAAAACGGAACTACTGGGTGAGGAATTCGAGATCAGCCGAATCGGAACAGACGGCGACATAGCTAAGATGGAGGAGCTGTTTGGCGAACTTGACAGTAAGGTAAACGCATTTGGGATGGGTGGAGGCGACATCTACATGCGTACTGCAGGCAGGACCTACATCATGAAGGATCCTTACAAGTGGGCAAAGTCTGCCCCCAGCAAACCCGTATGCGATGGTGCATTCCTCAAGGCTGTGTTGGAACCAATGATAATAGACAAGCTATTCGATCAGGGCATCCTCAATCCTGATCAGAAGACGCTCGTAATGACAGCAGTTGATCGATATTACCTGGCTAAGTCTTTTGTTGACCGTGGTTCCACATGCACCTTTGGCGATATGGCATTCTCTCTCGACATCCCGGTTGCCATCAGAAGCCTTGGCATGATAAACTTCCTCTCCTTCCTGCTAATGCCCATCATCTCAAGATTACCCTACCACTGGCTCTACCCACTCGGTTCCAAACAGAATGATCCTGGATCCAAGCCAAATCGATTCTTCGCCTGGGCAGACGTTATTGCAGGCGATCTTCACTATATATGGAAAGCCATGCCACCAGACATGAATGGAAAGATTATCGTTACAAACACCACCACAGAGAAGAATCGAAAGGAGTTTGCGAAAAGAGGCGTCAAGACACTCGCCACGTTCACACCAAACATGAATGGACGCACCTTCGGAGCAAACGTCATCGAGGCGATGATATGCGGCATAACGGGGAAACACCCCATGGAAACAAGCGTAGACGAATACAAGGATATCATCAATAAGCTGGGCATTGAGCCAAATATAATTGACCTAACCAAGGAGGATTAGCAGTGGATTATAGTGATAAAGCATCTTATATACTCACCGAGGACGGACACCAGAAGATCCTTGCAGAATTGAAGGATCTGAAAGAGAACAAGCGCAAGGAGATAGCCGACCGTATTCGAGATGCCAAGCAACGTGGTGATCTCAGCGAGAATGCTGAGTACGAAGAAGCAAGGCGAGATCAATCCTTCTTTGAGGGACGCATCCAACATCTCGAATCCATTCTGAAAAACTGCGAGATTGTTGAACGTTCAGCTGTCGATGTTAGCGAGGTGGGTATCGGCTGTCAGGTCAACGTTATTGACCTAAACACCAACAAGGAGATCAAGTTCAAGCTGGTTGGTACATACGAAGCTGAACCCACAAAGGGACTTATCAGTAGCAGGTCACCAATCGGTGGCGCTCTGCTGGGGAAGAAACCCGGTGAAATCGTGTGCATACAGTCACCAAAAGTAACAAAGAAGTATAGGATAATAAAAGTTCGAAGGGCGTAATCATGTTCAATGAGTCGATGATAAACAAGCTGGATTTCCTGCGTAAGAGTGGAGTAGATCCTTACCCACCGAGGACAAAGATGAATACGACGCCATCGACGATGGTCAAGCGGGAATTCGATAAACTCAAGGAAGCTGGTGATGATGTGACCGTTCACGGTCGCGTGATGGCTGTGCGTGGACATGGCAAGGCTCGATTTGTTGTTATCCGTGATGAGGCAGGCGAGATACAGCTTTACTGCAGGATTGACGTGATGGGTGAAGATAGCTACGAAACCGTGAAGAAGGGTCTGGATGTCGGCGACTTCATCGTGGCGACTGGCTCAGTGTTCAAAACGAGAACGGAAGAGATAACCGTTGAGGTTCAAAGATTGAACTGGGCTGCAAAGGCTCTCGTCCCACTGCCTGAGAAATTCCATGGGTTGACTGATCCTGAGATACGATACCGCAAACGTCAGATGGACATGATCTCTGACCCTACAATACTATCCCGTCTGAGGGTGAGAAACAGGATCCTGCAGGTCATCAGAAACATACTGTGGGACAAGGGATTTGAAGAGGTAGAAACACCCATCCTTCAACCACTCTACGGTGGTGCTCTGGCAAAGCCGTTTGAAACTCACCACAACGCATTAGACATGCCCGCATACCTGCGCATAGCACCCGAGCTGTACCTGAAAAGACTCGTGGTTGGCGGAATGACCAAGATATTCGAGATGGGCAAGTGCTTTCGAAATGAGGGTATCTCTCCCCTCCACAACCCCGAGTTCACTATGCTCGAACTGTATGAAGCATGGACATGCTATCGCGGGATGATGAAGATATCAGAGGAGCTGGTTTCTACAACCGTCAAGGAGATAACAGGCGGATTCATCATCGAATACGAAGGCAACCAGATCGACTTCACACCACCATGGACCCAGATAACCATGGCAGATGCCTTTAAGCAGTACGCCGGATTGGATATTGAGCAGTTGAGAGATGACAAATTCGCCTTATCTTACATGAAGGAAAACGGCATCCAGATGGAGAAGGCAAAGAACTTCAAAGGATTCTGCGACGAGGTGTTCAAGAAAAAGGTCGTGCCAAACCTTATCCAACCTACCATCGTGTATGATTATCCCATCGAGATGTCTCCCCTTGCCAAACTCATCCCAGGAGATGACAGGTATGTAGAGAGGTTTCAGTTCATCATCAGCGGTTTTGAGATGGGTAACGCTTTCTCAGAACTCAATGATCCCCAGGATCAACTGAAACGCTTTGAGTCTCAGCTTGATTTGAAGAAGAGCGGTGATGACGAATCACATGAGATTGACAATGACTACGTTGAAGCGCTGGGCGTTGGTATGCCACCAACGGGCGGTCTAGGAATCGGCATTGACAGGCTGGTTATGGTTCTAACAGGACAGACGACCATCCGAGAGGTGTTGGCATTCCCACAGCTGAGGAAGAAGGATGCAAACAAGTAGAGATTTCGTTCGATATATTGCTTGAAGACTAGGAGGAGAGCAGATGGGTATATACCTTGAGATAATCGAATGGCTTGACCGACACGGTGTTGAGCTGATGCACCGAGTGCCATCACAAGGGTCGGCAGACATTAAGATGGGCGCACAGCTGATCGTGCGGGACAGTCAGGTAGCCATGTTCATATCAAATGGCACGCTTGCAGACATGTTCGGTCCAGGTAAGTACACACTTTCCACAGAGAACATACCCATCATCACTAAGTTGCTTTCACTGCCATTCGGATTTAAATCACCATTCCGATCAGAGGTCCTGTACATATCCACAGCTACCCATCCCGACTTCAAGTTTGGCACACCAGAACCGATCGCATTCAGAGACTCAGAGCTGGGTATCGTCCGAGTAAAAGCGTTTGGTAACTATACACTCAAGGTCTCTGAACCAAAGCTGTTTATATCAAACTTCGTGGGTACACGTGGCTTTATGACCAGGGGCAAGATAGAGAAGCAATTTAGGAACCTTATCACCTCCAGATTCGCAGATGTGCTGGGTGAACAGATAACTACCGTTTTTGATCTTCCAACTCAATACACAGAGTTGGGTGATAAGGTCTCAAAGGCTGTATCAAAGGAACTGGCTGAGTATGGTCTTGAATGCACCGACACCTACATCGTGTCGATCTCTATGCCTGAATCCGTTGAGGAAGCGATAGACGAACGCGCCGGCATGAACGCTATAAAAGACATGAACAAATACCTTTCCTACAAGGCTGCAAAGTCAATGGACAAGCAGGGAGGTGGAGCCGGTCTTGCAGGAACTGCCGCACAGGCTGGAGCCGGCATCATGATGGGTGCAAAGATCGTTTCAGAGATGAAGGGTGGATTCGATTCGAGCAAAGATGACGAGGAGTCTGAAGCTCCAAACGTGCCAACCTGTCCTTCATGTGGCAAGCCATACCCAGAGGGAGCAAGATTCTGTCCCTCCTGCGGGGAGAACCTGAAAGGGGGTAAGTGCGCCAAGTGTGGAGCCGAACTGCCTTCCGGTGCCCGTTTCTGTCCAGGCTGTGGTGCAAAGACTGCGTAAACTGAGTACATACATCCTTCCGGTCATTGGATGGACTGCGATAGTTACATTGCCTGTAGTGTTGCTTTCAATGGCGGCATTCTTCTTTGAGGGAGGTGCAGTAGGGTCAACGATAACAAACTTTGGTGATGCACTCTGGTGGACGCTTGTGACCATGTCCACACTGGGATACGGCAATATGGTGCCTGTGACTGCAGGGGGTAAGGTTGTTAGCGTTATCGCGATTGTTGCAGGCATACTGCTGGTTGCACTGCTGACGGCAACACTGGCTGGAAGATTGGTAGAAAGGGTAGTAAAGAGAATGGGCCGAAGACCTCTAGGCAAGCTGTCCAATCACATCCTCGTGCTCGGATGGAACGAGAATGGATTGAGGATAATCACAGAACTGCTGGCTGAATGCAGGGTCACACGTGAAGTTATAGTGGTGATGGCTGACAGGGACAGGATAGACGAACTGCCTCCTGACGTCATCTTTGTGCGTGGCGATTCTACACGCCTCGCATCCCTGAAGAAGGTTGCCCCAACCAAGTGCCAGGTGGCGGTCGTGCTAGCAGATGAAACATCAAAGACCACAGACGTTGACTCTAGAGTGATCCTGACAACCATGGCTCTCAGGAGGATAGTTGGCGAGAATATTCGCATCATCTGTGAGGTCATATCCTCTGAAGACCTGGAATACCTTGAAGGAGCAGGGGCAAGTGAGGTTATCGCTCGTTCCACTGTTGCAGGAGACATCATCTCGCACACCGTTCACAACCCTGGAGTTGCCTCCCTGATAGGGAACCTGTTAACTACAACAACAGGAAAGAACCTCAGCAGGATGATAGTTCCAGAGAAACTTCTGGGGAAGCAGTACGGTGAGATGCTCGATGAACTGCATTCAAAGCACGGCGCACTGCCCATCGCCCTGATCAAGGATCAACGGATAATTGTAAACCCAGCATTTGACTATGTGCTGTCAAAAGGAGACGAGGTCTTCCTAATCTCAAATATGGAGTGCAGACGGTAATGGCGAGAAGACTCAGCAGAAACGGACTCATTATCACTTCCATCCTCGGTGGAGCGATCTCTTTTGTTGTCATATTTATCATACTATTTGTAACCTCAAATTTTGATTTGGGTGAAGCATGGAATGCCATCAAGAATGCAAACATATGGTGGATCCTAGTTGCAGGAGCTATAAACCTGCTGTCATTCGTGCTGGAGACGCTTCAACATATAATTATTGCAAGGGCAATGGGCAAAATGACCAGCTTCTGGCGGATGATGAGGATATACTTCCTCGGTCTGTTCTTTGAATACACGAGTCCCTCCACCTCCGGTGGTCAGCCCATGCAGGTGTGGTTCCTTACAGACGAGGACTACACGGTAGCTGAGGCGACCGTGCTTGTGACTATGAAGGGTCTCATCTCGGTCATAATTCGAATTGTATACGTTGTAATTATATTTGCCATGGTGCCATTTGGATTCAACCTGAACCTGCAGACAGCGCAATATTCAGTCTTCCTGGCTACAGTTGTAGGTTTTCTGCTTCTGGTTGCGGGTGGATTGATAATACTCGCCAAGCCAACGTGGTTCTCATTCGTGTTCAAGTTCCTGGCTCGATTCAGGCTCATGAGGAAGTGGATGGGCGTGAAGACTCCTACTGCATTCTATAAAAAGGGCAAGGTGGTTCTAACCGAAGTCAGAGTGTCTGCCAAAATGCTCTTGAAACGCAGTAAACCACTGGTGGCTCTTGCCGTTATCAATTCAACTGTTACCTGGACTCTGCTGAAACTAATGCCCTATTTCGTGTTGCTGGCGCTCGGGGTAAAAGCTAACGTCCTGGCGGTCATTGCCATGGGTGTGATAGCACAGCTGTCGACAGCATGGGTACCAACGCCTGGTGCCGTTGGTGGAGCAGAGACCGGTTATACAGTCTTCTTCATGGGTATTCCAGGCATAGCCACCTCAGTAGGACCATTCCTGCTAATCTACCGGGTGCTGGACTACCACATGGATATTCTCATCAGTGGACCATTTGCAATATCAATGCTCACAGAAAAGTTGGGCAAGAGGTTCACTAATTCACAGGTTGAGGAGATTGAGCATGACATGGAAGAGGAGATGGAACACAGCCAGGAAGAGATAGCCAAATCAACCAGTAAGGAAATCTGATAGATGCCCATCGGTGTTTTTGATTCAGGCGTTGGTGGACTATCCATTCTCAAAGCTTCCATAAAACGTCTTCCGCATACCGATTTTATCTACATAGCTGACTCAGCCAACTGTCCCTGGGGGGAGAAGGACAAAAGCTTCATCAAAAGAAGGGCTTACCAACTGACCGAGTTTCTCATCTCCAAGGGTGCTATGGTTGTTGTTGTAGCCTGCAACAGCGCCAGCGTAAACGTCATCGAATACCTGAGGGAGTCATTCCCAGACATACGCTTTGTTGGCGTGGAACCAGGCATCAAGCCGGCACTGAAAAACACAAAGTCGGGGACGGTTGCTGTTCTGGTAACGCGTGCAACGAGTCGAGGTGACAAGTTCCTGGACACCATGAGTCAGTTCGGAAAGAACAAGAGGGTGATAACCATCATCGCTCCGCAGTTGGTCGACTGGGTTGAGGAAGGTGTCGATATCAGTTTCTGCAGGAAGGTGTCAATGGAAGAGATACTCGATCCTGTGATCACAAACGGAGCTGACCAGCTAGCGCTGGGGTGTACACACTTCCCATTCCTGAATGATTGCATATCCAAATGCCTGCCAGAAAATGTAACGATTGTGGACACGAGTGATGCTGTGGCCAAGCAGGTGCAAAAGATCGCAGAGAGTGTAATGGATACAAACGAAGATGGACATCTCAGCTTCTACACATCGGGCAACCCGAGGACAGCAGATAAACTGATTGCTCGATTAATCAGTATAGATGATGTAACATGCGAACAGATAGAGAGTGGAGGATTAGGATGAAGAAGATACTCATAATAATGGCCTCGCTGGCTTTTCTGGCGACAGTGACAATCGTACCGATACCGGCGAATGCAGACAGTGAATGCGATATCGAACTCACCAACAACGAGTTCCTGTTCTATGTAAAGCAGGGCGACCAAGCCAGTCAGAATCTGGGTATATACAACCGTGGTACAAGTACCCTCATGTTCTACCTTTCAAAGAACTATGAGCAGGCAAAAGAGGAGAACATACACGGTTCCTACGGTGCAAACGGTGGGAAGATGATGGTTGATCAACCATACCTTGACCTCGGTACTGTGCCAAACGTAGGCAGAATGACCCGAACCATAACGTGTACCGTGTCTGGTGAACAGTATCTCCAGGTGAACGCAACGCCAGACAAGAGCTGGATAACCTGCCAGGTTAGAAACATCGAAGCGGCAGTGGTAACGGTGCTTGTGACCATCGATCTCAACAACCTCACGGCGGGTCAGCTCTACCGAGGAAACGTGGTACTCACGTCCAACGTTGGGATGGTGACCGTGCCCGTACTGCTTCAGATTGCCACATCCAGCATTGTTGACTGGCTGGATTTTGAACCGCCAAACGGGATGATCAACGCAGGCGAAAGCACAGCCTCTGTTGTGATGGTGGACGCTCAGGGCATGCAACCGGGCAGTTACAAAGCCACCATAGTGGTCACCTCAAACGATCCCGACGAGTCGGTAATCGAAGTGGCTGTAACCATGATCGTGATAGCCGCCGCCACACCACCTCCAGTTGTTGAGACCTTCCAAGCCAGTCCAGGAAACAACCGTGTTCACCTGTTCTGGGATATGGTCACAGCCTCCCAAGGCGGGGTAGAGGTTGTTGGCTATAACATCTACAGGTCCACCTATCCCAAGGGACAAACATCAACACCAATAACTGACTTCTTCATCTCAGGCATGCAGTACACCGACCCTAACGTCAACAACGGAATCACTTATTATTACATCATCAAATCAGTGGACAAGAACGGTAACGAGTCGGAAGCCTCCGCAGAGGTGAGGGTCACACCCTCCCACATAGAGCCGACACTGAACATCGAAGATGGTCAGGTGACGAGGACCCAGTATTTCGAGATCTCTGGCACAGTTGAGCCCAACTCATCCGTGGTGATAAACGGGCAACCGGTCCCTCTTAGTCCAGACGGGTCATTCTCCCATGGAGTGATGCTCAGCAATGGCATTAACCCAATCGATATCATCGTTGTGGACCCCGTCCCTGATCCGATTGTAAATCCAATCCCAGACAACACCTACAACCTGAGGTTCAACATAAACTTCGCCCCCGTCACAACCATTGTTATGACAGTAGGCTTCACTAACGCTACCATCAACGGAGAATACATTGTTAACGCAATGCCGGTACCTCCAACGATAGTAAACGGTCGCTCCATGGTGCCGTTTCGATTCCTTGGCGAGTCCCTAGGGGCTGAGATCGGCTGGGACGCTGATGAATACAAGGTGACCTACACACTCGAAGGCAAAGTGGTTGAGATGTGGATCAACCAGACGGTTGCAAAGGTGAACGGTCAGACAGTCACCGTTAATCCACCCCCTCAGATCATTTCCGGCTCAACAGTCGTCCCCGTGCGCTTCATCATCGACAACCTGGGAGCTGAGGTTGAGTGGTATGCGGCAACAAAGACCATACTTGTGAGATATCCAAGATCATGAGAAACAGACCAGACAAGAGGACTTATTTCATGAGAATAACCGAGACAGTGGCGTCTCGGTCGACATGCCTGAGGAGACAGGTGGGGTGCATTCTGGTTGATGAAGACAAGAACATCAGGGCGACTGGCTACAACGGCGTGGTCTCTGGTGCCCCGCACTGTGAAACGTGCAACCGTGAACTAAATGCCTCTGGCTCGGAGTTGTGGGAGTGCCCTGTCATCCACGCAGAAATAAATGCCATCTCTCGCTTCGAGGGCAGACGCAAGGACATTGTCGAGATATACGTCACCTGCCTGCCCTGCTACCACTGCGCCAAGGTCATCGCAAACACATTCCCCAACATACGTGCACTCATCTATCGAGACGACTACCCACACAGCGAGATAGTCAAGGAGGTGTTCAACAGCAGAGGGATTGAGCTGGTGGAGTTTGGTCATATGCAATAATTAGCTATAATACTCATTTAGTATATATAGTTCTTATTTCCCCTTCGAAAAGCTTTTGGTATTGTTTTTTTAGGTTATAATATATTTTTTTGTCGGGTATTCCTATATCTTTGAGTATATGTGCATAAGTCACACATACTAGTAATTCGTGTAAAGTAAAGAAATCTTCTATTCGATCTCTTGATAACCAATCATTTATTTCTTTGATATTTGAATGAACAATATGGTTTCTGACATCAATTATATTTCTAGCACATGTATTTATGTCGATACTTTTATGGAAATGCTTGCTGATCTTGATTTCATTAATATACTTAGGCATGTAGTATTTGCATTCGCTATAAATTTCTGGATACATTTTAATATAGGTTTCAGCTACTACATTAAGCAGTAAAAATTGATTCTCAATTGTCATGTATTCAGTAGCAAGAATTTGAATAAAATTGTTGATAATCAATTGAAATCCTTCCTTATTTAATAATTCATAATAATTTGTGATATATTTATTTATCTCCAAATCTTTAGGATAGTCAACTGTAGTAAAGGCTGGTTTTAAATAATTGACTCGCAGATGAACCAATTTGAATATTTCAACATACCTACTATTTACTAATGCTTCTATTTTTATCGGCACAACCTCATGTCCTAACATAAAAATGAGAAAATTACGAATATAATTCAAATTATCTTTTATATCTGCAAACAATTTTTTCTCTTTGAAATTAATTATAAACTTATTGGTTGTTTCAATTCTGAGTGGGTTGTTGAATAATTCTGTTCTATTCGGGATAATTGTTAGTTGAAAATTTTTCAGATTGCATTTTAATTCTCTTCGTTTCCGAATTATTCTTGCTTGATACTCATTTGTATTTTTATCCGTACTATCAATAGGAATCTCGTTTTTCAACCAATGCTGTGTTGGTGCATATGTGACTTCAATATGATCTGATTTTATTTCATTATCACCGAATTCACCATTAGAAATGAGTACCATGCCCACTTTCAAGCATGTATTACGCGTATCAAAAGAACTGCTACATTTTTTCAGGGTAACACATTTTAAGATTCCTTTATAGTATCCCTTACCAACTATAGTCACATACCCTAAAAGATTCTTCCATATTAGATTATGAAGCTCATCATCTACATTTTCAAGCTTGATTATGGAGATTGACTTTTGCTGATCAAACGTTAGCTCTCCCCAGAAATTACCATGATCTACCTTCCCAACTATCTTCCACTTCCCCTGAATTGTAAACTTGGGTAATTCCTCTTTCACGACTGCATTATACAAAACTAAGTATTTAATTCAATACGGAACAGAAAAGTAATACAGCTTTAATAGATAATTACATCCAATTCCCCATTCCATTTAGCAACAACATACCTGGCAACACATATTGATAATCAGATAAAAATAATAGGACAATATCAAAACTCACAACCTGTAAATCTGATATACGAATATCTATTCATAGAAGATCGATTGTACATTTTATGTTACTTCCTAAATATTTCCAACTATCTCATATTTACCTCTTATGTAAATCCAATCGTTACCCCCTAAATTCTTATTATCTAAAAACCTAGAAAATAGAATCAAAAAATCATTACCTCTGATCAACCCGCTTCAACCTGAGCGCATTGAGCTGGTGGAGTTTGGGAAACCGAATAGCTGACCTTTGATACTTCAAGAAAATCTGCTATGATTAGCGTTATGGATGATTGGAAGAACAAGTTGTACTATGGTGACAATCTTGACATACTGCGTAAACATATTGCGGATGAGTCAGTAGACCTTATCTATCTTGACCCACCCTTCAACAGCAAGGCTACATACAATGTCCTTTTTGAGGATAAGACAGGCACACAATCGGTTGCTCAGATCGAAGCGTTTGGAGATACCTGGCATTGGGACAGGACAACTCCATTTATCTTCGAAGAATTAATAATGAACGCTTCTTACCCCAAGCTTGCCAACCTTATGAATATTCTTATTGAATTTCTCGGCAAAAACGATATGATGGCTTACCTGACGATGATGGCGATCCGCGTGATTGAGCTTCACCGAGTGCTGAAAAAAACTGGCTCGATCTACCTTCACTGTGATCCAACAGCGAGTCATTATATCAAACTGCTCATGGATGCAGTATTTGGTTACAGACACTTTCAAAATGAGATTATCTGGGAATATGGTGTAGGTGGTGTTAGTAAAAAAAGATGGGCAAGAAAACATGATGTAATATTCTTTTACTCAAAGAAATCTGCATTCCAATTCAATGTAGACATGGTTAGAGAACCATACAGAGAAAAGGCTAAGGTGAAGTACAAGATTGTAAATGGTAAAAAATACTTGAGAAAGCATCCTCTAGGGAGAGTCCCTCACGATACGTGGGATATACCTTCTATTACAAATACTGCTAAAGAGCGTCTCGGTTATCCAACTCAAAAACCAGAGGCTCTACTTGAAAGAATACTTCTAGCCAGCTCAAATGAAGGCGATATTGTCCTTGATCCATTCTGCGGATGCGGGACAACCGTAGCTGTTGCGGAGAGACTGAACAGAAGGTGGATTGGCATAGACATCACTCACCTTGCGATTAATCTCATCGAGAAAAGATTGAAGGATAACTTTGGAGATGAAATCAATCCAGATATTATAGGAACGCCAAAAACAACAGCTGGAGCAGAGGAACTAGCGAAGAGGGATAAGTATCAGTTCGAATGGTGGTCATTGTCGCTTGTAAATGCAAGACCATATCAGGGAAAGAAAAAGGGAGCTGACAAGGGGATAGATGGTATTCTTTATTTTAAAGACACCGAGAATGGCAGACACAAGGAGATTGTTGTGCAGGTTAAGGGTGGTCATGTGACAGCCAACCAAATTCGAGACCTAGCAGGCGTGGTCAGTGGAAGGAAATCCGCAGAGATAGGGATCTTCATAACACTAAAAAAACCAACCACTCCGATGATTCAAGCCAGCGAAGACGCAGGTTTATTCAGGGCTGAAAACGGCAGGTATTACAAACGCATCCAAATATTAACAATCAATGACCTTCTAGAGAAGCAAAAACTCCCAGAGTATCCTTTCAGAGACACAGGTGGATTCTCCCCTTACAAAAAAGCCAACAGAATAATCAAAGAGTAGTTCTAGAACGCTAATTCTCTTTTATTCCTACAACAAATCTGTTACGGCATTATGCACTTGACATACGCAGAATTTTTGTTACTATGAGGGTATGAAT
>CAZTGD010000019.1:0-33483 GCA_964613055.1 uncultured Caldisericales bacterium | reverse complement strand
ATTCATACCCTCATAGTAACAAAAATTCTGCGTATGTCAAGTGCATAATGCCGTTAGATAAAATTATAGGAGAGTCGTTTGAATCTATAAGTATTAATTGCTTATAGTTGCCTTTTTCAACAATATAAATCTCATCATCACTATCATCAAATTCATTCGAAGCAGAAACCCAATTAGATCCATTAAACCTTGCATAACAATCATAACATGAGTAATGAGGATAGTTCGATGAATCAAAGCAAAAATAAGTTTCCATTATTGTATAACTACAAAAATGGTAATTTTATTCGGCTTGAATGATTATTTATTGGCTCACCCTCAACATTAACCAACTGAGAACCGTCCCATCTTGAATATAGACACTTATTGTATTTGTAATAAAGATAATGAGGATAACCATTACTATCAAATGATGTCAAAACGTAATCATAATAACTAGATGGAAAGACAATGTCTTCTGGATACATTCTTTCTGTAGGTATATAGGGGGATCCATCAGCGCCAAACCACACTGTTTCCAAAGATTGAGAACTGAATGATTGATTGTCGACAGACGAAATAGGGATTATAGAGATCACAAGAAACAAGACAAAGGCTGTTCCCAAGACAAGCACTACTCTAAATCTACTCATGATAAACCTCCGAGTCAACGCAACAACCGAACTTATGGAAAATGCCAATGTTAAACAGTAAAAAATCGCGTTAATATATTTAATTTAATACCCGAGAAGTCAAAATAGGTTCAAATATGTCGACAATATATATTTATAACGATTTATATACTATAATGAAAATAAACAAAGATGATAAGATGTAAAAAGACAATAAGGATAAATACTTATGTTAAATGAAAATAATGAGGATCGGTAAAAAATGATGTGGATCGAATCAGCCATGGTTGAGAGGAAGTTCAACAGTGAAGACAGTGCCTTTGCCCTGTGTGGAGAAAGCTACAATAGATCCACCGTGAGAGTGAACTATCTTCCTGCAGATTGCAAGCCCAAGACCAGTACCGTGGACATGCTTCTTGCGAGCGTTTCTGGCGCGGTAGAACTCGGTGAACAGATGAGGCAGGCTCTCTTTCGGGATACCAATGCCGTTATCAGTGATACGGATGGAGACAATGCCGTTTACCTCCTCAACGTTTATGATGACTTCGCCACCCTCAGGGGAGTATTTCACTGCGTTGTCGATGAGGTTTTCAAGAAGACGGTAAATGGAGTCATAGTCGCAGTGGATGCACAGATCACCCTTGGCGATATGCACACGCATCCTTATTCCCTTGGAATCTGACTTGGGAGAGATGTCTCGAACAACCTCAGAGAGTATATCGCGAAGGTTGTATTCGCCGTATTCAAGCTCCCTGTTAGAGTAGCCCTCCAGCTCAAGAAGGTCAGAGACCAGTTCCAGAAGACGGTCGATGCGTCTGTAGGCGCGTTCAAAAAGGCTCTTTTGTTTCCTGGTGATCTTGCCTGTGAAACCATCAAGTACGAGCCTGAGTATGGATTGAACTGCGGCCATTGGCGATCGCAGTTCGTGGGTTGTGAGCCTCAAGAAAGCTGAACGTGTCTTGTTGAGTTTCTCAAGGGACTGATACTGGATTGAATTTGAGATAGACAGAGAGGCGTTGGTGGCGATGGTCTTGAGGAAGGTGATGTCGTTGTCTGAGAATTGATATGGTTCGCCCGTGTAACAGCGGATGACACCGATGGGTCTGCTCCTGGTGATCAGAGGGATGGCTATCATGGAGATGAGGTTCTCAGCCCTTGCATCGTCCTTGTATTCAAAACGTGTGTCCTCAAGTACATTCGCTATGTATACGGGTTCGCGGGAGGTGATGGCAAGCAGGTCAATGGGGCAGTCAACCAGTTTTACCGATTCGCTTCTTGCGTGTTCCTCTGATACACCTGAAGTGTCCATGATGCTTATGGAATCAAGGTAATCATTGAGTAGTCGGATGACACAGGCGGTAACATTTGGAACGGTGATGACAGTGGAGGTGATAGCCTTTAGTGTGCCGTCAAGAGTGAGGTCGGCGTTCATGTTGATTGCAAGATCATATGCCTTACGTAGCCGTGTATTGTCCCTGTCAATTTTGTCCTGAAGCTTGGCTATAGTGTCTATCTCGCGTCTGAGCCTGCCGCATATCCATGAGGATAGGAACGTTATGGTGACAAGAACCGTGCAGTAGAGAATGGTTGAACCTACACTGTAGATGTAATCGTAACCAAGGGGTTCAGATGTGAAGATGTCAACGGCAAGCAGGGAGATGATCAGGACAATACCAAGAGTAGAAAAGAAACCGAGAGTGCGTCTGTTTAGCACAAAACCACAGATGGCTCCGTAGACAGGGAATATGTAGATAGCAGGGCTGGTAATACCTCCAGAGTAAATGGCTACAAAGAACAGAGCTAACCAGTCAACAGCGACCTGGAGTTGAAGGAAGGTAGGAAAACTAAAATCCCTATTGACCAGAATGAGATATAAAAGATTGTAAAAAAGGACAAAAAAAGATAGGATAAGAAATGTGATCCAGGAAATGTTAAGATCAAAGAAGTAGAAGATGGTGGTGGACAGAAAGAGAAGACCAACCGCCCAGAATCGGAGAGTTATGAGGGAGCGACTGTCAGTTAACTTGGGGTAAGCGCTCCATTTGGTGGCGAAATATACAAAAGGACTCAACCGATAAGCCCTTGAACCTTCTGTATGAGGGTCTTTGGGGAGATGGGTTTTTCAACAAAGTCGTTGACGGGGAGGTAGTCCTGGTCACGTTTTGGGTCAAAGGACATCTTTTTTTCACTGGAAACAGCAGAGATCATGAGGATGGGAATGTCCCTGAACTGTGAAAAACGACTGTTAGGGTCTGGACTGCGTATCTCCCAGGCGGCGTTGAAGCCTTCAGTGTCAGTGTTCATCATGACGTCAAGGATTAGAAGGTCTGGTGCAAACGAGAGGAGCTTGTCAAGTCCCTCCTCGGCGTCAGGTGCGCTGTCCACGGTGTACCCGACAGACTCAAGCGCTATCTTCATCGCCTCAACGACATCGAGATCATCATCGATGATAAGGATCTTATTACTCAATTGACTGCCTCCTCATTGAAGTCAAGGATAGTTTGCCATACGTGATCAACATAGTCGTTTAATCTTGTTGAGAGTGCATCTGTAACCCTTGTGCCGGGTTCGATGCTAGATGGTTCGATACCAACAATTATTATGGGTGGGAGAGAACCAATAATCTCGCCGAGTTTGAGTGTTTCAGGCAGGGAGATGTCATGAAGGGAGTAGTTGGGGAACATGGAATCCTCAACTCCGGTGAGGGTGAATGTTCGGTGCTCTCCAGCACTCATACCCATCCGCGCAGAATCCACGATGATGACCCTGTCTGAGGACAAAATGTCATCGAGTAGATCAACGCCAATGGTTGCTCCATCCATAAGAGTGACACTGGGTGGAAGGGGACGGTTGCGTAGGGCGTTTACTATGTGAACGCCGATGCCCTCGTCACTCAGAAGTATATTGCCTAAACCAACAACGAGCATGCTCATATATCAGGCAAACCTAACGTTAAGTTGGTGTGTACTGCAGGAGATGCAAGGATCGTATGCGCGAACGAGCATCTGAAGCAGAAGTGAAATTTCTTCTTTGGGCTTGTCGAGGATGGTGGGGGTTAGAACCCTCATGTCCTGGTCGATGTTTTCAAGGTTTTGGGTGGTGGGGATGACGGCGTCTGCCTCTTCGATCCTGCCGTGTGTGTTGTAGGTGTAGTTGTGAAAAAGAATGCCTCGAGGTACCTCAACGGCACCCGTTCCTTTGCCAGCCTTTGGAGTGTAGCTGTAGTCCTCTGGAACAATACCTCTGTTTATGAGTGAATCAAGCAGTTCAATCGCGTCATGGGTGATGTGGACGGTCTCAACCAGCTGAGCTATGGTTATCATGAACGGATTGTGGCACGGGGCTTTCATGCCGAGTTTCTCGGCAACAGCCTTTGCCTCTGGTCTGAGCAGGTCGTAGTTGTTGTTGAACCTCGCCATGGCTCCAACCATGTATGAGTCTCTCTTGTGCCTGGTGTGCTTGGCGGTGGAGTCGGGGGTGATGAACTCGTTGGTGACCTTCTTGTAGTCGGCGGGGTAGTAGGTGATGCCCTCAGAAGAATTGATGACACCGTCATAGAAGGGATATTCATTACTGCCGTTTATGGGACCAAGAGAAACATACTCGGTTTCACGGGTGAAATCGGGGATGTTTCCCGCAACGGATGCGACAACGTCAATCATGAACTCGATGTCTGATATGGAGTCTCTGAGTTGTCTTTGGATGTCTTTGAGCTTCTCTACGGTCGGGAGTTTGGAGAAACCCTTTATGTCCATGCAGATTGGATGAGTGTGCCTTCCAACGATGGAATCAGACATGTTGTTAGCGACCTTCTTCAGCTTGAGAGCCTTCACAACAACGTCCTTGTGGGAGGTAGTAAGGGGGATGACCGAATCAACGCCAAAAAGGTCAGGGGCTACGAGGAAGAAGATGTGAAGGTAGTGGGAGGAAAGGTTCTCAGCAGAAAGTACGAGCTTCCTCAGGTCTACAACCTGATTGGATGGCTCAACACCGAGTGCCGCCTCCGACGCCCTGATCGAGGAAAGCGAGTGACCACAGGCACAGATACCGCAGATGCGTGAAACGATCTCACGCACCTCGTAGTGGGCTCTACCCTTTAGCATGCCCTCAAAGAACCTTGGGGCTTCAACTATGTTCAATGAAACGTGCTCAACCTTGCCATCGGCAACATTGAGAAGCACGTCACCGTGACCCTCTACACGGGTAACGTGGTGGACGTGCAGGTCTATGTTTTTACTGCTCATCGATGTCCTCCGCCTTGAATGCGTTGTATAGTGACATGTAACTCTTTATATCGTCAACGGTAAGACCGTGTTTGGCGAGAACGTCTGTTGCTCCGTTGACATTTGGGTCATCAACCAGTCCTCTGCAACCGGTGCAGGGATGTCCATAGGTGGGGTCAATGGCACCGCAACCGCCACGCGTGATCGGACCCATACACGGTATTCCAAGTGAGAGAAGACACTCGTTCTCCTTGAGTTTGCACTCAACGCACACGGGGTCGTTGTGCCTGAGGGTCTTCTTGCCCATGAGGATGAGTTGAACGTTCTTGAGGAAATCATTTCTGTCTATCGGGCATCCATAGATATAGCCGTCAACCTTGACCACTTGGTCAATGGGTCGAGTGGCAAAGGTTGGGAACCAGTCCTTCTTGTCCCCATATACGTCACTGCGAACGTCATCAAGCGGGCGAGTGTTTTTGATAGCGTTGACACCACCGGTGCAGGCGCAAGCGCCCAGGGCTATGACCTTACCGGCGTGTTCACGGATGTTCTTCAATCTGGAGATGTCCTGTTCTCGGGTGACAGAGCCCTCAACGAATGCGACATCGATGTTCCAGTCGACTTCAGTCATGGCTTCACGGAAGTTGACGATGTCAACGTGTTCGAGAAGAGCGAGGAACTCATCAACAAAGTTAAGGGCTTCCAGCTGACATCCCTCGCAGGATGCGAAATCAAAGAAGGCTATCCTTGGTTTGCTCATAGTGCCTCCTCAAGGTTCTTGACCTGCGTGTAAGAAAACACCGGTCCGTGCTGACAGGTGTAAACACCGTTTATCTGGCAGTGTCCGCACTTGCCCATGCCACACTTCATATGACGCTCCAGGGACACAAAGATATGGTTGTCCATCAAACCCTTGCCCTGGCATTCGAGGATGACAAAGCGATACATGACGGGAGGTCCGCAGATGAGGGCGAATGTGTTGTCGGGGTTGACGTCTATCTTTTTGAACAGGGTGGTGATGACGCCAGAGTTACCATCCCAGCTGTCGTCTGGGTGATCAACCGTTTCGAGTAGATTAACGCTGGGGCTTGAAGACCACTGTTCGAGTTCATCGGCAAACAGTCTGTCGGATGGAGTGCGTGCGCCGTGAAGGATGGTGAACTTGCCGTATTCATCGCGGTTGGCGAGGATGTAGCGGATGACAGAACGCAAAGGAGCGAGACCGATTCCACCGGCGATGATGAGGATATCACTGCCGGTCATCTTGTCCATGGGGAAGCCCCAACCAAATGAGCCTCGAATACCGAGTTTGTCGCCCTCCTTCATGCCATGAACGGCGGTGGTTACATTGCCTACCCTGCGGATGGTAAGATGGAAGTTTCTGTCGGTTGGCGATGAACAGATGGAGATGGGAGCTTCACCGACACCGGGAACGAGCATCTGTACAAACTGCCCTGGATCGTGGTTGAGTCTCTTGCCTTCGGGCAGTTCAATCTCAAACATTTTCTCGGTGGGGGTGAGTTGCCTGACCGACTTGATGGTTGAGATGATGGGTACGTAGGAATTATCTGTTAAACTAGGCACATTCCACCTCCTCGGAAGACAGTCGATTTGCGATGTCAACAAGATTGATATCAGCCGGACACGTCTCCCAGCATCTTCCGCAACCGGTGCAGAAGATCTCTGAGTAGGCGTCTATATGATACTTGAACTTCCTGTAGAAACGGTGGCGAACCCTTGCACCCGCGTCATCCCTGAAGTTCTCGTTGTGACCGACAAGGGCAAAATCAGAAAGCTGACAGCCGTCCCATCTTCTGACACGGGAGCCTTCCTTCATAGAGAGTGCGAGTTCGTCTGTGATGTTGAAGCAGTAACAGGTTGGGCAAACGAGGATGCACTGTCCGCATGAGAGACACTTGGCACCCATCTCGTCCCAGACGGGATGGTCCCACTTTCCCTCAAGCTCAAGAGGGATGAGTTTGGCTGGTGTGTCGATCTTTGAGGTGTACATCTCAAGCTGGGAAGCCACTGTCTGATCCCTTAAAGCGAGATGCTCAGATGTGGCTGGTTCATGCTCGATGGATTTGATAATATCCATGCCTTCATCGGTTGCAACGTCAGCCAGAACTGTGTTTCCCAGGTCGGTGAGAAAGATGTCAAAACCGGACTTGGGTGGAAGGTCCATGGTTGAGCTTTCGTAGCTGTACTCATCAGGGATTCCGTCAATGCCAACGATGATAGTGTTTTCACGTCTGGCATTGTAGTTCCTGTCGGGTTTACCTGAACTCATGACCTTGTCCAGAAGCTCGATGGCGCGGATGTCCGCCGGGCGAACGCCAGCGATGACCTGCTTTGGTGCATCGATGTTTTCATCAAAGCTGGGTTCTCCTTCGAGTTTGAAGATAACGAGTTTCTCTTCGGTTGGCATGAGATACTTCTTCGGGGGGAGGATGGTGCGGATATAACCAAACTCTGCCTGAGAAGGATCAGTGATGAGGTCAAAGACAAAGTGTTTGCCCCTTGCCTTCGGCGCATAGACATTGCCATACTCATCAATCAGGTGTGAAAGGAGGTCCTTTACACGTGATTTCTGGAATATGAATTGCTTCATATCTACCTGCCTTTATTAAGATCGATTTTTGATTGTATGAAACAAATATTAGGTTTCAAGGCATAGATGATTGACTGGAAAATGAAAGCGATAAAATAAAAAAACAACAAAAAACAGTAAAAAAAGTAACGACTATGTTTCACGTGAAACATATCGACCAAGGATCTCTATGTCTGAGAACTTAACACCATCAACTCGCATGGCAGAGCCAAGTGTCTTAGGTTGAACAGCACTCAGTCGCTGACGCGCTAGTTTGGATATCTCCTGGATGAATGTGTAGTCGATGTCCTCGGGCAGTTTCAGGTGTTCCCATCGGCTGATGTCTCGTATCCTGTTGGCTTCACGCTGTAGGTACGAGTCATAAGCTATCTCAACCATGACCGTGGTGATGGCTCTGCGTGATAACCCATTGGCTACCGGTAGGAGAGCGAGAAGGTGGGTCATGGTGAAGTGGGGTCTGCGGATCAACTGTTCCAGTTTGCTGGGTGTGTCGATTACACCCACGCCGATATGCTCAAGGTATTCGTTGGTTGAGCGGTTCGGTCGGTAGGAGACACCCGAAATCATTCTTATGAGAGTCTTACGGTCCTCTTCAACCGATGCGAAGTCGTTGTCCCTTTCAGGAGACAGCAGTTCCTTCATTCGCGCAAGGGGAGCCATACGGAAGAGAGCGTTGTCGGCACGATTGGAGATGCGTGTATCAACATGGGAGGGGGTGATGCGGTAGGGCTCGGTGACGCCCTTGTGCGTCAGGTCATCGATCATCACACCGATGTAACCGTCCGTTCGAGCCAGCTCGATAGGCTGTCGCCCTGTGGTTTTAAGTCCCGCGTTTGCGCCTGCGATCAGCCCGAGGCAACCAGCCTCGTCATATCCGGTTGTGCCAACAATCTGACCGGCAAGGAACAGATTGTTGATGAGTTTAGATTCGAGAGTACACTGAAGTTCAACTGGGTCTATGTAGTCATAGTCGATAACATAACCGGGCTTTATCATTCGCACGTTAGACATGCCAGGCAGAGTTTTGAGTACCTCCAGTTGAAACTCGGGCGGGATACCCATGTACAGACCCTGAAGATACATCTCATTACGGAACCTGGACTCTGGTTCGGCGAAGAATGTATGACTTACTCGGTCTGGGAACCACTTGACCTTCTCCTCGAGCGAGGGGCAGGTGCGTGGTCCGACCTTCACCATACGCCCCTGAGCAGAAGGGGAGAGGTGGATGTATTTCTTTATTGTATCCTGTGTTTTCTGGTTGGTTCGACCCTCCCAGCTGGGTATCTGGTTTTGAAACAGACGTGGTTCTGAGACCAAAGCGATGGGCTGATGGTCACCATCCTGGCGTGTGAGTTCTGAGTAATCGAGGCTCCTGGAATCGACACGTGGTGTGGTGCCTGTGTTGAACCTGCCTATGGTGTGACCGAGGGTGCCAAGCTGGGTAGAGAGAGTGTTTACAGATGGCATGTCCCACCTGCCTCCGTCTCGAGAGATGGATGACAGATGAACCCTGCCGCGCATGTACGTACCGCAAGTCAGCACAACAGAGAGCGATTCAAACCTTCGACCATCCTCAAGGATGACACCACAGACGGTGTTGTCAGTGGTAATGAGTTCAGTAACCTTACCCTGGATGATAGTTATATTTTCAGACTCTTCGAGAAGTTTTCCCGCCTTCAGCGAGTACATGTGTCGGTCGACCTGGGTGCGGGGGGATTGAACGGCTTTGCCTTTGGAGGGGCACAGCATGCGGATGGATGTGGCTGTCTCCTCGGCTAGGATACCAGAAGCTCCACCAAGCGCGTGGATCTCGGCGATCACTTGAGATTTACCCATCCCACCCATCGCTGGATTGCAGGGCATGTGGGCGATGTCATCCGTGTTGAGAGTGACCACAAGCGTCTTTGCGCCAACACGGCCAGACGCGAGTCCTGCTTCAAGGCCAGCGTGACCAGCCCCCACCACAATTACATCGAAGCGATTCATGGGCTGTATCATAGTCAATCATTATGATAAATGGACTAAATCAGTTTGACTGAGTGATGTTGAAGAGAAAACGGTTATTTAAATAGATGTGATATTTGAATGGTATGTATAGAAATACAACAGAGCAAACACCCACGAAGACAGCGGGGAAATAGGTTTGTGGTTGATGTGATTCAAGGTTGATAAAGGTAAAAGTGTTATTTTGGTGATTCATTCTAAAGGAGAGTAGATTATACCCACAATACTATTGATAAAAGTAAGTCACACAAGATCCTTGAATCCATTAATCGATATTGCTATTATGTCGCGTGGAAGGTTGGCCGAGTGGTCTATGGCGCTGCACTTGAAATGCAGAGGGTGCAAGCCCACGGGGGTTCGAATCCCCCACCTTCCGCCATCAGAGTGTTTATGGAGGCAATATGAAAAAAATATTCGTGCTGATTCTGGTGAGTGTTATTTTAATGTCATGCGGAAGCCCCTTTGATACCACAATGAAGTCAGATGAATACAGGATAGAGGTATTGTCCTCATGGGAGAGTGTCGAGTGGGAAGGCTATGATGTGTTCTTGAGACCAGAGGACAAGCAGGCAAATGCGAATGTCAAGATTTACACAAAGTCAAGCGCAGAGATCAAATGGGGTAGGATAACCGAGATAACAGAAGATTATGATAAAAAAGCAGTTGAGACCTATGGATACACGCTTGAATCGGATGGGTATGAGTTTGTCCCGCAAGCACAGAGGGAACAGAGATACTATATAAACTTCTTAACAGAGCAGGATGGGATGAAGTTCAAAATAATACAGCATATCTATGCAACCAATTCGATGGCTGTTTATGTCACTGGCACATACATTGGTGGAGACAAAACCTTGGAAGGTCAGGTAAAAGATACTATGGACAGCTTTTTGTTAGCGCCCAAAAAGGGTTGGTGATGGTGCATTTGACATTAACCGGAAATAAGCTAATATTAGAGTTTGACTAACGATTGTATTGAAAGGAGTTACTATGAGAAAAGCATTAGTATTCATGTTGTTAATAGCCCTTACTGTAACATTCGTTGCATGCGGTGGAGGCGAGGAAGATAACGGAGAGGTAACCGACAACGGTACGCATGTTGATATGGGTGACAAGAATCCAAACGAAGGCAGACTCGTAACAAACGACCCCGGTGATGATGAAAACGCACTGGTCCCCGTCAAGGATGATGCACTCATCGGCGAGTTGAAGGTACCACCACATCCAGTGTCTTTCTGGACATGCTACGAGGTCGATGGATTGGATGTCGTTGGCAATATGTTCGAGGGATGGGAAGAGGTTGATAAGACGAAAGAATCATGGGATGCTGGAATCGTTCGCACATTTGAGTATATCAACAATCCTGAGCTGACCTGGAATATTGCCTATGAGATGGTTCCAGGAAAGATTCAAAATGAGATAGAATATTTTGAAGAGAATGTCACAAACTACATTGGCGATGCCGAGATAATTGAGGACGGTCGATTCAGACACACCGAGTCAATGGCTACTGGATACTGGGTTGAGTACACCAAGGACGACATGAAGGGAAGAAAGCTTTTCTACATGCTTCGTGGTGAGCGTCTCAGCGAGACAGAGTTTGGTGACGCATTTGGAGTGATATGCACAGCCGAAGGTCCAGCCAATATATACGATGAGGCTTGGGAAAAGGGTAACCTGAACTATATGTTCCAGGAAGTCATGGTAACTCAGCCGATGGCTCAATAGCAGACAAATATGCTTAGAAGTAACGCAAGAACCCCACGCTTTCTGGCGTGGGGTCTCGTATTGTTAATAATGGTTTCAGCGTTGGTTGCCTGTGAAGCTGGCAAGACGACGTGGGGCAATGAGCATTACTCTATCGAATATGATGCCCAGATGTTTGATGTCCAAACTGATGAAAACGATATCCTCGTATTAAATGCGGTAAACAAAAAAGGAAAGATAAAAGTGGAGGTATCGGGATTTCACCCATTCGATGTGTCCCAGTCTGTGACAGAGTATTTTGATAATGCCCAGGTGTCTTTTGAAGAGGAGTTTGACAGAATAACAAACAAGTCTTCAGATGACAACAAGCAATATGGTATCTCATATAGAACTGTGTCAATATCTGGTGATCATACCGATTTTGAGACACTGACGGTGGGGATGATGAAGCTGATGATATCAGATGAAACACTACTCTATCTGAAGATATTCGGAGACTCAAAGGCTGTAAATGCCGAATACGGTACTATTTTAGAACTTATTGAATCTACAAAGATATCCGACTGATTGCATAACACATAGCTGGTATGTGTGGGTTATCGTGATCAATGAAGGTAAGTTCATCATCAATTAATAAATTATGTGCTAAAATATAATATTAAGCATTAGAACACATCAACATTACTATTCGAAAGATAATATTATGTTCGAACATAGATCATCGGTCAATTGATGTCAAGAATTTTGATCAGTATTGATAATTGATAAAGGTTCGGTTTGTAGAGGTAATTTCGTAATCCATTGATTGTTGACTATGCAAACATAGGTTTCATTGTAAATAAAGATTTATGAATTACAAGCAAAGAGAAACCCTCATCAAATGAGATAAACAATAACAGCAAAAGACTACGAACCGAAAGCGGTGATAAGTATTTACAATATGGTAATAATAATATATTAAACATGCTGGTATTATAAAGCTAGGTGAGTTATAGTGATAACGATGGAGATCAGCGACTGGAAGAGAATAGCTGATGATGTAGAACAGCCAGTTATTGTGACAGCGAGAGATGGGCTGATCAAATACGCAAACAGACATACGATTCGCATGTGTGGTGAAAACCCCGTAGGAAAACCGTTTGAACAGATAGTAGACAGAGGTGCTGTAATCGGGGGTGATATTGCACTTCTTGCGGGAAACCCTGTCAAAATATCAAAAGTAAACCAGACAGACGGTGGCAAGGTGTTCATCTTTACAGAGGTAACAACAAGCAAGACCATGATTGCTACTCTGTTGGACAGTATCGATCTGTATGGGTTTATAGCAAAGCCAACTGGCGACTTCCTTGGTACAACGAAAAAACTGAGAAGACTACTGAACCAGGATCAGAAATCATCTTTTATTGAGGACGGATGGACAAAATTTATAAACAGGCTAAGATCTGAAGAAGTTTCTGGTAATACCGTAAGAGAGATATTTCACAAGAAGAAGCGTTTTACATTATCGGTTCCCCACAGGACTGAAGGTTGTATAAATATATCTTGGGTTGTAGGAAGAGCTTGTATTTCTGGTTATGATTACATAATCGCCCTGGGAGATGAATGTCCACGGGTTAAGAGTGAAATTTCAAGGGACATAACCATAGGCAAATGCGACTCTGTGATACCGTTAATCATAAACAAATGTGGTGTGCAGTTGATTGATATTCGAATGAATGAAATTTCAAAAAAATTATTTGATGATCACAAGAAGATGGGTATGAAGTCGATAATGCCTGTCGAGGATGAAAGAGAGAAGATAGCTCGTGCACTAAGAAATATTTCAATGGGTGAGGGTAGACTGATAAAGGATGTTATAAAATTATGTATCCCAACAAAGCCTACAGCATATTATGCAGTCGAAGGACAAGACATTGTCTTTGAAGGTGTACCCTCGCTTATGATGATGGCAATCGACATTGATCCAATCATGAAACGAGTATCGAGACTTGAAGGGAACAAGAGGATGTTGGAGTCCTACAACAATGTGCTTGGGTGCTTAGTAAAGAATGACAGCATTGAAACCGTTTTGAAATTGATCACTGAAGAATTCGCTAAAAACTATTCGGCAAAATCCAAATGCGTAGGGGTTGTAAGAAGCGGGATATTCAAACCTATATGGCAAGAATGTGATCGAAAAATACCAAGTGAGTACTGCAGAATCGCAAACATGGTTGCCATAAAGGCTGTTGATAAGAATGACATCCTGTTGTCAGAAAAAAACAACACGAGTGAGATCGAGATAGTTGTACCTCTAAAGTTTAGATCATTGTCGGGTTATGTCATGTCGTTCAGATTACCACACATTGAACACAGCAAGATTCGATTCCTTTATAACCTGAAGCAAATCATAGAGATTGGACTGGAACGGATAGCCAACCAGAAGGAGTTGAAGCGGAAGACCGACAACCTCGAGAAACTACACTCCTTCCGGTCTGAGGTGCTTGAGGCTGTAAATCACGACCTTAAGACACCGCTTACATCCATCATGGGCTACGCAGAGTTGATGAAGATGGATGTGCTAAAAGACGACGAAAAAGCAGAAGCTGTTGATTCAATAGCCAAGTCCGCTGAAACACTTGAGGGGCTAATAAACAATCTGTCTGCCTACACATCGATTGTGACCAGGGATACAAGGGAAAAAACAGATAGGTTAAATTTCTGCGATTTCATTGTTGATATTATGGCTATGATGAAACCGATGATTTCCAAGAGTAATATTGAGTGCGTCCAATCGATCCCAGAGGAAAATATGTGCATAGATGTAAACAGGACAAAGCTTGAGGAGATTATAATCAACATATTGAGTAATGCGCTTCGATATGTGGGTAAAGGGGGGAAGATAGAGGTAAGAGTGGACAGACTGAAACAGACAATTCCACGTTTGACCGTGTCAGATGATGGACCCGGCATAAAGGATGATATGAAGGAAGTTGTGTTTGAAAAGTATGAACGTGATACTGACAACCCCGAGGGGAAGGGGCTGGGTCTGTATCTTACGAAGAAGTATATTGAATCTGTCGGTGGGTCAATAAAGCTTGAGTCGCCGGGGCCGCTGGGTGGAGCTACATTCCATCTGCTGTTCCCGAAGTGCGATTAGAGAATAATAATGGGGGAAGGCTTACAGGACTCGACAAATATATACCGATGAATTGTATTAGAGGGAAGTGACACACCAATACTGGTACTATTGTGGATTATAGACAGCAAACCATGTCATCATCAAAAGTGTTTATGTGGAACAAACGGATAATTCACAGGCTACCATGTAAGTATTGATGTGACTATCGGTTGAGTCCCTCGATACTGTCTTTGCCCATGTATGGGCGAAGAACTTCTGGCACATCCACCGTTCCATCCTCACGTTGCCAGTTCTCGATAATGGCGGCCATGGTTCGACCGATCGCTAGTCCTGAGCCGTTGAGAGTGTGTACAAGCTGTGGTTTATCCCCCTGTGTGTCCTTGAACCGGATACCGGCTCTTCGTGCCTGGAAGTCGGTGCAGTTACTGCAGGAGGAGACCTCAACGTAACGCTTATAGCTGGGCATCCACACCTCAAGGTCAAACGACTTGGCGGCAGAGAACCCAGACATGTCACCCGTACACATGAGACTCACCCGGTACGGAAGACCCAACCCAGTCAGTATCTTTTCAGCGCTCTCGACCAGCAGATCCAGTTCTTGGTCGGAGTCTTCAGGTCTGCAGAAGCTGACCATCTCAACCTTCTCAAACTGGTGAACGCGGATGAGACCGCGCGTGTCCCTTCCGGCGGCACCCGCCTCCTTGCGGAAGCACAGGGCGAAACCGGCGTACCGGATGGGCAGGTCATCACCCGAAAGGATCTCGTCTGAGTGAGTGTTTATGAGTGTTATCTCGTTTGTGGAGATGAGGTACTGATCCTCTCCTTCTATCTTATACATATCGTCTGCAAACTTGGGTAACTGCCCCGTACCCCTTGCAGTTTCAGCATTTACGATAACGGGTGCGAATGCCTCCGTGAAACCATTGTCAGTGTGGAGATCGAGCATATATGAGATGAGTGAACGCTGGAGTTTTGCAAGGTCACCCTTGAACATGTTGAAGCGCGCTCCAGAGAGCTTAGCCGCGCGTTCATTATCCAGGATGTCGAGGTTGGTTGCAATATCCCAGTGAGGTTTCGGTTTGAAGGAAAACACCCTTGGTTTTCCAACCTTCCTGACGCAGACGTTGTCGTTTTCATCAGATCCAATTGGAACATCATCAAGGGGAGTGTTTGGAGTGGACATGAGTAGAGCGTCAAGCTTCTTTTCAACGTCTGTAATTTCTTCGTCAAGTTTCTTGATTTCTGAGCCGATGTCCTTCGTTTTGGCTTTTATATCATCGACAGGCTTGCCTTCTTTCATAAGCGATCCAATCGACTTGGATAGGCTGTTTCTTTCAGATCGAAGTGTTTCCACCTCTTGAAGAATAGCCCTTCTGCGCTGATCAAGCGTTGACATCTCGTCTACCACTGAAGCCGATAAACCTCTGTTGATAAGACTCTTTGCGATTACATCCTTGTTCTCTCTTATGCTTTTTATGTTGATCATGTTCACCTCACACGCATGTAGACACAGATTGTATAGGTGGTTGAGTCAGTGTCAACGTATAATATACACTCACGTATACAATACTAACATCATGTGTCATATTATAACATAACGTGTTTTTATTACCCATATAAGACCACTATTTCTACTATATTGACCGATGGGGTTTGGGTATCAAGTTGACAGACGGTAGCTTTCCCTTTATTATTTTCATGGCATAGGAATTGCACCCGTAGTAGTTGGTCGCACATGGCGTAGTGTATCCATGTGCCGGTTTCATTTTATGCAAACTCAGCGGACACAACGGTTTCCCGTGTGTGTGGTCTGGGTGGATTGCTAAGTTTCGATGATTCTATCTGTGAATACAGCGATGAAGAGGTTCGTCCTGACGCTTGCGTCGGGCGCTCGCGTGGTGTGTAGGGCTAACCGTCGCACAGTCTGTGGCGTGTGCGCTCAGAACCCGCACCTCGAAAGGAGAAAGGGTACATGAAGAGAGTACTTACCTTTGCAATTGCAATAATGTTAATGGTGACCACGTTTGGTGGCATAGTCCTTGCCGACAATGGTGATGATGCCTGGAAACCAATCAATGGCGGTCGAAATGCTACGTTTATCGCCGTCAGATGGCAACCAGTCGGTTTTACCTTCTCTGGGACCAAGCTATATCCCGACCCAAAAAGGACGTTTGAAGTGGGCGGAACATATTGCGGTTTTGGTAGACCTGAATACCTGATGCCTGCCTGCACCGATGATCCCACAACGGGAGCAGTCGAACTACCAGGTGGGGCCGGCGGACAGTCACTTTACAATATACCTGCGGCGACAGCTACAACATCAGTCGAACCTAGGTTCTGGTGTGAGTTCTATCTTACGGTAATTCCAGATGGACCAAGATCCACAGAGACCGATCACTGGTTTGCCGTTATCGACTCTGGTGGAAATCTCTGGTTTGACCCGGATGGCTTCTTCCACGATTCAAGATACTATGCATACGCAGATCCCGAGGATCCTCTTTACAATAGAGACGACGATTCAAGGTTTGATCACTGCACAAGGAATCCGTCTTGCATGGTTGACCCGATTCAGTCTAACAATACTCAGGGACCATACCCACTCCTACCAACCACCGAGAGCGGAGCTCCCAACCCTGGTTACGTAGACGATTTCCAGGCTATAGCCGGAGACACAGATGGTATAACCTATCCGGTCTCAAACACCGGCTCAACCCCCATCTATTTCATGCCCGGTGATGACTCAAAGAGAGTCTTCCGCATTGGTTGGGTCGATATGGTTGACTTCCCGCTCAACCACGCTGGAGCTGATGACAACCACCCCTACAACGGCACCATTGACGGAGCCCTTAGAGAGACAGTAGTCGGTGGAACACATCGTGCGGACACATGGACAACTCAGGCTTCTTCATGGGAAATACCAGCAGACACATTCTGGCAGAACCGTTGGGATGACTGGGATGAAGGCATGCAGTTGGTCAGATTCCGCGATGGAATCGGTCTTGGTTTCCAAGAAGGTCCAGATGCTCAGTTCTGGGCTTTTGCAAACGACGGCGTTCTGCAGTGGGGTGAGGAGTGGCACACAGACCACTTCCTCGACACTGCCGGTAACCCAAACGGTCAATATGATCCGGGTGAGTGGATATACCGCGCAGGTGCAGTGCACGGTATCGAGTTAGGTCTAGGTATAGCCAACTACGTAATCGGATATGACCCCAACTCGCCGAACCCCTTTGTAGATGAAGGCATGATATGGGGAGACCTCAGACTCACTCCCGTCTCTGTGCACATTAAGAAACAGGTTTCGGGGACAGGCGGTCTGGCTCCTATGGGCGGATTCACTTATAACTACGCTCCCGGCACAGTCCCAATAGACAAGGCAACCAACGGATGCTTTGCTGGTGTGTGGGAAGCTGGAGATGACTACGATATCGGTAGCATGGACAGACTCGATAGTGCTGGTTCTCCTCTACCTGACCCAACGGCACAAAGAGCTCTTATTCCGTTTAATCTTTCTAATGCAAACTTCGGTATGCCGGATCCGGGCCTTAACCCAACAGAGGATGACGAACTTCACGCTGAGAACATGTCAGCCCGTTTGGTTGGTGGATCTCCTATCTTTGATCCATATGAGCACATCTACAGGAAAGGCTACGCTATTACTACAAGTGGCAATCAACCCAATACAGGGGATGTCGTTCAGTACGGTGACCTGAGGCTTTCCAACGTAAACAGCAACGCTCATTCCTGGACCGTTAAGGAATACACTGGTTCTGATCCCAACAGACTCGGTGGTATGTGGATAGGCGATGTCTTCGTGCTTGCAGAGGTTCTCACAGCTGTTTGCAACGATGATGACTATTATAACCTGTCTGTAGAGTCCGATCTCTGGGAGGGCATGACACCCGCACAGTGTAGCGCAACCCTTCGCTCACAGGTAGGTGAGATTGTTGCCCGTACTCAGACTATCAATAAGTCAACCGTCCTTGGTCCAACTCCCGAGTCCTTCGCTGTTCCCGCAACCACATTCATGGATTGCCATATCGGCTCAAGGCAGTATCTGGGTGTTGAGATATTCCTGGACAACGGAGTTGATAATCACCTCGGATTCCAGCACTACACAAACGATGACCAGGTACCCCCGGACACTGAGAGACTTCTGTTTAACAACCTTTCCGATGACTACCGTCCAGGAAAAACATGCGAGAAATACCTCGGTGCCATGGATCCATACTTTTTCATATCAAACCTTACAGACAACTTTGTTAATTTAGTTACACCACATTCAGGAGAAACTTCCGCCGCATACCACATGCGTTCAATGGTTGGCAAAGATGTTGGCAGACTACTAACCCCATTCTACAATTGGTCAGCCGGACAAGGACTTCGCACAACCAATCCTCCTGTCAGATACCGACACACTGATCTTCCATCCCCAAATGGTGGCACTCCAAGTGACGGACTTTATTTCGGTTGTGGAACTGCGATATACCGCGACATGAACAATGACTTCGACATCAACCAGGGAGATGTAAGACTGAGTGATATGACGCTGGTCAGAAACGGTGCAATCGTGGAGTACGATGCCGGTTCAGTCGTAAACTCTGGTGATGTTGATGTCGATGCGTACGTTGGTCAGAACAATGATCTTCATGACTTCCTTCTCCAAGGTGAAAACGGTGGAGCATTCCAATTGCTGGCATATTATGATGAGTTCACTGTTAACTCGAACAATCCAAACGAGATAATACCGCCCAACGGCACATATGACGTTGGCGAGATAATCTATAACGCAACAAATATGGTCAACTCAGGTTTTGACCTTACTACAAACCCTGCCGACAATCCACCGATATACGTACAGGCAGGTTACACCAGAATGACCCCCGGTTGGGTAGGCGACACGTTCTATGAGTGCGGCTCGATTGTACCAGCCATTGACTTCTATAAAGAGCCCTCGATCCCATACGGCATCTCATCGGGACTCAACTGTGACCACAGATTCCTCGATTGGGAGGTTATCCCAGGCAACATCCACCTGGATGTTGAAGTAGACAGAACGCTTCAGGTTGAGCAGACATCAGATATGAAGATTTCCGTTGATCCAGCACCAAAGAAGGGCCATTGGAAGGACTTCGGTGACCACAGGGTATGGATCCCAGACGAGAAGGTGTATGTCCTCGTACGCGAGGGAATAGGTGTTGACGATGCAAACCTAAATGTGTACTCAAATTACAGAGTACTCACTCCAAACGCACCAGAGACCATCTTCACGGTCACACCTTACAGGGGTTCCTGTAATCCAGGCCCAATGAAAATCGGTGCCAGCAAAGACGCAATGTACAGGGTTCAGGCGTTCAAGATGAACCCCGAAATAGACACATATCCAAACCGAACGGGAAGAACTAACATAACCATTGTCCCGCCAGACCAGCATCCCGGCTACGATCCGAATCCGGGCAATGTCAACGAGCTGATGCGTAACGAAACACGTCATCTCTACCGTGACATGTTCTGGAGTGGTGACTGGTATGAAACAGTTCACTTGAAGGATCCTACATACAAGCATTGGGACAAGTTCTGTCCGAAGTCTGGCTACACAGTACCTGGTCTGTCTCTTCCAGAGGAGGACATCTACGACAAGGACCTCGCTCCATCTCCACCATTCCCCGTGTTCCTGTCAGACAGATACGACTGTTATGACCAGGATTTCTTACCCGTTGCCCCAGAGCCGCTGGAGATAGAAGCTAGCGTTGCCTGTATCACCACCCTCGATCAGAGATTCCCCAATGTAACGCTTAAACTGAATAACTATGACAACGAGAACGATGTCAACGACCCATACGGCATCCCGTTCTCCGTTCCGGATACGGATCAGCCGCTGATTGCAACATACAACGCACATGGCGGTGGAATCGACTGGCTCGGTGTAGCTCAGCTTGCCGCACCTTCCGTGCGCCACGAGAAGATAATCTTCCAGGCAAACGTTGACGGCACATACAACTACTGGTACTGGTACGAGCCTGGAAGCATTGATCCAACACTCGGTCCACAGGTACTCAATGCCATCGACCCCAACGACTGGATCGTTGGAGAGCCCATGTCTGACTTCTCATCGATGTGCCCGACTGACCTCAACCGTGAGGCAATAAAGGTCGAGGACAGATCCACATGGACTGATTCTGACTGCTCAGCCAATAAGGCTTATCCATTCTGTGACGTTAACATGCCAGAGGGCATGCCTCCAATCGGAGATATCACCGGTTACATCGATGGTCCTCTCCAGTCAGACCATTTCGGTTCCTTCGACGGCGGTTTCGGTTGGATAACCAGCTATGGTGTTCCAACATACGTCACTCCATACGGTGAGGTCACAGCGTCAGACGAGGGTGGAGAGTGTCTCATTACACTGCTTCCAAACGATGGTTCAACCCACGTCAAAATTCACGTGTACCTCAACAGAGCAATATTTGACTACAACTCAACAATGGCTCATCCGTTTACCGGAGGCCCATACTTCAGATACGATGAAGAGGCTGGCGTACCAGTAGGCAATCCAAGCGGGATAGATATTGGAAGATGCGCACTTGGCATTGACTATGCAGGCTTCATTGACCTGAAGGTCTACCAGCCTGACCCATACGTCAACTTTGCGGAATGGCTCATCGTTGACAAGGGACTTCAGTACAGCAATGTCAACTACACAGCCGGTCCAACCACTAACCCACCACTTGCCCCACTTCCACCACCAGCCCCGCAGATTCAGGTTCCATACTGGCCAATACTGCGCACCTCACACGGTGGCTTCAGGTGCTACCCAGGTGGACAGAGCCACACCGGTCGCGTTGAGGGTCAGAACTTCAATCCCAACGGCGGAGCTTTTGGATGGAATGCATATCCAGCCATTTGGAGCGAAGCCATACAGGGAGATGTAAAAGCCGAGAAATTCTTCAAACTCGGTACAGAGTTCTTCCCAATAACCGACTACGGACTGTACTTCATCCTTAAGGATGGTGATGGAGATCATCTATCCTTCGAGGCAGAAAATATTGAACAGCAGATCAAGAGAATCGTAATCGAGGGTCCGTTTGCCAGACCAAAACTGCTTGATGTACTAAACAACTCCTACAGGAACAAGTATTGTTACAACGGTCTCAAACATGTCCCAATACAGTATGACTACTCTGGAAAGCTGGTCATCGACGAGACGAACTGGAATGAGTTTGAATTTACGCCAGGCAGTGATTTCATTAACTGGTCAGCCGTAGGTCAAATAGACTATGGCACACTCGAGAACCTCTATATGAGGAGAACAAAACGTCTGAACTACTGCTCGCTTGACAATGTGTTCGTTATTGACGAGATCATTCCGTGGAACTACGGCAAGATCCTTATATACGTAACGCTTATGGACGGCACATTCAAGATGTACCAGGACTGCTGTACCTCACCACCCGTTGATGGAATCGATGTAAGAGCCCTTGACATCCAGCAGGTTAATGCTCCTGGCGCAGGAGTTGAGGACAACAGCTATGATCACCTCGACTTCCTTACCTTGGACCAGGACAACAATCTTTCCTTCATCCTCAAGGAGCACGAGCAGATGCAGGTTGAAGAGCTGTGCAACGATGCAGTAATGTTCTGCTGGCAGGACAGAGGCGTTACCGATCCCGCCGACCCAGACGCAAGACTCAGGATTGGCGCAGGTGACGGCTGGATAACCCAGTGTCCGACATCCTCACATGCAGAGAACTACGCAACGCAGTTTATCCCAGAAGCGGACCTCAATGAGGACGGATTCATCTCGTTTGATAACCTCGAGACAGAGATACTCGGTAAGTACGACCTGGCCGCCAACACCTGGCAGTCTGGTATCATAGATGCCCGTACCTTCCAGAGGAACGGTGGACGCTACGACTTTGAACTCTCCGAAGCACATGGCTGTCAGGTTAACGAAGTCGGACTCGACTTCGGTGGCGAAGACGGTGAGTGCGATGAACCTGATCACATCATCACCGACAACGAGACGGTTCCAATCTACGTAACCGCCTACAAGTACGGTGATGACAACAACGATCGTTCGTTCAGCCCCTGGTGGGAGTTTGATCCATACTACTCAAGTGTTAACAATGAGAATGTATATGACCGCGCAAGGTATTCACATGAAGTCTACCTGGCTGGACAGGTAGCGATTCCAATTGAGCCATACGATGACCTCATTGTTACCTATGAACCAAACCCACTCACAGCGGGTATCACCCCAGAGCTAGTTGACGTCAACAGCCCACTCACCTTTGTTGTCAAAGACAGCCAGGGTGACGCGGTCAACCTTACAGAAGGTATTGTAGACCAGTACGGTGATAACTATGTTGATGAGGAAGATGTGTGGAATGTCCTGTTCAAGGATCCACATCCAGACAACCAGTACTTCTATGGTCAAGACGCAAAACTGCCGCAGTACTACTATCTAAGAACAGACCTTCACAACTATGATAAGACCCCGATAAACAACCGTGAACTCTATAGTGCACGAGAGCGTGATGATGATAACCAGTGCGCAGAGTTTATTACAAACGCCTTTGAGCCGATCACCTTTGAGGCTGACGGAGATGCTGGAAGATACTACTTCAAGGGCTTCTGTGCCAATGACAGCAACGTTTGGCTCAAGGATGAGGATCATCCAGACAGAGATAAATGGGAAGATGACCACAAGATGAGAGTCTTTGTCTACACCCCAGACAGAAGACATCGTGGTTATGTTGATGTGAAGATTGAGAACCCAACCGTAGAGTATGAGATAACCAACACTGAAGACCCAACACTCCAGGTCTTCACTGTACCAGGCGAGCCAGACTTCCTGATGACTGCCGCCGACAACCGTATCTATAAGGTAAGAGCAACTGTTTACAACGCACAGGGTGTGCTAGTCAAGGGCGTATCCAAGGGCGTATCAGTCTGCGGTGGTGGTGTAAAGAACACCGCAAGATTCACCCCATTCACGACCAGACCATCATCATTCGACTTCATGCAGATTGCATGCGACAACGTGCCATGCTGTGACGTTGTACATCCGCACTTCGGATTCGATTTCAACGCCAACCAGAACATCGAGTGGCAGAATGACGAACTCCACCAGGCCGGTTCATTCCACCTGTCGCCTATAATCAGCGACTGCTGGAACAGACAGGCTGTTGGCGAGGTCTACTACAACACGGTCAACGAATTCTACGAGTATGACCACACCTGGAGAATCATCAATGAGGGTACCACAGGCATGTCAGTCGAGTGGGTGAACCTCATGCTTCCACCACCCGGCAACATGGGATGGGGACTAGGTGCGATCTACAACAACCCATACTGGGGCGGATTCCTGTTCACCGATGTTGACCGCAACGGTCAGCTTGACTATCACGATTCACTTCAGCTGGACGTCAATGCGCAGACAGAGTTCTACCTGTTTGCAGAGGACTGCTTCTATGTGGGCGGTCTCGTTGGTCAGAACCTCTATGGCAACATCCGCGCTGAGTCAGACATCGTGGGTTACCCACCTTACTCCGACAAGACGAATCCACGTTACATGGATAAGAGATTCCGCGGTGGTGTAACAAACGATACCGTGTTCTTCCTCGACTGGGAAGGAATCCCACTCACTGTCGCTCCCGTTACATACCCACGGGTTGAGCTGTTTGACGCTGAGACCGACATCGAACTCACAAAGAGTCTGATAAACGTTGACAACTATGACCTCGTGTACAAAGCGCCAAACCATATGATTGCAAGGATCTATCCCGCTTCCAGGGACGATGTAGCGATGAAGGAAGATGGCAGACTCTATATCTCTGGCAGTCAGCAGGAGACAGAGGACTACGGTAATACAAAGAATTCAGAGGCTTACTCTGGAGCCACAGAGACTACAATCCATATCACACCTCAGGGAACGGGTCAGTCAGATCTCTACCTGTCATACATGTCCAAGAACAAGTATTATGTGTATGACATCAATTGCTGTGATGACATGGACATTAAACTCAACAGCCCAGAGTGGTACTGCCTGAAGCACATCTATCACCTCGACACAGCCAAGGGACTGGAAGTCGTTATCACTGGAGCAGAGCTTGCTCCGATGACAGAGACCGAATTAACCATAATCGTACAAGAGGTCGGAACGGAAATGGTCGTCCCAGAGGCAACTGTCTACATCGAAGGACCGGGCATCGAAGTAACACCGAAGGTCACCAATGCAAAGGGTGAGGTCAAGGTAGTTGTAATGCCTGACTCCGCAGGACGCATATTTGTCAATGCTGAGCATGAGAGCTACATTCCAGGCAAGACCTGGATTGGTATCGGCTCAGACACAACACCACCAATCCTTCAGGTTGACGCTCCACCACCATACACCAACGAACCATCCATCGAGGTCTCCGGTATGACAGACGCTGGTACGGACGTAACCGTTAATGGTGTTTCTGCCAAGGTTGAAGACAGTGGTAGATTCACCGCCAAGATTGCACTCAAGGAAGGCAACAACGTGATTTACGTGGTGGCAGTGGACGCCGGTGGAAATAAGGTTTCACACACAGCCGAGACTATCCTCGACACAGAGATGCCAACATTTGTCATCGATGGCGAGAATAACGGCGTGCTCATGGTTGGTGCTGACGAAACTGATGTGATTGTAACCGGTAGAGTTGAGCCATATTCAACCGTTACAGCTAATGGTCAACCAGCCAGATGCCCCTATGATAAGTGGGAAGTTGAGATAAAGATGAACGCGAACCTCGACACTCTCAAGGTCAAGTTCGAGTTTGTCGACCAGGCTGGAAACGTAGCCGTTTATGACGTTACCCTAACAAGGGAGTAAGAAACGTTCATAGGTTAGCAAGATTATGATCAACAGAAGGGCTGACTTCGGTCAGCCCTTCTTCATTTGGGGAGATAACTCAAACACATAGTTTTAGACAGAATATCCTTTATTTGCGTACGCTATGCCTTTAAAACACACACAGGTTTCAAAAAAAATACTGCAAGCAAACCATTATAAAAAATAGAAGTGGTACTCCTCATAATTCAGGCTTGACCTGGAATTCAGAATAAAAAACTGGTAGCGTTTGAGATATTTGAAACTTCCATTTATGGACAGACGTGTCCGGGAATTACTCTGGATTCCTGCTTTCACAGGAATGATGTTGAGGAAAGGGGATTGACATAGAAAAAAGAGAATGATAAAGCGGAAAATTGGAATGATGTTGAAAAACTGTAATTATCTAAAGGGACGTGAGAATGACTAAGTAAAAAACCGTAATAAGGAATAGAATCAGGAATTATGTAGAGGGGAATAGGGATTATGGATAGGGTAATATCCCTTATTAAGTGAAGCGAGAAGTGTTCAAGGATGGAGAACTTATTGTGTGTGTCAGATTCAAAATGCTCTTATCAAATAATCTTATATGAGAAATTGTTAGTATAACTAATCTTGATAGAAGCCCATCTTTAAAAACATCTTAGCCATACGAAGGTCGTCAAGATACGTTATCTTGATGTTGGAAATTTCGCCGGGGACAGTGGTAACCGTGACTCCGAATTCACTCATCAGATGTGAAGTGTCGCGGAAACGCTCAAGACAATCTTTGTATCTGTTGATGGCATATCGGAGTGGGCGTGAATAAACAAGTTGAGGTGTCTGACTTAGATACAATCTGTCCTCAAAGTTATCTGAGATTACCTTACCTTCAACTCTCTTTACTGCACTATTTATTGCTAAAACAGGGGCAATACAACCGAATTGGTCAGATAGAGAAAGCATCGATTTGACTAGCTTATTTGTGGCTAGTGGACGAGAAGCATCGTGAATGAGGATAAGTTCATACTCGGGGGGGATGATCTCGAGAGCGGATGCTACGGTGTGCTGACGTGACCTACCAGCCGGTGAAATGGATATATTGGATGCTGTGTGCCCTGATATGAGGCGTTTTGCATTCTCGCCATCATCCGTACCCAAAGCCACAAAATCAATGCCTGGGTACAGCGAGAGTAGCGAAGTCGACCATGCGAGGATGGGTTTGTCATCAATAATCTCTGAAAGCTTGTCCCTGCCAAACCTTGTGGACTTGCCACCAGCTACAACTATACCAGCAACTTTGAGTTTATTTGATCCTGCCAAAGACTATCCTCCCCTGAGGATTCTGGAGCAGTGAGGTGCAGGTTATCTTGACTGTGGTGCCGATGGCTTGGTGACCATTCTCAACCACTACCATGGTGCCGTCTGAAAGGAATCCGATACCCTGATCCTTGTCCTTGCCTTCCTTGATAACATTAATCTCAACCTCTTCGCCGGGGGTGATGATGGTCTTTAGCGCTGAAGAGACCTCATTGATGTTTATCACGTTTCCACCTTCCGCTCTTATTTCATCTGAAATGTCTCTGTCACAACTGATAACGCTTGAACCATCTGACAGGAATTTCATCAACAGGTCGGTGTGTCTTCCCTTGCTTGGGGAGGGGAGTATGTCAAGGTCTTTGGAAAGCAGTTCCTGAAGACCCTCGATGGACTTGGAACCCCTTTTGCCACGATGAGCGAGTAGTGGATCGGGTGAATCAGATATTTTTTGAAGGTCAACCATAACAAACGATGGTATGGCAAACTTCCCTTTGAGGATGCCAGTCTCGATGAGTTCGACTATCCTGCCGTCTATCAGGGCAGAGCTGTCGATGATGAAGCGTGAATAGCTTCTGCCATTGGATTCACCTATGCCAATGAAACCACGCATCCTCTTTACGATTATATCCTTCTTGGCAACGCCGATCATCCAGACAATGAGGAACAGCGATGGTGTCATAAGGACATTGACGAATCTATAAAGATGTTGATTGTTCTGGAAGAAGTAGATAAGGATGGGGTTAAAGAAGTTGTAGAGCACGATACTCATAACGAGGGCAAAAATCAGTATGACCATGTCAAGCAGAACGAGTCTTCGAGTAAGCTTATTTATCAGCTTCTGAAGCTTGCGCATCTGTTTTGAGATCTCTGGATACACCAGATAAAATAGCAGTGCGCCGATGAAGCACGCCGCAAGAACCCAGGCGAATCGAACAACGGGCTGATTGCTGTTGCCCGTAAGCGTGTCAATGAAAGGACTGTTGTTTAGGGTAAAACCCGCAAGCAAAGCGCCAACTAGTGAAAATATCAATCTGAAAATAACAACCTTCATATAAATCACCTCACCTGTGGATGATATATGATACTGTCTTCATTTCAAGACCCTCACTCTATGTTTATATGCTAATTAGTTTGGAGTTGTACTGAGAATCCATGTTATAAATACAGGGCATTATCCATCTGACACACACAATAAGATCGCCATACTTTATTCCTCCTCTCTCTATCCCTAAAAGGGTTGTCCCCCCCCTATCCCCATTTTCTTCTAAGTAATTTCTGTTTTTTAACTTAGTCATTCCCGAGAAAGCGGGAATCCAGTGGAATTCCCGGACACGTCTGTCCATAAATGGAAGTTTCAAATACCCCAAACGCTACCATCTTAACCCTGGATTCCTGGTCAAACCTGAATAACGAGGAGTATCACCATCCGGAAGTGAAAAAGGGTCTTATGAAATCTTTGTGTATGTGTTAAGGGTAACACAACAACCTATCATAACCTTCTCACCAGAAGAAAATGATTATATATGATACTGTCTTCATTTTAGAAAAACGACTGTAGTGTATAATAGATATATGGAGATAAAAGATATAGATGAGAGTATGTCTGTGGAGTCTTTGATAGAGCATTTTCCCGCCTCGACAGGGTACCTGACTAAGGAGGGGGTGGTGTGCTTTCTGTGCGGAGAACCCGCATGGGGCACACTGGGTGAGATAATCACATCAAAGGGACTTGATGTAAAGAAGGTCATCGATGGGTTGAAGGCATTCCTGATAGATTTGAATAGACAGTATTAGTGTTTGTCAACCTGGCAGAAATTGATGATTGATAACCTTATATATAGCAATTGACCGCTTACATTCAATCAGATAGACTCAAAGTGCAAAAGGAGTTGACATGAAGAAGCTAATTGTATTGATTTTAACTGTGGCATTGATGTTGCCGGGATTTGTATCTGCAGACATTGACCTCTCGTTTTCGGTGGTAGGTCATGGTCCGGTGAGAGGAGAGCTGGGACTTCCACTGAAGACCTGTTCAACACCAGATGGTGCTATTGCGGTTATCGATGGTGCAACTAGACTGATATCCGTATTTGACACAGATGGATACCAGTCAAGCATTCGATTGCCAGAAGAGATTGAGAGAGGTTTGTTGGGCAACATAACAAGCGATGAACTTATCAATGAACCGTTTATGATAAACAGGCTCGATATGTTGTCAAACGACGATGGTGGCTTTTATATCCTGACTGACTCATGTATAACTCAAATAAATAAAAATGGTGAGATCATAGACAGAATAGGTAATTTTGATGAAAACGGTTCGATGATCACGACCCCAATCGCATTTGATGTAGACGCTGACAAAATGTTTTATGTTTTGGATGCAAAAAAATGTGTAGTTGTTTTAGACCCTGAAGGAAAACAGATGCTGAGTATTGGGAAGGTTGGTGAGGGGAAGGAAGCTGTCGCCAACCCCAGCATGGTGTGGGAGTCGAATGGGTTGATAATAGTGCTTGATCACAGGATCGCATCCCCATTTGAGATGTCAGATGACGAGGAAGCAATCACCATATGGGATAAGACGGACGGAAGATTTGTCAGGACAGTTGGGCATTTCGCCACTATGCTACCACAGGAACATGAGGTTTTTGCAAGCTGGACGGGAGAGGTGACTGGTGATGACATCTACCTGCTGGACATGCACCCACAGTTGGGTGGACTGAAGTGGGTGATCAGACATTTCTCAACAAATGGTGACTTTAACGAGATGATAGAGTGTCCATCAACGCTTTCTAACCCCATTACCTCTGCTGTTTTTGATGTATCGATTGCAGAGGGAGAGCTGTTCATCTGCCAGCCGTTTTCCTCCAGGTTGTTCATGCTTGAATCGGAGAGGTCACTTGGTGTGCCTTCTGATGAGACTCTCAAAATACCGGTGTCGGTATCGCCAACTCCCGATGGTGGGATGTATATTCTCGAGGCGACACCAGCGTGCATTCATGAGTATGATGACAAGGGAAATCACATCAGAAGGGTCCCCATTCACAGCAAGGCACACGGTCTGCCCGGGCTGGATCTGACCGTTGGCATAGACATTCTCGCTTGCGAGAATGATGTGCTGGTGGCGACTGGCGATTCCATACTCACACTTGACCCAGACACGCTTAAGGTAACAGAGAGCATAGACAACGCCATAGAGATAGATTCGCCAGCGGTGACGCTTGCCATGGCAACCTCAGGAGACAGCATACTCATACTAGACACGGTTGGTAATGTGACCATATACACAGATGGTCTACCGATTACCTTTTCTGCAAAGGAATCTGTCGAAGGTGACACCATGCTCTGCGACATTGCGACCACGCAAAAAGGTGACATCCTGGTGCTGGATCCCGTAAACTCCGCAGTCGCAATGTTCAGCAGTTCAGGCAACTTCAAGAAAATAATTGAAATGAATGAAGTTGATACACCGTCGTCGCTGTGTGTAAACGACAAGGGCATCATCTTTGTAACATCGATGACCGATGGAAAGGTGTACTCCGTGTCAACGGAGGGGGTGACATCATGGGAGAGTGGAGAAAATGGAACGATTGAATCCACCGCAACCGTTGAGGATTACCGTCAGTCACCTGGTATGATGTCCCATCCGTCACGCATCCGAGCTGTTGGTGACTACATGGCGATACTGGATTTCGGTAACTACAGGGCTCAGATGCTCTCAAAATCAGAAGATGTAGAACCGGAAAAGAATCCTGCAAAGCTTGTAGTCGAACAAACCAAGATCGATTTCGGTGAGACGGTGTACTACCAGGACAGCCTTCAGGAGGCTATACAGATAAAAAACACGGGAGACGATCCGCTGACAGGTACAGTCACATCCAGCTCTGACAAGCTGATAGTCTCTCCTGCCAAGATAACCGATGAGAACCTGGTCATATACGTGAAGTACGATTTCTCAATAGAAGACGCATGGACGCACATCGAAGACCAGACAATAAGCATTCAATCCAACGGTGGTAACTACACCATCGCAGTTAGTGCTGTCAATGTTGTTGGCAAGACCATATTCATGGACGTTGGCAACCCCATCTTCAGGGTGGACACTGTGGGTGAAACGGAGGACTTCGAGACGGACAGAGCACCAGTAATCCGTGATGGCAGAACCTATGTTCCGCTACGCGCATTGGGCGATGTGCTGGGTGCAGAGATCGGATGGGACGGCATTGAAAGGGTAGCGTCATTTTCAATGGACGGCAACGTGGTAAAACTCTGGATAGACACAGACAGAGCCAGCGTTAACGGTGATGAAATAACGCTTGAGAATCCGCCAATCATCATCGACGACTCTACCTATGTGCCCGTGCGTTTTGTCTCTGAGAACCTTGGAGCGGGTGTTGGCTGGATCTCAGAGACGAGGACGGTTGAGATAACCTATCCTGTAAAACCCGAGTAGTAAAAATCATAATCAAGTCCCCTGTCTGCATTTGCAGGCAGGGGAGTTAAAATACTTGAGGAGGAGTATTGATATGAAGAAATGTGCATTGTTTGTGGTGATGATAATGGTCCTGCTGTCAATTGGGTGTGGTACCAAGTCTCCTGATAATATAATCAATGACTCGGTAAATCACAATTATGACGAAGAATCTAGAATTGTTGCGAGTAAATTTGCATCTGGTAGAATTGATGGCGGTGGAGGAGGTCGTGGAGGTATTGCATATTCCGCTGGTAGGGGATGTTCTTTTGAGGACCTTGCAGAGACAATATTTATTGCGAAAAGTGAATACAATAAACCATTCTCAGTTGATGATCCTCATAAAAGAGAATCGAATATTGAGGATTGGTACCTATGCCTGAAAGATACTATTGAAAATGATGACAACTACCTTTTACAAGACGAACCATTCACAGAAACATTTGAAAAGACATATGGATCTCTGCCTGATAGAGATGGTGATAGTACGCCCGATTGTATAGATGCGGATCCGGATGATCCAGATAAAGATGCGTACCTAACTACTGAGAGTGCTATTGAATTGTTAAATCCATAGGCACCACAGAGTGGACATACAATGATACAAGCTGTGTAATCATCTATTAAAGTAAATGTTATGGGTCTTGACTACCTAAATACACTACATAGTGTAAAGGAGTCATGTTTTGAGAAGAACAAATAAGTATGTTAAGCATTCACGAATTAGCGAGTATACATTCAGACGATTTTTGAAATGTTTTTCTCTGGATTTAAATGCAACAAAAACAACAAAGCTATGAAATGTAAACAGGAACACCGAAAACCGACTTTCAATATTTTAGAGTGAATTTTTTATCCTCTTATGACCCTTTTTTTGAAGATAACTTCAACCAAGCCCCCCTCTTTGAGGGGGTAAGGAAAGCAAAGCTTTCCAGGGTGGTTTATCTTAGCAATTCTATTAAAACCACCTAAATATGACACACAAAATTAGAAATATTATTTGTGATTAATGCATCGTTGATCCTTGATATGACCTATAAGCTTTCATACCATTAGCACATACAAACAACAAACGGTGAGGTATCCAGATGACCGACAACAAACAATCGAAACCATCGCTTGGGGTATGGCTGGCGGAGCTAAGGGCGGAGTTCTTCACGGCACCTTCCATGTCTGTGTTCGTGGGCGTGGCGTGTGCATGGTGGGTGACTGGCAATATCAACTGGCTTCATGGTGTGCTGACGCTGATCGCCGCAATGCTAGTGAACGGTGGCACAAACACGGCAAACGACTACTGGGACCACGTGACCCGAGACGATGAGGAAAACGAGACACCCCTCAGACCGTTTACGGGTGGGAGCAGGCTCATTCAAAATGGACTGCTGTCTCCCAAAGGCGTGCTCATCTACACGTTCATTATCTTCTCCGTGGCGATCGCCTTCGGCGTGTATCTGACAATTGTGTCGGGCTGGTGGACGCTTGCAATCGGCGCGTTTGGCATTCTGACTGGATACTTCTACACGGCAAAACCCATAGCACTTGGCTCGCGCGGATTCGGCGAGTTGATCGCAGGACTCGACTGCGGGGTGCTGGTGGCACTGGCAACATTCTACATCCAGACGGGAACACTGTCCTGGTTGCCCGTCATCGCTGCACTCCCACTCTCGCTTTTGGTATCACTAATCCTCTATGTAAACGAATTCCCAGACAGGATCACAGACCAGAAGACTGGCAAGATGCACATGGTCGTCAGGTTGGGACCACAGCGAGGGTCTAGGCTACACATGTGGCTTGTGCTGACGCCATATGTGGCGCTTGCATGCGGACTGGCTTTCAGGGTACTGCCCGTGTGGACATCGCTTGGATTTCTGACACTGCCTTTGATGATGATGTCAAACGTCCAGCTCAGGGCGAACCTTAATGATGTAACCAAACTCACGCCAGCATCCGCGTTGACGGTGATGAGTCAGTTCCTTACGGGGATACTGCTGACTGTTGGTTTCATCATCTGATTGATAATTTAATATGACTTGATAACAACACAGCCCCCGCCACGGTTGGCGGGGGTTTTCAATTGGGGGATTACCCAGATGGTAGGGGCAGATGTGTGAAAGGTTGGCAATGAAGCACAAGATTAATCCAATATGTATCAAATTTATATCGCTAATTTATTAAGTATTGTTATTTTGAATATTGCCCTCGACTCTTTACGTGTTATAATGACGTGTCGTTGTTTCAGATAGTATCGTATTGGCTATATGAAAAAAACAGGTGAATGTGATTATGAGTCATAGTAAAATGAATTCTGGGAAAAGGGTTGTTAAATGAATTGATGCAAGTAGATGCTAATATAGATAATAACTGCGTTTCGAGCATAGGATAAGTGAAACTGATCGGAGACGATATATGAGCCAGACCAACAACGGTGCAAATCTTGGTTTTGTAAAGGGTCTAGACTAGATAAACGGTCTCTCTCTAAACTCTTCCAGAAGTATAGCATACATATCATACTTTCTCAAGTTGAATCCCCATTTTCATGAGGGCAGGCTCCCGCTTTCCACCCGTCGGTATTTATGATAGA
>CAZTGD010000018.1:0-38335 GCA_964613055.1 uncultured Caldisericales bacterium | reverse complement strand
TATGATACACTCCTGTTGGAGTTGAGGAGCAGACCTCTAAAGTAGTCTAGCCCCCAATATTGAATCTTTGCATACTCTTACTACCTGATCGATTATGCTCAACATAATATCCTTCTTTTAGAAGGTAGTCTATTTCTTCATATCTTTCATTTCTTACCAAAACAGCTATGGTGTACGAAAATAATTCGTATGTAATAAAATTGTATACATATTCAATAAAATTCCAGTATTTCAAACCATTGGTAGCTTGATTGAAATACGTAATAACTTTTTCAAAAAACTTGTGGATGGGTGAAATTGAATCATCACCATGTTTACTCTTAGAAACGATATCAATTACTGAAATAAACTCATCTCTATATGGAATAAATGATTCAATAGTATTGAAAAAAAAGTCAATCGGTTCTTCTATTTCTTCATCAGGTTTCAATCTATCTAGGTTTGGGAGTATGTTTCTAAGTATTCTTTAAACAATCCATTCCAATTATCATTACCACTTCTTATACTACCAACAACACGTTTGAAATATATTCTTGTACCAAGGCTTATCTGATTGGACTCACTGTCTAGCTCTGGTCTTTTACCAAACTTTGGCTTTTTTTTCAAAGGTTTATTGTATATAAATCTCAATATTTGATCATAGCTTTCTGCACTGTCTTCATCACAATAATCTATATACATCTTAGATTTATAGAAATATGGGCAACAAGCATCTCCATTTTCATCAGTCTCAATAACTATTCCTACAAATCTAACATTTTTATCTTCAATCTGCTTATAAATATCCTTTGAAATTATTTGAGTTTCAACTCCTGTACCAGCCTTTTTATTATTTGCTTTCTCTACATACGATTTATCAAAAATCATAAGCACTTTATCGATAAAATCTGGATTACCGATTTTCTCCATAAAGTTATAGACATCATGCCCGTCTCGTAACTCCCAGAAATCGGCTTTCACATCAACACCATCATTTACAAGATCTTCAGCCAAACGTTCTACTCGTTTTACATGCTCAATGTTGTCATGAGAATAAGATATAAACACCCTTGGGTGCTCTTCATCCATATGATACCTCCTAACTCTTACTTGTATAATATATCATATATGTTTCTTGTATTCAAGTATAAAAACAGAACATAGTTACTATGACTTTTTTCACATTTTTCACAAAAAGGCCTAATAATATCAAGTTTTTTTATTCTCTGTTTGTCAATCATGCTTAGGGTTACAGCATCCTCGCAATCACCTTCCACTGTGCATCCGTCACGGGATAATTGGTCGCACGTGGCATCTGTATTACACTGAGATTCTTCATTTCATCAAGATTCACCATATCTTTCTTCAACAGTGGTTTGTCCTTCAGATTCCGTATGAGTGAAATGTCAACAGCTAGTGCCTCAACATCACCCTTCATGTCAATGGCATACTTGTTGTCCTTGAATGAAATCTTCTTAAGTTCGGGGTCACTGTCGATCCTGGCTATCCCGTATATGCCAGATTGCTTGCCCGACATCCAAATGAGCGCTAAATGCCCCTTTTTGATTCGATATCGATGTTGGCTTATCCTCCAGCTGTTCAGCGCGCCGTCATTCAAAGCACTGATTATATCATATTTCTTTGGATTCACCTGAAATATCCAAACCGTATTCCACTCCTCATGTTCCTTGTCAATTTTTATAGTTGACATAGCATTCTCCTCTCGGTGCCTACACATTATAACGAGAATGAAAACATAATCAATATTTATATATTATGTATTATATATATTAATTAACTTGACATCAGATCACACCAGAACTTGCCACCTGGGCAAGTGTGATTATAACTGCACTTCCCGCACTGGGTGGACATGAAGATGGTGAAATGTGTGAGGAGCAGAAACGCGTATAGAATCAGATACCACCAGCCTGTGATGTACACCCAATACACCGGAAAGAGCATTGTAATAAAAAGGATCGACTCCCCAAATGATGCGTTGATGTGGAATAATCTTGGTTCGTTTTTCCTATTGCGGTAGAGCAATACCGACAGCAGGTTGCCCAGATACACCCCGCACAGCGCGGGACAGTAATGCCCTCTATATGGACACCCAACACAACACCCCGCCTGAAAGACATTGACAATGAGAAATAGACCGATGAGAGTGAGTGTCAGATAAATTGAGTACAGGGACAACAACCATGCTGTACCAACAAATACTGTGACGAATGGAACCATCGACAGCGCATACAGCCATTTGTCAGATGTTTTCCATTTGTATATCTTAGTCATTGATAACTCCTTTTCTGCTTTCTCTCCATGCCTCGGCAAACCTTGGAAAATTCGCCAACACACCTTCCTTCACATCAGCTGTGACTCGATTGAATGGGCACGACAGCACATAACAGCGGTTGCACCTGGTGGCAAGCAAAAGGATGACTGAGATTGCGGTCATAACAGAGCAGACAATCAGGAATATCCACTGTGAAGAGATGATGAAGAAGGGGACGAAATAAAGGAACAACAAGGCGACATAGATTATCCAGACTACCTTCTCCCATTTCTTTAATGGGTGGGGGTCAAACGGCGGAAACTTTGGCAAACCCCAGTTTGCATGGCACCGAAGTGTCCTACCTTCCTCCGCATAATGAGGGCAGTGCCTGCATAGGATATACTGCTCAAGGTAGAGGAAGAATATCAGTGCGAGGACAAACCAGACGATCAGCCACAGCCAAAAACCTGAGACAATCATCCCTATGAAGAAAGGAATGATGGTGAAAAAGGTGAAGACAGCAAATCCAGCCACTTGAGATGGGGTGTGAAAACAGATAACCTTTCCTCTAATCTTACAACCGTCACACGTTGACCTTGAACACTCAAGGATAGTTGTTTTATCTCCATCTGCCATATCTCATCTCCTCATCTGGTATTGTCAGATTCCACTTAAGCAATCACAATTAACACTAAATTACACAATTCACATTGAACAGGTAACTGACCCAGTAAAGTTACTAATTCATAATCATTCTTAATAAGGGGAGGACGTAATACTAAGTATTGACAGTCAATCGCTTGGATTCACGGCAATTTGATGCTATAGTAAAGTATAATGATCAAGAGTAATTTATTGGAAACAAAAAAAGAGAAGGAAAGGAACGCATATGAAAAGAGTTTTAGTTCTGGTTATGATACTGATACTTTCGACTACAGCACTCATCGCTTGTGGTGCAAACGAGGATGGTGATATCGCACTGCAGAAAACCTATGGAAACGAACTCGATCCCGACATTGAATACATTGAATCGAGTGTCGAAGAGGTATTCAGCAATCCCAACCTCTTTGAAAAAGCTGTTGTGATGGATGTGATTTTAGACGAGGTTTGCTACGCTGGGTGCTATCTATTTGTGAAGGATATTGATTCAGATTCTGATGAGCTGTTGTACGTCAGCAGATACAAGGGTGGTTTCAATGTACCTGAGAAAACCCAAAGCATGAAGGCGCGCATCTGGGGCAGGGTCGAGGCTGACAACAAGGGTGAAATACTGGAGGCACACAGGGTAGAGCTGTTAGAATAGATTATTGTTGTTAACCAGAGAATCATCTGTAAACTAACATGCGATGAGGTATGAGCTTGCGGCGACTACGTTTGTTTTCTTTGGCAACAAGTTTGCCATACATTTTCACGAAGAGATTCGCAAGTGGCTTCCACCTGGTGGGCACGTTGAGGAGGATGAACTGCCACACGAGGGGGCAGTGAGGGAGGTGCTTGAGGAAGCTGGGATACCTCCAAAGCTGGTGGTCGCAGGTGAGTCAGACCTTGGTATTCAGACCATGCCCATGCCAATGGCAATTCTGGTTGAGGATATCGATGAACACCACAAACACATAGACATGATATACCTTGCCACAACAGACAGACAAACACTAAACCCTGGATTCATGTGGGTTACAATAGCTGAAGCAGAGGAGATAGGTGCGCCTGTGGATGTTGTCAGGCTGGCTGTGAAAGGTTTAGCTATACTAGGCAATGATCAACATCGATATTAGGTTGTCGATCGATTGGTAGAACAGATTTCTGGAATTTAGCAATTTCAAACTCCTGTCTCTTTTTGTCCTACTCTTTGAGTGAGATGCAGACTATCTCGCCTGTTTTGGTGTCCAGGAAGTAGTAAAGTCCGTTCGATTCGGTGTAGTGCTGTAGGTGGTAGGTTGTTGGCAGGTCTATGTGTTCGCCTGAGGGTATCTTGAAGAAGTAACCTCCGAGTTCCAGGATGTCACCTTCGAGGTTGTAGTATTGTATGTCTGGGTTGTAATAGTATTTTGGGTTACTTTTATTATAGTAGTTGGGAGACATGAAATTGATATTGCCTATAGCCATTTGTGGGCAATGATATAGATCAAAACTAGCGCATCCTGTAATTAATTGACCATTAATGACATTAAAGACACACATTGTATTAGGTTCAATAGTACAAAAATCACTACCACAAATATATTTTCCTAATATTAATAACGTATCTGATACATAATCAATGTTTACTTCAGATTCATGATTTGAAAAAACAACATCATAAAAATGATTTGCTTCTTCTGACCATTGATTCCCAATTTGTTCGCCATAATAATATCCTGATGATTCTTCAAATAGCAATGAAAGCACTTGTCGAGAAATCCACTCACCATGTTTACTTTCGAAGGAGCCAATCGTAACAACACCTCCACAGCCTTCGGCTGGGAAAGCTAAAGCGAAATATGCTCCTTCACTGTCTGCATACATAAATCCTCCACATTCAAGTGAATCCAATGATTCGTACTTATGATGCCATATAACTGAACCATCTGATACTTTCCTGCTTTCATATACAACGCTGTAGTCTTCATTTTGTGAGTCTGAATTTCTTTTAGTAAATACTAAACATCCATCTTTATTACCGAAGACTGATTTGAAGTCAACTGCCTCCATTGACCATTCCTCTTTACCTGTATTACTATTGATAACAACAACTGTCAATTTGTCAATTCCGCAGGAATAATCTCCTTTATTATAGTACTGTAGAATCACTCTGTTAAATTCGGGAGATATATCCTCAAGGCACATGGTGTCTGTTATCTGTTCATAGTCAGGATTATCTGAATTGGGATACTCCCAAAGCAGATTCGCATCCTCAAGATCGTAGCATCTCAACTTTCTCGCATCGTTTTCATCCTCTTCAAGTGAAACGACAATCTCATCTGTGTATTGAGCAAAAATTGAGTTCTTTCCAATTGTTTTCAACTGCTCTGTTTCAATGCTATTTTCTGGCATGATGAATTTATGGTCTACATAAAGAACTACGGGATAATCATTGCGATTTATAGTGTAACTAGTTTCTATTATTTCTGTTGAGCCGTATATCACCATTGGTCTCCCTCCACCTTCAAGGAAATCAACAGAACTTGAGCTATAATCTATTCTTAAACCAGCTTCATTTATTATATGAGCATTATTTACAACAATATTGCGAATTACCGGCATATACGGGTAATGCTCCACCGTTATCGTATCAGTACCCGTCTCTTCCCACACCACTTCCAGTGACGGAGTCTTGAGTATCAGACCCAGGGTAAGGAGCTTTGCCTCTTGCTCCACCAAGGCTTCATCTTTGTCTACTTTGTCACCTCTGGCTTTTTTATCATCTTGATCCTCTGCGTTCTGCTCATCTTCTTCATCATCCTCTTGGGATTCTTCAGTTGCTACGATGGTGATGATCTCCTCAACCTGTTTTTCTTCATCCACACGGTCGACACTAACCCACACTCTCTGATTGATGCTTTCTCCTGGTTTAAGTGTGAATGATCTGATGTCTTCTATGTATACATGTTCATCGACGGATGACACCTCAAACGTTGCACTGTGGATGGAGTTGTTGGTTATCTCAAAGCTCAGTTGTTTTCGCATGCCTTCATAGAGGTTGATGATCATGTTGTCTGTCCCTGTTGATACCCATTTCGCACTCCACCAGTCAGGCTCCACTATCTTCAGCTTCAGACTGGTCTGCTATCCCTTAGCAGGGGTGACGGTGATGGTTGATTCATGAGGGAGGGTGATATCTTCTGGTAGGGTGATGGTGCATGTTACGGTGGCGAAGGCTTGCATGTTCGTGATGTCTTGTGTGTTGATGTCTTTTGCGGGTTTAATTTGTGCCAGGTCAGAGCGTACCCAGCCTTCAGTCTGCCCATCAAGCTGTATCTGATACCACACCTTGTCGTCATCCTCCCCTATCGCCTTGGAGAGGAATGGGTAGTCTGTCTGTTGCTCTGTTGTCAGTAGTACGTCTGTGTGTGTAGTGGGGAGTCTTCGGATATTCACCTCTGAGCCTACATGGGCGAGTTTTGAAGGTTCTGTATCATCTGCAGATTCCTGATGATCGGGTGCCTTTGGGGTAGACAGTTTCACTCTCTTTGTGTCAAAGGTTATCCACTTCTTGTCTGCATCCAGGTGGAAGGTTGTTGTTGTATTTGGTGACTGCAGACGGTTCCATATCCTGAAGGTTACAGCTCTTTGATCCCCTGGGAACATCTCCAGGGTGAGTGTGTTGAACACGGATTGGCTGGCTGGGCTGTGTTTATCCCTTTCCCTTTGTTGCTGGTCTGTCTGATTTGGGTCTTTCTTGGTAGCGTCTGTCTTGTCCTCTGCAGTGGGTGTCAGCGGGAAGGCTTCAGTCAATTGGGACAGCGTATAGTATGATTGGGGTTGCTCTGACTGGTCCATGCTCCAGAAGGCTGTGTATACTGCTTCCAGTTCACCACATCCAGTCAGCATAGTAACTGGCATCATGAGTGTTACACATAGAATGAAGGCTATCGTCTTTGTTCCATTGTTGTACATATCGCACCCCCTGCGTATGAATTAAGACAGCTGGACTGATTATATATGGATAACGGACGTAGTCAAATATTAAAATGTTCAGAACAGTGGATTCTCAGCAAACACCTTCCACTCTTCATTCTCTGGCACCATCAACACCTTTGTGTTTGTTCCGTTCTGCCAATCATCCACGATCAGCTTTTGAATGTCGGTAAGATTCTCAATGTTGATATCATCCGTGTCCATAACCACATACACATAGACCCCCCACCTGTAGTTGATACCCAAAGCGTTTGGTTGGAACACCACCCTACCACCAATCGGCTCTGGATTCACCATCTCTACCAGCTGTGTAATCTCTCTACCATAGCCAGAATCCCAGTCCATCTGAACCTGCTCCCTGGTCGTGTTCTGTGTTACTGCAGACACCTCAAAGTCATACAACCTGCTGTATTCAGCGTTCTTGATCGCTGACACATAATTCCCATATGTCCTGATCGCCTCATCTATCAGATACAGCTCTGGACCAACGCACGGAAGGAACTTCGGTTGTCCATCGGCTGTCACCATAACCGTAACGTTATCTCTCTTTTCGAGTATCTCTTTGAAAATATCCTCTTCGGGCGTCACCGAGTCTGGCATATCAACATCAAAGGCTATCATGAAGACATCTGAAAAGGTGTTTCCATAAATACCCCACTCCTCTTGTTCAACGCACTGTGTGAATCTGATGGTTGATTTTGCCAGAAGTGATGAAAAATCAGGGTAGAGAGAGCGCAATTCAAGATACCTATCTTTTATAAGTGATGGCCACAGTGAGTAATCCTCGTATTCAAAGGCTTTATCGTATTCTCCATTTGCAACAAGCGAAAGGTAGTCTGCATAATGCCTGCATGCTTCTGCTTTCAAACCATCAAACGGTATATCAACATTAACTGCATTACTCCCACATCCGCTGATAAATAATATTATTGATAATATTATTATATATTTTCTCATTTGTTCTCCTTCCTTATCTGCGAGTGTGCTATCCAACGTTTGTGATTCTCATCAACCACCACATATGCTATCTCTTGAAAAGTCAGATCATCCTCGTACCTGACAGTAGAATTAATTTCTATTGTCCCCTCGTAGAAAACTTGACCTTCAAAGACCCATTTGTCAAGTTTACGAGCGTGATCAATTTCAATTGTCACAAATTTATTTAGATCTCCAACCTGTTCAACAAGATGGTCACGTTCTGCTTTTATGTTTTCAATGTCACTCTCATCGGTTGTTTCTGGATAGTAGTAATCCAGAAATTGATAATTATTTGAGTTTCTCCAGCTTCTCCTGAAGTCTTCATACAGACTGATGCTTTCATCAACTGGATTTGTGCATGCTATAAATGATGTAACTAATAGAATGACAAAAAGACTAGATGCGAACCTCATTCGACCTCCTTGTCGTCAGAGTTACGATAATGAGTGTCAGAAAAGACAATGGGACTGCAATTATGGCTGGATCTAGAAACCTCAGCCAGGAATTGGATGCAACACATTCAGTTCCCAAAAGCAGATTGCACACACCGAGTCCACTTGACTCCCTGATATGTACAAACAGATACATCAACGCACAGGATGAGAACCCTAAAGCCATAGATGAAAGAACCGCAACTCGTGTACACCGTCTCCAGAATATTGCTCCAATCAGAGCTGGTAGAAAAGTGGCACCCGCGATACCAAAGAATATAGCTGTGGCGATGGCGATAATGCTTTTGGGTAGAACAAATGCAACCAGTAATATATAGACCAGTGCAATAAAGGTGCTTATTCTGACAGCTTTCAGTTCCCAGTTCTTGCCATGTGTTGTATCATTCTTGGTGCTGTTGGCATTGAACACATCATGACCCAGCGATGTTGCCATCGCGTGGACCTGAGCGGTGGATGCGGATATTGATGCCAGTATCAGTGTAAACAACAGGATATATGCAAACCACATTGGAGTGTAATTACCTACGGCATAGGGTATAACAGAATCAACGTTGCCGACCAAGTTAAAGGTCAGTTGTCCTGCGTCCCTGACGGACAGGATGTTAGAAGCTGAGCCGGCAAAGATTGCACCACCATTTGCGATCAGTATGAAAACAGCGCCGAATCCAACGGCGCGTTTTATATCGAGCTTCGATTTGAGGGTCATAAACCTGACCGACAGCTGTGGTTGAGCGAGAATGCCCAAACCCACACCCATCAACAGAGATGTAACCAACAACCACCACAGTTCAGAACCAAATACAGGCATGCTAGTGAAGCTTTTGATTCCTTGAGCCATTAAATCAGAGGGCACTGGGAGGTTCCCAAGCGTTTCAAATGAACCGAACCATCCGGTTTGCATCATCACAAAGACTGCAAGCACAGCCATGGCGGCAAATTTTAGCAGGCCCAGAACCGCGTCTGCGTATATCATGCCCTTTAATCCACCAACGGCTACATACACAGCTATTATTGAACCGTATATAACAAGGGAAATACCGAAAGGAATACCCAGCAACAGCTCTATGAGCCTGCATACACCAACCATTACTGCCCCTGCATAGAGTGGCATGAATACAAAGTTTGTGATGCCGGCTATTCCCTGAATCCATTTGCTTCTGAATCGTCGCCCGAGTAGTTCTGGCAGTGTCTTTGCGCCAAGCATCGCACCAATGCTATGAATCCTTGGACCGAAGACGGTATAAGCCAATAAAACACCGATTCCTATGTTGACAGTAACGATCCAGAACATACCAAAACCAACCTTACTGCCCATCCCGCCAAAACCAATGATTGAAGCGCTTGATATGAAGACAGAACCATAGGATGCAGCCATCATCCACGGTGGGACGTTTCTACCCGCCAGCATGTAGTCATCGCCATCATGTGTGTGCTTGTACCCCATCCACGCAAGGTATGCCAGTACTATCAAAAACAGAATGCTAGATATATAAAGATAAATGGTATTTAAATTAGCGATCATTCTCTATCCCAGTTTATTGCAGTGTAAACAACCGCACATATGGCAAATACCACCGCAAGAATAACTCCAAGCCACACAAAGAAACCCACGGAATGCTAATAGCTCTCTTTCAGAAGAGGATTGAGTCTGTTTATGAATTCCGCCAGGGAGTCACAGGCTGATGTGAGTAGTGACAATATGCTGAATATACGTTCTTTCTTTCCATCCTTTTGAGCTTGTTCAGCTATCTCAATCCATAGCATGACCCGCTCATTATCATCATTATATGAATTAAGCAATGCCTTGAGAACAGGTTTGGAGTCAGGGTGTTGCCAGAAAAGGTCAGCCAGTTTTTCCGTTGAGTTTTCAGCTGATTGGAGTTTCGCCCACAACTCAGTTGGCGTCGAACTGCTCCCCTCAAATTCAGCGTTTATCATTGAACGCAGTCTGGTCTTTTCGAGAAGTGAGGATCGCAGTCCCTTGGAAAGTTCAATATTCTCGTGGAGATACTGATTGATGAGACCGGATACATTGTTGATAATATGAGCAAAGTTGAGTTTCAACAGCTTTGATTGATCGGATTGAACTGGCGCGCCCTCTGGTAATGGGTTGCACCTCAAGGGGGTTTGCTTATACCCGAGGCTATGCCTGATCTCATCAGCTTTGTCCATCAGGTGTGTTGAAGAAAGGTCGATCAGAAGCATCATTTCCGTGTATGTGAGAGCATCCTCAAGCTTGTCATGGCGTTCAGCCAGTGAAACAAGATGCTTAAGCATTTTGAAGGCTTCATCGTAATTGCTAGAGTCAATAGCCAGCTCCAGCTTTTTTTCGGAAAAGTGCTTGTGTCCCGGATATATCCTGGCACATTCAGACACAAACGAGTCCAATCCATCGTCTTTCTCAAGCAGTTCTACTAGCTTTTCCCTTACAGAGATAGCCTTGGTTTTCATCTCCAGTTTCTCGTAGATGTCTATCGCATATCGATAAGCTGATGTATCTTCGGGGTTTCTGCTGAGGTGATCAGGGATCAGATCAACCACAGATTCAGGTCTATATCGCTTTGCACACTTAAGCAATAGTGTAACAGCAACATCCAGATCAGGTTTCTCCTCGATAATCGATTTTAACTTAGCAAATCCAACAGGTATGTCTCCAGACATCACTATGCTCTCGGCTATCTTGTATTTTAGGTTTATGTCTTCCGGTTCGAGTGTACGGGCTGTAGAGAATGACTTTATCGCTTCCTCGTACTCGCCTGTATTGCGGTTCAATTCTCCAAGGTCAACAAGCACCTTGAAGCATTTCTCCTTTTCACCTGTGATAAAATAGTATCCGGCTTTCTGTCTGAGAAGCAGTACTGCTATGGATGGTGTTAGTCTGCTGATGTCGAAGTTGGGGTCCTCCAAGACCTGGCACGTTTCTTCGATGTGTCCCATTTCAAACTCGTCAGTAGCATTGGTTATATGTGCGAGTACATCCTCATCTAGGATGCGATTCCTTGTTTCACTCACCTCATCTTGAACCATCACCGAACCACCTTAATTGAATCAAGTATTTGCCTTACTTGACCACTGGGGCTTGAATCATCTGGGATTGCTGTAACTATGGACAGCGCATTCTCACCGTTGAGTGGCAACAGATACAGCGTTTCATCGAGATTCGCCTTGCCGGACCTGACTTGTGTGGTGAAACTTTGTGCCTTTATCCCAGCGATTTCTCTACTACCGACATCCCCAGGCGTGCGCCCTGTTGAAACGGCGTACTCAATTGCCCAAGTCTCAAAATTCTTCGGATTGTCTGTGATGTTTGTGTAAACAGTCAGGTGTTCAAAGTCGATATTGGTTATAATTACACTCTCACCATCGTTGTCGACCACCTTCCAGCCCTCAAGCAGACTGATACTGCCCCAATCCATATCAATCGTTTTTATTGTTTTTACAGACGAAGTTCCACATCCAGAAACCATTACAATGACGATAAGTATTAAAACGCCTACTACTCCAGCAATAGTATTTCTTCTCATCATGGACTCTCCACTGGCTGATGGTCTCTGGCGAGTGTGAAGGTTACCTTGTTGCCTTTCTCTGCAAGATTAACAACAGATCTCAGGGTTTTCCATCCATGCAATTCTAGCTCAAACGTGTGTTCATCCTTTGTCAAACCCTCAACCATGCAGGGCGTTTTTCCAGATATGATACCATCTATCCTGACCCTCGCTCCTTGAGGGAAGGAATCGCAGTAGAGCTTGTAGTTGGAGTTGAAATCCAGAAACAGATTCTCTGGTGTCTCTTTTGTGTCGATGATGTATCTTATGGAGGGTTGTCCTTCAAGATCCAGTATCATCTCATGCTTGCCTGCTTCAACGTTATATATCCTGCATGGTGTCTCTTCATCATAAACCTTGCCGTCGACAGTAATTGTTGCGCCCGGTGGTTCAGAGCGGATTACATATGAATACAAAGGTTCCAGTTCAAATGAGGTCATGGTTTTGGTGAATCGCCTGACATAGAGGTTTGCCGTCTTGCCTTTATAGGCTACTCCACCGTTTACGGCAACCTTTCCGACCTCCAGATGGTAGTGTTTCGGTGTTATGAACGCCAGATACATTGGGGAGTGACCGATGAAATGACCATCAAGAAACAGCGTTGATCCATCCGGCTCAACCTCTATACCCAGATACCCAACGGGTGCGAACGCAACGGTTATAACAATCAGGAGAACAGCTTCAATGACAATCAACCATAACATCTTCCCACTCACACACTCCCTCCATTCCTGTCAGAATTCAGCATCCCGAACCAGACAACATCATGATAACCACCGTTTATCCAGGCGTGATCTGCAAGTACTGCCTCTCGAGTGAAACCCAACTCTTCAAGCAATTTACACAGGACATTGTCGTTTGCAACTCTCGCGTGCACGCGATTCATATTGAGTGAATCATGGCAGTGTTTAATCATTCTGTCAATAGCGATCTTAAGATGATCAGCACTTTTTTCTCCACCTGAGACGAATAATTCAACATGACGAGATTTCCAGTCGATTTGGGATATACCGACAAATCCGACAAGTGCATCGTTTGCATCCTGAACAGACCAAAAGAGTTCACAGTTTTCAATACATGGATGTTCAACCTGGTTGATATCTTCATTTCTTGGAGCAGGGAGCATAGCAGTGGATGTGGATTCTTTCATATGAGAGAGCGCCCACTCAGGAAGTCTTATTTCATTATTATCATAACGCACGATGTAGATAATAAACCACGTTGGTCATGTTGGCAAGTAATGTTGACGGGAACTGAGGATTCACTTATAATCCGTCCTGCTATGGAAAATAAAGAGATTGATACTCAAACAGTTGACACACAAGCCAGCGAGGATAAACAGGAAATCAGCGCTAAGGAAGAAAAAAAAGGACTCTTTGGTGGTTTAAAAGAGAGTACAAAGGAACTGATATCTGAGGTTGGCATTCTATTCATCGCCGGTGTGATGTTCATGCTACCCATTGTTCTTTGGATGATCAACAGCGGTGTATTTGGGAAGATATACCTGGCAGGCAGGGGTGGATTCTCGCCTTTCATGGATCGACTGCTCATACTATCGATTATGTTCTTCATATTGTATGCGGTGTCGTGGGTGAAGAGTGAGTTGAAGTATCGTGCCGTAAAGGTCTTTGGGGTAATGGCTCTATTAGCATTGCTGTCCATTATCGCCATACAATTCGATGCAACACTCGTCGCCACCAATGCCGAATACGCACCACACTTGAACAAGTGGTTTTTTACCGCTCCCGTATATACGCTGACATCAATCTCCGCTGTTCTCACAAGCAGTTATTTGTATCTTGGATGGCAATTCTATGCGACCTTATGTGCCTTCCTTATTGCTTCGGGCGTGTTGCTTTGGGACATCAAAGTTGAGCTTGCCGAAAGCTGGAAGATAGCTATCGTCATGTGGGTTTCATTTGAGGTGTTATACCTCATCGCCCTCTGGATCATCATCCAATTCATAGGATGGCCCATGTTCCCCCCCGTTGCTATCTGATCGTTTATCTCGCTGAATCGATTATCTTCGAAAACCTGGTCACAGAAAGGGAAGCTCCACCTACAAGGAAGCCGTCAACACCATTACTAATGAGGTTTTTTGCGTTATCCTCGTTAACCGAACCGCCGTAAAGCACATTGAATCTGGTGTTCCTGTGCATACGTTCAGCTATCTGTCGAATCACAGAGGTGGCTTCCTCAACCTGTTTAGGTTTGGCTGTTATGCCCGTACCAATAGCCCAGATGGGCTCATAGGCGATAGTGAATTCGTCGTTCAGTTTTAACCGCTCCAGCGATCTGACCAATTGGGATGATATTATCCCGAACATCCTTCCCGCCTCCCTTTGGGCAAGCGTCTCGCCAACACACAGAACAGGGTTTATTCCATGTCTCATGAGTGAAACAACCTTCCTGCGGGTGTCTTCATCTGTTTCATAGAACATCTGTCTCCGCTCTGAATGTCCAACAAGACACCACTTCATTCCAAGGTCTTTGAGTTGAAGCGGGGAGACTTCCCCTGTAAAAGCACCCTGATCCTCGTAATAACAATCCTGAGCACCAACAGAAATCCTGCTTCCTTCAAGAATATTGGCGACTTCACTCAGACATACATATGAAGGCAGTACCCCAATCTCAACACCCTCAGGTATATCGATCTCTCTGAGACGCTTCGAAAAGGCGATCGCGTTACTTACGACCATGTTCATCTTCCAATTACCAAGGATAACCATAGAAACCCCCGTCAGTTGTTTTCCTAAGAGTATACTGGGAATCCGATATCATTTGTAAAGTTGAGAAAACTGAAGTTATTCTTCCTTCTCCGAGTTATCCTGATTCTCTCTGCCGTCAATAACCCTCACCTTGGTGATCCTGAACTTCTTTATCTTATCAACGATAAATGTGAGACCATCTTCTAAAACTTTTTCGCCGAGTTTTCCAAGGTGCCCCAATTTGTCGTTGATAAATCCAGCTATTGTATCGTATTCTTCGGATGGTATTTCAGTGTTAAGGAATTCATTCATATCCTCCACTTCCATATCTCCAGCCAGGATGTACGTGGAGTCATCAAGCTTTACAAACTGATCTGGTTCTTCATCATACTCATCCTGTATCTCTCCAACCAACTCTTCTATGATATCTTCAATGGTTACCAGACCTGACACACCACCATACTCATCAACGGCTATAGCCAGATGGCTATGCAGGTGTCTCATCTCAGAGAACAGCTCAGAGATCTGTTTTGTTTGTGGAACAAAGAGCGTATTCCTGATAAATCTAGTTATGTTGAACGCCTGACCGTTGTCCGACAGGTAAGGTATCAGATCCTTGATGTGAACAACACCTTTTATGTTGTCTTGACTATCCTCATATATTGGTATTCTCGAATGACCACTCTCCCTGAATGTTTGTATGAGTTGTGATAAACTGCAATCAATGGGTAGCGTAGTCATGTCAACCCTGGCGACCATGGCTTCCTTGACGGTTGTGTCACCGAAGTCAAACACCCTCTTTATCATCTCTCTCTCGTCTTCAGGTATTATACCCTCTCGCTCTGATACATCCAGCATGGCTTCCAGATCGCTCTCGCTGACAACGGTTTCATCCATTGGATCTGGCCTGATGCCTAGAATCCATAGAATGCCAGATGAAACCTTCTGGAAAAGCCAAACAAAGGGTAGGCAGATGATGGTCGATAAATATACCGGATAATAAAGTAACCTTGATATCGCGTATGTCTTCCTTGTTGCGGCTGTTTTAGGTATCATCTCGCCAAATATAACGATGACTATGGTCATAATCGGTGTAACCCATGCGATTGCAGAATTAAAATGCAGGTTTTCCGCCAAACGCTCAGCTATCTTTGTTGCAACAACGGTAGCACCAATATTGATCAGATTATTGACTATGAGAATAGTGGTGAGTGTGTTCTCTCGATTCAAACGTAATCGAAGTATCTTCTCCGCAATTACTATTCCCTTGTCAGCCAGCTTCCTGAGTTTTACCTTGCTTGATGCTAGCAGGGTGGTTTCAGCGGCGGCGAACATGCCTGACATAATAAGAAGTGCTATCAAACAAAATAGGTAAATGTAACTTTGGCTATCCATTTCCCTCCATCAAGTACCACAGAATGGGTATTATCACAATTCCTGCTATTAAAATCCACGGATCATGCAAACAACGTGGAACCAGTATTATTAATCCAACGGCTAACGAACCTAATGATATTGTTAACACTGCCGTACTCGCTACATCCTGCGCTTCCCTTGGTTCATCACTTCGCTTTGCAAGTCGCTCAATCGATGTATTAAAAAACTCAGCAGAGAGAACAAGGAATATACACAAAACGATAACAGCAAACTCCAATCTCGGGAGTCGGTAATAAACAGAGATGGCAAGTGTTATTACAGAAGATACAAGGTGTCTTTTGAAGTTGGTTTCCATAAATCCCACTCGAAGACCAAGTATTGCTCTATAAAACGATCTGCTCAGTTTACGACTCATGAAAACCCCTCAGCAGTGATTCGCCCATTTCAATAACCTTGCATCTGGAAGATTCATCTTCATGGTGAAATCCGGACAAGTGCAGAAGTCCATGCGCTACCAGGAACAGGATGTACTCATCAAGAGGCCTTTCATCCTTTGTTTCTTTGGCGAAAGTAACGCTTATGGCTATATCACCAGCGTGATAAATCCCTTCGGGTGATGAAAAGTCATCTTCGAATGAAAGCACATCAGTTGGCACAGGAGTACCGCGATACTCTTTATTCAGCTTTGTTATACCCTGATCATCCGTCAGTAATACACTGATAAAAACACTGCTTTTCTCAGGGAAAAGTGTTGGGATGCAATGCTTAACGAATTCCTCTATCTCTCGTTTATAAGGCTCAGATTCAGGACCGACTACATCACAGCTGTCGCCGTTCTCGGTGCTAGAAGTTTCCATTATATCGGTACTCACTCCTCATCCCCAGGATATGGCACCCTCTCGTGTCTAGTTGACGCTATCTGATTGGTTAAAACCTTTTTCACCTCTGTCAACTGCGCCAAACTGATTGGACACTCGGAGAGTTGACCATCGTTTATTCTCTCTTGAATTATGCCTTCAACAAGACCTTCTATCTTGCTTCTTTCGGGTTTCTGCGCTCGAGCCGCTGATTCAACAGCATCTGCAATCATAACGACCGCTTCTTCTATAGTTGCAGGTTTTTCACCCTTGTAGCGGAAATCGGTCTCTATACAGAGAGGATCTGTTTCCCTGGCTTTGTAGTAGAAATATTTCAACACTGTCGTTCCATGGTGTGTGATTATGAATCGGGTGACCTCTAAAGGCAACCTGTACTCCTTGGCTACATCAACGCCCTCCTTGACATGTTTGGTAATGATGAGTGTCGACATAGATGGTGAGATATCCTCATGCGGATTGTCACCAGTCTGGTTTTCAATGAAGAAGTCTGGATGTTTGAGTTTGCCTATGTCATGGTAATATCCACCGATCCTTGCCAGCAAGGAATCAGCATCAATGGCTTCGCATGCGGCAGAGGCTATGTTGCCAACGAGTAGAGAATGCTGGTATGTACCAGGGGCATTTAGCATTAGTTTCTTCATGAGTGGTGAATTCAGATCAGACAACTCGAGCAGATGGAACACGGTCGACTGGTCAACCACACGCTCAAGTAGTGGGGTTAAACCAAACGCTAAGGCTATCTGTACACCGGAGGAGCTGAACGCATAACCACTCATAATAAATATCGAGCTTACATCCCTGACAAAGAGGGTATACAAAGCTAAAGCAACGATAGAGCCAAGGATGCTGTAGCCAGCTACAAGGAAAAAGTTTGAGAAACGTTTGACCTTGTCAATTTGAAGACAGGTGAGGAGAGCCAGCAATGCGTATGCTATGCCCACAGCAATGAGTCCGCCACTCTTAACATAGGATGTCTTAAAGAAAATAACTGTAAAAGGAGCAATGAGAAGAAATGCAGGAATGGTAAGACGACTGCCTAGGAACACCGTCATCAGAAATGCAATAAACGGGATTGGAGCCAGAAACGGGTTTATGGGTATCAATAATCTTGAAGCGATGACAAACACCGACAGCATTATTCCCATCAGTATGAATCGCTTCTTATGGAAGAAGAACTCAGGGTCAAACCAATATATTATGAAATACAGACCCATGATCAAAAACATCGGAAGAAAGAATATAATCAGCCATTTCCTCGTATCCAGAATACTCGTTGAGATCCCAGCCTTCTCAATGATCTCAACGTGTTCGGATGTGATTATTTCACCCTCTAAAATAATGGTTTGGTTTTTGTCTATGGTTTTTTCTATGGAGTATACTGATTCTCTGGCTTTTCTTTTTTCTTCCTCAGTTGCCTCAAGGTCAACCTGCATATTCACTTCGACCATATCATCACAGACGTCCAAAAGGGGGGACCAGTATATCTGACTCATGTTTGATTTTTGGATCATCGAGGTGATATCTGAATCAATATTGCTATAACGTTCTTGAGTGATGCCTTCTTTAAACAGTTCAGTGACAATCTTATCTACAGTGAATTTGAAATCCTCGAATTCAAGCCTATTCATGTCAGAAATGGCGATCAGCGTTTCATCGCTCAGGTCCAGGGATAGTTTCTGTGCTGTAGATAGCTCCTCTTCAATACGACCCCTTCTTTCTTTCTGCTCTATTCCTGAACGATAATTTATATTCTCAATTATCTCAAACAGCTGAATAAACTTACTCTCAAAATTATCCGTTACATACGAATAACGCTTGTATTGCTCGTCTATCCTGTCTTCAGCAGACTGTCTGGCTTTCTCTGTTGCCTCCTCATCTATCAGAGAAAAGGTATCTGGAGAAACAATGTTTTCGGGTGCAGGGTTGCCAACCTTCAGATAAAATGAGAATCCCGGATAATAGAACGACATAAGAGAAAGAACAAACGACACGAAAACAATAGACGCAGTAATCCAGACAGCTGGACTCAATAGAATTTGTCTTCTACTATGATCTTTTTTCTTCTTCATACGGTGAGGAACCTGCGCCCTACAGGTTCCTCAAGTTCCTTCTACTTCCTGCTTTTTTTAGCTTTCTTGGCACGTTTTTTCTTCCTGAGTACCGACGGAGGGATAAAGTATTCTCTCTTCCTCATCTCTGTGAATAGTGTATCCTTCAGACACATCTGACGGAATCGCCTCATCAAACCATCAAATCGTTCGTTCTCTTTCTTTACTACTTCTTTCATCTCTTTATCACCCCCTTTCTTTCGGCTGAACTGTATGTTACGGCCAACTCAGCTTTCGTCCACCGAGTATGTGGATATGGAGATGGAAGACGGTTTGCCCGACACTGCTACCAGTATTGATAATCGATCTGTATCCATCGCCCACACCCATCTTATGGGCTACCTTTGGGACGGCAAGCATAAGTTTGCCAGCCAGCTCGGAATCATCAAGCCCGTTTAGGCTTGAAACATGATGTTTAGGTATCACCAGGACATGTACCTTTGACACTGGGTTTATGTCCTTGAATGCTAGTAAATAGTCATCTTCATAGACGACATCTGCGGGTAAATCACCTTTAATAATCTTACAGAATATACAGTCTGGTTCGCTAATCAATCTTTGACCTCATTGTCATCATCAGGTTCTGGATCGTTATATTCGGTTTCCTCATCATTTTCATCAGCCGGATTTGGGAAGGCAATTGATGCCGCTGGCCAGAATGCCAGAAGCACTGCAAATGGAAGAGACCACGTTAACCTGGACACAATAAGGAACTCCGCGAGGATGGCTATGACTGAAACTCCAAACCATCCTATCAAGGATCCCAAGAAAGCTGATTTAGTTTTCCTCTCAATCAACCAGAAAACCGTGTATCCGATCGGCCACAAAGCGCATGCAGTTGCCAGGAAAGGCGACCATGTGAGTGTTCCTGTTTGAAGAAAGTTAGTCAGGATAAGCATTGCGGCGAGGATGGTAGCACCTGCGATATGTCTGATGAAACCTTCAGGCGAACAGGTAAAAACTGCAACCTCAATTGGCCATATGGCAAAAAGTGAGATAGTGCCCCAGAACCACGTCAATTCACCCATCGTATCCGATCGATTGATGAAAAACGACACGATCACTAGCACAATAAACCCTGCCACTGCAAACCAAAACGAAACTTTGTTCCTATTCAACATTCTTCTCCGATCAATACCTTATCATTTGAGTCAGTAACAAGGCAATCCACCAAATCACCACGCCTCAGACTGCCTCCTGCCACCAACTGAAGATAGGAACCCGTGAATCCACAGGAGCCACCCTCAATCAAGACGCTGACTCGCCTGCCAATGTTATCACATAACGCTTTGATTGCAAGGTTGTTTGCTAAATCTCTTAGAACTTTTGCCCTCTCGGATACAATGCACTGTGTAATCTGATTCATATCAAAAGCCCTCGTTCCCTCTCTCGGGGAGAATGGAAACACATGGCATCTGTAAAAACCAACCTCATCCATCAACTGTAGTGTCTGTTGGTGGTCACTGTCTGTCTCACTCGGAAAACCTACAATTATATCAGTAGTAATGCCCACATACTCGTCAAACCTCTTTGCTGAATCAACCAGCTTCATGAAATGTTTTGTTGTGTAGTCTCTACCCATTAGTCCTAGTATGCGGTTTGAACCGGATTGAAGTGGAATATGAAGATGATGTGCTACCTTTGGTGTTTCCAGTATCTGTTGAACACAGTCTGGTGTAAGGTGTTTGGGGTTAATGGAGGATAGTCTGATTCGCTTAAGTGGTTCTATGCTTGCAAGTCGTTCGAGCAATAACGGTAACTGGTTGAAATGACCCAATTCTGTGCCAGATAGAACCACCTCTGGATGACCGTTTTCTGAAAGCTCTTCAACCTCCGAGAGAATATCATCTATATCTCTGTTCCTAGGTTTACCGCGAAGACTTGGAACGATACAGTAACTGCAATGGTTGTCACACCCATACTGGATAGCAACTAAAGCCCTTGTGTGTCCTGAAAAATGTGAGAGATAAGGTAACATCTGAGCATCTAACCTCAGCAATGACGGTAGTTCATTGATGTCAATGGCGCTAATCTGATCAAACTCACCAAACACAGGCGAAGAACCCGCACATCCACAAGCAATTACTCTTGCCTGACTACTAACCCTTTTTGCAAATCGGAGAGCCTCAGCCTGAGCCTTCTGTGTGACTAAACACCCGACCACAAAGACAACCTGAGCTTGCCTGTACTCGGATTCCTGGAATCCAAACGATATGCACGACTGTCTGATTATTTCAGCCTGGTACTGGTTGACCTTGCATCCGAACGGTATCACAGAGAATGTAGTCACTGTGCCTCGATTATCGAAAGAATTTGAGCTAATGCGACAGTAGATGCCAGCTCTGCTCTCAGAATCCGAGGTCCCAAAGTTACAGCTTTAAAGCCAGTTTTTACAGCTATGTCAATTTCTCCGTGTTCCAGTCCACCTTCAGGACCAATCAGTATGGTCACAGGCTCTTGGCTTGCTTTTACATGCTGGCTCATCCAACTTTCGGTTTCGAGTTCCCAGGGGACTATTCTTTGACCAGCACTTCCATTCACAGCTTCCTCAAATGAAATGGGGTGAGTGACCACTGGGATTAACTCCCTACCAGCAAGGCTCGAAGATGAATGAGCGATCCTGTTAAGGTGACCCAATTTCCGCTTCAGTCGGTCACCTTTTAGTCCGTGGTATGATCTAGAAGAAATGGCAAGTTGGATCTGACTGACTCCCATCTGAGTAGAGGTTTCGATTATCGATGACAGTTTGTCGGGACGAGTCATGCACTGTATGAGAATGAGTTTGCATGGTGGTTCTGTGTTCTTCTCGATCCTCTCCAACACATTCAGATTGGCTGTGCTGTTTGATCTGTCTATTGAATCAATTCGAGCTGTAAAACGCTTACCAAGCCCTTGGATTATCTCGATTTCATCACCTTCAGACAACCTGAGAACATTGATCGCATGGTGAAAATTTCCATCTGTCAAGACATAGCTGTCAACATAGAACCTGTGCATTCAATTATTCCTGAAGTAATGTCTCTTCAACTACCTTGGAGAGGTAACCCACAGCATTGAAGCTCTTGTTGTAGTTCATTCGAAGTGGACCAATCAGGGAGATGACCCCTATTGCTTCGTCAACGCGATACGGCTTGCCAATGTAGACAAAACCCTTCAACTCAGGGATAGAACTCTCAGAGCCGATGACGATATCCAGCTCATCCTTGGCTATGGTGTCAAGCAGAAGCTCTTTTATCATCTCCTTCATGGATATCATCTCCACGATGTGGTGCATATCCTTTGTATCACCAGAGAACGTTGGATTCCTGAGCAACCGATGCGCTCCCTCTTTGAGTATCCGAATCACTTCGCGAGACGTCACCTCTCGAATCAGCTGGAGAATATTGAGAATAAGGTCCTTCTGCAAAACCAGGTCTGAATGTTCCCTTACCAGATGTGAGTACAGCTGAATGGGTGTCCAACTGGGATTCAGCCTTATACCGTTTAATACAGCTGAGGATATTGAGTTCAGCAGATTCTGATCGGGTAGTACCGTTACTGTAAGGATATACTCCCTGATGTCGTCTGCGTTGATAACCATGATGAGTAAAACCTTATTCGTGGGTACAGCAACCAGATGAACAGATTTCAGTTTAAGACGTTGAGCCAGAGGAAACAGGACAACCGAGACCGTTTGTGTGTATTTTGACAGACTGTTGGAAGCGCTTTTTAGAATGGCTTCCAGGTCTCTCGTGGATGGTACTTGAAAGGGAATCTTGCCGTTTCTACTTCTTCTCTGACCAAGCAGACTGTCGATATACCTTCGGTATCCCCTGTAGCTTGGTATCCTGCCCGAAGAGACATAGGGTCTTATCAGGAACCCTTGGGATTCCAGCTTCGAAAGCTCAGAGCGAACGGTTGCAGATGATACCTCATAGGGCATCTTCGATGCGATCTCCTCTGATGCAATCGGTTCACCGTGTGCGATATACTCCTTTATGAGTATCTTCAGCACCAACCATGATCTGCCTTCAACATCTTCAATGCTCATCTGTTACAATTATCACTACATTTGCCATTTGATTCAAGTTTCAATTGCACGTTTTGGAAACGTGTATATAATGATCACGATGATACGCCATCGCTGGAGGTTATATGAAGAAGGAAAAACTATTTTACTCGGAAGATGATATGGTTGACGAAGAAATGGGAGATTATAAGGATGACCTAAAGTTAGATATCCAAGCTAAAAACATACGTGAACAATACAAACAGTACGGGATGGAAACGAGAAGGCTAATCAATATGACAGCCCTGATATCAGTCAGTGCTATTATTGTCATGGTGCTTTTTCTCTGGCTGAGTTTCAGCGTTTTTCCTCAGCATACATTCACATTTAATTTTGGCGAGGGCACATACAACCGAGTGCTTTTGCCTTCATTGCAGTCTATAATCATGTCAATAACTGTTTTATTCCTGAATCTCTTTATCCAGGGACTCTTTTTCTACTGGATATACACATGCAAGTGCCGGATTAGTGGTTTGGTTGGAAAGATCAAACTTCTCGAGCTGAAGGAGATGTCTTTAAACAATAACATATTCAACTCTCAACCCATATTGCCATTCCTGCTAATGCTTCATACACTGATAGTTCTGGCAAGCCTGATAGCTTCAGTTTCTTATGTTATTCTCGTATCCATGTAACGACCAGAAGACTTGACAAATAACTGAATCAGTACTATTAATTAATTAGCAATACGGGGTGCCGGAAGGCTGAGAGGGAACAAACCTGAGAGGGAACAAACCCAACCCGCTGAACCTGATCTGGATAATGCCAGCGAAGGGAACGCTTAACATGCCCAAACCCGGGCAACCTTCCAGACACCTCCTGACAAGGAGGAATTATGTTATCAAGTTTACTTGGAAACGGACTAGTCGCCACCGCAGAAACGAGTGCGCAGACGACGACACAGTCAACACCGGCTATTGTAACAAACTGGTTTACTCTCTTCATTTCAGTTCTTATTATCACCTGCTTTATTCTGCTCATCGTATTCACCAGACGATACAGGTTCGAGGCTAAGGTGATCGCAGAGATTGGAGTTGCATGTGCACTTGCGCTGGTGCTGGGCTACCTGAAGATATTACAACTACCTCAGGGTGGTACCATATCCCTTGCAATGGTACCAGTCATCATCGTTGCCTTGAGGAGAGGTGTTGTGGCAGGTGTATTTACGGGTGTGATATCTGGAGTGCTGATGATGCTACCTGATCCGTTCTTGGTTCATCCAGTGCAGGTTATACTAGATTATCCTCTGGCGTGGGGAGCCCTTGGCTTTGCTGGATTGATAGCAGAGAAGAAACACAGAACAAAGATTCTTTTGGCTGTTAAGGGACTATTCCTTGCCTTGCTAGTGTTCTTTGTCCTTGGCCTCACAACAAACATAACCCAGGCATGGTTTGGCAGTGGGCTAGAAAATGCAACACTCGGATGGGACAAATACGCCTTCATCGCTATCGTGCTAGCCTTTGTCCTGCCAACGTATCTCGTGTTCAGAAAAGGTGTTGTAAACAAGATAGGCTCAATCTTCATTGGTGCCTTTGGACGCTTTTTCTTTCATTTCATCGCAGGTGTATTCTTCTTCTGGATATTCATAGAATACTGGCAGGGATTCAGTTTATTCGGATACGTATCCATCTACATAGCCATGCACCTGATACCCGAAACCATCATATCTATTCTCGCATCACTGCCCATAATCAGAATGAACATACTCGAACAAAACGAATAGCAAAACAACTTTACTTCCCACAACTGATGCAATTGAAATGATGTTGATGAAACAGAAAGAAGGATTACACTGACGGTGTGAGTGAAGAGTACACTGTTGCAGAAACTTCGGTTGGATACTACGAGGACAGAAGATCTGAATTCACTGCCGTCCTCAGACCAGCGGAATCAATCGACGATTTCATTCATTTCGTGGATACCATTCGAAAAAAGTATACCGGCATGTGCCATTTCTGTAGCGCGGTTAGATTAAGGAACCCAACGCTCACGGAGAAGGCTAGTGATGATGGCGAACCCAGTGGCACAGCCGGAAAACCCATCCTCCAAACCCTTCAGAGAAATAATCTGATGAACTGTGGTATTGTTGTCTATCGGAAGTTCGGGGGAACAAAACTGGGGATAGGGGGGCTTGTAAGGGCTTACGGTACATCTGCAAGACAGGCTATAGAAAATGCCAGAATTGGGAAAACAGTAGAGCTTATATCGGTTTCGTTTGTCCTTGATTACTCACTCTGGTCAAAAGCGGAATCACATATAAGATCATTCGATAATAATCCAAGCCTGGAATATACGGACAAAATCAGCGTAAATATGCTAATAGAGTCAACCAATATTGACAGATTTGAAAAGATAATTGAAGACATATCGGCAGGTTCGGTAAGGATAGTAACTGGAAAACTCGTACATCTATTCAAACCAGTGGAGGGATAAGCAATGGAATTATTTGACAGTGTAGCAGACAGCTATGACAGTTTCTTTGATACACCCTTAGGGAAAGCCGTTTATCAGGTTGAGAGCAAGACCATAATGGACATGCTCGATCCTACCCCAGGCTTGACTGCGCTTGATGCGGGGTGCGGTACTGGAGTATTCACTGAACTGCTGGTCTCAGCTGGTATGATTGTCACTGGTGTTGATGCATCCACAGAGATGCTCAGAATTGCTGAGAATAAACCTCAACTGAAAACGGTCAGGTTTGTCAGGGGAGATGTCAGAAAAATACCATTTGAAAAGGATTATTTTGACAGGGTGTTGTGCGGATTTGTTATTGAATTTATCCAAGATGCTGGGGGAATTATAACCGAGTTGAAAAGGGTGCTTAAACCGACAGGGATTCTTGTCGTTTCAACACTAAACTCAAAAGGTGTGTGGGCTGAGTCTCGTAAAGGTGATGCTTTCTGGGAGAAAGCGTCATTCAGAACGGTAGATGAATTGAAAGCCCTGGGTCTCGAGGATGCAGAATTCTCTCACTGCGTTCACTTCCCGCCAAATGTTCGATACATGCTGGGTATGAGAGAATCGATAGGAAAACTGACCAAGAGTAACAATGGAGCAGTAATTGTTGCCAAGTTGCAGAAATGATGGTTAGTATTCAGGTGAGTATCTATCCAATCGACTCGTCAGATGTTTCTGATTCAGTGAATAAGGCGATTGATAAACTTAAAAGCACTGGATTAGAGTACAAGGTCAATTCCATGTCAACCATCATCGGACCATGTGAGTTGGATGAGGGTGTAAACGCAGTCAAAAGCATGTTCAACAGCATAGCCAAGGATGATAAAACTGTTATGACAATGACTGTATCCAATGTATGCGGTTGCCAATCACAATAAGTCATTCGCATTTTACTTGCAATAACACTGTTGAATTTACTCCATCATAGCGTTAGACTCTTTTCGAGGAATTAGATGATCGCGCATCTCAAGGGAACAGTTGAGCATATTGAGGATGATTACATTATTCTCGATGTGGGTGGTGTTGGCTATAGAGTCTTTCACGGCATGATTCCGAATATGCAAAGCGAAGCAAGATTAAAGCTCCATATCGTCTATCAGCACAAAGATGATGGAGTAACACTGTTCGGATTTGCCACCAAACAGGAAGCCACGATGATGAGAACCATACAGTCCAGGGTAAGCGGTGTAGGTGGTAAATCAGCCATGCTCATCATGAGAACACTCACCACAGCTCAGATTGCAGATGCTGTGTTAAATGAAAGACCTGAGGTGTTTAAAACAGTTCATGGAATCGGCAAGAAGACAGCTGAAAGGATTGTATTGGAGCTGAAGGATGTCATGGAAAAGATGCCTCTCGTACTTGGACAATTGCCTCAATCTGGTAACATAGATGATGCCAGAGCTGGACTTAGAGCATTGGGCTTTACCATTGGTGAAATAGAGAAATCACTTGAAGGCGTGGACCGCGAACTGCCATCAGAGGAGATCATCAGAAAAGCCCTGGAAAGGCTTGGCTAGCGTTTATTGATAACATCTACCTTCTGTGAACATTATAAGAACCACAGTATGTTGAGTGTTGTATTACTAGTCGATACCATCATACACATGGAGGACAGATGAATAAAATACTCATTATAATCTATTTATGTCTAATATTTTCGTTGTTACCCGTTTCACAGAGTGTTCACGAGTTACACGGTGATGACTCATTCTATGTAAATAGAATAATAGTGCTTGAGGAGATCAGTTCAGCCTGGTCTCCGTCTGAGTTGATAACTGAAACTACTCTGTCTCAAGCCACCCTGCTGAATGCACTGGAAGAACTGATAGCTGATGGTACTGTAATCGACTACAAACCATTCTGGATAACCAACATGGTCTCAGTTGTATGCAAGATAGGCGCGCTAGACAATCTGATTGAGATACCTGGAGTTATAGACATCATGCCCAACATTCGATTTGAGGCTCATCGACTTAAACAGAGTGACATGGTGTCTGTTGAGGATAAACAGAAATGGAACCTTGAGATGATCGGTGCTATCGATATTCAAGTTAGTGGGAACCTGGGGAGTGGGGTAACAATCGGCGTGTTGGACTCCGGCTGTGATTCAACCCATCCTGAACTCGAGGGAAAGATAAAAAGCTATGCGCTCTTTGACAGCTATGGCAGGAAAAGCAGTCAGTCTATCGCTTCTGACCCAGACGGTCACGGAACGAGTGTTTGTTCGATTATCGCAGGTGAAACCACCGGTGTTGCGCCGGAATCACAACTCATAGTTGGCTCGGTCATACCCAGCGGATCAGGTTCGCTGTCACAAATTCTAGGTGGAATGCAGTGGATACTCAATCCAGATGGAGATTACAGCACCGATGACTACCCTCGAGTAGTCAACATGTCATTCGGTGCACCTGGCGCGATGAGTCATCTAGAAAGCGGCATAAGAAACTTCATCCGAATGGGTATCGTTCCAATAGCATCCAGCGGAAATGACGGTGAGGGGAGCACGAGCAACCCTGGTAACTTCGAAGATGTAATAGCAGTCGGTTCGGTTAACTTCACATCAGAGGTATCCAGTTTCTCTGGTGGAGCGCAGGTTTCGTGGGAGAACATAGACGAGGTAAGTGTCATTACCAAACCAGACCTCGTAGCACCGGGAGAGGGTATCCGAGTAGCCACACCCCATAGAACGTATGACATGGTTGATGGTACAAGCTCCGCCGCACCTCATGTGGCTGGATTATGCGCTCTTCTGCTGTCCGAGAATCCAGGCATGGCACCTGAGGACATAAGACATGCGCTCATAGATGGAGCAATTCCAATGGGCAAGGATGGCAAAGATAGGCGGTACGGTTACGGTCTGATAAACGCAGGCAACAGCTTCAATACAAACCAAGGTCGAAAGCTTAGAACCATCGATATTGAATGGGGTAACCACACCCTTTGGGGTGATATCGAGATTCAGACAGATACCAGGAAATACAACGTTTCCCGAGAGCAAGCCGATGGTTTCTCTTTCCTTGCAGATCCCAGCAAGAGTGTAAATATAAGCTCATTTGGGTTTGAGGATACAACACTTATCCCCGAAGCAGAAATTGTAAAACTGAATCCATTGCCAACATATGATCTCGATCTCACAGCAGTTTCAAGAGAAATAGACGAGGCAACACCATGCAAGTTGCGGTTTCCTAATTCCCCTTTGCCGACCACGCCGGGGTATGATGGGCATGTGCACATAACATTGCCTTCAGGCACTCACGAAGCTAGAATATATTCGTTTGGTCACGCTGATAAATCATTTGAGATAACCATTGAAGAAAACAAAGAGGTGGATGTGTATGTCGATCCAGCTGAGATCGCATTCATCGATGACAGGGAGTCATCATTCGGTATTCCTCCTGAACCAATACAGGGAAGGATGCGAAGATGCCTTGATGACATCGATAAGCCATACTTCATCTGGACAACCAGAGACGGTAGAGTTACAGGCGGACAATTGTCCAAGTTTCCTTATGTAATATGGAATCTGGATGGGTCACCGGACGGGAAGATAACGAAGGTGTTGTCGGAATATATTGACTCAGGCGGGAAACTTATACTCACATCGGATTTCTATGGTGCAAGCTATCTGGGTGAAAGCGATTCAACCGTGTTTCTGGAGAACTACTTCGATTGCTCACCCACCAGCGATGGTGGCTCCAGCATCAAATACTGGAGCGGGGACAGTTGGGAGACAACAGCTATCGAGACTACAGGTATCCTCAGGAGTGCTGAGTTGTTACCCATCGGGAACAAGGCTGAACCACTGTTTTATTACTCCGGTTCTGAGAAACAATCGGTTGCAGGTCTGCGAGTTTCATCGCTGATGAGTCAAGGCATCATCCTCGGCTTCACGATCCCAAAGATGAGCTCTGATGAGAGTCGAATAGGTTTGTTGAATTATTGCCTTTCAACCTTTGATGACACGATGTCCTGGTCAGCGACTGTCACGGGAGAGGGTAATCAGATCGATGGTGTTGTAAAGATTGAAGATGATTCTATACAGTTCACCGATGGTAACCTCTTTATCCCGCACATGCCCGATGAGAAAAAATCAGTCATTGTTGGCAGTTATGGATTCGAGAGTCAACAGCTGAATGTTGATACATCTCAACTTCCAGATAGTATCGACCTGACAAGCGCTGATAAGGGCACACTTGAAATACAAGCCAACACAGACTTCTATATCATATTTGAAGATGTTCCAGTCGATCCAGTCTATACCAAATCAAACGGTGACATCGATCTGTATGTAGGAGAATATAATCTCATACTCGCTTCAAAGGGGTACACACCACAAAGAATAACCGTTTCTGTTCCAGGAACAATTGATACAAACTTCGTGCAAGTAGCAGAACATGTACTCATGCCAAAGGCATATGACGATCTGGCTGGCACGCTATCCACCCTTGCCATTCCACATACATCAAAGTCACATGTGAGTGCTGGTGACATAGTATCGTCTTCTGTGTTTATATGGAACTGTGGAGATAGAGTGGGATGGGACGACAGAGATCTGATTAACAACATAAAGACGGCTTTGAAGTGTGATGCATCTATCATAATATCAGGACCTGAGTTGACCAGTGAGTTTGGAGAACCAATCGAGATTGAATCGATAGCCACCAAGACATTTGCTTTTATGGGTAGAGGTGATTTCAGCGGTATGCTCATCTCCATTGGTAGTGCCGCAGAGAATTACGGAGTAACTATACCTGTGCTATCCGGCGGTGAACAACTTGCCCGATTTCCGCCAGGCGGAAGTGCTATCTGCAGATACAACAACCTGATAGCATGCGGATTCGATTTTGAGGATATCGATCTGAAGACTGTCCTTGAGGAGTTTATGCGGATTATGGTGTCGCAGTTTGGACTCGACCAGGGGAAACTACCTCGGCCGAGGTTGATTTCACCATCATCACCAACGAACATCGATCCACTCATAATAACGGGGTTTGCCCCTCCAATCTCCAATGCAACACTCGAGTTAAACGGAAAGGCATACACTCTCATGCTTGACCCAGAGGGTTTCTTCACACATACAATCGATATAGCAGACGGGGATTATCAGCTTACTATCACCTCCAACAAGGATGGGAGAACATCAAATACAGAGGATATCCCACTTGTTGTCGACCGAACTCCACCAGAGCTGAGTGTACTCTCACCAAAGGGTGGTCGAACGAGTTACCGTGAGATCGAATTGATTGCTTCATGTATTGGTGCAAAGAGACTCACGGTAAACGGAGTGGAGGTGAAGTTCAGTACAAACGGTTCTGTCAGTAAGAAGTTTCCCACAGGTAGCGGGTCACTCAACCTGGAAGCCACCGATGTGGCAGGTAACAGCCGGAGCATGATGGCACACTACACGCCAGATCCCCTTTATGCAGTTGATTCAGCATCAGGAAACGCTGTGTATGAGGTGGCTCAGGTCTGTACAGCGGGGATCACTGACGAATCCGATCGCACATTCAGGCCCTTTCAACCAACTACAAAGGCAGAGGTTGCAATCTGGCTAGCAAAAGCGTTGAATCTTGAACCAAAACCTGGTTCATGTCCATATCCTGACGTTGAAAAAAACAGCAAGGAAGAGCCCTTTATAGGATCACTTTATATTGCAGGCGTCCTTTCAGGTAATGGCAATTATCATCCCAATTCAAATTCAACCCTGGAGTTTCTCCTGCAGATGATAGCCAATCATTATGGTTTATCTGCAAACCCTGTAAGACCGACATTCTCTGACCTAACCAAGGACAGTCCATGGTTCAAGGGAGTAGAGGGATGTGTAGAGGCTAAACTGATAAACCCAAAGGATGAAAGACTTTTCGCAGATGGTAAATTAAAACTAGGTTCTGGTGTTAAACGAGAATGCGTGGCTGTCGTACTATATTGGCTTTTGAAGTATCAATCCAGGAATGGGGGATAGAAAATGGAGAAAATACTATCGAAGATAAAGAAGAATGGGTATCGAATAACCGGTCAGCGGATGAGCATACTGGAGCTATTGTTCGATCATGTGGGAGACAATCTGGATGCCAACGAAATAAAAGCCCTTCTGGAGAAGAGGGGTGTATCGATAGATACTGCAACCATATACCGGACACTGGAACTACTGTTTTCTTTAAAAATTGTCCACAAACACAACTTCTCACATCAGCATGCACACTATGGAATCTCACATCCTTATGAAATACATTTCATATGCAACATGTGTGAAGAAGTAACTGAGATCAGTATGGACGAGAAAAACGAAATTATTAAAAGAGTAAAAGCCCTGTCAGAGGGTTTTGCTACAGAAACCGTTTCAATCGAAGTCTACGGCACCTGCGAAAGATGCCGTAGACGCTAGTTGTTTTGGGTTTTAACTTACTTAGTGTCGGTCAGTCCATTACTGGTCTGACCGCTGAAGCCTGCTTCCCCTTGTCACTGTCGACTAACTCAAACTCAACCTGCTGGTCTTCTCTGAGTGTTTTGAAACCATCACCGCCCTGAATAGACGAATAATGTACAAAGACCTCCTCATCCGTTCCTTCTACCTTGATGAAGCCGTAACCCTTCTTGTTGTCAAACCAGAGTACTCTACCTTTCGAAATCATTCCTTCACACCTTCCTGTAGCGCTTTTAGCGCTCTTTCTTTATAAGCACCCGACACTGTTGCCATGCATGCCTTACTTTTAAAGCAAAATAGCAGACTCAGTCGAGGAAGCTCCAAAATAAACTATCCAACTCCTAGAATACGAAGTTGGCTATCTGACCAAATGGTACCCATTTGAGTTCTGCGCCAAGTGAATCACCAACACCCTTTACGGGGACAAACGTCCTGCTGTTTACTATCTCCGGTGCTGTGATCAGGTCATAGTTTTTTCCATTGATCTTGGCGTATTGTTTTCCGATCCACATCTGACCCACGAGTTTGCCGTTCTTGAAGATATCAACTCTCTTCTCTCCACCATCCCATCCAACCGTGCCACCGAGGTTCTCAATGCCTGCACGGAGAGGTACCATGGATTTACCGTTCTTTATGTAACAGGGAGCGTCTATCTCTACTTGCTGATAGAATATGTCTATATCACTCTTTTTGGTTACCCTCTTATTCACATCATTGGCTACAATGTACTTGCGACTGTCACCATCATCCTCCTTTGTAATGATGAATGATACACACTTGGTGTACTTCCTTGAGGGGCTACTCGTGAAGTCTCCAGGGTTTGTTCCCTTTGCGAGTTCCTGAGCGTTTGTATAGCCATCACCATCGGCATCCTGATTCTCGTATGTCGTGATCTCAACAGCCTCAGCCATACCAGCTTCATACTGAACACCGTATGGATTCCTATCTGTGTCTCCATTATCGTGGAAATGGCATATCAGACAGTCCGTGGTGTCAACATCGTCATAGTAGAATCCCATTTCGTCTGCATACTCTTCCTGTGCGGTAACCATCAGGAACGAAACAGCAAAAATTGCCAGAACAACAACAGCTACGATAGTGAGTCTCTTCATTGAGTACCTCCTGTTTGTTGGATCATTCTATCTATCACTACAGTTAAATACAACTATTATCCTCGCTTGGATTACATCTGATCTAAGCTTTATTTTAAACTTCATCACATCACATGATCTCATATAAATGGAACTGGATTTCAGATTAATCCTCACTCCGGATACCCCTGTCCCCACAGGAACCTTGATATCTTCTCTGCATCAGCCTTGCTGATGTCCGATTCCCCTTTCATCCTCATTCTTTCAACAATGGGTGGCCACTCATCTCGTGCCTTTGTCTCAGGTGCAGGGTGTGTGTGGCATTGACCACATGTTTCCTCAAACAGATGCTTGCCGATGTCTGGTTCTGGCAACTGCTGGCTGTTGGTGAGTGGAGGATGGATGAAGAATATCGTATTTGAGTTTATCTCAGCGGTTATCTGAAAACACTCTTCGAGTATATCAATAGGGATCTGAAGCTTTGCCCTTGAGATGAAGACTGGAGGATTAATACATCTTGATTCACCGTCGGCAACCATTGCCTGCTTGTCTGGGAAGATGGCGATATTTATATCGTCTTTGGCGATGGTAGCACTTCTTTCACTCTCGTCCCACTTGACAGAGAAGCCCATGCTCTCAAACACGGGACGAGCTTCAATGAAATATCGCCCATCCTTGAGTGTAGGTTTGTTCTTGAGTGGCTGATTCTCTCCTGATCTGTTGTCCAGTACATAACTGTTTGGATTAGCTGAAAGCAGTATCTGCTCAGGCAGTCTTGTGGCACCAGTGAGTGTGAACAAATGTACTCCGTCTTTGTCAAATTTGTGTAGATAAACACAGCTATCTACTATTTCAGCTGTATAGCAACCACCGTCAAGATAGTCGCAGATAACCGTCAGGGGATCTGTCAAGACAGAATCACCGCAATCAAACAGATGATCTAGGTATCTGTCAAAAACGTGTAGCTTGCCCGATCCTCTGTCTGCAACCCACACGCGTCTGTTGCTGTCTTCAGTTGTGGCAACATCAACGGGTTTGTCGAGAATCCCCTGCTGGCATTGAGCGATTACTCTGCCCCACTCGTCTGTTTTGACGATTCTTGAGTTGTCAGTATCGGCAATGAAGACCTGCTTGATGAAATCCATGTAGACACCTGAAATCCGACCGTAAGAAATATTCGGATACTTAGTGAATTCGCCATCTGTCTCGCCGGGTGGTGATACATGATAGGCATTTCCATTCTGAGTACCAAGGATCAGGTGTTCATAGTTTGAATCCTGACAGATAGCGAGACTCAATGAATCATTGAATCCGAGATTGGGTGTTGTATTGTCCTTCTTCCAGAGGAGTTGCCCGGTGAAGTCCACCACCCAAATAGTGTCACCGACAGAATCCAACAGACCTATACCGCCTCCACAAGAACATACGCTTATATCGGTAAAACTCTCCGCTTCAATTGTTTCTGTTGAGTGAAATTCCCCAAGGTATATACCAGTCTCAGAGTCGATATGGTGGATAACACCAGAAGAGTGATCAAGCAGGTAAAGATCCTTATACTTGTCAACACCAAGGGACACACCCTGCCGAATTGAACTAACGGATCGGGGAATTACGAATATGCTGATAAACAACAATAGAACAAACAGATAACAAACTACCTTCTTCATAAAATATCGATCAGTGGAACTCTATCCTCGAATCTGTGATTACGTACTGAAAACCCATTTTTACAATACGTCCGTAGACAATGACACATCGACCTTCCTTGCAGGGAAGTATTACATCAGATTGAACGAGTATCTCACCCGTATCATCACAGAGGTAGAAGTCACAGCATTCATCGGTGTGTTTGACTATCTCTCCTCTTACTTTTACCAAACCAGTACCTTCGCTTGTGCAAGCGCTTATAGCATCAGAGATACAAATAACAGGCCTGCAATTACTTGAGGAGGATTGAACTATTGGAGATGACAACGAAAACCAACCAGCTGTATAGAAGATTGAAATTATGCTTGTGATGACAACCGCTGAAATAATAAATGGTACAATCTGAAGAAAAAAACCCTTGGTTCCTAAACCTTTTGTGCTCAAACGATCTCCTTTCTAGCTTTATTCGCTAATTTCCGATCGTAAGAATGTCGATTACCTTCTCATCTTTGATGATAGCAACTTCTATTCCAGAGCTATTCTTGTACGCCTTTGCAGTTATGTCCTCTTCACCAGTCTTTTCGATATAGTATCTCATCGCTTCTGCTTCGATCCGTCTGAAGTCAATGTTGAGTTGACCAGATGAACTGCATGAGCCAGGTCTGCTAGAACATCCACCTGATGCAACACTTGAACAACGGGTTTCATTTGAGTTAGTGCATGCTGACTCACAAGCTTGTGAATTGCAATCGTTTGCGCAGTTGCCTTGTGAATCACAACCAGAAACAACACCACACAGTCCACAATCGGCGCAGTTACTGGAGTTGCATTCCGAAGAAAATGCACCCGTTACAACCAGCACGACCACTGCAATGCAAATAGCGACTACAGATACAATTACCACATTCCTATTCATAGGGTACACCTCTCAATGCTACAATCCGGAGACTATACTAGATCAGACAAGGTTTTGATACAAGCTCAAACAACTAAATGCTCGTAAACCTCATTTAACCATGAACTCCATGTAGTCTTGTCACCCACTCTCGTTATTATGGTATGAGTCTTGAATGAATGAAACTGTAAACATATAATGTACCCTCCAAGGAGGAAACATGAAGCTTATTGTAAACAAAGCGGACGTTTTCGAAGCTGTTTCAGCTGTGGCTACAGTTATACCTAGAAGCCCATCCATCCAATTGCTGGGTAATATTCTGTTTGAGGTGATAGAGGACAGAGTCATGATTACTGGCACAGATATGGAGACATGGGTCAGAATGACCATACCTGCAACCGTGGAGGAGAAGGGTAGCATAACAGTACCGACAAGGATATTCTCCGATCTTATATCGAACCTCCCTGGTGATAGCGTAACAATGGAGCTGATCGAAGGACAATTGAAAATAAATTCCGATGGCTCACACTCAACATTAAACTGCGTTCCTGCAGAAGATTACCCAACCATACCTGAAAACACATCAGGTGATACGGTGTCACTTGACCGGGACCTCTTGCTAGACATCGTCAGCAAGATAACTCCATCCATTTCTGACAGACTGGAGGATAAGCGTGAGCAACTGGGAGCGCTTGTGTCTGTAAGGGAACGCACTCTGAATCTGGTTGCAACTGACAACTATCGTCTTGCAATATGTAAAGAACCAATTGAAAGCGATGCCAACATAAAAGCTATCGTTGCAGGAACTGTGTGGAAGAATCTGACTAAACTCATCGGTTCAGGTGAATCGGGCAATCTTGATCTAACCTTCAGCCCGACTCAGATTGGATTCAAATTTGGCAATGTGATGGTTGTCAGCAGGCTCATCGATGGTGATTTCCCTCACTATGAACATGTTATCCCAACAAACTTCGAAAAAGAGGCTGTCATCGAATCGAAAGAATTCCTGGCAGCTCTCAACAGAGTCAACATCATCTCAAAGCAGGGTAACCGAAAAGTAACACTGTCATTCTCAGAGAATAAACTCGTCTGTAAGGGTATTGCTTCGGAGTATGGAGAGGTCAAGGAGGAACTAGAGGTTGAGACGAGCGCTAAGGAGATGGAGGTTTCAATGAATCTTCGTAAGCTGATTGACGGGATCAAGTGCGCAAACAGCCCCAGAGTCCAGATTAACATGAACGGTGTGCTCCAGCCCATACTCCTTCAACCAGAGGGATCTGACTCATTTATTTACATCCTGGTCACTCAGAGATAACAATTTGATCAGCAGTATCACCACTGATGGTTTCCGTATCCTTGACAGATGTGATGTATCATTTGAACCCAGTCTCAATGTGATCAGTGGACCAAACGCTTCAGGCAAGACCTCGATACTGGAATCGATTGGTTATTGCATCAGAGGCAAATCCATACTCGGTTCAAAGGATTCTGATGCGGTAACGTTCGGTAGGGACAGATTCAATATCAGACTTGAAACAGAATCACCGACAAGGAAACCAGTCAATGTCTCATGGCATGGTAGAAAAACAATATATCTTGGCGATCAACCAATCAGAAGGGCCAGAGACCTGTTAAACATATTCAAAATGGTTTTCATCTGCCCAGGCACAGTCAGCATAGCACTGGGTTCACCATCTGGAAGACGTGATTTTCTGGACGAAACTGCGAGTCAGATAAATCCCGAATGGGCAAATCTTGTGACAGAGTATCGAGTAACAGTCAAGGACAGAAACTCCTTGTTGGCAAGGGATGACTGTGATCCTGAACTCCTTGATGTCCTTACCAATCAGATCATTAAGCAGGGAGCAGAATTGCGAAGAATCCGCCGTTTGGTTGCCGAAGATATTCGAAAACTCAGTATGGATTTTGATGTGGATATCCACATAGATGATACAAGTGATCTGTCAACTGAGGCGTTTGTCAGAAAAAAAGCAGTTGAGATGATAAGGGGTAGAACGCTTGTGGGTCCGCATCGGGATGATTGTCATTTCAACCTCTCAGGTAAAAGGGTTGAACGATTTGCTTCCACCGGTGAAGCCAGACGCGTAATCGTATTGCTTAAACTCGCACAAGCTAGAATCATCCAGCGTAGGAGTAGTATCGAACCGTTTGTCCTCGCCGATGATATTCTAGCTGAACTAGATTCAGCCAACTCGACCTTTGTGCTGAATGAATTATCCAAGTTCTCACAAGTCATACTTACGAATGCTGGTGCAAAACCAGCGGGTGACTATCACCTGATTGAGGTCGGCAATGCCTAAGCCTGTTTCACTCTCCACGGTTTTGGGCAACCTCAAAAACGAACTAGCTCCCTCTGTGACAGCTGGTCTGGTTATGTCCATATGGAGAATGGCTGTGGGGGAAAAGATAGCCCTTCACTGTAAACCAGTCAACTGGCAGGGTGGTGAACTGAAGATAATCTGCGACAGCTCCGCTTGGGCGTCTGCACTGATGAGTAACGAAACATCAGCTGTCAAAAAGATACAGTCATTAACAAAGTCAAACCTCATAACCAGCCTTCATGTACAAGTTAGGGTAAGCCAGAAAATAAAGAACATACCCAACAAAAGGCGTATTGTTCACGAGGTATCGCCAGCGATGATTGCTGAATCTGAAGAGCTTTCTGAGCATCTTCCAGATAACCTGAGGGCATCCTTTCAAAAGGCGTATATTTCACAGAAGCGTTATCGACGTTCATAGGTTAACCAATTGAATCGATTGAAACTCTTTTGGTTTCGGGGTCATAGTGTCTTGCATTCATCCAGTACAGCTCTATCTCTTCATCCCATATGT
>CAZTGD010000017.1:0-40336 GCA_964613055.1 uncultured Caldisericales bacterium | reverse complement strand
TGAAGGTGGCAGAACCATTGGTGCAGGCGTTGTTACAGAGATCATGGAGTAGTAAGCCGTGCCAACACAGAAGATGAGAATAAAGCTTAAAGCCTTCGATCATGTTATACTCGATCAATCTGTAGCGAAGATCGTAGAAACAGCAAGAAGGACTGGTGCCGAATTAGCCGGACCAATACCATTACCAACTCACAGACAGGTCTTTACAGTTCTTAGAGCTCCAAATGTAGACAAGGACTCTAGAGAACAGTTTGAAATGCGTGTTCACAAGAGACTCATTGACGTTTTTGAACCGTCTGAAGATATCACAAAAGCACTCATGAACATCGACCTGCCTGCTGGCGTTGATATTGAGATAAAGCTTTAGAGGAGAGTAATCAATGCCAGGTAAAGGCCTTGTTACAAAGAAAATTGGATGTACTAATGTCTGGGAAGGGGACAGGTACGTTATGGTTACCGTTCTCCAGAACTATGACAATGTCATCCTGGATAACAAAACCGAAAAAGATAACGGCTACAACGCCATAAAGATTGGTTACCAAAAACCAAAATCTGAAAAAAGTTACATCAAGAAACCTGTTAAGGGATACTACGAGAAACGAGATCTCCCAGTTCACATGCATATGATGGAATTCAGGGATATGGAAGGTGAACCTGGAAAATCTCTTGATGTGACTCAATTTGAGACAGGTGAGAAGGTAGCTGTAAGATCAAGATCGAAGGGTTATGGTTTTGCTGGTGTTGTCAAGAGACACCACTTCAAGGGTGGAGAAGCCGCACACGGTTCAATGATGCACAGACGCACTGGATCACTTGGTTGTCGATTGACCCCTGGTCATGTACTGAAGGGTGCCAGAAAGATGCCTGGTCACATGGGATTTGAGAATAAGATGGTCAAGAATCTTAAGGTAGTCAAGGTTGATGGCGACAGCGGACTGATCTTGCTTGCAGGACCAGTACCAGGACCAAAAGGTGGTCTGGTTGTAGTTACAGGGAAGTAGGTATTGCAATGAATATACCAGTTGTAAATAATCAAGGAGAGAGGACGGGCGAGTATGAAGTTCCGGGCTCCATCTGGAGTCAAGATCGGAGTACAGCCTGTGAGTTTGCTTCTATTCTTAGGGCTAGAGCTGGGAATCGAAGAGGAACCGCTTCCACAAGGACACGCGCAGAATGTCGCGGTGGCGGTAAGAAGCCATGGAGACAGAAGGGAACAGGCAGGGCAAGACACGGATCAAGGCGCTCCCCAATCTGGAAGGGCGGCGGTGTTACATTTGGCCCCAAACCCAGGTCATTCTCCTTTTCTTTGAACAAGAAGGTCAGAAGAAACGCCCTATTTTCCGCATTATCATCAATGGTTGGGAATGATACAACACAAATAATTGAAGGCGTTGTTCTTGACGAGATGAAGTTGAAAGCCGCTCTAAAGGCTGTTGGTGTAAACAATCTGTCAGCTAAGACAATGGTCGTCTACGATCTTGAATCAAACGGTGATCTTATGACGGCATTGGCAAACTCAAGCGAGTATAGTGCTAGACCATACACCATGCTTTCAACAGAAGAAATTCTCCATTGTAATAAACTTCTCTTTACGAAGGAAGCGGTAGAGAGAATGAAGGAGATCTGGGCATGAGGGATAAGAGAAGAATTTCGATTATCAAGCCGATGATTTCTGAAAAAAATACCGTTCTCGAGGAAATGAACAAGTATGTCTTTCAGATCATTGAGCAAGCCAATGCAAGCTGGGTCAAGCAGGATATTGAAACCATATGGAACGTTGAGGTTGTTGATGTGAATATCTGTAGACTCCCCGGTAAAAAGAAACGTGTCAAAAGAACGTTTAAAACGACCAGTCCTATAAAGAAAGCTATTGTAACCTTAAAAAAGGGACATAGCATAGAGATAATGGAGAAATAGGGGTTTCTATGGCTGTTAGAAAATATAAACCAACATCACCAGGAACGAGACACAAGGTAGCACTCGTTTACGATGAGATAACTACAAACAAACCTTATAAGCCCTTGACAAAGGGATTAAAGAAGAAAGCTGGACGTTCGAATGGTAAGATTGCCGTCCGAAGACGTGGTGGCGGATCAAAACGTACTTATCGTATGATAGATTTCAAGCGAGACAAGATGGTGCCAGGTAAGATTGCGACGATTGAGTATGATCCCAATCGTTCTGCATTCATCGCCCTCATTAACTATCTGGATGGTGATAAAAGGTATATCCTTGCACCATCAGGAGTTAAGGTCGGAGATACGGTTCAGAGTGGTGAAGATGTTGATATCAAGCCGGGCAACTCCCTCCCACTAAAAAGGCTTCCTCTTGGTACAATTATACACAATCTTGAGTTGATCCCTGGAAAGGGTGGAGTCATTGTTCGATCAGCTGGTGGTTCAGCCCAGTTACTTGCAAAAGAAGGCGATATGTGCATGGTTCGACTTCCAAGCAACGAGGTTAGGTATGTAAAAGCTGATTGCCGTGCAACTATCGGAGTGGTGTCGAATATTGACCATAACAAAGTCAAGCTAGGTAAGGCTGGTGCTAATAGATGGCGTGGAAAGCGTCCGAAGGTCAGAGGCGCCGCGATGAACCCGATCGATCACCCGCATGGTGGTGGAACTGGAAAGGCTCCTACGGGGCATCCCGGACCACTTACCCCGTGGGGTAAACCCACTCGAGGGTATAGAACGAGGAAGAGAAACAAATCCACCAACAAATTCATAGTCAGGCGTAGAGATGCTGGAAAGAGATAGGGGTTGGGCATGAGTAGATCAAGCAAAAAAGGACCATACGTTGATCAGAGACTGCAAAAGAGAATTCAGGAGATGGCAAAGACCGGCAAGAAGCGGGTTTTGAAGGTTTGGTGCAGAAGCTCATCTATAACCGAAGATATGGTTGGTTTTACAATTGCTGTTCACAACGGAAAGAACCACGTTCCTGTCTACATCACCAACCAGATGATTGGACACAAGCTGGGTGAGTTTGCACACACGAGGATCTTCAGAGGTCACAGAAGATCGACCGAACGCTCCACAGCTAAGAAATAGAGGTAGAGATGAAGGTACATGCAATACATAAACACGCTATGATAGCCCCTCAAAAAGCCAGGAAAGTCATTGGTATGATTCGAAACAGAACAATCGATGAAGCCGAAGCTATTCTTCTTTCGTTACCTCACAAAGCGGCACGTCTCATTCTAAAAGTAATGTTGTCTGCAAAAGCGAATGCTGTCAATAACTTCGAAATGAGTCCCGATACGCTCTACGTACAAGAAGCTGTTATCGATATGGGCAAGCCATGGAGAAAGATGCTTCCTCGAGGAATGGGAAGAGCAGACATAATAAAGAGAAGAACCAGCCACATAAAGGTAGTAGTTGACTCAGTCGAGGGGGTATAACATGGGTCAGAAAGTTCATCCATACGGATTCAGACTCGGTATCATCTATCCATGGAGATCGAATTGGTTTGCCAGTGATGGTGATTTCAAGAATAACCTCGCTGAGGATCTCGAGATTAGAAAGATAGTAGACAAACTCGGAGACGAAGCTGGTATTGCCGAAACCATTATCGAGCGCAGAGCGGGTCGAGTGCGAGTTATCCTAAGGACTTCAAAGCCGGGTATTGTTATTGGAAGGAAGGGTACAACCGCTGATAAACTCAAAGCTCAAATACAGTCAGTTACAAACGCGAAAGGTGTAAAACTTGACATTGTAGAGGTTAGACAACCAGATATCTCAGCCAAGTTGATTTCGGAATGGATCGGAACTCAGATTGAGCGAAGGGTTGCTTACAAAAGAGCGATGAAACAGTCCATAACCAGAGCAATGAGAGCAGGAGCAAAAGGGATTAAAATCATGGCTTCTGGTAGACTCAATGGTGCGGATATTGCTAGATCAGAATGGTTCAGAGAAGGTCGAGTACCTCTTCATACTCTGAAAGCGGACATAGATTACCACATCAAGCATGTGATAACAAAATTTGGTGTTATTGGGATAAAGGTATGGGTTTACAAAGGTGACAAACAGACCAATGGTCCATACTCCCTGAAATAGGAAGGCTATTATGTTACAACCAGAAAGAACCAAATTCAGAAAACAACAGAGAGGCAGGATGCGAGGTCGCTCTAAAGGCGGGAATAACATCACGTTTGGTGAGTATGGTATTCAGGCGATGGAATGTTCTTGGATAACCGCCAGACAGATCGAAGCGTTACGTCTTGTTATAACATCTCGTCTGAGTAGTACAGGAAGGATATGGACGAGGATATTCCCTGACAAACCGATCTCCAAAAAACCTCTTGAAACCAGAATGGGCAAGGGAAAAGCGGATACTGACTACTGGGTGGCGGTTGTCAAACCAGGTCGGATCCTGATGGAGTTCACTGGGTGCACACCAGAGATAGCAAGAGAAGCTGTCAGAATAGCTGGTTCAAAGCTCCCAATCAGATCTCGTTTCATGAGCAGGACCCTTGAGAAAGAGATAAGGCTATGAAGAAGTATAAAATTCTGGGTATGAGTAAGATCGAAAAGGAGAAAGCGCTTGAAAGAATTGAGTCTGAGATGGCCAAGCTTCTCTTCGATCACAGGAATGGCCAGCTTGATAAGGGTATGAAGATTCGAGAGTATAGACGAGATATCGCTCGTTTGAAGACCTACATACACCAGAAAGATCTGGAGGCTCAGGAATGATCGAGAAATTAATTACAAGAGTGGGTGTTGTGGTCTCTGACAAGATGCAGAAGAACTGCCTGGTAAAGGTGACCAGATCCGTGATGCATCCTCTCTATAAGAAAAGCGTCAAGCGAAGCAAGAAGTATGTTGTCCATGACGAGAAGAATGAAGCCAGATTAGGGGACAAGGTTGAATTTATTGATTGCAGACCTCTTTCAAAACGATGTTCACACAGATTGCTTTCAGTGATTCAAAAAGCCTCGAAGGTTGAGGTGTTATAATGGTTATCCAGTATTCAAGACTCAATGTAGCGGATAACTCCGGCGCCAAGATAGCCGAGGTTATCAATACGCTTGGAATTGGAGCAAAGAAGGACGCTCGTGTTGGTGACAAGGTTCGAGTCACAATAAAAAGAGCAATACCAAATTCCCCAATACCAAAGGGTTCGGTTGAGACAGCTGTAGTTGTGAGAACGAAACAACCCATAGTCAGGGCCGATGGTTCCAGACTTCGCTTCGATGATAATGCAGTGGTTATCATCGATGATGACGGTAATCCAAAAGGCACAAGGGTGTTTGGCGCAATATGCAGGGAACTTCGAGAGAAGGGATATATGAAGATCGTTTCCCTTGCACCGGAGGTGGTATAGCATGAGGACTGCACCAAGAGAGAAAACTGGTTTGAGAAAGGGTGATACCGTAAAGGTCATATCCGGTAAGTCAAAAGGACACAAAGGACGAGTCAAACAGGTTCTGTCGAGTAACAAGAAGAACCGAATCATTGTTGAAGGTGCCAACTGGATAAAGAAGGTCAGTGTCAACCGAAGGACCAACGAGAGAGATTTTATCGAACTCGAAGCACCCATGCATCGTTCCAATGTGATGCTTGTATGCCCCAACTGTAAACAACCCACAAGAATTGGACACAGGGAACTGCCAAACGGCAAACATATTCGAAAGTGTCGCAAATGTGGCGAGTTGATAGATAAGATTTGAGGTAAGATGTAATGGCAGTAAACAAGAAAAAAGCACCCAAGAAAAAAGAATCAGAATCCAAAAAGTCAGCAGTGTCAAAGGGTGGAATCTCTGCAAAGATCAAGACAAAATCATTTTCAAGATCTGATATGCAGGAGAAGTACCTGAATGATGTTTGCCCAGCCTTGATGGAGAAATTTGGGTACGATACCCCCATGCAGTTACCCAAGATCACAAAGGTTGTCTTCAACAGGGGTGTTGGTGAGGTTACATACAATCCAAAAGCGCTTGATTCGACAGTCGATGAAATATTTACAATCACTGGTCAGAGACCCGTTATAAAAAGGGCAAAGAAATCGATTGCTAACTTCAAACTCAGGGAAGAGATGCCTATAGGTTGCATGGTAACCTTGCGTGGTAATAGGATGTACTCCTTTATCAAGAAGCTTATCGAGGAAGCGCTTCCAAGGATTAGAGACTTCAAGGGGCTGTCACCAAACGCCTTCGATGGCAGGGGTAACTACACATTTGGCATCAGGGAACAGCTCATTTTCCCCGAGATAGATTATGATAAGGTTGACAAAACTCGTGGTTTCAATGTTACCTTTGTTACCACAGCTCAAACAGACGAAGAGTCGAAAGAGCTTCTAAGGCTTATCGGCATTCCATTCAGAGAGGACAAGGAGTAGTTATGGCAAGATTAGCGTTGATTAATAAAGCAAAGAAAAAACCAAAATACTCATCCCGTAAGGTCAACAGGTGTATGATCTGTGGTCGTCCTCGTGCTTATTACAGGAAGTTTGGTTTGTGCAGGCTTTGCCTACGTAAACTGGCCAATGAAGGCAAGATTCCAGGGCTCGTAAAGGCGTCATGGTAGGAGGAGTCTGAAATGATAATAGATCCCATAGCAGATATGATTACCAGAATAAGGAATGCGGGAATGGTCAATATGACATCAACCAGTATTCCACATTCCAAGCTCAAGGTAGAGTTAGCACGTGTGCTCAAGGAGACCGGTTTTATAAATGACTACAAGATACTTGATAACGAGTCTTCACCCATGAAGGACCTGAAGGTTTTTATGAAGTATAGGGGTAATAAAAACCCTGTTATCTCTGGTATCAAGAGAGTCAGTAAGTGTGGTCGAAGGACATACTACAAGCACGACAGAATCCCAAAGATACTCAGAGGGATGGGAGTAATCGTGATGTCCACATCGAAAGGTTTGATGACGGATCACCAGGCGAGAAAGATGAAACAGGGCGGTGAAGCGCTGATCGCCGTTTGGTAGGAGGAACAATGTCACGAATAGGCAATAAACCAATAGCAATCCCTAAAGGTGTCGAAGTTACAATATCCAAAACACCCCTTGGCCAAAAGGTCACTGTAAAGGGAAAGAATGATGTACTAGAACGCACATTCAGACCTTCAATTGTCATTGAACAGAATGATGGAATAATAAACGTCAAGAGAACCTCAGAACTCAAGCAGGACAAACAGCTTCATGGTACCACTGCATCACACATCTCAAACATGATTGAGGGTGTATCAAAGGGTTTCACAAAGGTACTCTTGATCAACGGTGTTGGATATAAGGCGCAAGCGCAAGGCAAGCAGATCGTAATCAATGTTGGATACTCTCACCCAGTAGAAATGAATATCCCCGAAGGTGTTACGTGTGAAACACCCAAAGAGAATAGAATTGAAATATCTGGCGCAAACAAAGAGACAGTTGGAGCTTTCGCCAGAGATATTCGCCAGTTGAGAACCCCCGATCCATACAAGGCAAAGGGAATCAAGTACAAAGACGAATACATCAAGCGCAAGAGCGGCAAGACAATGGCGGCAGGAGAGTAATATGAGCGATCAATACAACAGGAATAGGGAAAGACTCCGTAGAAAACGAACAATCAGGAAGAAGATACGGGGTACTGCTGAGAGACCCAGACTGACCATCTTTAGAAGTCTGAAGCATATTTCCGCGCAGGTGATCGATGATGTTTCCAGCAAAACGATTGTGTCTGCTAGCACTACCCAAAATGTTGATATCTCAGGCAAGAACATCGAGACCGCAAAAAAAATCGGAAAACTGATCGCTGAAAGAACACTATCGATTGGTATAGACACAGTGGTATTTGACCGTTCTGGCTATCTCTATCACGGACGCATAAAGGCATTTGCTGATGCGGCACGTGAAGCTGGACTCAAGTTCTAAGACAGGAGATTCTTAAATGGCGGAGAACAGAGATAAAAGAAGACTTGGAAAAGATGAAAACGATCCGTTTGAAGAACAGATTGTAAAGATCGACAGAGTCAGCAAAACGGTCAAGGGCGGAAAGAGGATGCGCTTCAGGGTACTCGTCGTTGTTGGTAACAAAGATGAAGGAACCGTGGGAGTTGCGCTTGGTAAGGCGAAAGAGATTCCAATGGCGATTCGAAAAGCTGTCACCAAAGCAAAAAGAGATATGGTAAAGGTACCAATCCGAGGTACCACAATACCTCACGACATCGTCTCCCGTACTGGAGGCACAAAGGTGTATCTGGCACCAGCGGTTCCAGGAACTGGTATCATAGCTGGTGGTGTTGTTAGAATGGTTCTTGAGAAAGCTGGATTGAAGGATGTCATCAGCAAATCTCACGGATCGTCAAATGCCATGAACCTTGCAAAAACAACACTCAAAGCCATTCGTGACCTCAAAGAACCTAAGGAATATGCGAGGTCAAGAGGTATATCAGTTGCTCAGATGTTTGGTACAGAGGTTTAATATGAAACTGCATACGTTAAAGAAACCAAAAGGCTCAAGGAAGGTTAAAAGAATCATAGGTAGGGGTGATGGTTCCGGTCGTGGTAAGTGTTCTGGTTATGGCCACAAAGGTGCTAAGGCTCGTTCTGGACGTGGAAAGGGCTATGGCAGTGGTTACGAAGGTGGTCAGACTCGCAGTTACCTGAGATACCCCAAGATCAGAGGGTGGAGAAACAAACTCATAAGACCACTCAAGATGGCAGAGATCAGACTCGCTGATCTGAACAGAATACCAGAGGGTACTGATGTGACAATGGCTGTACTCCGAGAGCATGGCATTGTTAGAAAAACCGATCAGGTCTATAAGTTACTCGGTGGAACTGAGATAAACGTTGCCCTCCACCTTAAAGGCGCAAGAGCTACAAAAAGTGTCATCTCTGCAATCGAGAAGGCAGGTGGAACAATTGAACTGATTGGTGATGATAAAGATGAAGATAAAACACCAACACCTGAAGAAGACACCGAACGAGGAGAATAGATATGTTTCGAACTTTAAGGAACGCCTGGAACATCCCAGAGTTAAGAAGTCGCTTCTTCGCAACGATGGGGCTTTTTGTCCTATTTAGGTTGGGCAACCACATAACAATCCCCGGAATAAACCGTGTTGCTATCTATGCTATGAAGGAGCAGGGTGGTGGTTTTATGGGTTTGCTCAATATGTTCTCAGGTGGCGGACTGCTACAGATATCAATATTCTCTCTTGGCGTAATCCCATACATCAATGCCTCCATCATATTAAACCTTCTTCAGTCAGTCATTCCAGCACTAGAGCGTATGGTTAGAGAAGAAGGGATGCAGGGCCGACAGAAAATAGCCATGATCACCAAGTGGCTCACGCTTGGTCTGGCGGCTCTTCAATCATTCTCCTTTGCATTCATTCTTTATCCTTCAATACTCAACCGTTATGGTGGATTCGAGGGTATAGAGCTTTACGCTAATCCAGACTCATTGCTTTCAAAACTGTTTGCCACATTTGTTCTCATCGCAGGTTCGTTCCTGTTGGTCTGGTTGGGTGAAATGATGACCGAGAAGGGGATTGGCAATGGAGTTTCGCTGATCATCTTCGTTGGAATCATCTCGAGAATCATTCCTGGATTCCAGGTTGTTATCGCTAACGTTATGGGTGGTGGATCTGCTTCTTGGTTTGGATTCGGGCTCTATTTGGTGATTTTCCTAGCTTTTATAGGTGTAATCATCTGGGCGTATGAAGCTGAAAGAAGAGTCCCTGTGCAACATGCAAAGCGTATTGTTGGACGTAAGATGTATGGTGGTCAAACTACGTATATCCCACTCAGGTTGATTCAGTCTGGTATTCTACCAATAATCTTTGCATCCGCTGTTATCATGTTCCCACAAATAATCGGTAGCTTCATAAGGAATACTAACAACTGGTGGATTAAGTATGTTGTAAACCCTATTACAACAGAAACCGGTAACCCTGATACGGGAGGAATTATATACAATGTGATATTCTTCCTGCTGGTTGTCTTCTTCACTTACTTCTACACACAGATGCAGTATGATCCCGAAAGACTCTCATCAGACCTGCAGAAACAGGGAGGATTTGTTCCTGGTGTTCGACCAGGCGAAGCCACAAAGAAGTACTTCCAGGGAGTTCTTGCCAAGGTTACTCTCCCAGCATCAATATTCCTTGGTGCGATGGCTATCGTTCCAAACCTGTTGCTTGTTAATGTGCCAACGTTCTCAAGCATATTCATTGGCGGAACAGGAATTCTTATCGCTATCGGTGTTTCACTTGAGACAGTTAACCAGATTGAATCGTATCTGACTATGAGAAACTACGAGGGATTCTTGGGCAAATGAGGTTGATTCTCCTTGGACCACCAGGATCAGGAAAGGGAACAGCTTCAAGGCTTCTGGCTGAAAAGCTAGGTGTTCAAAAGGTTGTTGCCTCTGTCCTGCTTAGGAAGGAAAGTCAAAGGGACGATGAGTACGCAGATATCATTCGTGAACGGATGAATACTGGTAATCTGGTACCCGATGATATTGTGAACAGGGTTGTTCTCGAACGCCTGAAAGACCTTTCTGGGTATGTGCTGGATGGTTATCCAAGGACTAAGAACCAGGCAGAGATGCTTGAAAAAAAACTTGAGGAAAACGATGTCTCTGTCGATCGAGTTATCTATCTTGATGTGGAACTCGATGTAACTCTAAAGAGGAATATGAATCGATTGACCTGCTCCAAGTGTGGGTTTTCCCCATCGCCAGGTGCAGATAAGTGCCCCGTGTGTGGTGCATCTCTCGAGAAGAGATCAGACGATATTGTCGATACAATCACGCGTCGTTATAAAGTATACCAGGATAGAACAAAGCCCCTTATAGGGTACTATAAACAGCGTGGTGTATTGCTTGTTATTGACGCGAATAGGACCATACAGGAAGTACAAGAGTCGGTCATTAAGGAACTTGGTTTGTAGATGGTAATCATCAAGACACCAAGCGAGATAGAGAAAATGAGAGTGCTGGGTAGCGATGCCGCAACACTCCTGAACACGTTGAAAATAAATGCTTGCGCTGGTATGAAAACGATCGACCTGGACAGGTTAGCTGTTGATGAGGCAGATTCTGTCGATGCCAACCTTTCAAGTTACCGATACCATGGTTATCCAGGTCACCTGTGCATATCATTAAACGAGACTATTGTCCACGGTATCCCCGGAAAGACAAAGCTTAAAGAGGGCGATCTGGTTACCATAGACATGGTTTTGGACAGAGAAGGTGTCTTTGTCGATACTGCGATCACTTTTACCCTAGGCAATCCGAACAAGCACCAGACAAAACTGATGAAAGTGACTAAAAAGGCTATGCTGGACGGTATTTCAAAGGCTGTTCCCGGTAATCGAATTGGTGATATATCATCGACCATTCAGAAAACCGTTGAGCAGAGTGGATTTAGCGTTATCAGAGAGTTTGTCGGACATGGTGTAGGTAAAGGTATCCATGAGGATCCCCAGATACCAAATTTTGGCTTACCAGCAACTGGGGTAAAAATCCAGTCTGGAATGACATTGGCTATTGAACCCATGGTTTCAGCTGGTAGCTGGAAGGTCAAGGTTTCGTCAGATGGTTGGACGGCAAACATGGCTGACGGATCACTTTCAGCGCATTTTGAGCATACAATACTGGTTACTGAAAACGAACCAGAGATAATAACAAAAAGGAATTAAGATGGAGGTTATGTGGCAGATTCTAGTGAAGTGATAGAGACCGAGGCAGAGATAGTCGAAACATTGCCATCGGCGATGTTCAAGGTTCGGCTACCGAACGGCAAGATCATTCTTGCTCACGTTTCAGGTAGGATGAGGAAGTACTTCATTCGCATATTGCCTGGAGACAGGGTTAGGATTGAGCTGAGTCCTTATGACCTATCACGTGCGCGCATAACGTACAGGTTGTAGAGACCCATCCATCGAGGAGGCGAACATATGAAGGTTAGAGCGTCAGTTAAGCCAATTTGTGATAAGTGCAAGATCATTCGACGAAAAGGTCGAGTGATGGTTATTTGTGAGAATCCGAAACATAAGCAGAGACAGAAATAGGAGTTGACATATGCCACGTATTGCAGGTGTAGACATACCAGCGAACAAGCGAGTAGATATCTCTCTGAGGTACATCTATGGTATTGGACCAACCAATGCTCATCAGGTAGTTGAGAAGGCGGGTGTGGATCCCAATAAAAGGATGAAAGACCTCACAAAAGAAGAGATAGACACTATAAATGAGGTAGTCACAACTCAGTTTAAGGTTGAGGGAGACCTTCGCAAAGACGTCACCATGAATATAAAGCGCCTCATTGAGATAGGTACCTACCGAGGTCACAGGCATAAACGAGGATTGCCAGTCAGAGGCCAGAGGACGCGAACTAATGCTCGTACTCGCAAGGGAAGGTCTCACGCAATCGGTGGTTCGAAGAAGAAATAGGGGGTAACCATGGCCAGAAAAAAAAGAGTCAAACGAAATATTCCCAAGGGAAGAATATATGTACACTGCAGTTTTAACAACTGCATCGTTACGGTGACTGATGCTGATGGAAACGCTGTTGCCTGGTCATCAGGTGGAGAAAGTGGATTCAAAGGTACCAGGAAAGGCACAGGCTTTGCCGCACAGGTTGTTGCACAGAACGCTTGCAAGAAGGCTATGGATATGGGTATGAAGGAAGCAAAACTCTATATAAAGGGTCCAGGCTCTGGTAGAGAGACTTCGATTCGAAGTATTGGTAGTTCGGGTATAACCATAACCTCCATCAAAGACATAACACCTATACCCCACAATGGATGCCGACCACCAAAGATTAGGAGGGTGTAGTTATGGCAAGATATACAGGACCAGTGTGCAGGCTCTGCCGAAGAGAAAAGACCAAGCTCTATCTGAAGGGTTCAAGGTGCTATGGCGCCAAGTGTCCCATTGAAGGAAACTACAGCGAGCCTGGTATGCATGGACCAAAGAAACGCCCAAGGCAGAAGATGTCTGATTATGGATTACACCTGAGAGAGAAGCAGAAGATTAGAAGGCAGTATGGATTGATGGAGAATCAGTTCAAGAATTACTACACTGTTGCCATGTCCCAGACGGATATACCCACCGGTGACAAGCTTCTCGAACTACTTGAGAGAAGACTTGATAACACTCTGTATCGAGCCTCCCTAGCTCCCAGCAGGACATCAGCAAGACAGATTGTAAACCATTCTCATGTCAGGGTTAACGGAAAGAGACTGGATGTGCCATCATACATCGTTAAACCTGGTGATGTGATTGAACTGAAGCCAAAAGCAAAAAAGATAAACATCATCGAGGAGGCTGTTAAGTCTCCGGTTACACCACCAGCGTGGATGTCGCTTGATGAGAAGAACTTCAAGTTTGAGATACTCAGGGTGCCTGCAATATCTGATATAGACACCACTGTGAATATTCAGCTTGTAGTAGAGTATTACTCAAGGTAGGTTGACTGTGTTTCCTTTAAAGAATCTCGAGCTAAAAACCATAGAAGAGGATGCGTTCCTCGGCAGATACACGATAGAACCACTGCATCCTGGATATGGTGTGTTGATAGGCAACAGCCTGAGAAGAGTGCTTCTTTCCTCAATCAAGGGCGCCGCACCCATAGCCGTGAGGATTGATGGCGTTCCGCATGAATTCTCAGTGATTGACGGAGTTGTCGAGGATGTTGTACAGATGGTGCTTAACCTGAAAAAACTCGTTGTTGCCATGGATACTGATGAGATTCGCACCCTAACCCTCGATGCATCCGGTGAGAAGATGGTTACTGCCGCTGAAATAATACCCGATGTTGATACGACAATAGTAAACCCCGAACTCCATATTGCAGAACTTTCCTCCCCAGAATCGACGCTTCGCATGGATATTATGGTTGCGAGTAAACGAGGATATGTACCAGTTGAGAAGAACAAGATGGATGATTATCCAGTTGGTACAATATGGCTGGATGCTTTGTTTACCCCTGTCAAGAATGTCAGGTTCAATGTTGAACAAACCCTAATAGAGCAGTATCTAGATTTTGAACGACTGAACATCGATGTGCTGTGCAATGGTGCAATACCACCAAGGGAAGCCCTTCTAGAGGGATTGCAAATACTATCTGATTACTACACAGTAATAGCAAAACCAGAGCTTCTAGGCGAAGAGGAAGAAGAGGTCGAAGAGCTTCTTGAAGAGAAGCTTGTTTTACCGCTTGACACAGCAATACCCGGAATACCCGCAAAAACTCATCATTTGCTTGTATACGAAGGCATTAAAACATTAAGAGATTTGCTGATGAAAGAACAACGTGAGATCAAAGCGATTCGCGGTATCAGCACAAAAGCAACAGAGTCCCTCATGAAGGCACTTGCCAAAGCACCTGACTACGAGTTGATATCTCAATACACATTCCCCATATTCGCTGAAGAGGTTGAAGAACCAATCGAAAATTCTGCACAATCAAAGAAACCACACGAAGAAGGAACAGAAAAGGAAACCAGAGAAGCAGAAGGAACCAAGCATAGGGGCAAGAAAGCTGACTCCTCACCTGTAAGTGATGAAAAACCAGAAACCGAAGAACCCGAACAGGAGGTAGAAACAAAGACGGTACCCGATGATGAGGTCGTTGTCCCCACTGAAGCCTTGAACTACCAGATAGAGGATCTTTCTCTGACAAGACACACAATGGATTTCCTTGAGAAAAATGGCATAACATCATTGGTTCAGCTTGTCAAACGTTCGAGAACTGAAATCCACCAGATGGAAGGATTCAAGGACAAGATAATCGTAGAGATCGAAAAGAAACTCGCAAAACTGAATTTAAGTCTAGCTTCAGACGAGAGCTTCGAAACACTTAGCGAGAATGAAAAACAGAGCGCAATTCTGAATATGACAATTGAAGTTCTTATAGCAAACGATGTACAGATCCCGAAAACTTCACAGAAGCAGCTGCAGAGGAAGAATATAGACACTGTAGGCGAACTGATTAAGGTTGGTAAATCTGCAATGAAATCGAATCTGAAGTTTTCTGGAAAGACCATAAAAAGGATTGAAAGAAGGCTCCAAGAGTGGGGCTTCAAACTCAAGGAGTAAACTACTATGAGACATCAGAGAACACACCGAAAACTGGGAGTCTGGAGTTCTTACAGGAAGATGATGCTGAGGAACCTCGCAACCAATCTTGTGCTATCCGGTAAGCTTGAAACCACAGAAGCCAGATCGAAGGAACTCAGGAGAATGGTGGACAAGATTTTCGTGGTAGCAAAGAATGATGATTTGGCATCCCAGAGGAAGGTATATTCATTCTTTACAACCAAGCAGGCCGCCAAGCGTTGCATTGAGGCCGCGAAGAATAAATTTGACGAGACCAAGACTGGTGGTTTTACTAGACAGTACAAGGTGGGTACACGCAGAGGGGATGGAGCTCCTCTTGTCCTCGTAAAACTGGATTATGCCTAGGGATGACAATGGTGAAGGTTCACCCCTGATTCAATTCAAGGATGTAACCTTCAGCTATGCTGACAATGAAGAAACCAGAGCACCAGCTTTATGCGGGTGCTCTTTTTCTATATTTCCTGGTGAGTTTGTGGCTTTGGTTGGTCATAATTCGTCTGGGAAATCCACTCTTGCCAAATTGTCAAACGGACTAATTAGACCTAATTTTGGTGAGGTAATTTCGGTAGATAGATCAACAGCTGATGAAAAGGTGCTTGTTGATATAAGAGAAAATATTGGTCTTGTTTTTCAGAATCCCGACAACCAAGCTGTTGCAACCATTGTCGAAGATGATGTTGCCTTTGGTCCAGAAAATCTAAATCTTCCTCAGACAGAAATAAGGGAGCGTGTAGACCAAGCTTTGGAAGCTGTTGATATGACCAATAGGAATACGAGCATCCTAGCAAATCTCTCCGGGGGACAAAAACAGTTGGTCGCCATAGCTGGAGTATTAGCGTTGAGACCTAGGATGATCATTCTTGATGAGGCCACATCTCTTCTTGACCCAAAGGGTAGGAAAAAAGTGCTAAAGCAGATAATGAACCTTAATCAACGAGGGATTGGTATAGTAATGATAACTCATAGAATGGAGGAGGTTCTACTCGCGGGTAGGGTAATAGCATTGGAGAAGGGTTCAGTAATATTTGATGGTACTCCAGACGATCTGTTTGTTGATCGAGAATTACTCGTCAGGGCAGGTCTTGAGCCACCTCCAATTATCGATCTCGTTAGAGAACTGAATTCCATGAATCATTTAGTCAACATACCCAAGAACCCAGCGCAACTCGTGGAGGAGATATGCGCATTGAGGTAGTCGGATTAACCTATATCTATGATCAGGGAATGCCATTTGAGTATAAGGCACTTAACGATGTATCTCTTACGATAGAGAGTGAAAGCGTTACAGGTATTATCGGCTCTACAGGTTCGGGTAAGAGTACACTGATCCAACATTTCAATGCGCTTCTTAAACCGACTGTGGGCAATGTATTGGTGGATGGTGAGGATATATCTGATAAGAAAGTGAGTAAAAAACTTCTCAGACAGAGAGTAGGAATGGTCTTTCAGTATCCTGAGTCACAGCTATTTGGGGAAACGGTCGAGAAGGATATTGGGTTTGGTCCATCAAAAATGGGTCTTTCAGCTGATGAGACCAGAGACAGGGTAGAAGAGTCAATGTCGATGGTTGGCTTGGGTTATGAGGACTATAAGGATCGGTCACCATTTGGGTTATCTGGCGGAGAGAAAAGAAAGGTTGCAATAGCCGGTATTTTAGCTCTGAAACCTGAAGTGCTTGTGCTCGATGAGCCTACGGCTGGACTAGATCCAAGCTCAAGGAAAAGACTCCTGGAGATGATTCACTCATTCAGAGAACAAGGAAAAACACTCGTTATGGTATCTCATGATATGGATGAGATATCCAGCATATCCGATAATGTTATCGTTATGAATGCATCTAAGGTGGAGTTTGCTGGTACTACAGATGAGGCATTTTCAAGACCAGCGATGCTCAGAAAAACCGGGTTGGATGTACCCATGATGTCTGTTATAGCTGAACTGTTAAGGAAAAGGAATTTTAACATACCACATAATACCTGGACACCGAAGGGTCTGGCTCAAAGAATTCATCAGGAGATCATCGGTTAATGGCTCTCTCGAACCTTCTTGTTATCGGTCAGTACATACCTTTACCGACAATTGTCCATCGAATGGATCCGAGAATAAAGCTCTTTATCGCGATGTTCCTGCTGGTGTTCATCTTTATGATCGGTAAAATGATTGCTTTAGGCATACTGTTTGCTATGCTCATCGTGGTCATCATGATCGCAAAAGTTCCGTTTATGCATGTAGTTAGGGGCTTAAGACCGATTCTATTTCTCATAGCACTCACAGTTATCATACAGATATTTGTAACCAAAGGTGAACCAATAGTTGAATTCTGGGTCATATCGATATCCAAAGAGGGTCTGTTTTATGCAGGCAGAATTGTTATAAGGTTGATATCACTCGTGACTGTATCCGTTATACTGACCTTTGCAACATCTCCCTTACAGCTGACGTTCGCTATGGAATCGTTTATGCACCCACTCAAGAGGATTGGTTTCCCAGTAGCAGAGATTGCATTAATGATGAGTATAGCTTTGAGGTTCATACCAACGCTTCTTTCTGAAGCAGACAAGATTATCAAGGCTCAAAGCTCAAGGGGGGCTGATTTCTCAAGTGGCGGTTTGATTGCTAGAGCAAAGGCGTTTGTTCCAGTTATAATTCCATTGTTTGTTTCGTCATTCAGAAGAGCTGAGGAGCTGGCTCAAGCCATGGAGTCTCGGTGCTTCATTACTGGAGGCGACAGAGGTAAACTTCATGTTATAAAACTCAAGGCTATTGATTGGATTGCCCTTTTAGTATCAATGCTTCTTGTGGTTGCTGTCTATTTATTTGCACTATTCTATGCGACCATATAACTACAAAGCAGTCATTTCATACGATGGCACTGATTTCTTCGGTTTCCAGCGCCAATATGGTTTGCCGACAATACAGGTTGCAGTTGAAGATGCCATATGGGAGGGCTTAGGGATAAAAACAACCGTATATGGCTCCTCTCGAACCGACAGAGGGGTTCATGCGTTAGGTCAGGTAATATCATTTTCGATTGATCAGGACCTTCATCCAATGGGAATGAAGAGCATGATTTCAGGGTTCCTTCATCCATCCATTCGTCTGAGATTACTCGATAGAGCACCCTGGGGTTTCATTGCTCGTTTTGCTCAAAGAACGAAGGTTTATTCGTATATTATTCATATGGGTGGTAGCGACTCACCATTTGTCCATAAGGGAGCATGGGTTGTAAACCGAGGTCAGTTGGACGTCAGTGTCATGGAAAATACTTGGAATCATTTTTTAGGGGAACATGATTTCACATGCTTTGGGAAGACAACCAAAGAAGGAAAGAATAAAGACCCTCACTGTAAAATAATTGAAACTGATGTAATGAAGAAGGGCAGTTACATATCCCTGATCCTCAGGGGGGATCGGTTCCTGCATAATATGGTCAGAAGGATGGTTGGTTTTACTGTCGAATGCGCTTTGGGAAGAGAGATGCCCAACTCACTCGATCTTGTTTTTAGAGGAATAATGAGACCTTCTGCTGGTCAAAAAGCCCCCCCTCAAGGTCTATACCTGGTATCAGTAGACTACGAACAATAGTTCATATATAATTGCGTCCATGAATTCAATTATTAAGTTGGCGTTTGAGATACTAATAGCATTGTTGCTTCTTGGTACATCCATTTTCATGTTTATCCATTACAGAAGGGGTGAGGATGTCTCGTCCCTGACATTTGCTACAGCGAGTCTCGCTTTGTTTGCAGTGCTGGTGGTTGAGATATCAATAGTCTCTATCACTGGAGCTTTATTTGTACCCAGTCAACATACACTTAGATATCTGAGTTGGTACATAGCATTTGGGTATCTCTTGTATGCGGTTGGTGTCTTCTGGTCATTATTCTTCTCAAACAAACGTTTATCAGTTTACATGATACCGGTAATCGTGTTTATTTCAGTTCTGATGGGGTTTGGTTTCATAAATGAATTCACCAGTTGGTTGCCTAAATTCGGTGAGTCGGGTTTGTATGTACTCATTCTCACTTGGGTAGTCCTGTTAACCGTTTCGATCAGTTACTTCCTTCACTGGGTTAACAACAAACATCCATTCAGGATTTACATGTCTATAGCATTCCTGTTGCTTACAGTATCGTTGATACTTCATACTGTACTTCCGGTTAGCAGTTTCTTCTGGTACGTGAACCACATAATTCGACTTGCAGGATTCAGTATTATCTTCTTTCAGATTCAAACAGGCAGTGCATGAGGTTACTTACTTCTTTACTTTGTACATCTCTCATAATATTTTTCTTTATTCCTGTGCAGGCAGTGCAGAATTATTCAATAATGGATACTAATAAATCATCAGAGGTAGAGATACTCTTTGAGGAATTCGATAGGTTGAATCTGTTACCTCAATCCTTTGATATTGATAAACTAAACGATGAAATCTTGTTGATTGACTGTATCTGTTTGATATCAAGGATTTCTGATTGGGGAGAAAAACTGTGGATTCAAAGAACCTCCTCATCGATAAACCGTTTCTTTTTCAAGGTGAGACGATACTTTGGTTACCTGAACTCAGATACAGATTATTTGTTGGATGCTTCAGAATATCCTGATGCAAGCTCTCTTCTGATGGCAAAGCGTTGGATAAATGAAGTTCGATTAACGGGAATAGACATGACTGTCAGAGGATGGCAGATGATGGAGTTGGAATACAAAGCTCTATCACATATGCTTTGCATGGCTAGAATCCCTCGCACACTCAATCAGGAGATAGCGTTGCTGTTAACAGAGATCGACGAAGTGAGAACGAATATTTTATTGCTGTACTCAAGAAATGATTTTGATAAAGTAGCAGGATTTGATTTGTACAGCGGAGACAGGCTTATGTGGGCTTATTATCTGTCTGGTCTTCAACATGAACTGCTACCATCAAAATTCATTGAATCTAGTTTTTCTCAACGTCCCTCTCCAAAAGATATACTCAATAAAAGATTAACGAAGTTGAATGCACTTTTGATAGCCGATCGCATGATTGACTATATCGATAGGTTCACAGGTGATGTAACTGGTTATGATAAAAAACTGTCAGAACTCAAAACGATCGTGATAAGTCGTTCTCGACTGATTACAGGCGTAATAAATTAGTACAATATATATAGAAATAGAAAGGGCGATAAACCCAAACAGAGCTAATCGTCCTTTCTGAAGACAATACGTTTTTCGTATCTGTTTGCCGGATTAGGCAACCTCGACCTTTCCAGCTTTAATACACTTGGAGCATACCCTAATCAGCTTGGTTGTACCATCTATCTTAGCTCTTACAGTGTGAAGATTTGGTAGCCACTTTCTCTTTGATCTCACATGTGAGTGACTCACCGTATGACCTGTGATTGGTCCTTTTCCACATATATCACATTTCCTCGACATCTCTAATCATCCTCCTGTGTGCTTTAGAATCACAAAGCTACCACCATTTAGACAGTATACAAGTATTGAAAAGGAAAATGATATGAGTTGACATAAGGAGTATTGGTAATACAATTCAGTCTTTAGTCAGGAGGAAACCATGGATACAGTGTTCCCGAAGGTGGAAGAAAAGGACAGGAAGTGGTATGTTGTTGACGCGCAGGAACTGCCCGTAGGCAGACTTGCGACGAAGGTAGCTCGATTACTGACGGGCAAAGATAAACCTATATGGTCACCACACATCGATTCTGGTGATTACGTTATAGTAGTAAATGCAAATAAGTCGAATGTTACCGGTAAGAAGAAGACGGATAAGATCTATTATTCCTATTCTGGCTATGTTGGAGGGTTGAAATCTGTTTCATTTAGAAGAATGCTACTCAAGCACCCAGAGAGAATCATTGAAAGGGCTGTTTGGGGTATGCTTCCCAAGACAAGACTCGGAAGAAAGATCTATAAGAAACTGAAGGTGTATCCTGGAGAGGATCATCCACATTCTGCACAACAACCAGAGAAATTGTCGCTGGTAAAGGAGTCCTAGTTTATGTACAGAGCAACAGGTAGAAGAAAGACTGCAGTGGCTCAGGTGATAATGGATATTGGGGATGGTAAGATTGTTATTAACGAAAAGCCCTTGAATGAGTATTACCAAAATACCTCTTTCCATAGAACGATATTTGAACCACTTGCTGTAGTAGACAAACTCAGAAGCTATGATATTAATGTTAAGGTTACTGGTTCAGGTATATCCTCACAGGCTCAGGCGATAAGACATGGGATCGCAAGAGCTTTGGTGAAGGTTGATGGCGACCTAAAACCCAAACTGAGAGAACATGGTCTCATAACAAGGGATGATCGAAAGAAAGAGCGTGCCAAGGCAGGTCTCAGAGGCGCAAGGAAAGACAGACAGTACCGCAAGAGGTAATGTCTACAGCTTTTTTTACATCTATCAAAGACATAAAAAACTCCCTGGGTTTGGTTACCAGGGAGTTTTCTTATAGGTCCTCAGACATTGTTCTGTATGTGCCTTCAGTGCTGAGATATAAACAGATTCCACCTCGTCCAAAGCTTATTGTAGAGATAGCAGAATTCCTCCAAGAGGATGGGAAGAATGTCAATGTTTGCCTTGATACCAACAAATTCGGTGGTTGGCTGAACAGATTGAAGGAATCGAAAGATATTCAAATCATCGACCTTAGCAAGGATCGGTTCAGAAGAACTGATGGTATTGAGTCTGAAGATGGATCACGTTTTATTGATCGAGATAACCTAAGGATTCCTGTTCTGAGGGAGTTGTACGCTTATTCTACATTATTTAAGGATGTTGAAATTATTCCGGTTGTAACACCACACCCATCAGCCTTGTTACTAGTAGCTGGAGTGCTTGGTTCATTTCTATCCGTCGTCCCAACAGAAACAAGGACCAGGATACTACTAGAGTCAAAGACCGGGATGCTCGCAGACGCAGTTATTGAGGTGTTCTCACTTTTTTATCAGAAGATACCATACTGTGTGTATGACTTTTCACAGACCTTCAAATGGTCAGGGCGATCGAAACCAAAGGATACTAGGATAGAAGAGGTCTTAATATCAAAGGATCCTGTAACTGGTGATGCCCTTGTATCGAAAATCTTTGGATGGCCAACACTAGTGTCTAAAGCAGTCAGAATCGCTTATGACCTTAGAATAGGTGAGGCTGTCGATATTGAATCGAATCTAAAAAATATGTGTATGGATTTGATTGAGATGCACAGAATGATTAATGACCGCAATGCCTATGTTTTTCCGTTTAACCATCTGCATCGTTTCTCAATCGATGTGAACTCTGATTGTGACAAATGTCTTGAGTGTACCTATGTATGTCCTAATGGCTCAATCAGAATTGATCAAGGTGAAATAAGCATTAATCGAGGAATGTGTGTTAACTGTTATGCATGCGTTGATGCATGCCCAAGATTTGCATTAGAAATCACAAGGCTATTATTCTAAAGTCGTTTTCTACAGGCTCTTCCTGTATGCTGGTTTCAATTATCTCGTTCACTGTACTGGCTGTAGGCCCCTCTCGAAGATATTCAACAAATGAATCCAAGGTCCTTCTTGCCGATTGAGCTTCAACATATACTGAACCATCAGGTTGATTTCTGACAAACCCTGTTATCCCAAACCTTTTGGCTGTCTTGGATGTGAAGTATCTAAAACCAACACCCTGAACGATGCCTTTAATTACCAGTTTTCTCCTCATTGTCCTTATTTATCCCTCTCATGATCCCTCCAAGAATGCCATTGATGAAACGACCCGATTCATCTCCACCAAACTTTTTTCCCAAACGCACTGCCTGGTCGATGGCAACTGATGTTGGGGTGTCATCAAAATAGAGTATCTCAAAAACTGCCAGTCGAATGATCGAACGGTCAATAAGGTGAAGACGGTTCAAACGCCAATGATTCAGCTTGGAGGAAATCAGTTCATCAATCTCTGATAGTCGCTTTATTGTTCCCTCAAACAGCTGTGTTGCAAACTGGCAGATCTCCTGCTCTGCTTTTGATGTCTTGATTACCTTCCTGCCAGCATTGTCAGCGTCATCACCCCAAAAGGCACTAGCAAAGAGCATCTGAAAGGCTAGTTCTCTGCCTGCTCTTCTGTTCATCTATTTATTGGCTCGTTCAAGGTATAAACCAGTTCTTGTATCCACCTTAATTTGTTCATCCTGTTCAATAAACAGGGGTACCTGGCAGACATATCCAGTTTCCAACGTTGCTTTCTTTGTGCCAGCCTTGGAACGGTCTCCTTTAACTCCTGGCTCCGTTTCGATTATTTTCAAGATAACATAGTTAGGAAGCTCAATGCCAACCTGTCTTCCTTTATAGAATGAAACCTCGATCATCTCATTCTCCTTGAGGAAGTTAACAGCTTCTCCAAGATCGTCTGTAAAAAGAGAGACCTGCTCATAGCTTTCATTATCCATAAAGATGTATTCATTCCCCTGAGAATAAAGGTATTGCATCTTCCTGTGGTCAAGGAAAGCTGGTTTGAACTTTTCCTCTGGCCTGAAGGTGCGCTCAATGGTGGAACCATTATCAACATTCTTGATTTTCAGCCGAACATGGGCTGTCCCTTTCCCCGGTTTTACATGGTGGTACTCGACGCATATCCACAACTCTCCGTCCATCTCAAATGTCCTGCCTGGTCTCAAATCATTAGCTGTAATCATCATTCCTCCTTGGATTCAGACAGATTATATTGGCACTATATCACAAGTCAACGAACTTAACAGCTTGACAATAATCATCGAGATTGTAGAATCGTCGAGGATGCTGTACCTACCTAAAGGTGATACAATGTTTGACATGTTACCAGTCAGCTCGGTTTCGATAAGCGAGTTGTTGGATGATGATCAAACATCCAGAAAATTGATTGAGGTACACACAAAACTATCTTCCAACGCCTTCATATCTGAAGGTAACGTGTTGATATGTGGATTCGAATTTCATGAAAACATTGTGCATCTTGGTAGTTTGAGTATTGACAAGATGATGGAATACATAAGAGAGAACCCATGTAGACTCCATATGTCGAAGATTGATGATGAGTTGTTCACTTTCTTTTTAGATCTGGCTGATTCGGTACCTAAGTTTCGAAACCTGGATACAAGATACTTCTCGCTTTGGCGATTCGCAGATGTCATCGCGGAGGAGGGTCTCAGTGGATATGTGAGTGTTCAGTATCCGGGCGGCACGCTGTGGTCGATATACAAGGATGGTATTAATTCCGGAGGCTACCTAGTTCTTGCAGAAAAGGCCAAAACAACAAGATTATCCGACAGAGAGGTATTACAGCACTCTGTAAAATTGGTAGGCAGGATTGATTTTCACCAGATCGGTGGCAATACGGAGATAGTTGAAGTCAATGAGAACACTGTTTTGAAAAGATCTGACTCTTTCTTGGAGCTGTTGGATACCGATTCACAAACTCAAAGAAGGATTATTCGTCAGTTCGGTGAAATGGGTGTTGAACTGGCGATGCATTTCAATGGAAAAAAGAGTATTAAGCAGATATCCGAAGAGAGCAGGGAGCCAATAGAAAGGGTGATCAATTTGGCATCGGCTCTAATACAGCTTGAGATACTAGTTAGGAGTATATCTTATGAGTGAAGATGAATTAAGTGTAGCCATAAAACACAGTACACCCGAACAGCTGGCAATGCCCTTCATTCGATATTTCTTTTTTCGAAAGGAAAAGAGGATTTCTTCGCGTGGTTTGGCTCTGGTAACAAAGGGTATATGGGAGATGTTCGGAGTCAGGAAAGCAAAATCAATTCTATATTATGTCGGTAGACAAGCTGGAAGAGAGATATCAGAGGCTACAGAAAATGAGTATAACACGCAAAGGGCAAAATCATGGTCAGAATTACTTGGAAATATTGAAATCTTTTGCGATCTGCTAGCTGGCTCAAAAGCAAAGATAGTATCTGCAACTGAGAATCAGGCAAAGATTCATCTTTATAATTCTCCAGCGTGTTATAAAATCTCTGGTTTCTCTGAGCCTTGTTGTGATTTCATGGCTGGGATATTTGCCTCCCTACCCCCGTATGACTTTGATGGCGCTACATCTAGTTGCAAGGAGCTTCTATGCCAGGGCAATGATCCCACCCTTGACTACTGTGAGTTTGAACTCAATGTAACCTGGCCTGAGGTTAAGATGCCTGGGTAAAGGATATTCATCTACCAACCTCCGATGTTCCTGTCCTCTTTTTCTATCTCTCCATCATAATCGTAAAGATTGATTTGACTGGAAATCCCTATTCTGTTTTCTACCTCTTTTGCTTTGAAGTTGATTCTATAGTCACCATTTGGGATGATGTTCACTTCATATTCAGCCAGTGGTGTAGCTTTTGGCACGCCAGGATGATTATCCCATTGTTTATCTACTTCTGCTTCTAATTCTCTCCATCTATATATGCTTTCATCAGAAGGGTTATCAGGATCAATATTAACAAGTAATCTTGTTGCGCCTAACTTATCATCGATTTTGTTTTGAATACTCATAGAAATATCCCTCGCCTCTTCCCTTGAGTATCTGTTGCCATGGGAATCATAGTATGCATCGAATGGAGACTCACCTGGTTCTATTGATATGACACATATGTCAAAGTCATTTGGTTGTATGACCGACCTTATCCTCTCAAATGTGTCTATGTAGCCTCCTTCTTCATTACCTCGCTTCCATTTCTTATCATCCTTATAGCCAAATGTGACCTCCTCTTCATATCTGAATTGCAGGGATTGATTGATGATGTTCTCAATCTGTGAGTCCTCGTCCTCAGCTTTGAGTGCCTGTTGCATGTTTGCGGCAAGTGAATGAACATCATTCCTCTGCTCTCTGAATACATCTTCCATGCGTGGGTCAGCTGAGTATATACAGCTGGGAACAAAGGAAAGGCTGAATAGTAATACAACTAACAATGTACCTATTGTAGTCTTAGTCACTATACCATCCTCCTTTTTTGATATAGGTACAGTTGTTATCTTTAAGAGCATTGTAGATGTTAGTGCTTACGTCGCTAACCCCATTTATCACCATGTGTTCATCTAGGTATACCAATTTCATTGATTCTGCTTCAAAATTATCATCTAACTTACACACCAAAAAGTAAATCTTATTATCAATGTTTGACCATCTGCTACACAGATGAGGACTATGTTCGAGAAGCTTATCGTCAATGATTACATCAACAAGTTTCTTGTTAGCAACATCTAGGACAATGGGTGGCATAAAAACTAAGGGTAAACTTGGGAAGAGCATTTCAAGATCAAGAATATCAGATAAGAAGTACCTAAGACGTAAGATGGCATACATATTGTTATTAATCATTCCTGAACTAGATACATAAGTAGACATTAATTCACCAGTGTCTGTTATGTGTGGGTAGTTATCTTGTGAGTTGATATGAGATTTATAATCTAGATCATTTATTATTGACACTTGATTACCATCAAGGGTTGAGAGTATTGAGAGATTAGAAGACTTATAATCTCCTCTTGTTAATGGACTTTCCTTCATTATTATAGGATTTGGATAGTTATCAGAAGGTGATGTGTAACCCGTTAATCCGGTTCCCTGGTCAGTATATCCAACCCAGGCTCTGGGTGGTTCATACTCTGTTGGATGCATAACCATATCGGGAAGTGTCATCCTGACTATCCTTGCAGAGGCGTGAGGTGATTCAATATTTAGACCCATATTAGGATATTGATTCATTATTTCACGTTTGTATATCTTGTCATCCTTTGTCTGTTCCAACAGATATACTTCATCATTGTCTGTCCATTTGAGCACATAGTAGAAAGGGCCATCCTCTTTGAATGTCTGTGCAATAACATCGATATCTTCTGGTCCTGTGACTAAAGATTTCACATAGCGTGTACTCAGTAGGTTTGTATCACCAGATTTTGTATTCAGAAGTATAAAGTTATAAAACATTACATCTCTAACTAAGTATCCATCATCATCCTTGAAGTAGTTACCCGTATCATCGTTGTTACTATACAATATATGCTCTAAATACGAATAAATGACCCACTCACCATTTGGTGATGCACCCATTACGACACCACGGCCTGATGATGGTACTTTTATACTATCAACGTAAGGACCATCCCTAACTGCACCAGGATGTTCCATTAACCTTGTCCTATACTCAAAGTCTTTGTGGTCTGGTATCTCTACAACAAAGTCATACCGTTCATCCTTGCCTTGGGTGTTGTATGAGATACACCCCAGAGTGTCTTTCCCTCCGTCCACCCTGAACTCCACATATGGTCTGCATATTCGTATCTCCTCTGGGTCATAGACAAATATGCTGTCTTTGATTCTGAGACCATACCTGTCATAGGCTTCAAGCGTGAGTTTGCCATTGTCTGGACCCTTGAGTGTGACTTCTGTGCTGAACTGAAGGTTATTCTTTGTTGAGAGGGTGTGCATTTTGCCATCCTGGTCGGTGAGTCTGACAAGGTCTAAAGGTGCTTCAGACACCACTGTGAAGGTCTGTGGTTCATCATACAGTCTGCAGTCATAGTTCAGTTGTAGTTCTGGTTCTGATTTTACCTCTATTGGTGCATACAGCGTGAGTGCCCCACTGCCATCTGAAGGAACCCCTGTTACAGCTATTTCATACTCACCGACTGGTATGTCACCAGGCACGGTCAATCTGTCAGACCACTGTCTACCATCCGGTTTCCTTTCGCTTGTCACCTGCTCAAACTTGAACCCGAAGTTGACAAAATCCAGATCAACCATGAACTTTGCAGAGATGGGTATCTCTGTACCAGGGTAGCAGTGTTGTTGGATGGAGATGAATTGACCTAGTTCATCACCATAATCCAACAATTCAACTCTCTCAGTTAAGTTATCTGTAGAAAGATTCTGTATGCTATCACTGTTGTTATTCTGATTTTCTGTTTCAGGTGTTAGCTGATTACACGATACAAGTGATATTATGATTGCTATTAACAACAACTGTTTAATAAGAAGGTTTCTCATATGTCTCCTTTATTAACCTTTACTGGCTAATTGTACATCCGCTGATCATTCTTCCATGAGCAGTACCACCAGCCCCATCACCAAAACGTCTTAATGGTGGGGGGTAGCAATTCCCATGTGTCCAATATTCATATCGTTTTAGAGCTTCACTCCATCGTGGCATTGTCTCAATGGACATAAGCGAACCTTGAATTGATGCAATACTTCTTTCATCGAGTGGTGGTATACTGTAGTTGGGATCGGTTTCTGTAAATTCAGGATCATAGAAATAATGGTTTACAGAATAGGGATCTCCTGAGCAAGCATGTTTCCAGTACCCACCTTCATAAGACAAACCTATACCATTTGTGCATATCCCTGAATATAGTTGCCCCGATCCAAGCAATGGATCATCTGTCCCTATCCAAGTAGCCTGGTTTAATAAATATGGACCATTGTTTATGAATTGGTCAGCAAATGAAATAATTTTTATGTTGGTTGCAAAACTATATCCAGTTCCTGAACCTATTTTATCATACCCCTGAGAGCCATCCCACTGTGCCCAATACCCACACATTGAATTCTCTGTAGCACAGGCAATTGGAATATTTACCTTTTCATCACTCCATGTAACTATAGCAAATGCAATAACTGATAATACTAGTAGCCCTGCTAATAATACCTTCAACGATTTATTTATATTCTTCATCTAGATACCTCCGATGTTGCTCTCTTCATCTTGTATATCAGTGCATTTTCATAATGACACATGTCTATTATATGCACATTATCCTTCTCTAATGCGAATATTAATAATTCTGAAACCGTCTACATATCGATATATAATAAAGTCTATTATTGCATTTTCTGAATAGAAAAATACCTGATACTCTTCGATTTCAAGGTTTGTACTAATGCTTTGTGGCACGAACGTTTGTTTTTCAATTTGACTATCCAGTTTAAGTAGCTGAAGTTCATTTTCTATTGAAGATTCACCACTCCATAATCTATTCATCATTTTCTCATATTCTGGGTCCTTATTTACATTCTGTAATGATGTATCTCCAACAGTAGCATGATTAAGCTTATAAACACTGTTAGCACTTTGTTGTAAATTGTAATAAGTTTGCGTATTCATTTGATTAATAAGAATTGATGAAGATTGAACTTGGACATCCTCAGTTAGCTCATAAATACTGTCTATGCGCTTAGTTGTATCAACTAAATAATTAGAATCAGTAACAAAGTTGTATAAAGTATCAATATCCCGTCTTTTGAATAGTGTATAATGGATATCTACTGCTAGTGAATAAATATCGTTGTAATCCAAAAATGATTCAGATTCTATTCTGTCTTCAATGCTTTGCACCATCAATTGACCAGTACACACAATAGACATTATAAATATAGCTAATAATGTCGTGCATATACAATAAAACAGTCTACTTGTCTTCATCTCTACCTTGCCTTTCTTAGATATCCTTCAACCATCCTCTGGAGTTGGATTTCAGGTCTTATGATTTTATCATCGTCAACAGTGCACAAGCATTGTTGCCATTCTTGATCGATGGGTTTGATACTTATGCAAATATACATCTTATTAAGTTCTGGATCAGAGCAGTGGAATAATTTTTGTGGATTGCAAAATGACTCTGTATCCTCAATCTCTAACTCAGATAGTTTTCCTGAGTTCATATCAAGAAGGTATATTTTATCCAAATACAATTCTGAATCCATCCATTCATTTTCGTAGTCTTCAGATTCTTCCTCACACGGTGTTACATGTGAAGCATAGATAACACATTTCAATTTATTATTGATATATCCAGAAGATAATATATCACAACTATGAAGATTATATTCATCTATGGGAGGTAGCAAATCCGGTAGGTAGTATGTAGAAGAGGAATCAGACACATATAGAGATTGCCAACTAAAACCCGATTCACCAAATGTTCCTGGTGGTTCAAAAAACCCATAAGCCAGTTTTCCATCATCAAACTTTATGAATTCTGTGTATCCAGTGACACCTGTTGTGTGGTCTACAAATGTAACCCAAGGTGTGACAGGAACCACCTCATCAGAAGGTGTGAGTGTGAAGTCATCCAGAGAGAGAACCACACCCTTTGCTGATGCAAATGGCACTTGTGCCTGATTTACAATATTTGCATAGTTGTCCAGTTGAGATTTCCTGATTATTTTATCTTCTTTCATCTGTTCAATCAGGTATACCTTGTCATCCTCTGTCCACTTCACAACACAGTAGGATGGTCCAGTTTCTCTTAAATACCCTCCTGAATACTCTATTATGTGTCTGGTGCCAACTTTGTGTATGGCTTTGGTCTGTGAGTTGATTAGGAGGAAATCAATACCACGGATACTGTCTACCTTATAACCGTCAAGATAGAATGGCTCCTCGCTTGTGTAGAAATTGTATGTATGGAAGGCGTTGATGGCTACCCACTCCTTGTTTGGTGAAACACCATACATCAAAGAAGCATCTGTTCTGTTTACTCTGTCGGCTTCAGGCAGGTAATCCTTAAGTGAATCAAAGAATTCACTTTCAGCTGGAGGTATCTCTATTGAGAAATGCTCATAGAAGTTAGTCCCATCCAGTTTTATGGTGCCGAAACCGACTTTGTAGTTATCATTTTCTATATGTTCTCCGCTTTCATCGTCATAAGTCAAATTTGAATAACGATGAATTCCATATATACAAAGCTCATCGTCTCTGGGGACATACAACTCCTTGGTGTAGTTCATACCGTATCGATCATACAGGTGCAGGTTGATGCATCCAGTGGTTGGTTGTGGCAAACTTAGATTCAATTCGTATTCATGATACATCTCATCGTTGTCTTTGGTTACTGTGTCCAGATTGTCACCAACCACGTATTCAAACCGTTCTTGGCTGTCTGGGTATTCAATTGAGATCATATCAACAGGCGATTTTGCTTTAACGGAAACAGTTTGTGGTGTTTCAACCTTCTCCCTGCTATAATCAATCTCAATAAAAGGTACAGGCTTTAACGTTACTTGTCCCTGAAGTTTGATTGATCTTCCTCCATCCTTTGGAATACCTACGACTATTACTCGAGCTAGCGTTGTTAGGGTCTTTGATGTGAAGCCTCTATCATAAAGACCATAATTCCCTAACCTGATCTCTCCTGACCATTTGTGGTCACCATCGGTGAGTTCTGAAAACCTCATCTCTATCCTTGTGCTGTCAGTACCGCTGTAGACAGATTCAATCTCTTTTTCAAATACTGCTTTTGCATTTATGAATGAATCGCTATAGCCAAACTCAGGCAGATAGAGTGTTCCCAAACCCTCATTTTCATAGGGTATCAGGGTTGACTCAGGGATATGGATATCCAATAATCTTTCACCTTCAGTTTCAACAACATCGTATTTGAAACCACTGCTTGTGCATCCTGCTGATAACATGAGCAGAAGCACAATCGTAAACACAACAAATATCTTTATGTGTCTCATTTAGACAACTCCTTTTACTGTGATGGACAGGAAGGGCATGGGCCTGAGTATATCCTGCCATCATCATACTGATCTATACCGTCTCCAAATCCCCAGGTAACTGGTGGATATGGATTCACGTGTGCCCATCCTCTAGCTATACATAGTGCCTCTACCATGGTAAGGGCTCCCTGATAGCAATTAGGTAATGGGATTCTGGGATTAGGAAGTTCCTTATATTTTTTTATTTCATATGACATATCGTATATTGGGTGCGGGATAACGTTGCATATACTAGATGGATTACCATCTGTAGTATGTTCCCAGTACACAAAGTGATTAGTTTCGGGACAAGTAGAACAAACACCTCTTCTTGAAGTTTTATTATTGTGTAAAGCATCTATACCAGTGATAGTTATACCATCTATTTCATCATCAATACATGTATGGTCATCAGGAGGCCAAGGTTTGTATCCATTGATTCGGTTATCTCTATAATTGTATCTTCTTCCACCAGGATAGGGTTCAAAAAAACCACATTGTTTGAGGGTTGATATGGGGCAATCCAGCAAAACCGCAAGCGTAGCTATTTGTGCATAACGCCCTGGGTTTTCAATTACCTCGTCACAAGCAGTTTTTCCAAGTGCATCATGCGCTCGTCCAAACGCATGAGCAGAATATGGTATTGAATTACCCAAACTACTATTCATTATGGGGCATCTATACCCATACCCCATAGGAAGCCCATAATCAATTATTTCATCTTCTTCTTTTCATTTTTTCCCACTCCTTTAGTATTCCCTACCAGATGAAACCGACGTGTCCACCATCGCCCTTGGAGTTGGCATCCATTCCAATACCAATCTCAATTCCAGGTCTGGTCTCTGATTCTTTGTACCAGCTGTTGTCCTCTGAACACTTCTCGTTGCCGTAGCTATCTACACCGCCCACATCCAAAAACAATCCAAGGCAGAGAATCTCGTTGCGTATCGTGTCTGGCGAGGTTGCTCCATTTATATAAGCTCCACCATACATACGGTTGCTCGAACCATCGTATGTATCGTCACCTCCAACGTTGATGAAGAAACCCATACCGTTCATATTCCCACACCCCAGCATTAAACCACCATCTTTTCGTACATCTTTGCCTTTATCATCCTTTTCTATTCTCCAACAGTCGTATCTGTCGTTGCCACCTGTATCTATATGCCACGAGGTGGAGAAGTCGTGTCCTACTCCTATTGAAGTGGCTTGCTTGGCTTGATAACGGTCATCTCCCACCTCATCTCTGAAAAGTGAAATCGCATAATGGGCCGTTGCTCCCTGAACATACCACAGGCCTGAATAGTCATCATTCCCAGCTTTATCTGATAGCACTCCTATGGCATACCAGTAAGCGACACCCTGACCAAAAACACCACAGGAATAGGTGTCGTCTCCCTCGTCGTCAACGAGCAAACCGCATCCACCAGACATAGAGTGACCATCGGTAATATCAGCGCGCCTACCAAAACCACACCCCTGACTCATTGACGTATTGTGGTTAGAGTTTTGAGCTGATGGGTACAAGATATCTGAGTCATTGGCTGTGTATTCATCATCTCCTGTTTCATCATACAGGAGTCCGTAACCCATCGTATATCCAAATCCCTGAGAACCGAAATAGCATTTGTAGGAATCGTCTCCATCGTAGTCCAGGCATAATCCAACTCCAAAAGAACCAGCGCCTTGAGACAGCTCAACAGATGAATAGCTATCATCTCCGGCGTAATCAGCGAGGATACCCATACCGAATGTGCCAGAACCCTGGGAGTTGTTGAGTCCAACATAGGTATCGTTCCCTTCGGTATCCAGAAGTATTCCGCATCCAAGTATACCTGTTCCAAACGAAGGCAGTGCTTCCACTTCAGCTGAATATCTGTCCTCACCTGTCAAATCGATGATAACACTGACACAGTTGTCGACACTGCTGGTTGCTCCAATACAACCTGTATACTCATCAGATCCATGAGTATCGATAACAAGGAGATGGTTTGATCCAGAATAACTACTGTCTGTATCACGTCCGTCAATTGTCAGTCTGCCGTACGGTGTGGGGACTGTAAACAGTATATCTGGGATTGATGTTTCTTCATTCACCAGAATATTCTTAAGGTTCTGTGTAGAATAAACCGACCTGATGCACGCCCAGAACAACTGTAGCATATCTGCATCTTCTGCTATTTTGTACAGTGATATTGAGTCAGTCGTATTTATCAATTCAAAGAACAACTCGCTGTTTACGAAGTAATTGTCAAATACACTCTTTCGTTCTTGTTTTAGATGGTGTGCAGACCACATGAACTCTGAAAGAGATTTTGCCGTTTCTATACTGAGTTGATCCTCATATTCAGTGACTATTTTCTCAACATGCTTTCCCCATAACCATTTCTCTTCATCGAAAATATCCCTCATGGTGTTTGTAAAAGGGTACTCTTCACTAATCTCATACTCAGGCAGGTATTGGTCCAAGAAACCTGCTACATAACCAGAAATCCTGCTTACTCCATAGAAGGCATTGATTTTCAGTTCCTTGCCCATTTCTCCAGAATTATACAATGAGATCCTGTCGGTCATCTGCCTTGTTATCTGTGGAATACGCAGGGGTTTTGACCATATTTCATCAAACCAATACAACCTGAATGGGTCTGTGTTTAGCCTTTCCAGTTTCTGTGTATCCCATTGAACGTCTGTTATTTCAAGGTTACAGGCGTTCAAAGCTTCTGTTAGATAATCAGTCTCTTCATCTGATGCGCTTATGATGGTGGGTATTGCAGACAGACATAACACTAAGAACAAAGCTATCATTTTTTTCATCGAACTCACCTCCGTGGATTGAGTAATCGATATGATACCACAGATTATCTATGAAACGAAATTTTGTTGATAAACCTAGCTGATTTTAAATATCCTAAGCTCCACGTAAGAGGCTAGTATAATGAGGAGAGGTCCAACCTGAGAGAGCAGTTTGGGGGTCACTTCTACCAATTTCTTGACGAACACAATTTCAGTTTGTAGGGCAACATTATTTGAAACTAGAAAATGGAAAACTGTGAAATTAAGGGAAAAAAAGAGTACTGCAAAGATGATTATTTTCCATGATCTTGAAAGGAGTCCTTTGTATATCTCAGAGAGTAATGCAACTGATATGATCACACAGGCAAAGGCAAAACCTATGTTCCATAGTGCAACTAACCTCTCTGATAGACTCACAGAACCTTTTGAAAAGATTGGTGATATTAAAAGAAGTGTAAAAGCATAGAGAATTATTACTGACCAAAGACCCCTTTTCAGAAATGTATTTGGAGGTGATGCAGTTTTGACAAGGTTGTATTGCCTTGTTAGGCCGATAAGCAACATTGGAAGAACCCATGCGAAGCTGAACCAAATCTGCCAACCAGAGGAGAGAATTTTTGGTACTTTAAAAACATAAATACTAAAGAAAGATATCATATGACCTAGCATCAGGAAGAACATTGAAAACATCACAAATCTCCATATCTTTCTATGGAAATCCCCTTTTTCATAGCTGAGCATCGTAAGATATGAAAACATGTATGCTACTATAGAATTAATAATTTGTATTAGTAAAACCGGAAAGTTTTGCTTGACAGTATCAATAATATTTTTTTGCACCATCAGGTCAGGAAGTTTCCAAAAAAGAAAGCCTTCAATGATTATCACAAGGAAAAAGATTATCCGCGAAGTGTTGAAAGGATCTTTGAAGAATGCTTTAATCCGATTCAATTACCAACTCCTTGTTAGAGATATTCCCAGCCATATCAATAGCAGTTATTTTGATATAATTGCGATTATAACTTTCCTGTAAGGTGTACAATATCGAACTGGTTTTGTTCGTGGGATCGGTTGTAACTGTCTCATTGGTCACGTCTATCCCATTGACTTCAATTGTTTTAACAACCTCAAGAATACCCTGTATAGAGATCTTACCTGATAAGGAGTCTCTGGTTGCCTTTAGATGATCCAAATTTGGCCCAACTGTATCGCAAATGATATCAAAATTCAATGATTCTTTTTGACCAGATGAGGACTGGGCAGTCAACTCGAATTGATTATCCCCTTCTACCAAATCGACATTTATCTCAAAACCACCATCGGAATTGAGTTTTACCGGTTTAGAGTTACAAGTCAAATCAACAACGTTTTTTGCTAAACCCGTAATCGACTGCTTGGTTTTATTTGTTATTTCCCTATATTCATTGAGCACTATAGATGGTGGACCAGCATCAGTTGTTTCCTTTGACCTGAATATCTTCAAATCGATCTTTGCTTCCGAGTGTTTGGAATCCATCGCAGTAATTGTTAACAGGTTTTCTCCGTAGTCCAGTGATGCGGTCAATGAGAATTTTCCGTTACTTGTTGTGGTTTCTTCAATGGTGCATGCCTTGCAGTATACATATTGAGTATTCGCGGTTCCAGTTAATGTTACTTTATCCTTTGTTGTAGTTGTGTCTTTTTCAGGGCTGTCAATGCGAATGAACGCCTTTTCAAGAGACTTGGTCCTTTCGACATTCACCCAATCCTTCAGTTCATTCCCGTCCTCATCCCACGAGTAGACCTCTATTGGGTGCGTTCCCGAAAGAAGAGACACGTTGTATTCGAATTCCCCATTCTCCGGTGTTACCAGATTGCCATCTACTTTCAGTTTAACCGATCCCTGAACCTTGCCTTTGATCAGAATTGTGGGTTTATCGGTGATCGTGTAATCTGTGGGGGATGTGATAACCAATCTGTGTTCTGTCATAGATTCTGGTTTCACTCGAAAGATTATAATAGTTTCGGATTCTTCTCGACCAGACCTGTCACTGACAGTTACCGTCCTCTTGCACTCTCCATATGGATTATTCTTAGCCAGATACTCAAAGCTTCCGTCCTCTTGTACGTCAATCAGTTCCATATCATCGACTCTGATCCTGTTACCAACATTTGTTTTTCCAGACACCATAACATCTGAATTCTCTGTTTCGAAATATGTTTTGTCCAAATTCAAAAGCAGTTTTGCCCCGCGCAATTGTTCAATATCTTTGTTTGTAACCAGAGAGTTCATCTTTATATAGTTACCTGGACCACGTTTCTCAAAAACCTTCCCAGGGGGTATTATTGTAGCTGAATCTGATCCAACACTCGTTATGGACACAGTGCATTCCTTGTCAAGCGGTTTGATCTCGTCATCAGAAACCCTGCAGACACCGCCCTTGATGTTGACTGTACTGTCCTGAGAGTTTACCTGGTATCTGGAACCTTTCTTTCCTGCATTCACCACGACCTCACCGTGTATAAGGTCGAACCTGGCAGTAGTGATGCCCTGCCATGGATTGATGTATATAATGTCAACAACAATCTCCGAGTCGTTTTGCATTGCAAGATAAGTTCCATCCTCGAGGATAATTTCTGCATAACCATCAGCACCGGTTCTAACTCTGTCACCTGCTGAAAGAATGACGCCTAAATCCTCGATTGCTACCCACTCGTCTCCCGTCTTTCGGCTGACTTCACCAGATTTTGCGCTAATCCTTGTAATTTCCTTTTTTTGTGAAAAGCAGAATACTACCAGCGCAAGAATCGTGATGAAGGCAAAAACCATCCACACTCTATTCATCAAGCGTCTCTTCACAAGCCCCTTCACAAGATCTTCGTATTCCATCTGATAGACATTATAATAACTTGATTGCACTTGTCTACAGGCACATTTCTTACTTGATAAACAATTTGATAACAATAGAATCACCGGTATGAACTGGAATAATTTGGATGAGAAGACACAGAGGATCTTCTATCTTGCACAGGATGAGGCGTATTCACTGGGGAATGACTACCTTGGGACGGAGCATCTTCTGCTGGGTTTGATAAGGGAGAATTCGAGCTTTGCTGTTTCAACGCTTAAGTCGATGGAGGTTGATTTTGATGCTTTAAGAGACAGGATTGTTTCACTGGTTAGGGGTGTTAGGAATTCAGCAACTGGACCTGTGCAAAAGAGTCACATTGTAGTATCCGCTCGAGCCAAGAGGGCAATGGAGATTGCAGATCGTGAGATGAGGAATGCTAACTCTAAAAAACTAACTCCAGAGCATCTTTTAGTTGGTATTCTACAGGAAGCTGAAGGTTTAGCGGCGAGAATACTAAGGGATATGGAGGTAGACGAGAATTCATTCAGACACAGTCTTGCACAGACCTTCTCAGGATCTGATGAAAACAGACCTCCATCCATTCTCAATAACTACTCGAGAGATCTCACATGGATGGCAAAGAAAGGAAAGTTGGATCCAACCGTTGGGCGAATAGATGAGATCAACAGAGTGATCCAGATACTATCCAGAAGAACCAAGAATAACCCCGTTCTGGTCGGAGACCCCGGTGTTGGTAAAACAGCTATTGTTGAAGGTCTTGCTCAGAGGATTGTCGATGGTGATGTCCCCGAGCCTTTACGGGATAAACAGGTACTGTCACTAGATTTGGCGAGTGTTATCGCTGGTACGAAATACAGAGGAGAGTTTGAAGAGCGAGTGAAAAACATCCTCTCTGAGATATACAAATCAGATGGAAAGATAATAATATTCATCGATGAGATCCATACAATCGTTGGGGCAGGCGCCGCAGAAGGTGCGATAGATGCTTCGAATATACTCAAGCCACCACTCGCCAGAGGCGAACTTCAGTGCATAGGTGCTACCACTATGGCTGAATACCGAAAGAACATTGAGAAGGATTCTGCTCTTGAAAGACGGTTTCAGATGATAAAGGTAGAAGAGCCGTCGGTTAAAGAAACTGAGGATATACTAATTGGACTCGCACCAAGGTACGAGAATCATCATAAAGTAACATACAACCACGAAGCACTTGAAGCCTCTGCGAAGCTGTCTGACAGGTTTATTTCAGACAGGTTTTTACCAGATAAAGCCATCGATCTGATCGATGAGGCGGGTGCAAAGGTCAGACTTTCAGTACTCAATCTGCCACCAGAAATCAAGGAACTTGAAAAGAAAAGAAAGAAGATCATAAAGGACAAGAAAACAGCGGCCGATTCACAGGCATTTGAAAAGGCGGCACAACTAAGAGACAACGAGCGTGAAATAGAGGAACAGTTGCAACTGAAGCGATCAAACTGGCAAAAGGATATTGACGCACTGGATCTCGTTGTAACACCAAATGATATCGCTGAGGTTGTTGGTATGTGGACTGGTATCCCTACAACTCAACTCGTCCAGGAAGAAAGAGAGAAACTCCTGTCTCTTGAGAAGATCCTGCATGAGCGAATTATAGGTCAGGATGAAGCGGTTACTGCGGTGTCAAAATCGCTTAGAAGGGCAAGGGTTGGTCTTGCAGGAAGAGACAGACCGATAGGTTCGTTTGTTTTTGTGGGGCCGAGTGGGGTTGGCAAGACAGAATTGGCAAGGGTGTTGGCCAGTCATCTGTTTGGAACTGAGAAAGCGATGATCAGACTGGACATGTCGGAATACATGGAAAAACATGCAGTTTCAAGGTTAGTAGGAGCGCCTCCCGGATATGTTGGTTTCGAAGACGGTGGTCAACTGACCGAGAGGGTTCGAAGGAAACCATTTTCTGTTATCCTCTTTGACGAATTTGAGAAGGCTCATAACGATGTGTTTAATATACTTCTTCAGATAATGGATGATGGAAGACTAACTGATTCAAAAGGCAGATATGTTGATTTCAGGCATACGATAATCATCATGACCTCGAACATCGGCACTCAATGGAAAGGCACGAAAAACCTTGGGTTTACATCATCAGAGGAGATGGAAGCGTTTAAAGAGCATGACCGCTTGAGTGAAGAGGTAAAGAAGAAATTCAGACCTGAATTCATGGGAAGGATCGACAAGATAGTGCATTTCAGTCCACTGACCAAGGGACAACTCATTGAAGTCGCTCGATTGTTAATCAAGAAATTGAGTCATAATCTGGTTGATGAAGGACTCGCAGTGGAACTCTCCGATGATGTATTAAAAGAACTCGTTGCCAAGAGTTATGATCCAAAACTGGGCGCGCGTCCCCTTGTTGGTGCCATACAAAACCTCATTGAAGATCCCATAGCAGAGAAGACACTTTCTGGAGAATTCATACCTGGAGATACAATAAGGGTAGAATCTGGAGAAGATGAATTTGTTCTCACCAAAGCATAGTTTTTAGATTTGGAGTAAACATGTCAGAAGAAATCAGGGTAAGGATAGCGCCATCGCCAACGGGCAAGTTGCATATAGGCAATGCTCGAACGGGCCTTTTTAATTATCTGTTCGCGCGGAGTAATAATGGTAAATTTATTCTCAGGGTAGACGATACGGACAGACAGCGTTCCACAAAGGAAGCTGAGCATGCAATATATGATGGATTCAACTGGCTTGGCATACAGTGGGATGAGGGACCCGACAAAGGTGGTGATTATGGACCTTACAGACAGAGTGAAAGAATTGACCTTTATCGCTCAGTCATAAACGCACTTCTTGAGAGTGGAAACGCTTATTACTGCTTCTGTTCAAAGGATGAAATTGCAGAGAAGAGAACCAAAGGTGAAAAGGCACATGAGATATACCGCTATGACAACAAGTGCCGAGATATAACGCTTGATCAAGCAAGGAAAAGGATAGCCAATGGCGAAACTCCTGTCATTCGATTGAGGATTCCCGAGGGTTTGGTTATCACATTCAATGATTTGGTTAGGGATGAGGTGGTTGTCAAATCTGAGGCATTCGATGATTTTGTGATTGTAAAACCGAACGGAGATCCCCTTTACAATCTCGCAAC
>CAZTGD010000016.1:0-44615 GCA_964613055.1 uncultured Caldisericales bacterium | reverse complement strand
TTATGTTATATTGATGAAAGAGTTGAGGGAGCGATCATTAAAATAGTCGAGACCCAAAATTTTTGATGCAATATGGTTGAGTGTCAAGATTATAACGGGCAGGTTTCCTTATCATTGAACATTCACAGGAAACCGATTCTCGGTTTTTGAAACTCCATTTGATAATTGATTGGCTTGATTCGTTTGGTACAATTACATTATGAATAACATGGGATGTTCGTTGCCAATAATGACCGTATTCTCGGCTGTAGTAGCCGCTTCGTTTACGTATACTGGGATTCTATACAGCAATAGTGTACTGATCGTATTTGGCATAATACAGATACTGGTGACACTCGCCGGTGTCTATGCAATGATAAGGAATCATATAAAAGATGAAAATACTCAACCACCAGATGAAAAGGATGAAGCCGAAAATAACTAGGTTATGAAAACTAGTCGATCATATCAGGCAATATCTGTTTATTTTTGGCTATCTTCTCTGCTATGACTCTATCCACACATGAAACCCCATTGTCATTCTTGATAAGATTTTGAGTCACCCAATGAACCCGCCAATTATGATACATATTAAGAATATCTCCGCTTTCAATTGATGAATTCTTGTTTGTTTGAATAAAAGGTTTGCTGATAAAACCTGAGATTGCATTGAAACCACCATCTCGCGTTACTGACTGGATATAGGAAATCATATCTGATAGCTTGTCCTTTGGTATAATGTTGACCATGCCAACAGAGATTATCATATCAAATGGACCCCCGATATACTTGGATGTAAGCGGAGACACAACGCATTTTACATTTAAATCTGATTTGCCCATCCATGATTTGAATTCAGCAAACGACTCTTCGCTGACATCCACAGCTGTCACATTGTATCCCTGTCCAGCAAGAAAAGCAGCATTTCTACCATCACCAATCCCCCACAACAGAACATCCTTAAAATCCTCTGGCTCAGCGTACTCCCACAGCTTCATACAGGTAGATGTTGGTGCAACACCCCAAACCATTGTGTTACGGTTACTTGGCATGCCTGTATATTACTTCTGATTATCTATCTGGTCAATAGTATCATCTTTCGAATAAACGAGATCTCTTATTACTTTCGCAACATCCTTGAAATTTGGTAATGATCTCCATCGAAAAAATGAATAGATAGTAAAGATAGAAAATACACCAGCCATTGTGTACTCTATGTAAGATCGATTGAAGAACATTATTAGTATTGAGCATACTGTCAGTACCAGCATTATGATAGCGCCATACATCCATAGACCTTTCGGAACCATCTGAATTTCAAATGCTCTTTGCATCAGCAGTTTCAAGGTGGCAATGGATTGTTCAAAATTGGGGGCTGATTCTGGGAGGTCATATCTTGACTCACTATTGTTCATCTTACCACCCATGGTATTTGCAACTGCTTCGATAAACTCAAATGAGTGGTCTTTTTTCGCTTTCCTTGGTTTGGATTTTGGACCCATCTTTTGAGGGATGATCAGCCTCATTATTGATTGAGTTGGGCTAGAGTAATCCTTTAAAGCCTTGTGATTTTTAACATATTCAAACCGATTGAGTATATTATCGATAGTATCTTTTGCCCAGTCGTGGATATCACTTCTGTTTCTTGTCTTAACAACCTTCTCACCCTTGTAGGCTAGAACGAGATACTCTGCGGCAAGAGGATCGATAATCATCGTTTACTGCCTGCTGGTGATGAGTGAGAGTGCACGACTCAGCTTGAAGCTGTCGTTCATTTCATATGAGTCAAGACTCACAATCAAACGCATGTTCTCATCAATTGCACTCATTGATGGTGAGCCATTCAGATTCAATGGTAGGACAAATTTCATGGCTGGGTCGATTACTATACTAGAGCCATCAATCCTTTTCTCAAAACCACCCAGTTTATCCTGCATGGATTTAGATATGAATATTACCTGATTCTTCGATAAACCAGCGTTTAGAAGTTCTTCCCAGAAGCTGACAGCTTTATTCATGCAACTGCCACAAGATGACATGTGGATAAACACAACCACACCATTCTTAAAATCATCCCTTTTCAATGTTTTACCCTTGGTGTCAACCATATCACTTGGCCATTTAATCTTGGTCTCTCCGGTAACAGACATAATGCTAGCTGGAAAACGTTCCTTGTATTTGCCATATCCATCTTCGGCTATGATGAAAAGTTTCAGCGCTTGTCCCACCTTTTCCTTCATCTCCTTTGCGGCGTAGCTGAATTCGTAATCTTTGGGGACTGGGGGTACAAAACTCGCGATATCTTCAGGCATGAGTGAAACAAAGCTGTCCCAAACGGGTCCAGTAATCTGCTTTTCTGATGGATTAAGTGGAGGGTCAATAGGCTCAAGATAAAGCACTTCGCCCTCATGACTTATGGCTAGAACAGTCTTTGTGTTGTTGATTGTGAGTACGCATGCAACGTACTTCCTTTGATAATCTGCATCGAAAACATCAAAGAAATCAAGTTTAGATGGCTGTCTGTTCTGCCCTGGTTCAGGATCAGAAACGGTCTTGTTCGGATAAGGAGATGAGTACTCATTATCAGCGATTACAAATCTCACGTAATTGGCAGGTTTTACATCACCGTAGTGGAATAAAACTTTCCTAGCAAGATTTTCATCTGTGGGGTCGGGCGAGACCAGGATCTCAGCTTGGTTGACACTGGTAAATTCCTTTGTGATCGGATACTCGTCAACACTGCTTCGCTTTGTTGGCGCATCCATAGACACCAACACCCTAGAAACATCTGTTAGAGGTATTCCCTCAGTTGACCATTCATCCTCATGTTTGATGCTTATTACCTTGAATTCAGCACCTTTAAAGAACTCCTCAAGGGGTGTCCCATAATGTGGCATTTCGTTAACAAATGCCTCCTTATCAGGTCCACAGTATATCAACGCGGGGTGTGAAATATCATAGACTGCTGTCCAATTGCCTCTAGATATCTCGTTGAGTAGTTCTACAACCAATTTTCCATCTTCGCTTCCAGTACAACCAGTGAGAGTTAACAGTGGGAATATCAAAAGAAAGTAGAGAGTTATCGATATATATTTCATGGCGTAACCTCCATCAAAAGGTATTCATCAGATTCAGTCAGTATACTCCATCTGTCTTCAGAATACTCAAGTAAATTTTCTTCAATGTAGAGCGATGTAGAGCTAGTTTCGAAATCGTTAGCAACAATATGGACATCGTAGGTTCCTCTGGGGACATCTGACAGTAACCAGCCGAGTATGTTTTTCCCGTATGTGATGTCTGAATATGAGTTTGTGTATTTGTGATCACCATCAACCGATGTGAGGATTATATCCACATGTTTAAAGCTGTCCACTGAGTTTATCTCAATCCTTAAATACTCCGAAGCTCTGGAAGGTATTTCAGCCTGTAGTCTGTTCTCCTGAATAGAATAAGACTCCCATGGGAACAGAGCTGTCTTTGAAATGAGTATATAGTCACCTTCTTGTGGCGGTCTACCCTCGGGTAGTGATTCTTCACCTCGGCTCATCCTGACAGCAAGATAGTTGTCAGTCCAGTGGCGATAGAGGACACCACAGTATTCATCAGTAGTGTATGTTACCCAATACCTCAATCCATGTCTTGCAAAGATGTTGTCATGAGTTTCTAAATCACTTTTACTGAGCAATTCGTTGAGGTCAACCAATTGCTCAGTGCTGATAATGGGTCTCGCCAAGGCAGTCGTCTTAATAATTGTATCTCCATACCCTGACAGTGCGAAAACAATCAAAGCCATGGTTATTGCAACCGGTGCTACGTAGAGGCTCTTTTTGGCTGTCAACTTAGCAAGATGGTAAAAACCCAGACCAACACACATCGATAAGGGAACAAACATGGTCAGGATGTTGCGCATCTGCCACTCATATTCACACGCGTACAGCGATACGAAGAATATGACGATTCCAAAACCAATCAGCCATAAAGCAAGTTTTCTCCATTTGCCTATGGACCAGGCAAGGCCGAAGAATGCAATGCCAACATGGAGGTAATCAAAACCCGAAAAGTCTACCTGCAACTGATAACGATGTGAAAACAATCCTTTAATAGATATTATCATCGTCTTGTAACCATCAAGTGAGAGTTGAACAAACCACTGTGAGAGGAAAGGTATTATCCATGGAGTTAGCATTATAGCTAAACCCATGATAGACCATAAGGCTATACTGACGACTCGACCATATCTGTATTGTGAATCGGAAAGCATGATGGCAGAAATCAAGAATGATGACATGAGGAAAATTATCGTACTCGCCTGATGTGAAAAGAGTATGCAGAAAAGGCAGATAAACCAAAAGATCATATTCTTTCTTACATCTATACTCTCATAAATCCAATAAAGACATATAAGTCCATAAACCATAAATACCAATGCAACTGTTTGTTTAAGGTAGCCAAGAGGGTAAAGAAATGGACCCAGGGATATGCACCAACCTATTAAACCCGCAAAAGATGGAATATTGTCATTTGTAACTTTATACAGCAACTTGTATATAAACCATCCTATAGCAACTATGCATACTGCAGTAACTATCTTGATACCAGCCATTGCACTGCCAAAGATTAATCCAAATACTGCCGATGACATAAAAGGAATTATAGATATTCCTGGATAAGGCATACTTCTGAATTCCATCAGTGCCTTCACATTGGATGCATTGTATCCACCATCCATGTTCAAAGCCAGAGGATGCCTGAATTGGATAACAAGAACGACAAGTGCAAGGACTGCGAGGATTGTAATTGCTATATCTAAGTCAGAATTTTGTTTCAATCGGTCAGAAATGATTTTTATATACATCAATCAGCCTTCACCAAGGTATCTTCGTCTCATTTCGTCACCTCTTTTGCAAGAAAGGCGACCTTCTTGGCATTTACCAAATCTGACACAAGATGGACCAGCCTCTTTAAAAATAAGTGGAGCGATGTCCTTGAGTTTATTGAGCATCGTCTCTGCGAAATGTCGGATCTCCCATTGGGCTCGGTTACATGCTCTTAGAGTAAAGAAGTTCATCAATTCACGTGCATTCATAGTAGTCACTATGGAAATAGCCTGTCCTGACAATAGTGTGTACACTCTGTTTCCTAAGCCAACACTGAATCTGTCCATGACCTTGCTGAATGATTCGTTTGTATCGACAACAGATTCAAAAATAGAATGAGCCTCTGTGTTGTTTTTTATCGACTCGGGTTCGATTACGTGAAGATGTTTACTGAGAGTTGCTAGTTCTGGGATGATGATCGATTGTATACGGTGCCTGGTCAGGTGAGTCAGTGTCGCAAGACTCATGCCATCTAACTGGAATGTGAAGTTCGTCTGCTCAAGTTCCCTTGCATGTCTTAGGTCGACAACCTCAGAAATGATGTCATCTATATTGTCCTCAGTTATTGCAGATTGAGCTTGTTCTACTGTTAGGTTAGCGCTTGTCATCAACGCTGTGACAGCAACCAGATTGTCGGGATTAGGGGTGTACGAGATCAATCTAACCTCGGGTTTATACTTGTTATCATTAGATGTGGAGCCGAATCTATTGATTATGTTATTGCGATCGCGCCACCGGCCAACTTCAAACGATTCAATCTTAGAAAATAGTGCTGGGGCTATTTCTGAAAGCATACGTTTGATGGTTGATCCTATCCACACGATCTCTGGATACTTAGCCCCTCTGCCATGAATAGCATCGTAGATGATGTGTATCCAGTTACGGGCGTTTGTTGTTATTATGAAATTTGACTTGAAAGAATAGGGCAGAACAAAACGTGCATCCTCCTGTGGGATGCCCAGTTTGATGAGTTTCTTGTAAGCTAGGAAGAGTCCCTCTGTGTAGTGGATGTATCTTTGAGAAAGTGGCCCATAGAACTCAGGTCCTACGTATGGTTTACCACTGTCACCCCACAGGTTGCTTTCACCCTCCTCTGTCAGTAGCGGGATGACATAGCCAGCATCGGCGTGTGAAACATATCTTCTGGACTTAACAGTGAATGATGCAAGACGGTGTGTAATGAGATACTGCTCTGCGAAAACGGAAACATTTTCAAATGCGATTGAAAAGTTAGCATGTTCGGCTACCGATTTATGACCCATGCTTATGATACGTCTCAGGGAATCCGGATGACCGCTTGTTGGGGTGTTCTCATATATATCGGTCAATATTCCAGGCAATGAAGAAACCCTTGCAGAGAAAGTACATATTCTCTGTGGATCTTTTGTTGCTGAAAGAAGAGAGATTCTCGTGTCGCTACTCTTCATCTACTTGCTATAGTCCCAGCTCTTTTGATATCCCCTGCATGGCTTTTAACCCTACACCTACAAACTCTTCAAGTTCCATTCCGAAGTTTGAACAACTTTTCATCTGTTCTCTGTTTGCGCCGGCGGCAAACCTTTTTTCTGTAAAACGATTCATTATGAATGGCACGTCAATTGAGGACAGCTTTTTGTCTGGGTGAATCAGTGCACTGGCTACAATCAAACCGGTCAGAGGATCTGATGCGTATAGAGCATCGTCCATCTTGCTCTCTCTTTTCACGCCTGTCATCTCATTGTGACATGATACAGCATGGATGACATCATCTGGATATCCCAGATCAGACAACCAATTAGACCCAACCAGACCGTGTTTCTCTGGTGTTTTCTCCGTTTCTTTATAGTCTACATCATGCACAAGACCAGCCAACCCCCATAATTCTTGTTCTCCATCAAGTTTCAAAGCTAGTTCGTTCATGATAGCTTCTGTAGCCAGCATGTGTTTGATGAGATTCTTGTTTTTCACCTTTTGTTTGATTAACTCCAATGCCTTGTTTCTTGATATCATAAACTCCTCCTTTTTACACTAGTCACCGTGCAATTGTACCTGTTATAGTATATCCACTTGAACCCAAGTGCAAGTATAATGGTGTGCAAATTAGACACGTAAATAAACCGATAATATGCTTTTTTATCATTTGTATCATTAATATGATTTTTCAAAACATTCCATATAAAAACTGGATTTAGTTTGTATAATCTGATTTCTCTGCATAGGTGAGTTTACATTTCGGATACAAAATATATATTGTAAATATCCGTATATGTACTACTATTGTAATCAGGAGAACTTGGATGACAGCAGAGTTGAAAAAGGTACTGCAGGGCGGATTAGTTCTGTTGCGTCCCCTGGTTGAGGATGACCTTAGGATTAGAGCTCATTGGATGACTGATCCGCAGATACTGTCCATGATGGGTTTCCCTGAGACAGTTATCCCAGAAAAGGTGGCATACAATCGTGCTCTTTCAGAGTGCCATAAATGGCTGAAAAAGAGAATGGAGCATGGTGACTACGTCTGGGCTGTTGATGTTGACGGCGAGATCATCGGAGATATTACTGCGCATGTGTATGATGCCCAGAGGCGTGCTGAATTGTTCATACTCATAGGCAATAAAAAAATGTGGGGGATGGGTTTGGGAAAGGAAGCCTGCACGCTCGTTTTAAATGAGATATTTACTCGCTCTGACCTGTATTATGTGGATACATATATCACCCCAAAAAACACCCGAAGCCTTTCACTCGCACTTTCCTTGGGATTCACAACCTTTGGCACACAAACAGGAGGCACAAAGGTCCTCCGATTGACCAAGAAATCATGGGATGACAGAAGAAGCAGGCTATCAAAGTCATTGTAGTTATTAATAAATCGGTTATGGTTTGCCGGTCCAGCTGAGGCTTATGTGTTCTGGATTCATACTGCTTCCATCCTTGTGAACTTCAAAGTGGAGATGAGGGCAGGTTGAGCGACCGGTTGAACCACATGCGCCGATCCAATCGCCCGCATTCACAAAATCACCGACAGAGACATAAAAACCTGACAAGTGACCGTATCTGGTTATGTATCCAGACGAGTGCTGGATGTCAATGCACATGCCGTACCCGCCAAAGGAATTGGCAACCCTTATGACCTTGCCAGCCCCTGCCGCGCAGATGGGCGTCCCCTTGTCGGCTACAAGGTCAACTCCTGCGTGAAATCTGCCTCGCTCAGGCAAGTATCCATACTCTGAGGATACCTCACATCCTTGGACGGGCCAGTACTCAGGTATGCCATAGTTGCCATTTGGATCAAGGTTTTCTGGTGTAACAGGTATAAAATTCTCGATGCCGTCTATTGAGGCGGGTTTGTTGTCCCCACCCATGGCAAAAGTCCCTTTTTTCGTAGAAGACGGTATTGATTTTGTTATTGTTTTTGAGTCTGCATAACTTTTTTTACTGGTAGTCTGCTCCTCGAGCTTGCGTCTTTCTTCTTCCAACCTCTGTTGTTCTATTCTTTTATCGATTATGCACTGACCGTATGATTGTAGCTGAGTCGAAACATCCATTGAGCGTTTTGCTGTTGCAACATATTGACTGTATTTGTCTGCAGATATCTCAATTGACCGCACACTTGTATCAACGTTACTGGATATAATAGACTTGGCTAGCTTGTTAGAAAAGCATGCCGGAAGGGTTATATACGCCAATACGCCCAGTATCAGGCATCCACTCAATATTGCTATGAGCGCAATTGACATTGCTTTGTTTTTAGTCTCTCTTGATTTCATCTTCTTGTATTTGACCTGATCAAAGAACAGACTTCCCCTATCCATTGTTAATCATTATACGTCCTCAATCTACAAATTCAAGTTGAATGCGCAAGAGGTTAACCTTAATCCTTGACAGTACCACCCTTCATGGTAGAATTCACCTTCCGTTGAGAGACAAGCACAGGAAAGTAGGTCAGTAGCTCAATTGGTAGAGCACCGGTCTCCAAAACCGGGTGTTGGGGGTTCAAGTCCCTCCTGACCTGCCAGTGAGGAGGATAATGGTAAAGAAAAAGAGATCAAATTTCCTCGCGGATGTTTGGTATGAACTCACTACCAAGGTTGTATGGCCAACTTGGAGCAGGTTGAGAATGGCGTTGGCTATAGTTGTTGGATTCATAATGATTTGGGCAGTCTTGCTTTGGGCTTTTGATAGTGCATTTATATACATGCAGGACAGGATTGTAGATTCTGAGAGAACCAGACAAGAATACGAAGCTATAATGGAAGCTAACAGACCTGCTGAAACACCAGAAGAGGGTGAAGAATCAGCTACACCTGGTTTGCCAGAGGGTATGGAATTTCCAGTAGAAACTACAACTCCCGAGACGAATCAATAAAGGAAAGATAGCAACAGATGCCCCTTCCCGAGCGACATTGGTACATACTTCACACCTACAGCGGATATGAGAACAAGGTCAAGATCAACCTGACTCAGAGGGTCCAGTCCATGAACATGGAGGATCTGATCTTCAGGGTTGAGGTACCGGTGGATTTCCAGGTTAAACTGAAGGACGGTAAGAGGCAGATATTGCCAGAGAAGGTATACCCCGGTTATGTGCTGGTGGAGATGGTTATGACAGACCAGTCCTGGTATGTAGTTCGAAATACTCCTGGAGTGATAGGGTTTGTTGGCTCTGGTGGAAAACCTCTCCCACTTCAGGGACCAGAGGTTGATCAGATGCTCGAACGAGTAGGCTTCGAGGAAGCCAAAGCGAACATCAACTTCAAGGTTGGAGACTCGATAAGGGTAGTTGGTGGACCATTCAACGAAATGATAGGTGTCGTTGAATCAATAAACGATGAGAGAGAAAAGGCAAAGGTAAGGCTTTCGATGTTTGGCAGGGAAATGCCAGTCGAGCTTGACTTTGTAAACATAGAGGTTATTTAGCAAGGAGAATGAATAGATGGCCAAGCAGATAGACGGATACCTTAAACTTCAGATACCAGCGGGACAGGCAAATCCTGCGCCCCCAGTTGGGCCGGCACTCGGACAGCGTGGAATCAACATCATGCAGTTCTGTAAGGACTTCAATGATAAGACAAAGGACAAACAGGGAATGGTTATTCCTGTCGTTATAACCATATACAAAGACAAATCCTTTGACTTCATAACAAAAACGCCACCCGCTTCCGTACTTATAAAGAAGGCTTGCAAGATCAAGTCAGGCTCGGGTGAACCTAACAAACTGAAGGTTGGCAAGATGACGAAGGCTCAGGTTGAGGAGATAGCAAAGATAAAGATGCCAGATCTCAACTCAGCCAATATTGAATCAGCCATGAGAGTGGTCGAAGGCACCGCTCGGTCCATGGGTGTTGAGATAGAAGCATAAACGATTTATTGCGGGAGAGTAATACTCGTTTGAACCGCAAGGAGGCAATGATGAAGAAGGGTAAACGATTAAGAGAGCTCGAAAAGAAGGTTGACAGGGACAGGCTGTATGAGATTTCTGAGGCTGTCAAGCTTCTAAAAGAGTTGAAATCAAGCAAGTTTGACGAGACGATAGAGATAGCCATGAAGCTTGGTGTTGATCCAAAGCAGGCCGATCAGAACATCAGAGGCACAGTCTCGCTTCCAGCCGGTACGGGTAAGAAGATTCGCATACTCGCATTTGCCAAAGGTGAGAAAGAAGCAGAGGCTAAAAATGCTGGCGCTGATTTCATAGCAGACGATGAGACAGTAGAGAAGATAAAAAGCGGTTGGTTTGATTTCGAATTGGTCATTGCGACACCTGATATGATGGGATCTGTTGGACGTCTTGGTAAGTTGCTCGGTCCAAAAGGACTCATGCCAAACCCCAAGTCTGGTACAGTGACAATGGATATTGGTAAAGCAATAACCGAGTTCAAGGCTGGTAGGATAGAGTACAGGGTCAACAAGTTCTCAAACATGAATGTGATGCTTGGAAAGATCAGTTTCACCGAGGATCAGATTGTATCAAACATCACAACTTTGCTTCAAACGATTCTCAGAGCTAGACCGGCATCATTGAAGGGTGCATTCATCGAGTCTATATCACTCAGCCTCACACAAAGCCCCGGTATCAAGTTGGATGTTGCCAAGGCCAGAGCATTTGTAACAGCATAGCAGAGTAGCTTAATGTAATAACTCCCCACAAACGGGGAGGTGACCAAAGACAGTGAGTACTGAAAAGGTTTAAAGGTCAGAGTTAGCTGATCACTCGCCGAGGTTATGACCACTTGACCGACAATGAGACAAAAGGTCACGTCTAACCTGGCGTGACCTTTTTTAGTACTCACAGAAAGGAGGAAGGAATTGCTAACAAGACAAGAGAAGGTAGAAAGAGTTAAAGAGATAAGAAAGCTTTGGGATGAAGCAAAGGGTATCATCATCATCGATTCTCAGCGACTTACAGCTGAACCGATCACAGAGCTTAGGAAACAGTGCCGAGAAACCGGTGTAACGCTGAAGGTATACAAGAACACTCTAGTAAAGAAGGCAACTGAGGATTTAAAGCTGGAAGGACTGGATGAGTACCTCACTGGTCCGACAACAACCGCCTTTGCAATGGATGAAGCACCAAGCGCTGCCAAAATTCTATCGGATTTTGCCAAAGAGTATAAGAAGAAGCTTTTGATCAAGGGCGGTGTTATGGAAGGTAAGGTCTTTGACAAGAGCGGAGTAGTTGCTCTGGCTTCAATTCCACCAAGAGAAGTGTTACTGGGTATGGTTGCACAGGCGTTCAATGGTCCAATCGTCAAGTTTGCGCGTGTACTGCAGGCAAACATTACAGGCATCGCAAGAGTGCTCGGTGCCGTAAGGGAACAGAAGGAAAAGGTTGCATAGCCAACGTAGTTTGAAACTAAAAGGAGAAACGAAATGACAAAAGAAGAGATACTCGAAACAATCGAGAAGATGACAGTACTCGAGCTTTCTGAGTTGGTTAAAGCCATCGAGGAAAAGTTTGATGTATCAGCCGCCGCCGCACCCGTGATGATGGCAGGTGGAGCACCTGGAGCAGGTGGAGAAGCCTCCGATGAGGAACAGACAGAGTTTGATGTTATTCTCGCAGAAGTTGGACAGCAGAAGATTCCAGTTATCAAGGCTGTCAAGGAGATAACAGGACTTGGACTCAAGGAGTCAAAAGCCCTTGTGGACGCCGTTCCAAAGCCCGTAAAAGAGAAGGTTTCAAAAGAGGAAGCCGACGAGATCAAAGAGAAGCTGTCTGCTGTTGGCGCTGTTGTAGACATAAAGTAGTAATAATAAACACTAAGACACTTACAGACTGCCCCGTAGGTTTACATTGCACTTGCGGGGCTGTCGTTTTTATGGCATAATGCAGGTATACGAAGTAGGGGGAGTACTATGAAGACACTGATAGCATTTGCAACCAAATCAGGCACGAGTGAGAAATGCGCTAGTATGATTGCTGAACACTTTGATTCACCCGACATCGTAGACCTGTCGAAGAATTCAAACCCTGATGTAAGGGATTACGATCTGATAATTGCTGGTGGGTCTGTCCGAATGGGCAACCTGCATGCTCATCTGATCCGTTTCATGAAGGTGAACCTCAGGAAGCTAGAGGACAAGCAGATGGCGTTCTTTGTTTGCTGTATGAACAAGGGAGAAAAATTTGACCAGCAGGTTAAAAAGGGCTTTCCGAAGGCAATCAGGGAGAATGCAATTGAGATAGCGCACCTTGGTGCGTTGCTCAAGTGGGACAAGATGAACCTTCTGGAACGCTCAATCATGAAGAAGATTGTTGAATCAGAGAAGCTGGAAGAACCAAAAATCGATGCAACAGCCGTTGAAGAATTTGTATCCAAGGTGAAATCAACGGTCGATAGCAGTAATTAATTCCAAACAAAATCATACAACCTTCACTTTGAACGTCTGTCTAGAATATTCATTTGTCAAACGTTTTAAGTGTATGTCAAAGCTCCAATGATCCCCAATGTCAGTGTGGCTAGCAAAGCAAAAAACTTGAGTTTAAATTCAGTTGTAAGTGCGGAGAAGTGCTGGATGCACCATATTATAACATACTACCACATGAATAAACTTATTACAAAAATGGCAATTGGATTCCAATTAATCAGCCATTTTTGTTCATTGCAGATAATCGCAAACATATTGCCATTAACAAACACCCAAACTAGACCAGCTATTAGTAACACGTATTTAAATTCCATATATCACTATCCTTGTAGTAAAACCGGTATCTCTTGTTCTATTTCATTTGCTCTTTTGATAGTTGCACGTGCATACATATTCCATTTCTCAAGTGATGGTTTATAGGATAGTAAATAATAAATGGCGTAAATCACGAGTACAATTCCGTAAATTAAAGAAAGTATTATCCAAAGCCAAAGACCAACAGGGAACAATTTCGGTTTATCTGGTATTGATAAGTTAAAATACTCGTTCTCTAGATCATGTATTTCATCGAGATTTGGTATATTCATACTTCTGACGAAATGTAATTTTACGTAGTGATGAATTTCGGTTGTTGTTGTACTCGATTCTATTCCACCGAATCCAGACAACATATCGGGGGTTGTTCGAGAATTTCCTTCAAAACGCAATTCTTGTCTATTCTGAAGATTCCATCCGAAGCTCTGTAGATTTTGTATAACATCGTTCTCATCTTGTGGGGCAGTTTCTACGATTTTACTCTCTGTTCTTTCCATACTTATCTCCTCTCATATCAATGTAGATAACATACCACCTTTTTTTATTGTCAAATACCTAGACAAAATTACGAAATCTTAGTTATTCCCAGAGGTAAAGTGATAGAACCGATTCGATAAACATCTTAGCAACTGAATAGAATTCGGGTCTAGAAGATGCTCTTGGACCTGCAATGTTTAGTATTTGTGGTTTTTGAATACAAAGCCATTTCAAAGCTTTATCCACTTTTACTTGTGTTGTCTTCTTGTTAAGCTCAACTGTGAGATACGGTTTGTTCTCTTTCTTTGCAATCTCCCTTGTCAACAATGTCCCACCAGATAGCTTTTCATAGTATATTATCAGTGTTGCATCCGAGTCGATGACATTCATTGCTGTCCTTTGAATATATCCCTCGGATTCTGTTTCAACCAGTTTGTAATAATCTTCAATTCGCCCATCTTCGGCAATTCTGCCTTTAGGGCACCACCCCCCGTGAGGAATACCCCGCGTAATTGCAACATCCAGTGCGGCTCTATCTACTCCTGTTTGTCCACCTGAAATGATTTTAAATTCATCCATGTTAAGGATTTTATTTATAAGTAAGATTTTTCAAGGGGGGTTGGCAATTGGACCACAACAAGGTACATTATTAGTATGAAAAATTTCGTATTCTACAATCCGGTGAAGATCATTTTCGGTATTGGTGAGACAACCAAACTCGGAGTTGAGACAAAGGCGATAGGTGAGAGACCTCTAGTTGTTTTTGGTAAGACCTCAGCCAAAGAGACCGGGCTGGATAGTCGGTGCTTGAACATACTCAAAGAATGTGGATTAAAACCAACCCCTTTCTATGGAATCGAACCAAATCCTAGGGAGTCAACCTGTGATAAAGCGGTGGCTGTTGCCAGCGAGAATGATTGCGACTGTGTAGTTGGAGTGGGGGGTGGTTCAGTTATGGACGCCAGCAAACTCATCGCTGTTTCGGCAAGTGGGGAAAAACCTGTCTGGTCTTACGTCAAGCAAGAGGTAAAAGCAGAATCCGCATTACCTGTTGTGTTACTTCCAACCCTTGCCGCGACTGGGTCAGAATTTAACGCTGGTGCTGTGATAACGAACTGGGAAACAAAAGAGAAGTTTGGTTTCCACTCACCGTTTATATTCCCTAAGGTTTCGATAATGGATCCCGAACTGACAGCAAGCACACCTCCAAACCACACAGCGTATGGTGGAGTTGACATCATAATTCATGTATTGGAAACATATCTTACAACGGATGATGAGCACACACCCGTTCAGGATTATGTAAGTGAAGGAGTTATGAAGACGGTCATGGAGTATCTTCCACAAGCATTAATCGAGGGTAATGACCTTACAGCTCGTTCACAGCTTTCATGGGCATCTGCAGTAGCTCTAAGCGGTATGCCAAACAATGGCAGGTCAGGTGGTTTCCTCATGCATTGGATGGAGCATATTATGTCAGCACATTACGATATTCCTCATGGGTTGGGACTCGCTTACTTGCTTCTTCCCACGCTTGAGTATGTCGAGAAACATTTCCCCAGCCGCTTCGAAAAGTTCGTTTCAAATGTTACTGATGATATGAGGGGATTTCTCGGATCCATTGACTGTCTAACTTCACTCAAAGAGATGGGCATTCCCGAACGTATGGCTACGCGATTTGTGGGAGATCTGTTTGAGCAGAAAGCTATAGAGGGTATAATTCCAGGCAATCCTCAACTCACAAAGGAAGGTGCAAAGAGAATATACCTTGGTAAATACTGAAATATCTAACGATTAAATACTTAAGATATTCTTTCTATGATTAGATTCGGTAAAGCTTGGTTATTCAGAGGTTAGCATTTAACATTGACCACTCAAACCAATTCAATTATTCTATTGGCGGAGGTGTATATGAGCAGGTATGTTTCGTTTGCATTGTGTTTAGCGTTACTACTAGGTTCGATAGCGTTCCCAACTGTGGCTTTTGGAGAAACGAGCCCCGCGTTTATTGAGGTCAAGGCAGAACCTTCAAAAGGTATGGTTGAATTGAGTTGGGAGAGCATATCTGCATCAACCATTTATGTTTATCGTGATTATACTGATGAGAGCGAACCTGTCGCTACGTTGAAACCTTCAGAAACCAGTTACACAGATAATCCTAATCCTGGTGCCCATAATTACTCAATCATGGTTGTGGGTGGTGACGGGAGGATAGCCGCGCGTTCTGCAACACTTCCAGTTTACATCCCAGATGAGTGTGAAGAGACAGACTCCGTAATAATAAAGTTGTGGATTGGCAAGAAAGAAATGGCTGTTGATTGTGATGTAACTCCGATTGACACAGAGCCGGTCATTCAGCAAGGAAACACCTTTGTGTCGATAAGACCCATAGTTGAGGCGATAGGTGGAACAATCGGTTGGGATGGAGCAACAAAATCAGTGACAGTCGATCTCCCTCCTCACCATCTTTCGTTGTCTATAGGGAATGGTGTGGCAGTCGTAGATGGCAATCAAAAACAGATCAATGAGAATCCAGAGATTGTTCCTAAGATCATCAATGGTCGAACAATGCTTCCCTTCCGATTTGTTGCTGAGAACCTTGAAGGCGAAGTGAGTTGGATTGGTTCAGAGAAGCGCATAGATATAGTCTTCCCAATGTACACCCCGAAAGCTGTTGAAAGAGCGATTAAGGGTCTCTCATCTCTGGGCAGGTGTTCGCTTGGTCAGATCGTATCCATTGATTCAGTCACTCTCATCATAGGTGATGATCCTCTGAACGCGTTTATCGAAGGAGCGAAAGTACTCGTTTTTGATGGTGACAGGAATAAAGCTATTCCTCTGATGGACTACACTGATGTTATAGGAAGACCACTCAATCTGACAAATCTGACTTACTGGTTGGAACCCAATGAGCAAGGACTTCAGGCATTTGATGTGTCATGCAAATCAAACATGAGCAACATGTCTGATTTCCATACGGTTGTACTAGTAACAGATAACAAAGATATCGTTGATGCTACATTCATGCTTGCTGGATTTGATATTTTTGGAAAGGAGTCTCAAGAAGACTCTCTCCAATACGATATATCGTTACCAATAGCTAGGATTGATGGAAGTTCAGTAGCTTGGTCAATACGCAATATCCCAATGTATGCAAAATGCGAGGTCGTAAGTGTTAATGTACCAAACCCTCCAGGCTGTGAAGTGTGTTCATTGGCTAAAGGCGATTTTGAATTGTCTTTCACCAATCACAGTGAGGATAACACCTCACAGGCAGTAAGTATATCACTTACGTTGCTTTCTTCGCTTGTCGATTTTTCCTTTGATATTGGTGGTGACAATACATTGAGTGTTTCTCTTGAGGATGGTTGTGGCTTTTTCCCAGGCTCAAGCTGTCCAGGGCTTGAAGATCAGTTTACAAACATTGGGTTTGAAATGATTGATCTAAGACCAGTCGGAAATACTTCGAGAGTTACTGATTGTAGTAGCCCCGTTAACGGTTTCTTCAGCGTTAAGGAAGCTGGTACAACATCTTGGAATATGAACAGTAAAAGTAAAACTATAGGCGAAGACATACTTAATCTTGAGATTGAGAACTCTCCAAAACCAAGGTATTTAAACCTTAACTTCATGGATAACGACCATTATTTTGGAAGTTTCAAGGTTTTTGCTCTACCGAAGAATATTCCATTGACTCCAAACCCAATGCTTAGAATGAACCTTCCAATCCTGAATTCCCCTGCAGGTAAACAGATAGGTAGTCTGTGTGTTAATGGCAAGGCGGATCTTATTGTCCGTTTACCGCATGGCAGGCCTGCCGGTTGGATGATCAATGATGACTCTGGTGAGAAAATGATTGTATCATCGCATAATTTCAAGGGAAAGACGTCGTTTGATTGTCCTTGTGGTGTTTCAAAAGCATTAGAAAAGGTGACCTACGAAACCGTCCAGGAGGATGGAGTCGGGACAGTATCATTTCAGACGAGGATTAACTCTGATATTGCATTCAATCCAAAGAACTCCAATGTAGAACTCCAGCTACTCAGAGATGATGAAGTGGTTAACTCCCTGATTGTTGATATATCAAATCCAGAAGTGATTATTACTGATGATACAGCCGAACCAGGCATTTCCTACAGTTATTGTGTAGAGCTTCTCAGAAATGGAATAAGTATAGAGGATTTCTGTCTTGAAGCAGATCTCACTCCAAACCCGTGGCTATTTGAGGTTAATTGGAGTAATTCTCCAGGTTTGAACACTCTAGATGCAGAAATAATGAGGGGTACGGAGTCGACATTTGATTTTGAAGTGGCAAATCTATTTGACGATACCATCCAAGCTCAGGTATCTATCGGTAAGGTGCAATCGAATTGGGATGTGAGTTTTATTGGATCAGATTCACCTGCCTGGCTTGAAGTAGAGTCTGAAGAGTCTGTACCGATGTCTGTTTCTGTTATGCCTAATGAGAGTGTTCCAGCAGGCGAGAATTGTGCAATAGATATAACAATACAATCCGGTGTTCAGATAAGAGTAATTACCATTAATATAACTGTAACAGCTCCAAACTGCTCATATGAAGTGGTATGGGATGGTGAAGGTGCTAGTATAAGAGATGATGTAAACCCGGGGACGGATATTATCAGGAATCTTGAAATTAAGAACACTAGCAGTAGGCAACAAGGTTTCATAATAGATTATGACGTTACAGGTAATACTAGTGGTTCCCAGATATGGACGGTTGGATTCAAGGGTTACTCTAAAGGTGATAAGATATTTATCAGCACTGATGATTCAATAATAATACCAATATCAGCATCCCCCCCAAAAGATACTTCTGATGGAGAATCGATTAAAGTGAAGGTTAATGTCATTGCCTGCGGCGAAACAAAAACGATCTCTTGGAACCTCACCTGCAAGTTACTAGAGTGCACATTTGAATTGGAATGGCTTTCTGATAGGACCACTTCGACGGTTGAAACTGAAGATAACTGGTTCGAATCATTCAGGATATGGAATTTTGGTAATATCCAATCCTCATTCACCCTAGAAATAGAAGTGCAAGGAGAACCTATTATTGCGTATCTGGATATGTATGATGCGAGTATCAACAGTGGTGAGTTCATAGACGTGAGGGTATCATATCAGATACCACCTAAATCGAGGATAGGTGAATCTACGGTTGTTGTGACGGTTGATTGTGGCAAAACGACCAAAACTCTTGAGCGTGAATTCAATATCAAAAAAAGACGGGAATGCAGATTTAAAGCAATATGGTTCAATTCACAAACTGAGAAAATGAGCGTTGATATGATACAAGGCAACAAGGTTTATCTTCCGATAATCATTAAGAATGAAAGCAAGACCGCACAGTTGTTCGCTGTCAGGGTTGAAAGAACAGATGATGATTGGATGACTGGTTTTAAAGAGAACAAACTCAAACAGACATTTACCCTCAATCCCGGAGAGGAGACATACAATCTTATAATCTGGGTTGAAGGTAGCGAAGAAACAAAGCCTGGTGATACATGCAGGATATCAGTTAGATTGAATGCATGCAGTTTGAGTAAGACTCTTGTATGCAACGTTACGTGTGTTGAGGAAGCTGATCTTGATGTAACATATGAAGCTACAGTCACTGATCAGGAATGGAAACGGAATGGAATGCTTGAGGTGTTTAACAGGATAACCTTCTTGCGGCAGGGTGTTGGTGAGATTCGAATGACAAAGTATGGAGTGACGTGGTATGATGCAGATAACAGTGACGCTTACATTGGAGAAAAGGAAGTTGAGAAGAAAATCCAGAATGTCTATGTAGGGATGCCCTCCTGGAATATAAAGTATTATGTCCCCGTTGAAATCATCGACAGGCTCAAAGCAAACGGAGGAAAACGCATCAAAGCGAGGTTCAGCATAAAATTTGAAATGACTGATGCTGAAGACAATGTTACCTTTATCACAAGGGACGTGGACGTCGTGTTCACAATACCGGACTAATTAGTTTGAAAACCTGAAGAAACCCCTGGCCAATAATGTTGGTTGGGGTTTCTCATTTTTTGGTACCAATTTATTACACCTGAGAAAATTGAATGACAAAAATCATTTAGTGACCAAACGTATCGTACATCTCCTTGTAACGATCATAGATTGGCATGTAGACGTCTGCATTTGTCTGATTTGGTTCAAAAAGATCGTGTTTGGGGGGCTTCATTGCTTCGAAGTATTCTTCCCTATTCTTGTAACCAAGTTTGGACATATCAACCGACATTGCTCCGATAATAGCGGTTCCACGTGCAACCGCCTCTGGAGTGTCCGGCACTTCAATTGTGTATCCGGTTATATCAGAGTAGATCTGCAATGCTGTCGGTGATTCGAAGGGGAGAGTTCCGGTGGCAACAATCTTCTTTATCCTCAAACCACCATCTTCAAAGGCGTCAATGATTCTCCTTGTTCCAAAGGCTGTCGCTTCAACAATCGATTTGTATATCTCCGATGGTGTTGTTTTAAGATTCAAGCCAGACATAATACCCCGAAGATATGGGTTGAAGAGCACGCTTTTATTACCATCGAACCAATCAAGTGAAAGAAGACCACCGGAGCCTGGTTTTACCTCTGACAGCCATCTGTCAAGAATGACCTTCTTGTCAACATCCGCTTGATGGGCTCTCTGTGTCAATTCAGATGGGGCTAGGATGTCTGTAAACCACTTAAAGGTTGAACCAGTACCGGGCTGACCAGCCTCAAATCCCCAGAAACCGTCGATGATGCCGTCTCTGACGCAACAGGAATAGCCCTCAAATATCTTCTCCTCATCGCTCATAATCATCTGAGCTGTTGAGTCACCAAAAATTAAAGTAAGTACATCTGGTTCATAAACACCACAACCAGCAACTCCAACATGACTTGATATGACTCCTGCTCCAACCGGTAGCCCTGGTTTCAGACCAAGTTTCTTTGAAGCATCAGGTATGAGACCGCCGACTTTTCGACCGGGGGGTATTACTTCAATTATTTTTATTTTCTCTGCGATACTTGCAAAGTCAAAGGAGATACTCTCAAAGAAACTCCCACTTGGATAGCCGACATCTTCGACATAACATCCTTTGTAACCAGCAGAGCACCTGTTCCTTATCTGTCTGCCGGTCAACTGCCACACAATCCAATCACTTCCTTCAATAAACCATTCGGTTTCTGCGGCAACATCAGGTGAGTCCTCAATTATCTCAAGCAGACGAGGCCATAGCCACTCGGAGCTGACGCGGTTGCCTGTGTGTTCAAGGAACGGTTCCCCACGATCACGGGCAATTTCCGTCAAACGCTCTGCCTGGCTGATTGCTCCTAGATGTGTGGTATACTTGGGCCATGCATGTGGTTTCCCCGCAAGGTTCTCTTTCATGCATAAAGGTATACCCAAGGAATCAGTGGGTAAAACAACACAGCTGTCCATTGAAACACCCAGAGAGATGATCTCTGACGCCGGGATACCCGTTTCATCCATCAACCTATTGACGACTTTTGACATAGACATTATCCATGAAGCGGGATCAGCGAGTACAAAAGTTGAAGGTATCTTAGTGCAGTTGGGTAGTTTGCCGGTGATGACTCCAATCTGATATGCTTCCGTTACGTGACCAACCATGATACCGGTGTTTATGTCAATGGCAACTGCCTTGACATCCTGTGCGCCAAACGCCAAACCAAGGAGTATTCGTGCCATGGTCTAATTATACTGATAATGAAATCATATGCAAACTGAAGGATCAATTCTAGACAAGTCGATAATATGAAAGAATCCCTGCATTAGGCAGGGATTCTTTCACTAGTTCAATCAAAGTTGTCCGACTTGGGACAACAAAATGTATAGTACCCGTTTGAGTATATCAGTAGTATCGAGTCATCGTTATCTCTCTGTCTGAAGCGTTCCACGCAACCTCAGCACCGAGAGACTCAGCGATAAATCTGAATGGTACCATTGTTCTGCCATTGACAATCTCTGGTGGCTGGTCAATCTCGATAAACTCACCATTTAGAACAGCGGTGTCACTGCCTATAACCATAGAGAGATCGATATCATCGAGCTTCACGGTTACCCTTCTGGCTGTCTGATCCCAACCAACATCAGCGCCAAATGACTGTGAAATAGCGCGCACTGGTACGAGGGTTCTGTTAGCTGATGAGATGTAAGGTGCAGTATCCAGTATTGTGACTTCTCCATCAACAAGCATGATGGGGTTGTCAATCTTCAATATTATGGTTCTTAGTCTATAGCTTTTAATGTGCAGAGTCGTTGATGATGAGTTGCCCAAAGCATCGGATGCGTTGATTAATAACTCATTATCTCCGTCCCCGATGGGTATTGTGATTTCGTTTACTCCCTCTTTCAGGTTGTACGTTTCATTATCGATAGTCACTTCTGCATCCTCATTTAGCTCAATCGATACAACAGCTTCAGTAGCATCAACCAGATCCTTCTTCAACGGTGGATTGGCTGTGATGACGGGTGGCTGAGTGTCTCTAGTGATGATAATTGTTTTCTCTGCCTTTGTGCCAATAGGATTGTAGGCAACGATTTCGAATGCGTTTTCTCCCTCGCTGAGAGTAACATTCAGGTAGAAGGAACCATCCGCTGAAATGCTTATGGGTTTGTTGTTCATCGACAGGGTTGCATCTGGTGAGGTCTTTCCAGCTATAGTCATCTCAGATTCTCTTGTTAACTGATCAAATTCCTCAAGCTGAATAGTCGGTGCTTGAGATGATGAGATTACATCTATCACTTCAGGATTGACTGCCTTATATTCACCAAGCAGTCTGATCTCTATCTTGCCAGGTTTTGTTGGAAGCACATCAAACTCTGCCTGTCCCTCGGCGTTTGTGTTTGCCTGCATGTTTACACCCGCGCCTGTAAGGGAAACCGGCACATCTATAAGCGGTTTGCCGAATGAGCCAGCAATCTCTACGTTTACAGAAACAGTCTTTATGAGTCCCGGGTAGAATACGCCCGAATAGACAACGTCAAGCACTGCACCCTTTACAGTATCAAAAGTGAGCACTTCGTCTGATTCAATCATCTCCTCTGTAAAGGCAGAGCTTGCTTTGTACTTCAATTTGACGTTTGATTCTCCTATCACCCTCGGTTCAAAGTGTATCTTTGCGTATGTATTGGTGCTGTTCTCTGGATCCCTCTTGGTCTCCTCAGTCACGCTCTTGCTGGAGTTAACCGAAGACAACTCGATTATCGAACCTTCCTCAATTGGGTCAGTTTCAAGCGGTGAACTGGGTGATACCTTCACAACAAGCACGTTGTCTGCCTTGTTGACAAGGTCGTAGTTAGAGGCACTCAAGAACTCAGAACCCCACTCCTGTCCTGTCTTGTCTTCATAAATTCGAATCGATGGTCTCTTGATGGGTAGATACGTTTCGGCAGGTGTGTCCCAGTCAAGGGCAAACTTGCCATCTGGTGCATAACGCAGAAGTGGATTGAATGAGACTGACTGTGAACGCGGGGTGTCTCCAGCGACATCTCCTTTGACAACAGTTGCTTTGTTGGCACCGACAAATCCTCCAAGACCGAACTCGGAATCGGTAAACACATAGAATGTGGCAGAACCGTTTTTGTCTATGTTTAGAGAGTCCTTGTAATCAATCATGCTGTCACCATTGAAGTCAGCCACGTAGTAGTTACCCGCCATCTTTGAGTTGTAGATACAACCGGTACCCCACTTATCAAGGTCCATATGCATTCCGTCCATCTCAGTACCAGTTTTATAGTACATATTCATTGGAGCAATGCTGTTCATATTGGGAGTGACATCGTCTGTTACAGATACCGCAAGGTGATTGTACGAAGCAGGTTGATTCTCATCAACGACTCCAGATTTGACCATGAATGGTGTAAAGCGAGTGAAGTCAGTGGCCGAACCCATCTTGCCGGGCAGGTTTGATATACCCTTTATCAGGTTCCCCTCAGCATCTCTTACTATTGCTTTCACCTTGTAAATCCTCTGGTCAAGCGCTGTGAGTGTTGCTTTATCATCCTCAGGATACTTCATTGTAACCTGGTGATCGGATTCGAGGTTTGTTATCTCAAAACTCACGGATGGTTTGCCAATCTTGACTGAACCGTTGCCCCAGCCGTTGTAATCAGGTGTAACCACCTTCAAATTTATCTCACCCTCATCATTTGCCACGAATCCCTCGAATTTATAAATTCCCTCACGCGCCTTCGAGAAGTCATATTTAATGGGTGAGAAACCAAAAAGCGCTTGGTTGTTTGAGACTGTGTCATCATCGTTTGCCAGGGAAGTGGTTGTCCAGTAATACTCACTCACCTTGTCAGGTCTCTTCTGGGTGATGTAGTTCATAGCCTCTTCGTTTGAAAGTGTGCCGTTTTTTGTGAGATCAACTGGTCTGCCGCTGTCATCGGTAATGGTTAGAGTCAGTGGGCTGTCGGGATTGATCATCTCGGGTGAAACACCCGCAGTAAGGATGGGTGGATTAACGTTCACTGTTATGTTGGGATCCTTTGGGATACCTCCACCGGGCATCGGTTGCATGGTTATCTCTCCTGCAACGTACACCTCATGAGAGAAATACTTGTTGTTCCCAGGCACCTGCCACAATGGGGCGAAGCTCCTGTCATTATTATCATCACCATACTTATAAGCTGTAAGGTGAACGGGCAATCGCTCTTCATCGCTGATGATATGGTCACCGTCAAAGTCCCAACCAAAGTCCTCGATGCTACAGCCGTTATCCTCACTCATGTCGAACATGTAACGACCGTTGTTCCGCTGGTATGTCCTTGCATCGATGATACCACCAACCCATGTGTTAGATGATATGTTGTATGAACCTATCAACTCAGTCTCGTATGCATCAAAGGAGATGCGACCGTCACCGTTTATGTCATCGTATCTGGAGTATGAGCCACTTGAACCCGAACCATAGGAGGAGGACGGGCTACCCGTTATCCAGCCATCACCTGCACCCTCAAAGAGGCTGGAACCGTCATTGGTCCTTATGCCCCTGTCCTGCCAGGCAAAAACCAGGGCATCGTTGCACTCAGCATACTGCTGAATGTCCAACTCCTCGGTTATCTTCACATCAACGATATTGTCTGTGCCGAGACCGATGCTGGTTGCCGCACCTTCTATGTGGAGTGCGTGTACTGGGATGCCTACAATTCGATACTCCTGACAGCAGTCCTCCCATTTCCTTCGGGTACCATTGGCAAGTTCTACCTCAATTGACAGAACCCCCACGTCCACGGGGATCAGCTCATCAAACACAAACACTGAACCTTGAACCATCGAGTAGTCCAGGTCTCTGTTCTGGGCAAGTCGCTGGTTGGAGCTGGAATATGTGTAGCTGTCTTGCAGACCTGGATTGATAACGCGTGTGTAGTCATCGGGAGCAATTTCATAGTCATTCCAATTCGTCGTATCAACGATTATTCTGCCTGAATAATCATACCTGACTGGGCATCCACGCAGACCATTGTACTCGTTGTCCTCATAGTCCATCGGGAGAACTGGAGTTTTGAAGGGACCTTCAACTTCTATACGTCTAATCTTGTGGTCGCTGTCGGTTGCTGTGAACGAAAGAGAGGAACCCGTTCCATCCACGAGCATGAAGTATATGCCGTAGTCAGTAAGTGGTGTAAACTCTGTACCAAGCTTAACATATTTGTTTGCCCATATTGCCGGATAAGCGCTTCTGCCGTCACCCATCTGTGTGCCTCTGATTCGAAGCGGATGTGTTTGCCCGCCCGGATAGCACCTGAATTCTCGAACGAGATCATAACAGATTGGATCGTAGGGTGTTTGAATCTGTGGTGTTGGTGAGTCAAAGGGTGACAGTGGATTCGATCCCGCTGTATAATTGACGTTTGAATACTGCAGTGAGTGATCGATAACCCTGAATTCGATGAAGTTGATGTAGGCATCTGTTATGTTCCCGCCTGCACCTCCACCAGAGCCTCCCCCACCAGAGCTACCACCAGAACCACTTCCAGAACCAGTGCTACTGGAGTCTCTGCCTATGATAAATTCACCGCAGTAATCAGTTCCTACTGCTGATGATGTTACAAAATATGGTGGGTGGGTGATTGAGCTATTGTAGTCCCAGATAGCGTTAGTTGTATGCACTCTTACCCTGAGATTGCTTGAGGAGTTCCTGGGGTATACGGCTACCTGAACCAGACCACCGCTCTCTGCCCAAGGTGATGTTTTGTATGTTGAAACAAACGCAGGTACGCCATACGTTTCGATGAGTGGATAGTCGGTTCCGTTGAATGGACCCCAGCTGTCACCCTTTGTGACGACACCCATTTCGTATGGGAATCCTGAACTGCATATGTCACATTCGACAAAGCGTTCGGAGCAATCGAGGTCTTCGAAATCCTCGCTGGAGCTGTTTACTTCAGCAGGTCCAATGATCATATCCTCTGGGTCAATCGCACCGATCGCTCCCAAGCCGGGTGTTGGACTCTGGTTGTCTGCCCATTCCCAGTAAAGGAAACTGCCATTGTCGTTCACCTGCACGATGTATCTGTTTGCACCATCACCAGCGGTGAACATCCATTCAACCCCTGCCCCATTGGCGTTGTATGTGGCTATGATGTCACCTGCGGAGTGGATTGTTGAGATTGGTACACTGTTGGGATCATTGACATCATACTCGTTGTCCCAGTCCTTGAGTGTCAGTGTCATGTTTGGGAATCTACTGCTGATGTTTGTCAGGCACTCCACATTACAGTCGAAATCGATCGGTTCTGGTTTGATATCAAACTCACCAACATAGTAGCAGTCATAGTTATTATTGATATTGTAATTGGAGAGTATATCTGGTGATGGAATTTCCCAGTAGCCATATCGACCATCTGGTGGTCCACCCCAACCCAGATCAGATGGATTGCCTGTACCCTTCTCGTAATAGACCTCGATCGTGTATGGGTGAATTATACCCCACTCATCACAGGAGCCTTCATATGGAGTTATCTGGACCTGTACGGTCGGGTGATTGTAGGTTATCTGACCTGCGACATTCCTCAATCCAGACGCATCTGTGAGGACAACAAATGCTTTGTTATTGGTGTCCTCGTCTGGTGGAGGATCCATTGTCACGGTTACCGATGAGGTCTGTTCGACCTGGAACTCCCTGTCGACAGCAATGCTGATGGGCGCTTCTCCTGGAAGGATCTCGATGTCCAGGGCTCTTGGATTTCCGTTTCTCCCAAGGGTAAACCCACTCACTCGAAACTCTTCGATGTAGATCTCAGGTCCAGCAACGATACTTCCACAGTAGTAGACCTTGCCTGATCTTGAAACGTTAGACAGTCGGGTGTCACCAGCTGTAACGTCTCCTGAGCCATCACCATCGTAGTATATCCATTCATTCTCGTCAAACTCTGTATCCAAATCAGCATCGTAATATCCAGTGTTGGAGAAGGGTGAAAGGATGAATCCGACGTCTGTATCTCCAGATGTTACCACTGTTCCCGCATCGAAAGTTATAATTGAACCACCAGAATGAACGGTGATCGTTGTCATCCTGATATCACCGTTATTTACGATCTCGTTACCGAAGGGATCTTGGCCGGTATTGATATTCCTGTATATGGCTTCACTGCATCCATAACCAACACCACCCTCATCATGATAGTAGAAATCGGGATGAAAGATTGTAAGCGGAAGTCCAGTGTCTGTATCGGAGATGCCCGTTGCGGATGCTCCAACGAACGCTTCGCAGGACTCTGCGGCTTTGTAGTCATCAGAAAGGTTCTGCTCAAAGCATGAACCAGTGGCGTTGTTGATGTTGTTTACACCATTATCCCTGAATATCTCAACACCCAGCCAGCCTCTGTATTCTGGGCTGATGTTGTGGAATGTGGTTGCTGGAACCTGGAAATCTCCAGATTTTGCTCCAAGGACCGTGGACTTCTGTATGCGCTGTGCATTACTCTTTGTCGGTTCATTTGGGTTGTAGATGGCGGCGGCAGTGACCGAGGGAATCATTCCTTCCCAGAGATCGGTCTCTACTGAGATGTTGAAGCGGATGCTGGGATCGCAGTTTGCCCTGATAACATCTGCCATGATAAGGGCACTGCCATTCCCATTCAGATCTACACTGCCTATCTTCATACACCTGCCCGAGAAGTCGTGTGGGAATGAGTATGGACCGTTTACATGACCCAGGTCAGTAAACCAGTAACCCTCATCATGGAAGAAATTTGCATAATCACCAACAGCATAGGGCCCCATAGTGTTGTTTGAGGATATTGTATCCTGTTTGAAATTGCTTTCATGACACTCTCCAGGTGGATCGGGTGTGTCTCTTTCGTAGGGGTTGTGGAAATATCCATCTGAATCAAACCAAACCCTTCCATTTGAATCAAGAATACAACACACCTTGTCTTTTTCGGTCGAACTGCCCCCGGATGGAACAACAGTAAGATACACGACTGACCAGTATTCTGGTGTGGCAGGCATGGCATGACCCGCGCGCCCCCACCAGGTACTACCCCTTTGCCATGGAACCTGGTTTCCACGCTGGAGAGTATTACCCTGTCTGTCGTAACCAAGTGGTATCCATCTGGTAACGGATACGAGTTTGTTTTCAGTCACGGCTTTTACTGAATCGACTGGGATAGCCATATATAGAGTCGATATAGCCATTAAAAGTGTTAGAATAGTTGATAGTAACTTCTTCATCGTACTGCTCCTTTGTATCTATGTGGTTATTTGGAACAAATACGATGTATATTGATCATAAGTTCAATACAAATGAAAAGCGACCCGAATAAATTTCGGGTCGCTGATATGCTGTTTCTTTTTTCTGGTAGTTGTCAGCTGATATCGCTTGAAGAATAAGGTGCAAGCTCCAGTTTCACCCTCATTGTTTTCCCCTTGCGAACGAAAGTTATCTCTACTTCGTCACCCACATGGTACTCTCTTATACAGGTGAGTAACTCCTCCATTGATTCAACTGATTTATCGTTGACCTTTGTAATTATATCACCGATTCGAATATCTGCATCCCTAGCGGGTCCATATGCAACCTTACCCACAAAGACACCAGGTGTGTACTCGACATCAATGTCTTCAATTTCAGCGATTTCCTGTGTCATTGTAGCTCCACCAATGCCAATAAAGGGCCATGAAACGGTACCAAATTTGATCAAATCGGACACAACCCTCTTGACTATGTTTGATGATATTGCGAAACCAATGTTGTCTCCCTCCCTCTTTATCGTGTTGATCCCTATCACGTTTCCGTTGAGGGCAACCAGTGGTCCTCCGGAGTTACCAGGATTGATTGCGGCATCCGTCTGAATGGCTCCCCATATGTTTTTGTACTTTACTTCCTGTTGGCTCTGCATCCCCCCAAAGAATCCAAAGAGATCATCTCCATACTGTGGTTGTGTGTTTGAGTAGTATGGCACTTCAATAACACGTTCCGTTGCAGAGACAACACCCGTTGTTACAGTGTGGTCAAACTCGTATGGATTGCCTATGGCAACAACTGGTTCTCCCACCTTGATTGTGCCAGAATCGCCCAACTTGGCAGTTGGCAGATCAGCACCTTTTACCTTTAGGACAGCGATGTCTGACATCGGGTCTGTACCCACAAGCTTTGCGTCAAACTCTCTTCTGTCCTTTAGCGTAACGGTTATCATCGCTTGGTCACCCTCTACCACATGGTTGTTGGTGATGATGTAACCTTCGTCCTCGGTCCATTCATTTTCGATTATGACACCCGATCCAGCAACGGTTTTATTTTGGAAACTGGGTTGCCGTCCACCAAAGAAACTGTATGTATCTACACGCTCTATCGTTTCTACGGAGATAGAGACAACTGCCGGTCCAACCTTGTTAACTACATCAATGACTCCGTTGTAGTATGTGCCTTCTTCACCGATCTGTACCTCGGGAACTTGCTGGTTGATGATTATCTTTTCCTGACCGGTCTCAGCCAGTTTATATCCGAGGAATCCACCTCCAACACCGAATGCCAGTGAGAGAACAAGAGCAACCGTAATTACACCAGCCCATGTCGGTCTTTTTGGATGTGTGTTACTCGAATCACGTGTGTCAAATTGCCTCTTCTCCACCTTTACCTCAGCAAATTCCTCAACTGATTCGTCTACCGGTTCGGCTGAGTACTCTTCCTGTCTTTCAAAGATGTCTTTGTTTTTCTCTTCGTCTTCTTCAAATCTCATGTTTGTCCTCCTAGAAAACAAGATATTTATTTAGTCTTCTTCTGCATGTGTGATTGCAGTATCTGTAGCCAATGAAAATGTATCCTGAATGAAGTGAATCCTTTGGTTGTAAGTTCACTGTAATCGTCTCTGGATGTTCGAAACTCCTTGATAGTGTGGCTATCATCTCACCATCGGCAAGTTGTTCAACCTGCTCTGGATTCAGGTTGCCGACTGGATGAGTGTTATGAACTGGCAAGGCTTGGGTTAGAGTAAATAGTACCATACATGTAATCATGATAAGTGAGGGTAACTGTAATGTTTTAAACAAACGAGCCTTCTTGTTATCAATACCTGGTTCAACAAGCGCTGTTACCCTTTCGGTGATGGAGTCAAGCGAGTTGAAGTTGGATGCGTAGCTTCTGGGAATAGCCATCTTAGCACATGCGATAATAGTCTCTGCCAGTATGATCTTGTCACCAAGCAATTCTGATGCTTGACTGTCTGTGTCCAGCTCAATCTGTAGATTGTACCTCTTGTATATTATGAATGAGGGAATGAGTAGAGACAGGGATGATAGAATCAGGAAACACCACCGAGATATCTGATCGTGTCGTTTTATATGCATGAGTTCGTGTGCCAGAAGCGCTTTCAATTTGTTTTCTGGAAGAGAGTCAATTATGTGCTTCGAAATGTAAATAGAGTCTGTTGTTGAGAATGCTATTCCCTTCTTGTCACTCACATAAAGCTGTGGTGTCTTCATGTAAGCTCTGATAGCAAGCTGTGCGACTAACTCTTTTGTCAAGTCATCTGCTGGTTTGAAATCACTAGTTTTTTTCGATAACAGATAAAAACCCGTAGCAAGACGGATAATCACAATAGAAACAACGAACCATGGGATTAAAAGGATAAGCGTATGCCAGCCACTGTTTGAAACTGAAAGACTCGCTTGCCAGAAATGACTACTGGACGATAATGGTGAAAGAATGAGTTTTGAATTCAAAGGAATAAGGTTTGCCAGAATCCACGTTCCTACAACAACACTTGCAAAAGATGTTGCAGATGCAAATATCATCAGTTTGTAGCTCCTGGGATGTGGAGTGATGGCAAAACTGAGCGCTGGAGAAATCAATACCAGATAGATTGCTACTACTAATTCGATGCTCATATGTTGACGCTTATCCTTCTGTTTTCTTTTTTGACCTTTTAGTGATCAGTCGCTCTAGGGTCTCTATCTTTTTTACGTCTGATTCCTCTAAAATGTCTAGGAATCCTTCCATCACCGGTTCGGTCATCGAGTCGACTATCCTGCCAAGAACATTATGCATTGTCCTTCTATCTAGTTCCTCTCGAGATGACGAGGGGAAATAGATGTAAGAGCGACCCTTTATCTCTCTCGAAAACACTCGCTTCGAGTGCAGACGATTGCATGTAGTCATGATGGTTGTATACGCATATACATCGTCCATTTGCTTGAGGATGTCCCTTACACTGGCTTTTCCAAGCATTTCACATGCCTTAAATACCTTTTTCTCGAGTGAGCCAAGGGTGAGGGCCACGCCTTCTCCTGTAGATATGTTCACATTTTTTCTATTCACGAGAGTTAATATTACACATTATAATACTACCGTCAATAGTATATATTTAACCTTATATGTTAGTGGATTTTCGGGCAGATATATGCCATCTTCCACCAGGCTTCACCCTCTGTTTTACCATCAATATACAACCTTATATAGTCAGTGAGTTCCTTGATTCGACAGTTCTTGGTCAGTTTTACATGGGAGGAATCATATCCAAGTGAGTGTGCCTGACCAGCCAGCACAGCCAATGCCAGTCCATATCTGGCAAAGGGTCTTTTGGGTGTCCGACTGCATATCCTGTTTAGTTCGTCCACAGGGTTTGTATTCGATGGTATTATATTCCAGGGAGCTGTATCAATCAGTTTAATCCATTCAGGGATGTCATCTATTTTGAAACCGCAGTATTCCCAGATAATTGAATTCTTGTGGTTGATATATGAAAGTGGCATAGGCCATACCTTATCGAAATGCACTGATTGATGATTGTTAAGAAGCCAGCCAGCACCCAATTTGAGTATTGGTTCAATGAGGCGCTAAAGTCTATATGGATCAGCCTTCACCGACATCGGTAAAAGTACCCCAGATCCTACCCCAATCTCAAAGACTTTTCTAAGGTTCTTACCGTAGGTGTCTTGTGACACACTGCCTGTCAACTCAGCCAGTTCAAGGGAAAGATTTATTTCTTGGATAGAAGTGCCTTCAATGAATGAATTCCAGATGCTATCTGCGATCTGTTCTGTGTCCCTCCATGGAATCCAGGGGACTTTTAAAATGCTATCGCTATTTGATGATAACACATTGTGCAGGCATTTTGAAAAAGACAAGATCGTTTTTGTGCGGAACTCCTCGGCTGACAGCAACCGACCTGACTGATTCAGAATATCACCAAAAACCATACTGCTGATAGCAACTGCATCTTTTTTGTTTTGTATGTTTTCTGCTAGCAGAGTTAACATTTCAAACCCAACTCTGGGTCTTCTGGACTCAATAAGGTATTGAAAGGAGTCGACATGGATTGGTGTGGAGCTGGGATATTTTACGCCATCTTCAATTAACCTGTTGCCCCAGTCCTCCTCTTTCATGGAACCAAAGCAACGATCCTTTGATGCAAAGTATTCAAGGAGTGATCGGTTGCTAGTTGTTATACGCCCTGCATTAAATTTAAAAAATCCAATCCCAAGAGGTCCACAGATATTCATCATGTCTGTTGCGGTGAATCGAGCGGTTTTATAATCCCTCTCACCGTCTTCAACGAAATGAACAGCAAGTTCGTTGGTGATATTATCCAATGACAAAGAATGACCATACTGAAGAGAGTTATAGATTGTTGCACATGTGGCTGGTAGAAGGTCTTTAATTGCTGATTCCATCGTTAGACTTGAAATGAATTGCCTATCATTTAACTTAACCATCAAGGTTTGTGGTACGTTGCGTTTGAACGAAGATAAAGCTCCTGATACCAGTTGATTGTCAGCTTCTCTCATCTCAATGGGGATTCTCTATTTGTAGCTCAATAGGAGACATACCTTATTTAAGCCAGATGGAGTTGAAGTAAAGTTTCTTATGACAGGGTTCTTTAGCAGTGTATTGAAATCTCTTACCATTCTCTTGATACCACGTCTACCAGCGGGAAAAGCAGAAAACCAAGTGCTTGCAAATCGAATTCTATCTTCATAACTAATACGCTTAATACTTCTTCTGTCTGTAACCTTACCCGTCTGAAAAGATTCCATTCATCTGCAAGCGGTCTGGTTAGAACAATTATAGGACATGTGGTAGTCTCTAATAATATTTCAATCTGAGAGATAAGCTGTTTTATTGAGTCTCTTGAAAGGATGTCTACACCATCAAGAACAATTAGGGCGTCCCCTCTCCAAATGGCAATTTTATAAAAATCTTCGAGAATTGAAGAGTCATCACAGACCTCATTTACCCACTTTGCGGCAAGCTCTGTAATCGTCATCGAAGTTGTCTGTAACTCTTTGGAGAATGTAAGCAGTCGATAAATACAATGGGCATATCTGTATGTAAAGACTTCTGAGAGATATGATGAGATAGAATCGTTTTACCAGTCCCTCTATCGTCACAAACGAGTATCCTTTGCCTTTTATTTATAGCGTCTTCTAGTGTTAACTCACTACACACACCATTACTGGCAAATTTAATCTCTAGAGGTATGTCCTCAAGTTCATAAGGAGATTGGAATGGAGGAACCATTAAATGTTTGCTTTTATATATTCATCCATTCTGGAAAGTAGAGACTTTTATGGTGTCAGCCTATTGAACAACACTTCTCCCGAAACGGATTGTAACGGAATCTTTGGCAAGCTCATTTCCGTTGCGTAAACACTCATTCTGCAATCGCCTGATTGAATGCTTTCAACGGTCTTTTCGGTTAACAAAGGCAATAAAACAATTACTTTACACAGATCATTTGGTGGTAGATGGTCCCTTTGGAATTCTACGTTGTTGATTTTAATGTGTAGGGTGTAGATGAATTCTTGAATTGAACGAGATTAGCTTCATTATCTACTACGTTGTTTACTGCACAAGTGAAACCACAGTTGTTTATGCTTGAGTCGAGTCGGTCTACGAGTTCAACCACTGAATAGCTAGGGTTAGCAACACTGATACCACTCGGGAGTTCTATGTTGAAAACAAGATTGTTAATTTCATCAAAAAGCGTTCTTCGTTGTGAATCATAACGAATATAGACACTTATCAACAGAGACTCTGCAGTTTGATTGTATCTTAACTCAATCTTACTAAAGCACTTAGTATTCATTGCCATGCATAATACTACACAAATACGCCACAGCAACACCGCCAGGAGGGTATGTCATGTGATATTGGTTAAATACGGTTATGAGTTATGGAATAAAAACCATTCCTACAGTCTTTGTCTCGCTATCCCATGTGACGTCCGCGCCAAATGCCTCCGCTATGGCTCTGAAAGGCACCATAGTCCTGCCATCCTTTATCTCTGGGGGTGTGGAGATCGAACGTGCTATCCCGTCTACTTTATATTCAGTTTTGCCTATCCACATGATAATGCTCTTGTCAAAACGTTCGATGATTATCTTTTTCTCATCTGCAATCCATTGTATCTTCGCTCCAAATGTCTCTGATATGAATCTAAGTGGAACCAAGGTACGTCCCTTAGATGAAACATAGGGTGCTACGTCCAACTCTACTGGTCGGAAATTAACGTATGCGATCGACTCACCGATGATCATTGATATCTCGATTCGAGGTTCTGTAGCTATCTTTACCTCTACTGAGACTTGCTGACAAACCTCATTCTGAGTGGAGATGATGATACGTCCAACCGCTTCTGTACCAGATGGTACTCGCGAAGCATTGATGGTTACCTTCAACATAGCTTTCTTGCCAATTGAGGTGAAGGTTATGGGTTCAACGTCAATCCATCGGTCTTCGCCCATTATCATACCTGATACCTCATCATCAGTGTCGAATGTGAGTTGTATAAGCTGACTTTTCTCCTCACCTCGCTCAAGGAATCCGAAGTCTATCTCTGTCGGGTTTACATCCATACACGCTGGAGCGGGTGTTATCACCTTCCATCTAACTATTATATTGGCGTCACCACCGTTACTTGTCACTTTTAGAAGTGCCTGATAATTACCGTAGTCCATCCCAGAAGGGTCAATCTTGATCCGTACCCTTCGCTCACTGCCGTTGCCTATGCCATAGAAATCATTCGGGCTTATCTCAAGGTGCTGATCGTCCCATCTTATTTCGCCTTCCAGCTCTGTTTCAAACTGGTCATTTCTCTTGTTGATAATTGATAAGTCCTTGGTTGGCGTTGTTCCAAGCTCGACATCACCAAAATCGATCTCAGTTGGTTCTACACCTAGAACAGGTCCGGGATGGAAAAGCTGAACGGTTCCATCCCAGGTGCCTACATAGACGGCTTCGTTATAGATAACTGGCGATGATTGAACAATACTCCCTAAGTCTTTTTTCCAAACCAAGTCCCCTGTCTTCCACTTGAGACAGTATAGATACTGGTCATCAGATCCAAAGAAAACATGGTCGCCACCAATGGCTGGTGATGAATAATTCCATGAGTTTGTGTGGAATGTCCAAAGATCATCACCTGTATCTTGGTAGTAGCATTTTACTTCTTTATCATAAGAGCAGACGATTACCTTGTCCTCAACAAGTGCGGGGGTTGCGTATATATTCACTCCAACATCTTCAGCTTCGATTTTCCATTTTACCTGACCACTATCAGCCTCAACGCAGAAGAATCCATTGTCCATTGTGCCAACGAATGCTCTATCATCCTTTACAGAACACGATCCTTGAATCGCAGAGTCGGTTTCACAAATCCATTTAATATTACCTGTGTCAGCTTTGAAGGCATAAAGATCTGTTGCTCCAGAGCCAACAATTATCAGGTCATCCTTCTCGTAGTATGTGGGTGAGGCTTCGCTTGAACCACCGAGATGTCTTGACCACTTAACTTGTCCTGTGTAGAGATCAAGACAATACACACTGCTGTCGTGTGATGTAAAATAGACTCTGTCATCAATGACCAAAGGAGAAGATCTCACCTTGCCTCCGGTTTTGAATCTCCACACCTCATCGCCTGGTTCCAGATTCCTGCTGGTCTGATTCAGATTGATACAGTACATGTAACCATCATCAGATCCGCATAATACTACTTCGTCAGCTATTGTTGGGGAACTCTGCACTACATCACCAGTTAGAAAAGACCATCTTATCCCGAATGAGTAAGTTGCATAGCAGTATATTTTATGGTCATGTGAGCCAACAACTGCGTATCGGTCGGTAATCGCCAAGGAAGAGCGAACTGAGCTTGTAGATCGGTAAGCTATTCTATGCAGGAAAGGAGGAGAAGCCTCGTTGGTTGTGTAGCCCGTTCGTGCAGGATTGTGATTGAACATAAGCCAGTCCTGATATTGTTCAGTTGCAGAAGTAATACTCCAAGAAATCAACATCAAAACCATCAACAGCGATATGACTAATTTTCTCATCATGGCTAATACTATACCACAACAAATAAGTTTAATCAATTCTTTATATTGATAAGCACATAATAGCGTCAGTTTTCGTTTTCTCGATCTGTCAGTGCTATTTGAGATGATTGTTGACCAAACCTGATTTGATCTATTCTTTATCTTACTTGCCCAACAACGCCTAATTAATATAATCCTGTAGGTGAAAAAAAGCTGTTTGCTTATAGTTGTTGATAGCCTCGGCATCGGTGAGACGCAAGACTCCACTGAATATGGAGATGCAGGGGCAAATACCCTGTCGCACGTAACCGACAATGGTGAGTTGGAGATAACTAATCTCGAACGTTTCGGTTTTTACAAGCTTCTTGGGAAAAGCGGCACTCCTCAGGCTTGTTGGTCAGAATTAACTCCACACTCACACGGTAAGTCTTCAGTTGAAGGTCACTGGGAAATGATGGGTGTTGTAACTGATAGACAGATGCCTGTATTCCCAGATGGATTTCCCGATGAAGTCTTGGATGAACTGTCTTCTAGGATAGGTAGACGGGTTCTATATGGGAAACCGGCCTCAGGCACCGAAATTATCAGCCGTCTTGGTGAAGAACATATGAAGACGGGTTTCCCAATAGTATATACGTCTGCCGATTCAGTATTACAGATTGCAGCCCATGAGGATGTAATTCCTCCTGGGGAACTGCATGAAATCTGTTACATAGCCAGACACATGATGACTGGGAAGAATGGTGTAGCAAGGATAATCGCAAGACCATTTGTTGGAGAGCCGGGGCATTTTGTTCGCACCAACAGGAGAAAGGATTTTGCCAGACAGATACCCATTCCTAATAACCTTTTGGAGGTATTCCATTCAGAAACACACATTACCTGTATTGGGAGAACTGCAGATTTCTTTGAAAACTATTGTGATATAGCATCTAAACCTGTCAATCTAGAGGAGTCCATAGACAGTGCGATGATGTACCGCAAGCTCAAGGGAGGATTTATCTTTGTCAATCTGGGTGATTTCGACAGCAAGTATGGTCACAGAAGGAATAAAAAAGGCTATGCTGAGGAATTACAACGATTAGATAAAGTATGGAGTAAGTTACTTCTATCACTTGGCAATAATGACCTGATGTTAGTAGCCTCTGACCATGGAAACGACCCCACTTTCATGGCGCACACCGATCACACCAGAGAGAAGACATTTGTGATGGGGTACATGAAGGGATATTGCGGACACAAATTAAATGGTGTTGAGATCGTTGACATAGGCGCAACTGTTTGTGATTACTTTGGCATTACCCCTGTCAAGGGCAAATCATTCCTAAAAGATATAATAGCCAAACGTAAATAAAAGCAGTAATATCTGGTAGAGTACCTACATGTAATTGAAACTCTATGTACGACTTACCAACATAAAAGGATTAATTGTGTGCGTTTGTATAAAAACCTTGAGATTTTCATTCATCATCATAAAATGAAGTGCCATGAACGAAAATGAAGCGATGTTGATTTGGCGAAATTTTATTCGTTTGAAAGATACTGACATCGACCCACCCTTTGTAGACGCTCATGATATGCTCATCGATGAACTCGATTCGAAGGATGTTGAAGGGATACCAGAGTGGCACCAGAATGAAGACAGGCTGTGCTTTATGCCAAGACTTAAAGACAAGGACAGTCAGATATGTATTCAGTTTTTATTGAATGATGAAAGACAATGGGTATTCGGTTCCACGATTCCTTTGAGGACAAGGATAGACCGTATAGGTGAACTACCAACGTGCAAATTTCCGAAACTTCCCATTCAGGAACTTCGATGGAGGAGGGAAGTTCTTGAAACAGAGATGAGGATCGACCTGTTTACTACACTCAAGGATATAAAGGGGATGCAGTTTGCAATTGAGTGGTTTGCGGATGGTGATGAGTTCAGAGACAAAGTAATTGAGTCCCTTCCCTTCCTGCCAACATATAAAGCGTTTATCTATTACAAATGTTGGTTCCACTCCCAGTTACTAGGCGAAACTACATTATTACAAACCTTTGATGACAACAAAGCGGTTATCTCATTGGAGCGTTGTAAACATCTGGCAATTTACAAACAGAATAAGCGAATACGAAATCAGATTGAAAAAAGAACATATCTCGCTCTCTTTGAGACCACTTGGGATGACAGGGCATCGAAATGCGGTTGGCATATTGAATATGAACATGAAGACCTCACGACTCAATTCACTCTGACAAGATGAAGATTTGTATCCCATCTGAAAAAAAATTTGAACACTCAATTATGTCTAGTCATTTTGGTAAAGCCCACTACATGGCATTGATTGAGGTTGAAAATGGACAAGTGGTTTCATGGGAATTCAAATCATATCCACATACAACATGCGGAGAATTGGCGATAATGCTGAGGAAGGATAATGTAGAGATAATAATTTCTCATGGCATAGCTAAGACGTTGAGGATAGTCTTGAATAGTTTTGGTATAAAAATTTTTCGTGCTGAGGGGTTAAGTGTTAAACAGGCGTTGGGGAAATGGCTAGCCGGAGACAGAAAAAAAATGCCTCTCAGTGACATCCACTCACACCTTCCTAATCCTGGTATTAAGGGTGGTGTGAAGGAGACTTGACAGCATAATAAGTACCTGTATTATGAGCATATGCTCATAATACAGGTACTGAATGGTCAAGCCTAGGCGATGCAGGTTCATTGGAAGAAGCAAAAATAACCTTCAATCTTCCAATATCGTTCGAATCGAGTCAGACGAAATTGAAGCATTGAGACTCTATGCTCTCGAAGGTCTTCATCAGCATCAATCATCCGACAGGATGGGTGTTTCTCGAGCGACATTTGGACGTATTCTGAAATCGTGTATGAGGAAGGTAGCTCATGCAATAGTTGAGAGTGCTAGGATTGAGATCGTAGATGTACCTTGGGTTGTGAAGCTGAATAATCAGGAGGAAACGGTTATGGAAAAGATAATAGCGATCCCGGTATTACAAAACAGTGGGGATCCGGCCCTTTGTGAACACTTTGGAAGAACACAATATTTCGCAATCGTAAAAGGGGATCCGAAGGATGATAACATCGAATTCGTATCCAACTCACATGACGGAACGTGCATGGATGTCGCTGGTCCTTTGAAATCAAAGGGGGTTGAGGTATTGCTGGTTAAGGGTATTGGCAGGAAAGCCAAAGTGGCTTGCGACCAGATTGGGATCGAGGTTTACCAGGCAACGGGCAACACATTGAGTGAGTCTATTAAAGCGTACTACGGAGGATCCACAGGAACAGATGTGGCATGTGGTCACGATCACTGATAAAGCGAGATAGGTAATCTAAACAAACCAGGTATAATACTTCAGGCTATCTGGTTTGTTTCTATATCTCCATCGAGGTCTTCCTCATCACTGACCTCGAAATTCTGAGAATTCCATTCATCTTCGTCTGCCTCATCATTGGATACAAAAGCGAAGTAATCCTCTATAAGATCTTCGGCTTTATCAGACTTGTCGGGGTGTACAATGATAGGGATCTCACCTGATGATACACCATCTGGTATATCGCATTCAGAGTCAGGGTCAATGTAGGTTGCATTGAGATCGTTATCCTTTAAAAACTCAATAATAGCTTGAGCTTCAGCCAGTGAATCCGTTGTGAATACCACCACTGGCTCAAAGTTTGGCTTAAGTTCTTCCTCACTTAAAAGAGTGATGTCCTCGTCACATTCTGGACACATCTCATCATCTGGGTCAACAAAAGCCCCGCAGTTTGGACAAATACATATTCCCTTCATTTTGTTCAATTCTATTCACCATTAGAGCAACTGTCAAACGGATTGTTTTTAATTTACACATAACAAAATGTGCTATTCTCAACATGGAGGTCTATTGATGAAGACTTTGGCAGTATTGATGAGTACAATATTACTTCTATCGTCTGGTGGCGATTTTGGTGTACAGCCTACAGATATCACATTCACCGTTAAGTCTGGGAGGGTGACACCCGGGAGTGTAACATTAAAGATTACCTGTCCTGATGATATTCCATGGGAGATAGAACATCCACCTGGTTTTGGAGGAGAGAAGTCTGGTGTTGGTACAAGTTATGTAACTGTATACCCACTGGGAAATCTTCAGAAGGCTAAGACCGAGTCAGATCTGATTGTCAGATCAGAGTTTGGTGAAAGTGTTGTTCAAATAACCGTTAAAAGAGAGTTACCCATTGAATTTGACATGAGAGTATTTCCCGATCGAAGGACATTTCATCCGGGTGATTCAGGAGAATTCAAGATATTAATTACTTGCCCAAATCCTGATGCCTGTGGTCAGATTAAATTCACTGAACCAGCAGAGCATGTCAGTGGAAGGGTGGCTGTCATCCCAAACTACATAATGCCTCCAGGAGTTGCATCGGTGGGAATGGGATCAAGTCGCTCAACAAACCCCAGGCTGTTCACTCTTCCAGTGAGAGCTGAGTCAAGAAACAGGAAGCAAGGAGCTACCATCAAATCAGATGTAGTGGCACTTGGAGAACTTCCAGAGAATCCAGAGGCTGAAGTGTCATCCGATGAGATAGCATTCACAAGAGGTTGTGATGAGAGTGATAAAATTATATCAATCACTCCACTTGCAGATGAGGGTTTATTTATCTGGGAGGCTGTTCCCAACAAACCGTGGATAGACCTTACTCCAAAGCAGGGAAAAGGTAGTTCTGAGATAAAAGTAAGTCTATACAGGGATGGGGTAACGGCTGACCAGGACGACGGATTGATAACACTCAAATTCCCTGGTGTTCAATCGGTTGAGAAGACCATAAGGGTGCAATTGAAACCCAATCCAGCCAATTATTTCTCTGTGTCAGAAAGTGAAGTGAGATTAGGTCCACCTGAGACACTGTACTCACCCTCACTATTTCATGTGCAAGCACTTGAAGATGTATCGTGGGAGATATCTAAAAAACCTGAATGGTTAATGGTGTCAGCGGATAGAGGAACTGGTAATGCTTGCATTGCATGTTATGCTTCAAACACGGGTTGCGATAATAACCTAGTTGAAGGTGAATTAATTATACGGTTAACAGATTATCCTGATATACTCCGAGTCGTGCCAGTAAAAAGGCTGATAGTAGATGAATTCTTACCGAAAGACATTGATCTAACAAGATGGAAGAATGGATTCAGAGGTGAGATGATCTGTTCGTCGTTTTCTCCTGAGACCCTTGTGGTCAAACAACCCAGCAATGGTTGGGTTGTGAACGTTGATTCTAGCTATGTGCCCAAGATCTCTGTCTATGTGAGGAGAATGTGGGGAGTGGATGACATCGAAGAAGTGACACTCTATAGGCATCGCACAGGATTAGGGTTGGCTCCAACTATTCATTCCCTAGTGATGAAGCTTCTCGACTGACCCAGTACTGACTGGCGAGGTATAAACCAAATACTACGAAACCACCAACCTCGATATACATAGATGACCAACTGAACCAGTGTGTTGACCATTGTATTGGGACAGACAGACCGATCATCATCGCTGAAATCGCCAGAAGACCACCCTTCCGATAACTGAGCATAATAGCTGTAGGTATGGTGATCAACCCCGGTAAGAGAACGACTGAAAGGTATCCTGATACATTTATTATCCCTGGTGTGATGAGTGCCATCATGATGACTGGTGCATACCCAAGGTATAAGAACAGACCATAGTCATTCATTCTAATCCTTCTGGCACTGTACACCAAGCACCCACAACCGATTGCAATTATGATAGGAAAGGCAATCGTCAACCCCCAACTGCCAGAAAGCATACCCAATTTGGTAAAAACGAAAAATATATATGCTATGAAGATTATTGTTGCTCCTATGGCAATGTCGATTCCCGACACCCACCAAGCTAAAATCATTGCTCCGGCTGGAACGATAACATTGAATGAAACAAATATCCATGAGATTGAACTCGATATCGACAATGATGAAATGATACCCATTTCTTGTAGCGCAATCATCAATACAAAAACAACAACAAATACGAGTATCCCGGAAAACTTGAATCTCTTCATAAGAGTACGTTAGCATAAGGGTGTAAAAAAACAACGTTTACATGATTTGCCAAGTGTTGTATCATCACATTGCACTGAATTCAGGAGGTGTGTTATGAGCAGAATAAAGGATAAGAGTCTTGCATCTTCTGGTGCAAAGAAGATTGCTTGGGTGAAGGATAGGATGCCTGTATTGACTGGATTGATGGATGAATTGAATGGGATGTTCGACGGGATTGCAGTGTCGATGTCCATTCACCTTGAAGCAAAAACAGCATGCATGGCGCAGGTGTTAAGTGATTGTGGGGCGATAGTTGCCATCTGTGGTTCCAATCCACTTTCAACTCAAGACGATGTCGCCAGCGCACTTGCTGAATCTGGAGTATCAGTATTTGCTCATTATGATGAATCAGAAGAACAGCACGCTAATAATATTCAATCCACACTTGCCATAAAACCTCAGCTTGTTTTGGATGATGGAGCAGACTTGGTTGTTACTATGTCAAAGAGTCCACACGATTTTCATGTAAAATGCGCAACTGAAGAGACAACATCAGGTGTTACTCGGATGAAAGCGCTTGCTGAAGCTGGCAGACTCCCCTGTCCTGTTATCGCTGTCAATGATGCTCAGTCGAAGTACCTGTTTGATAATAGGTATGGTACCGGTCAATCTTCATGGGACGGCATCATGCGAACAACGAACCTTACGGTGTGTGGCAAAACAGTTGTGATAGTCGGTTATGGATGGGTAGGCAGGGGTCTGGCAATGAGAGCGAAGGGTTTGGGAGCAAGGGTCATTGTCACCGAGGTCGATCCAATCCGCGCAATGGAGGCACATTTTGACGGTTTCGGGGTGATGCCAATGAAGGACTGTGCACCTGTCGGAGATATATTCATAACCGCTACAGGCAACACTAATGTCATCGATGATAGACACTTTGAATTGATCAAGGATGGGGCAATTCTATCCAACGCGGGACACTTTGATGTTGAGGTGTGCATGACCGAGTTGAACGAGATGGTGACAGCCAAACGTGTTGTCAGAGAGAACATCACCGAATATACACTACCATCGGGAAAAAAACTTAATGTCCTGGGAGAGGGAAGACTGGTGAATCTGGCTTGTGGTGATGGACACCCCGCAGAGATTATGGATCTGTCATTTGCCTTACAGATACTGTCCTTGCTTCAAGGGCTTGAGTGTGGAGACCAGATGACAAAGGAAGTTCATCAAGTACCGGTTGATGTGGACAGGAGGGTAGCCATGCTGAAACTGGAGGCTCATGGAATTAATATCGATAGGTTAACAGAGAAACAGAGGAAGTATCTGGCTTCGTGGTAGTTGATATATGTCTAGATTTCCTTTTCTTTTTCAACTTCATTGATTATATTTCTAATCTCATTTCTATAATTATGGTTAATATTTACATGTTGTCTTACGTGGAGTCTGGTTTCTTGTTCAATTAGAAAATCATCAAGAAACTTATTGAAATTGGGGTTTAATCTTTCCAGAAATGATGGGTAATTCGTCTTTTCATATAGTTTCCAAATGAATCTAGCCATGCATTCATAAACCTCTTTTACTCTTTGTGTCGAAAGATCCTCATCTTTAAATTGTGGGCTTAAGTACATGATACCATGTAGAAAATTATTTCTTACAATAATATATTTACAAATCAAATTATAGTATATATCGATATTCTTACCGTAAGTATATTTCTCGTTGTTTGAAATCAATTTAAGTCGGTTGTGTAGATTTATATTATTAGAAATACAATCTTGGTTTTTATTATTCTCAATAAGCCATTTTATCATACACAATATATTCTGGGGTTTTCCCCCAGAATATTTGATAAATATTCTTGAAACAAATTTTTCAAGAAATGATTTATACATTGATATATATAGGTTTCGATAAAAGAATCTAAGTTTGTTAGTAAGTCTAAAATTCTTTATAGGTGCACTGTCGGTTTTTGTGTATTCTCTATCATTTTCATAATATACACTCACATATTTCTTATTATTTATAATATCTTGCAATCTTTTACATTCAATGTTGATATCATCTAGTTTATTTCTTATATGATAACAATGTAATAATGTGGTCTCCTCTATGAGTGAAATACCAATATCAATTTCTTCTCTCCTATCTTGACTTACTTCCTGCCCTGATATGTGAAGAGTTTCTCTTTCATTAATTGTCAATTGTACTTGCATTTCTTCATACATATCATCTGGTAATTTATTGATTATTTTTAAGTCAAAAAAGTTTTTTATAAAACTCCAAGTTGGGATTTTC
>CAZTGD010000015.1:0-46647 GCA_964613055.1 uncultured Caldisericales bacterium | reverse complement strand
AGCAATGTATTTACAATACACAAAAGGAATTGAGTATGTCAAGTGCATAATGCCGCTCTATTTTAAAGGAAGAGAAGATTGGTCAAAGATGGATAGCCTATAGTCTGTGTCATGCGAATTATACCCCTAGATAAATACTATGTAGAAGATTTAGAAAGAAAAGTATATTGTTACAACAAACCGAAGGTACCCCCCAGTAGCCCCGCATAATCAGGGGCTACTGGGAGACGCACACCCTTCTGTTACTTTCCGCTCTTCTTCTTTCCGCCACTCTTTTTGCTGGTGGATTTCTTCGTTGATTTCTTTTCGCTCATTGTTCCCTCCAATGCGATAGGTTCGCACCAGAAGCAGAGTACTCATCAGCTTTTCACACCGCTCCTCATATCCATTGGTTGGCAGTTGAACCGTCATAAGCAGACTCAAAAAACAGACTAAGGCTGGTACAGCAAGGTTTACTCCAACCCCTTTCTCGAGAAAGTGATGATAGAATAAACAGATTTTATGTTTTGTCAATAGCACAGAATCAATATTTTAGACACCTGAAAAACACCGATCAGGCAAGCGATGAGTTAGTTTTTTGTGCTATCAATCTCAACCGCTGAGAACAGAATTTTTTTCACCATATTGATGAAGTGTACTATCTTGATGCTTAATTGTTTTATGGTTAGTTGATTTGGTAATATCAGATCTTTGGTTCTAAACCAACCTGAAATGTGACCCCTCGCAATCCTTCCACACGCTTATCTGTCTATCAAACTGGTTCTTTATCTCGTCAACATGCGAAACCACCAGCACCTTCTCAAAATCAGCCGACACATCGTGTATGGCATCAATCAGTGCTGATACACCCTCATCATCCTGAGTGCCAAAACCCTCGTCTATAACAAGCATCCTCAACCTTCGACCGCTCCTCCTGGCTAGGATGTGTGAGAGGGCGAGTCTGATGGCAAAGTCAGCGCGAAAACGCTCTCCTCCGCTGAACAGCTCATATGGTCGCTCATTGTCTCCATCACTGAGGATGACATCCAGTGCAGTGTTACTCTTACCTGAGGCACTCTCGCGGGTGAGTTCGAATCGCATGCGCATTGCCTCGCCGTGATGTCTGCCCTTTGAAATCCTCTCAAGGATATCATTTGCTACATCCTCAAGCTGTGGTACAACACCTTCAAGGATCTGACTGGGTATACCCTCACGCCCAAACATCACCTTCAGCCTGTCCAGCATCCCCGACTCAACCTCAAGTTGACTCAGTTTTGTGGATGCTTCTGTCAGTTGCTTTGATGCTTCTCTGGCGGAGTCAACTGCCGATGATTTCGATTCCACCACCCTTATTGCCTCGTCACGCTCCGATGAAATCTCCTTTTTTTCATCGGTCAGTGTTTTCAATTGAATACGTGTATTCTCGAGTTTCTCCTTTATCAGTGGTTCATCTTCGGTTGTCTCACCGATTTTGGATATCTCAGTCTCGATCTTCACTTGCCTCTCTTTGTTGCCTGCAAGCTCCTTTTCAGCACTCGTCAACCGTTCTTTCGATAGGTCAAGATTATTCTTACTTTCAACGTACACGCGGAGTCGTCTCTCATCATCGCTTACCTTCTGGTACTCAGCAGTGTCGAAACCCAGTTTCTCAAGCTTCTCTGTAAGTGCTTTAACTTCATTTCTTTGGTTAACGCAGAAGGAATTTGTGTTGATGACATCTTTAGCCTTTTCAAGCTCAGCTGAAACAGATTCTAACTCTACTCTCTTTTCTATCAAAGCACTTGAAATACTGCTTAAATTTATATAATCATCATCAAGTTTATCAGATGATTCTAAAAGCTCCTTATTATCATTATCTATATCAAAATATTTCTTATTCAGACTTATGAGCTCTTTATCATATTTTATACTAAAAGATTGCGCTTCATTAATTCTTTTAGCAAGCAAATTGATCTGTTTGAGTGATGCTTGTTTATTCAGCATTAGTTCAAGCTGTTTGACATTGTCATTTGCTGAACACTCGAGCTTGAGCAAATCATCAGACTCTCGCTTTAAGACCTCCAACCTTGAGTTCAATTCATCGAGTTTATCATGTTTTTTAAGGGTTAGTTCTTGCGCTGAGTCATCCGAAAGCTCTGAACCACACAGGGGGCACTGCCCCCCTTCCTTTGACTCGAGCAGTTTCAGCTCCTCAGTGATGTGAGTTATATCCACTGTGACCGATGAAAGCTCGCTTTGTTTGTTGGCGACTGCTAACTTGTTCGCATCAAGCTTTTCTCTTGCCTGCTGAAGATCTAATGGGAGATTGCCTTCGATGTAAACGAGCAATTCCATAGCATCTTTAGCAGTTGATGTCTGCGAATCGGTCAACAGTTGGTCAAGCTGTTGGCGCAAGTCTTTTTGAGTGACCTTTGCAGACTCCATCCTGGACTCCGTTTCCTTTGTCTTTGAAATGAGTTCGTCCAGTCTGGATTGAACTTCCTTCAACCGATTCCTTTTTTCTGTGACATCCTTCAATCGTTCAGATGCGTCAGAGTTTTGTTGTATATAGCCTTTCAACTGATCTGCTCTCGATTGGAGTGACTCAAGACGGGATTTCAGCTTGCCCTCCTCCACTCTTATCTTTGTGCTTATTTCATCGATTGCAAACCTCAAATCCTCGTGCTTGACCTTCTTCTCATTCAACTCATCCAGGTTGACTCTTGACTGCTCATATTGTTTATATCCAATCTCGATAGCATCGGCATTACTTATTATTGACTTGTGATCATTGATATCGATATTTATTCTGTCAGCTGACGCCATCAACTCTTTGAGTTCAGCTGAAAGCTTTCTCTGACGCTGTTTCTTTATGGATATCTCTTCGAGGGCATGATTGAGGTTGGAAGACTGCCTGTTTATGGAATCGATTTTTTCAGACAGTTCGGACAACTGTTTATCCATGATTTTACGAGTGCCTACAGCATTCTTAAGTTGATCTTCAAGTTCATCAATATTGCTGGATTTCTCTCTCCATTCATCCGCTTTGGATTCCAGCAACAGCTGTTTTTCGTTGGTCTCCTTTGCCAGCCTCTTTGTCTCTGTAAGACATCTGTCGTATGCGGAAAGATCGAGGATGTCAGAGAGTAGCTCCAGTCTCTTTGCAACAGAAGCGCCCATGAACCTGGAGCTGTCCCCCTGGGTGATGAAAGAGGATGAGAAGAAGACATCATAGGTAACGCCAAGTTCTTGCTCAATTATGGGATCTATCTTGCCTTTCTCCTTGATGTTTTCTTCTCCGCTTGAGGTGAGATGCTTGAACTGTACACGCCATCCTCCCTTGCCCCGGTCGATGGTTCTATTGACAAGAAACCTACTCCCCTCAACCTCAAACTCGAGGCTGACCTCGCAGGAGTCGGCTGAGTCGTTTATCACAGAATCACGCTGTCTGTTTGTCTTTCTACCAACAATGCTGTGCTCCCTAGATCTACCGAACAGCACCCAAGATATGGCGTCAAGCAGAGCCGATTTGCCTGATCCGTTAGGACCAACAATGGATGCTACATGAATACCGCTGAAGTCGAGTTCATGGTGACCCCTGTATGAGAGGAAATCATTTATCTCAAGACGGATTGGGATCATGTCACTCCAGCCTTTGACAGTATTTCATATGCGAGTTCCAGGATATCCTTACGGTGGGACGTGATAAAATCGTCATTTACTGACTCAAGGTATCTCTTCACAGCTGTCACTGGAGATTCCGCCGCTTCGATTATCTCACCACTTCGCTCCTGTTTTGGCTTGGGGATGGTGTAGACATAGATACGGTGGAACATGTTCAGCCCCTCAAGCCATTCCCGAATCTCGTTCCACTGATGCCTGGATTCCTCTGGAATCTTCAGTCGAAATATTGGTAAAGGGAAGCTTAATTTCTCCTCGGTTTCATCGAGAGTCTCTGAGTTTTTCCCCGCCAGGTAAATATCATGCCAGAAAGACGAGTTGAAGAATTTTTCCTCCAGCTCTTCTCGGGGCATATCTGGTCTGGTAAGTGTCAGCTGACGTAGTTGTCTAGACTGCTTTATCCTCACGCATCTGCCTTGGCTTGTTTCGGCGTTCACTGAAAGGTCGATAAAGCTCCTCACCCTTGAGCCGTCTGAGAAATCCTTCCTGTCAGGTGAGCCGGAGTATGCAGTCTTGATCAGCCGAACCCTGTCCTCAGCCCTCTCTGAAAACAATGAGTCCTCTGGTCTTGAGATATATTCCAGGAACCCAGGTTCCCAGTCTCTACATGGTACGATGCCCAAACGAGAATCAACCTGACCGTCCAGATCCTCAGTTTGGATAATGGGAGAAAGGTTGGTGGTGGGCATCTGTGGGTTGTGGTAGTGACCCAATGCCACGTATGAAAAGACCACCTTGCCTGAGTTGAGGGATGCCATCAGATCATACAGAGAGAGGACAACATCCTCGGCAAGATAACCCATCCTGCCAGGTTGCATGTGGGCTTCCTTGAGACCGAAATGCCCGACAAAGATGGTGGGCAGTTTTTGCACAGCCGATATGGTGAGATCTTTTATCCTGTCCAAAAAAAGCTTACCCGCGAAAGCCTTTATCTCCTCCCTCGACTGGTTGCCCATCTGTTCAGAGGTCAGTATCTCAGAACGTCTAGGGTAGGGCATGGCAAGTATCTGGAGCTTGCCAGAGCGTGTCACTATGGTGCTTATATCACCAAGACTGTCAATGTCTCCAGGGGCTTTGGGCTGGTTGCCAAGTACATGACAGGCGATGCCTTTTGCATCGTGGTTGGTCGGCTCCAGCGCTTTGATGGTCTCCAATACCGATGGCACTCGCGCAGATGATGTGGTCTCGTGGTTACCGGGTGTGACCACCACGGCTACGCCGGCATCGAGCAATCGTCTTATGCGTCTGGCGAAGCGCGAGATGACATAGTTCTTTGGTCTTTCATTTTCAAAGATGTCTCCAGCTATCAGGAATACGTCAAATCTTTCCTTTACAGCGGTGGATACTAGTTCATCGAGGGTAGTAAAGTAATCTGTGATTCGGCTGTTAACCCCACCCTCACCAGTTCGACCATAGGTTTCGACACCCAGGTGAAGGTCAGCCGTGTGGAGAATTCTAATCATCGAAGGTTGTGTTGGTGAATCCGATAACCACTGTTATCTCACCCTTTATCGATCGTCCCTGGATGGAGTCCAGCACCTGTTTGGGAGAGCCCCTCATGTATTCCTCATGCACCTTGGTCATCTCCCGTGCTACCAGTACTCGACATGTGGGTATGATGTCTACCATGGCAGACAGCAGTTTGGGCAGACGATGAGGGGATTCAAGCACTATGGTTGTTCTACCCTGGTCTGCAATCTCGGTGAGGGCTTTCTTAAGAGCGCCTATCTTCCGTGGAAGGAAGTTTCTGAAGGTGAATGTCTGGGTGAAGAAGCCAGACACAGATAGAGCTGTCAGCACAGCCGAGGGACCTGGGATTGGTATAATGGTAATACCCTTCCCCGCAACCTGCTCAACCAGGTATCTGCCCGGGTCGGCGATGGTCGGCACACCCGCATCTGATACGAGTGACACGTTGCCACTGGTCTCCAGGGTGAATATGACCTGATCGGTCTTGACACGTTCATTGTGTTCAAAAAAGGATTCCATGGGGATATGCAGGTTGAAATGAGCCAGAAGTTTTTGCGTCCTTCGCGTGTCCTCGGCGAGTATGAGCTTTGACTTTGACAGTGTCTCAATCAGTCTGGGGGATGCATCGTCAAGGTTGCCGATGGGCGTTGCGCAGATGTAGAGTGTGCCTCTCATAGAACGTATTCGTCTGCCAGCTCTCGGAGTTTGAGACGTGCGATGCCCATCGATGGCGTGCCGTCTAGGATGAGGAAGAAGTAATGTTCCTTGTTCTGTATGAGCAGAACGGAGCCACTGATGCCATCAAATGCAAGCTCCATGAGGTTGCCCACAAAGGAGAAGGTGGCGTTCTCTGCTACAGTGAAGGCAGATGCAAGGAATCCGGCGAGTATGTCTGCTTTTATGGCGTTCTCGCTGGAGCTGTGCTGGTATTCTACCTTGCCGTCCTCTCCGAGGATTAGGAGGTCCTTAAAACCCTTTATCAGCTGTACCTTTTCGATACTCACTGACCGCCCCCGTTGTGTTTTCTGACCAGCTTGGAGAATATGAAGAAAGCTTCTTCAGCAGAGCCTTCCCTCAACAGCTTCCAAGCGTGCTCTGAGCTGTAGTCACTCTCGGTTGTTGAGGTTGACAGCACTATCCGCTCAGGCATATCACCGGAGAACACGGATTCCTCATCTTCACTGTCGCCATTATCATTTTCTTCTTGATTTGTATCCTGTCTTTTGGCAGGAGGTTTTTCGTCTGTCGAAAGTGATATGTCCTCCCTGGAAGGTGGTTGAGTGAATTCAACAAAATCCACATCCTCCTCAGGCTCTGGTTGTGTTGATTCAGCTTCATTTTCAAGATTTGGTTCTGGGGGTTCTTCCACCACTGGTGAAGGAGGTGTGTGTTTGTGTTCTGATGGAGTCTCTGTCGGCTGTTTGGCTTCAGCTTGTTTCAGGCTTTCCTGTTTCTTGGTCTGGTCAAGCAGTTTCCTGGCATGTTCAAGGATGTTTCGCGCCCGATTGAGCTGGTGGGTGTCCGGATCATCGGACGGTTCGGTTGTCTCAGCTTTCGTTTCTTCTTGTTCAACCTCAGGTTCCTGTCGGAATTGAATCTCAGGTACAGGTGTCGGTGCTTCCTTTTCAGTTTGTTCTGATGGTTCTTCCTCGACTGCCACAGGTTGCGGTGAAACAACCGGTTTGCTGGGTTGTTCGTCCTTGCCCTTCCTGACGGTCGGGATGACATGGCTGTTTGCAAACTGTGTCAGCAGTGATTCGCACCACCCGTCAAGCTCCTCGATGGCGGGAATGTCGCCACTGTCGGTATATCTGCGGTCGATGTTGTCAAAACTTTTGTTATCCAGTGGGTAGGTAGGCTGGATGTCGTATATGGTCTGTGTCAGTTCAAGCGCTTCTTTGTGTCTGCCCTCAGCCTCTCTTAACTCCGCCAGTAGAGAGAGCAGTTCGGGGTAGTGGGGGTAGCTGTCCATCCAGCGGATGAGGATACCCTTTGCTGTGTTCTTCTCACTCCTTTCGATGAGCTGGCGTGCAAGGGTCATCTTGAGACGGATATTCTGGGAACCTGTGCCCAGTTCGATGAGCATGTCGTGGGCTGTTCTTGCGCGTTCACGGCGTATCTTGCTGATGTACTCCTCTGTCTTGGAGTGGTTGGAGGCTTCGTCACCGTATGCGGAGAACACGAGCTCTCTGGACTGTTTGCCAAATATGTCATCGTCCATCAGCTCCAGCAGGTTGTCGGTAGCCTGCTTTATCCTGCCAAAGTGACACATGAGCATTGAAGCTCCAAACATGCCGATTCGCGATGACGGGTTGAGCAGAAGCAGGTGGTCAAACTCCTGCAGTGACAGCTCAAAATCCTTGGCAAGCAGTCGGTTCACGCCCATCACCCGCTGTGCTGGCAGGTATGAGGGCATGAATGACAGGCACTCCATCAGCAGACGGTATGAGGTGTTCAGGTCTCCTGCGCTCATGGCAGACCCCGCCACCACCACCTTCAGCGAAAGGCGGTAAGGCGACCTTTCGGCTATCCTGATCGATGCCTGCAACTCCTTGTCCATAACTGGGTATATTAACCCATTTGTGGGTGGGAGTCAACGAGGGGGTTATTGTAATGGTTATCTTAGTTTGGATGTTGATTTTTCCATTTTTCGTAACTAACTCCGATGGATATTAGCATCCCTTCAAAATGACATTTATCATTATTATGCATTAACTCTAGTATATCGGTAGCAATTTCAGGCATATAACTAAGAAAATCTATGTAAGTGGATTCACACTCAATTACTCTATCCATATGATTAAAGGGATGCAGATATTCTTTTAGTTTAACTCTCCTACTTTTTTCCATTATAATGTTTCTACTGTTTAGTGCACTCGTAAAATCATATTTTTCGTTATTTCTACAAGGAACCTTGAACGCAAGGAATGCTTCAAGCAAGCGTCTGGTGATATTTGGCATACAGAATATCATTTCGTAATTATTATCATTTTTATTCGATATGTCATATACACATTTGAATAGGTATTGATACTCAGAATCATAATTTGTAATAAGATCACTTGATTTAGATATACTAGAAAAACATTTATCAATGTCACTATCTGTCAACTTAGTTATCATAAATTCACTTCTACACCCAAGATCCATCTTTCGAATTCTCTTGTAGAAATGATAGTTATGTGTGAGAATGATTATTTGATCAACATTAGTCAGTTCTCTTAAGATATATTCACATGCATAATACAGAGAGTTGTTATCAAAACTTGATACTGGATCATCCAGAACAACAACACCATTTTCCCTATCAAATCCTGGTCTATCTTTGCTACCTTCATCATTAAGAGAAGTTAGGAAATAAACTAAGGCAAGCGCATTCTTTTCCCCTTCGCTAAGGTGCTTGGCAACAATATCCCCTCGATAAATTCTATAGCCTTTCTGATACTCTTCATCAATTGCTTTTACGGTTATTTCATTACTCCCCAGAAAGCTTCTCAAACCCTTTGTTAATTCTTTGGCGTTTGGCAAGTGAGATGTAAGTTTTGATTTTAACACGTTGCGTTCTTTCTTTTTTTCACTTAAATCATCTCTTGCATCAGTAAGTTTATCTTCACTCTGTTTAGAGCTTTTTTCAAGTTTGCTGTATTCAGGGTAGTTAGAAGCTATTATATGGTTGTGGATATCCTCTATGGCTTTGGATTTATTAGTTTCAATATTATTGGTCATGTTATTATTATTTGATATAGTCTTATTTATGTTGGAAATAACCATCTGTAAGTTTGAATCGGTCATATTAGATAACTGCATATCTTCATTCATATGGCTTTTCTTTTTTTCAAGTGCATTAAACAGGCAATCGATGTTTTCAACATGTTTTGAGAACTCAATATTGTATTGTTCAAGTAATTCAGAGTATTCTGATTGGTAGTTATCATAAAAAACATTTACATCAGGTAGCCTATATTTCTGATGGTCATTTTTCCATTCTCTGAAAATATTCATCAGACTATCAATTTCATTAATAAGCGTTTGATACTCGTCATTGAAATGATTTTTCAAATCAATTATTCTCTGCTTTGATATTGTATTACCGCAGTATTTGCATTTGTCTGAATTTTCGTGGATATTAAGTCCTTTGCGTACCCACTCTTCTGCAGTCTGATCTCCCACTAAGTCTTTAATAACAACGTTTAAGACTTCTTTTTTTAAAATACTAATCACCTTTGCTTTTGTTGTTTCATAGGCTTCAATAGAACTAAGATCATGTATTTGATTTATCATATCATTTTTTGTTTGAGTCATTATGCTATTCTTGTTCAATATATCCTGTTCAGATAAAGCATATTCACTTATGTTCTTTCCTTCGGCTTTCGAAGTCAATCTCCTTATATCACTAGATAAATTTGATGTATCATAATTCCTATATTTGTTAGTATTAAATTGGATCAAGCGATCTTTTATTTGACGATTGGCTATGTTAAAAGCAATATTATCAAAATCCCTTTTAGTTCTTTGATTTTCTCTTTCTATATCAGGTATTGTTTCTTCAATTTTTTTTATATTTTTGTCCAGATCGTCAATATCCTTCTGTAGTTTTATATTATTATCCCCGAATCTAAATATGGGTTCGAAAACCTCATGTTCGTCGTCAAGAACTTTATCAATCGAGTCATTTATATAATCCTGATTGAATACCCTAATTTTATTTCTAAGAATTTCACTACTATCAATATCTTTCTTTTTGATGATCTCATTGTTTATATCATTGGTTGATATTTCAAACTGAATATTCTTCTTCATATCTGGAAGTTTCCCTTTTTCAATTGCCCTGAGTATTGTAGAGAGCGTAGTTTTCCCTGACCCATTCCACCCATATATCAGGTTGTATTTCTTGAACTCTGGCAGGTCTTTGGGCCACTTGAAATGATGGAATGAGCGGAAATTTATTTTGTCAAACTTCTTTATAAATCCCGAACCCGCATTCTTAGCGTTGTTTGCCATAGAACTCAACCCCCCTCGAGCAAGTCTGGAGAGTATTATAAACACGATATAAATAGGTTCAATATAGAATTATGCAAGCACATCACCAGATGTTTACAAAATGGGAATAATGCTACTGATAGATGTTGAGAACAACATTGAAACCGGTTTACCTTCCCCCAGCAAACCCCTTCCAATCCTTGTCAAACTTCTCTATACCCGCGGTGGTCAGCGGGTGGGAAAACAGCTGACGGATGACCTTCAGGGGAACGGTGGCTATATCACAACCCATCATTGCAGAGGCTGCCACATGCCCAACGTGGCGGATGGATGCGGCAATCACCTGGGTGTCGTAGCCGTTTGCCTGCACCATCTCAAGTATGCTCTCAAGCACACCGATTCCGTTGTGACCAATGTCATCCAGCCTGCCGACAAACGGAGATATGTATGTTGCTCCCGCCTCGCAGGCAAGGGTTGCCTGAGTGACGGAGAATATGAGTGTGCAGTTGGTGTCTATTCCCTCAGATGAAAGCTCCGAGATGGCACGAGTGCCATCGGGGGTCATGGGTACCTTGATGGTGATGCGCTTCCTGAATTCGGGGTTGTCTGACCAGGCGACTATCTCCCTGGCTTGGTCTACCATGTCCTCCCACTTGTGTGCCGTCACCTCAGCGGAGATAGGACCCGGCACTAGATCAGCTATGGAGAGAATGGTCTCCTTGAAGCTTGCGCCACTGTTTTTTGCCATAAGCGATGGATTGGTTGTCACGCCTGAAATAATGCCGTATGACAAAGCTTCCCTGATCTCCTCAAGAATGGCTGTATCTGCGAATATCCTCATGAATCACCTCGTGAGTGTTATTGAATATCTTCCCAAAGGGTACACAGCGAAGGTGTCGAGTCAACCCTTTATCAAATTGGCGTGTTGACTGAAGTCAAGGGACTGGTAGAATCTTTCAAAAGGAGGATCACAATGAGAACAACCTTTAAGACGGTCATGACATGTCTTGTTTCGGTCGCGTTGATTTTGATATCGTCTGGAGTAATACATGCGGGGGGTACCCGCACCTGGAAGACATCAGGAGGTACGCCGGACAACCAGCGATACAGCATGGCAGATGTTGATCCTCCACTGGTGGAGCTTTGGGACACAGGAGGACAGGGTTCTGTATGGGGTTCTCGACCCATCCTGACCACCAAGTACGCATACCTGGGATTCGCCGAGATAATCGATCCAGAAACATACGAATTCAACAAACGTGTTGAAAAGAGGAATCTTGCTGATAATAGGATTGTCTGGAAGTACAATGACGCCTGGAATATCTGGGGGTATTACAATGGTGACCTTATTGTACAGGGCTTTGAGGATGATCTTTCCGCATGGGTACGCAGGATTGACGGTGGCGATAGGCACACCGTTTGGGAGATAAGGTGGCAACGAACAACTCGAAAGACGTGTGTTGATGAAGACTATGCTTATTCGTTGTCATACTTTGATAACATAGACAATGAGCGTTCATATCTCCTGCATGCATTTGACCTCGACAATGGCAGACTTATGTGGATGAAGAAGTTCAAGCAACAGGAGTGTGCAAATACGGGATTCTGCATCTGGGAAGACCACCTGTACGGATCGGTCGGCAAACAGCTGTTTAAGCTGAACAAGTCGACTGGAGCTGAAGTGTGGTCAGTTTCTCTTAAGGAGAGGTTACCTCTTAACTCATTCATTACCGCTGATGAAAATGGTGTGATATTCACCACCATAAACGATGAGTTAAGGAAGATCTCCCACGAAGACGGCTCTGAAATCTGGTCTTATAAACTGTCTTCGTATCAAAAGGAAGAGGATGATGACACACCTTCTGGAGCACCTGGAATAATGGGGGGTAAGATATATGTTCAATCGAGAGGGTGTATATCTAAAGATGAGCATAAAGCGATGTACTGCATAGATAGTTCCACGGGTGAGGTGGTCTGGAAGACAGAATTGCCAGGAACATCGGTGCTTGCAAACTTTGATATCGGTCATCATGTTTCCTGCACAAATGATGCTATATTCTGTGTGGCAGAGGCACCCGGATCAAAGGATACTCAGCTGACATCGTTCAACCCAGACAATGGAGACATCATCTGGACCGATGAAGTGGATGGTGTGATTTTTCAGGATGAACTGGCGGTAACATCCGGATACCTGGTCGCTCAATTCCTCGAACGTCTCAATGACGGCTCGCACATTCTGAATTACAGGTGCTGGACAAACGTGAATATCGACAAACCAAAACTCGCTCTTGAATCAGACAAGGTGAGTTTCGGCACGCTTTACTCGATGGACAAGGTGACGAAGGATTTCAAGGTATGGAGTGAAACCGACAGTGAGATAATCGGTACGGTGAGTTCATCAGCAGAATGGCTGACGGTCACTCCAACTAGTTTCTCTGGGTTGGAACAAAACTTCAAACTCATTGTAAACCCGACATACCTTTCGGAGGGTCCCGCGCAGGCGACACTGACGTTTAAGACCAATGGGGGCAACAGAGAGGTGACAATCTCTATAATATTGGCTCTCAATGACCAGATCGACAGGAAATCTTTCAATCTTTCTGTGCCATGCTCAGGATTATCGGATTGGAATCACATCGTCACGCTTGAAGGCTTTCAAAAGGGAGACATATCATCAGACATCCCTTGGCTTATTGCAGGTCCAGACCCCATAATGGGTGAGGACATTGGTGTTGTGTTCAAGGTCAATTCATCTCTTGTAGATGGAAGCAACCTCTCTGGTCAGGCAAGCATTCAGACCAATAAGGTCGAATATACCTATACGATCACCATTGAAGGCATCCCCGTCAGCAAGGAGATTTACATGTGGATTGACAATCCGGAGTCTGAGATAAACGGTGAAGTGACAACTGTTGATCCACCACCAACCATAATCGGTGGCAGGACTATGATTCCGCTTAGGTTCACGGGAGAGGCTTTGGATATTACATTTGAGTGGGATGGTGAAACAAGGACTGTTTCATATGACACCATTGATGGTGAGAGGGTTGTGCTGGGTATCGGCAACACCACAGCCACTATAGGAGGCAAGCAGGTCACGGTTGACCCACCAGCTCAGATAATAAACGACAGGACGGTTGTACCCGTACGTTTCATCAGCGAATCACTGGGTGCACGAGTGGAGTGGTTTCCAGATGAACGCAAGGTAGGTGTGTTTCACAGCTACTGCAGATAAAAAAGATGAGCCTTGAGAGCAAGCTTAGAAGAATCATCGGGACGGATACCATAAAGCCCGTTCCAAAGGTGAAGAGTGAGTCAATACAAATTGACCGCCTCATCGATGGCGATTGGGTAGAGTGTGACTCAGCTAGGGTATTCATAAGGGAACACGAGTCCAATGCGGAAAAGGTGACGGGGGACAACCTGCAGACAATGCAGAGTGTCTGTGAATTATCAAAGACACCCCTTGCCGAAAACCTGCTGTTCCTGGATACAGAAACCACGGGGCTTGCAGGTGGAACTGGCACATTTGCCTTTATGGTTGGCATCGGAAAACTCTCGTCTGGGAAATTCATCACCACTCAGTATTTCATGCCTGGGTTTGGTGATGAGTCTCTGATGCTCGAAGAGATTGCAGGGCGCATTGAGCATGATGATGTCCTGGTTACATTCAATGGTAAGACATTTGACATTCCATTGCTGGAGACACGCTACCTGATCAATAGACTGAAGAATCCCTTTCAAATGGAACACATAGACCTACTCCACTATGCGAGGGTTATCTGGCGGGACACTCTGGATTCATGTTCCCTTCAAAGCCTTGAGCGTAACATTCTCGAGTTGCATCGGTTCAATGACACACCTGGATACATGATACCTCAGCTTTACTTTGATTACATCCGAAGAGGAACGCCTGACGCCATGCCTGGAATATTCGAACACAACGTCATAGATATTGAATCCATGCACAGGATACTCATTCGAATAGCCGATATCCTAGACAATCCAAACAGCAGACATTTTGACTCGCCGTTGGAGCAACTGCGAGTTGCTAGATACCACAGGAACAAGGGTAGGATGCAGTCTGCATTAGAATTTCTTTGCAATGCCACTGATACGCAGGATAACAGGCTTAGAGACAGAGCACATCACGAAATTGCATTCATCCACAAGCAGAAGGGTGATTATCAGTCAGCGTTTGAGTGTTTCTCGAAGGTAACAAGCTGTCCCGATTTGACCGTCTCGGCAAGTGTTGAGATGGCAAAGCATCTCGAGCACAGGGTGAAGGATTATCAGGGAGCACTTGATCTCACTATGAAAGCCATTCAGACATACAAGACTGAAAGAGCCTTTGGTACACACACAGGCAGGGATATAATATCAGCACTGTATCACAGGCAGAATAGATTGTTGAGTCGACTGCGGAAGATGCAGTCAGGCTGAGGTTGATTAAATTTCATATTTGGGTTGTAATTACTGTGAAGGCTTGAAGCGATAACCACTGTAGGTCACACCAACCCAGTCTTCATAGGTTTCGTCTCGTTCAAAATCGATGTCCATGTTGTACACCCCGTCTGTCGCCTTAATTGAGCCACTTCCGTCTGCTGGTACGAACAGGTATGTGTTTTCACCCTCTGGCAGGTTACGGTTCTCCTTCAGACCTACGTCTGCAAGGTGGTCGGCTGTCCAGGTGAAGATATCCTCAGATGACATCTCATAGTATATGGTTGTTTCAATCTGAATCTTGTTTCTGTCGAGTGGGTAAGGTTCAATCACTGGATCATTGCCAGGCATAAACCGACCCTCAGGGTGCATTGGAATATACTGACTCAGCTTTGTCACCCAGTCTGGATTCCCCTCGAAGGGTGGTATTGGTTTTTCAAAGAACTTCTTCTCGGGAATGTCTATTTCCTGCCCCGCTTCCAATGGTTCAAGGAAATCGCTTGCAGAGTAGTAGACCTGTTTGCCACAGCCGGATAACGAAAGGATCATAATCAATAGAACAATGATGGAGATATTTCTCATCTGCTCTCCCTTGTAACCAGATATGTGATGTGGATGTCCTGGGTCACGAGGTCTGGCATGATGGACAGGTCCAGGAACTCTTCGCCTCGCTTTGCCTGAACACGGGCAATCTGCCCGTCATATCCGAGCAGGTCAATCAAAGCCCAGCCCTTGTCTGTTACAGCTTCCACATACCATTCATAGACATCTGCGGGGTTGGCTTTGGTGATGAGTGTGCCAACAACTACCTCCCGAAGGTTTGTTCCCGAGAGTGGTTCATCTAGTATGCGCAGTGGATCTGGCTGGTAGTTTCTGGCGTTATGATATATGGGTATATAGTTGGGGATGTCGATTGTATGATTACCGCTGACATCCATATCATCTAGTGTGATCATGCTGGGAGCGCTTGCATGGCAAGAGACAAACCCCAGTACCACGATCACAGCGATTGTCGCTATGAAGAATCTCATGGCGGAAAAAATAGCATGACCTCGGGGTTCCGTCAACTGAGATAATTAATATTGACAGCAGGCAAATAACAACTCATGGTGATTAACCCGAATAAATTTTCACATGGAATGTGCCGGGGTGAGACTTGTTTACTGTCAGTGTCCGATGCCAGGTAGATGAGCCCCTGCTGAACCTGCAGAGGAGACTTCGCCGGCTAACAACAAAACAACGAAGTAAGCTATTATTATGAAGGCGATCGACCCGTAGAACCAGAGGAGTGTGTGGGAGAACATTATCTTCACATTGGATTCAACCTTGTCCTTGAATCTGTATGCGTTCATGTCGAGGATGAACTCGTCTGATTTGAGTCGGTTCTTTACCACCCAGGCATAGAGATGTCTGTACAGCCTTTCCTGCCTGAGGAAAAACGCATCTAGATACCAGAATGCAACCAATGGGAGAAAGGCAACAAATATCTTATAAGCACCCATATTCAGGAGCAACGCTCCAACGATTATGGTAACCGCCCAACCTCGGATGAGGAAGGAATGATGAGACATGCGATGTATGATGTCTTCGATTATTTCACACTCGGCAATGAAGAAGTGCTTCTTAGCAAGCAGATACATGGTGTAGTCGACAGCCGTCTTTGCATCCTTAAGAAAGTCAATTGATTCAATATCCTTGATCTTGAAGTCCATACATCTCGCTCCTTTGAGGTTGTGTTGCCATTGTAGCATGTCTGGTATAAAATGAAAGAAGATGAAGGTCACGGAGGCAACATATGAAAATGACTACACAGGATGAGTTTGCAGACTACGAGATAAAGGAAACGCTTGGTATTGTAAACGGCAACACGGTCAGAACAAGGGGATTCGGTCATGATTTTATGGCTGGGCTGAAAAACCTCGTGGGTGGCGAGATAGAGGCATACGTTGAAATGCTCCAGAAGGCTCGAGAGCTTGCCACAGAGAGAATGGTTGAGAAAGCGGGTGAACTGGGTGCAGATGGCATAGTGTGCGTTCGCTATACCACATCTAGTGTCATGCAGGGAGCATCTGAGATAATGGTCTTTGGCACGGCTGTCAAGCTGGCTAAGAAGGAGCTGGGTTAACAGCCCAACCCCTTCTGTCTGAGTTCTGCTATTCAGCAGGTTCTGGCTCGTTGCCCTTCTTGCTGTGAACACCTCGTGCGAATGCGCTGAGGATTCCAACAAACAGAGCCACCTTGAGGGCGGTGAGCCATGAGATCTTGCCTGCAATTAGCCCCTGTTCAACTGCGCCCGGGAACAGGTCTGGTATTATCCAAGCCCACATGATCATCAGCAGGAACAGTGTCACGGCAAACATGACTATGCCTGCTATAATAGCGCCAACAATCAGAAACGGAGTTCTCTTATCCATAAATCACCTCCTAGATTTTTTATCGGTATTTATGATATGCAATCACGACAAATTTGCAACATAATAGATGGACAGACGATCGTCTAAAGTTAGTCACTTCTCTGGTATGGTGTCGTGCTTTTCAAGCCAATCTATATACTCGTTCATCCCCCTGCTGATCAACATATCTATTATTCTTTGAACCTCTGATTGCATGTTACATTTCAAACCGTTCTCAAGAATAGTGTCTATCTCTTTGTTTGGGTTGCTGAAGATATCATGCGGGGAAGACTTTAAATATTTGACGCATATATTCAGGCATTGATTGATGTAATTCTCATTTTCTGCCAGTTTTGCCAATCTTCTACCGAAGGAATAAAAATTAAATCTGGATACACTACCTAGATCAACACCTTTTTCCAATCTATCCAGTGCCCACTCGTCACTCGTTTTTCCATGGTTGAAAAACCACATTGGATAATTCAAAAGCTCCTTGCTGTGTTCATTTGGATTTTCTTTGATGATTGAAAACCTTTTATCCCAGTACTCTTCCATTTTACTATGTTTGTCTTTCAAAGTAATGTAATCCTCAAAAATCCTGAATATTGACCAGTTTATGGCATCTGCTAGTTCATCATCATCTGCTACAAATTCAAATGCTTTTTCAAATATCTCATCGTCAAGCGTAAGAATGCCTAGTGCATAAGCAGTAAAGGCTATCTTGAACGCATCCTGCAAGACGGTGCGTTTATCTTCTTCTCTCCATTCTCTGATGATATGAAACATATGAATAAACTCGCCATGAAGATTCTCTATTATTTTCTCATTCACTTTCCAGTTCCAATGAACATAGGACAACCAAGCCGCTATCCACCTCTTTTCACTTTCCCTTGGGAAAACCTTGTGAATATTGCTGAACAACCATTCCCTGTCCAGCATGTAAATATTCATAAAATTCATACCCAGCACAGCTGAAACAGCCTGTGTTTTTTTATCCACAAGTTTCTCAAACACATCGATTGCATTTGGGATATTGCTAAAACCTTCTTCCAAATTAAAAAATCTTCGGTATTCAAAGCAGTAGTATATAAGTGTTTCCAACGTTGTTGCGGGTTCTGAATAAAATATCATGTTCCAAACACCCAGCATTTCAAATTGTACCATCTCCTCTTCGTTTTCTGCGCATTTAGAGATGACATCAAAGCACTTCTCTACAAGAGGTTCATCGATGAGATGATTGTTAAACGCCAATACAATCAGCCTTAATGACTCTATTCGAACTTTATTCCATGATTGCTCTCCCAATTGTTCAACATTGTTTATCTTCTCGTCAATCTCCCACGGTGAGGTAATAATTCGTTTTATAATCCATATTACATTCTCCCAGTTTATTTCATCTGCATTACTTCGCTTGTGTTTTTCATAGGATTTGATGTGAGCTTTCCCACCTGGCACTTTTTCTTCTCTAATAACGTGTTCCAGACCATCAAAGAAATATCGAACGTACAATGGATGAATATCCTTAAAAAGATTTCTGTTTGCTGTAAATCTCTTTGGGTCATGTTGTACGGCTAGCATTATCATTCGACCGAATCCATCTGGGGATATCATCTCCCATTCATCTACCCAGGAAATGGATTTCATCTTCTGTTTTAGTGTTCTGTCACTCCAGGATAGCACTTTACTAAGTTTGGCTGGGCTGTTTGGTCCTGTCTTGAAATCAGTCATTGGTCTGTCATCTGGCTTACCAAACTCTTTTTTTAGCTCCTTGTATCGTTTTTTCCAATCACCTGAAAGGTACTTTCTTATTCTAAATAAAAGTTCAAACTGCCAATACCTTTTGTGTTTCTCTTTATCAAAGGAGTCTGGAGGATTAGCAATCATATTGAGAATGTCTTTTTGTTGTTTTTTGGTAAACCTATGGAATTTCTTCTCTAGCAACTCTCTATACTCATTTTCAAATTCACTTTCCTCAAGGTATTGCCTGTTGGATAGAATTCTAAATGTAATGTCCAGCTTTTTATCACTTCTGGCTACTGTAAGCAGGTACATGGCTATTCGGTGAAAAATAAAGAAATCTTCCTTGAGGAATTCGTTTACTGTCTCATTACGTTTCTCTGGTGTTGTGATTATCTTTTCGCAGGCAAGTCGAAGCAGTGTTATGTAAACATCGATAATGGGGACCGGAGGCATGTATAGCTTATATGGCACCTTACCACTGACATACTCACAAAGATACCTTGAGCCTTGCAATCGATGATAATCCTTATTCTCGTAATCCAGCTTGAAAGCTTTTATAAGATTCTCTTTGAAGAGATTGAATGACTTTTTAGGATGGTTACTAATCAGGTACTCCTTTGCAAATTTTTGAAAATCCATTGCAAACGCATGTTCACTGATTTTTATTGTCACATCAGATTTATTTTCAGTTAATACAGGAGAAATACAGTATTTGACTAGTTCAAATCCTTTGTACATTATTTTTTCATCATCTGAGCTACATAAAGATTTTTCTAGTTTGATTAGCCCTTTGTTATTATATTGCCAATCTTCCTTGAAAAAAGTTAGCAAATCTAAGTCTATTATTTTCTCACATAATTGTTTCTGAGCATCTAACCCGATGAAATGTGCCAGCTTGAATAATTTCTGGTAGATCCTCCAATCTTTAATAAATCTTTTTTCTAGGTAGCTAACAAAGACTTTTTGCACGCAATCTTTTATTTCTGCTTTATTAACTAATTTGTTAAGTTTTTTATTGAATTCATTTAGAAACTCATATCTTGCGTATACTGTATTGTATTCTTCTGTGTTATTTATTTTATTGACGATCTCACATAGGTCACTGAAATCTGATTGAATTATTAGTTTTCTAAACCCTTCTTTAGTTTTGAATAATTCTCTATAGTTTCCTTTCTTATTGCTTAGGTAGTCATTGACTAAATTGATTATTCTATTATGTTCATCATACTTTTTAGTTAGTATGTCAACGAATTCTTCAAAATAGTTCATTATTTCGCTTTCATCAGATCCGATTGGTCGTATACCACCATCTTCAGCTAATGAGCTATGAGTACTTTTATCTAATTGTAGTATTCTTGGGTTATTAACTATATAATTGAAAACCTCTTCAGAATCAATCGTTTTTGATATCAAATATATACTTTTTAAATTCCCCTTGTTTTTAGAATATATATTTTTTCGATCAGGATTGTTAATGGCTATCTTCTTGAAATGAACATTGAATTCTTTTTCAAATGCTTCATTGTTTTTTTCATCTTTAATTATAATACAATTTCGTAAGCATGAAAAAAATTCACGCATACAATGACCTAGTATGTGGCTAGTTGCTTTGAATAAATCAATATTCGCTTTTATCAAACAAAAATCATGATAGAAGGACGATAATCCTTTATGTATATCGAAAAGAATTGTATATTTCTTATACTCTACATGAGAAATCTTTTTTATCTCAATAGTCTCCACGTACGCATTCTATTAGTTGATAAAATAAAATCAATAGAATATGACATTACCTCAAATACTTGCGAATATTCCTCTCATGCTCAGTCAGTGTCTTAGAAAATGCTGATGTACCGTCACCCTTGGCAACAAAGAAGAAATAGTCAGTGTCAGCAGGATACAGCACCGCGTTGATGGCGTTTTCGCTGGGTGAGCAGATGGGACCAGGTGGCAGTCCCTTGTATTTATAAGTGTTGTAGGGATCATCGATCTTCAGCTGTTTGGTGGACAGCAAATAGCCATCAATCCCGAGGGAGTAGGCAAGAGTAGCGTTGCAGTCTAGTGTCCAGCCATCATCCAGACGGTTCCAGAACACGGAAGCAACGATGGGCATCTCCGCTGTTGCGCCTGCCTCCGCCTCTACAATCGAGGCGAGTGTCACGCACTCGTGGATGGTCAGGTACATAGCCTTGCATTTATCAACGTATTCCTGCTTGAACACATTCTCAAAGTGTCTCAGTTGAGTCTGGACAATCTTCTTGGCAGATGGCTCTTCAATCAGGTATGTCTGCGGGAAGAGATAGCCTTCCAGGCTAGCACCTTCTGGTATTTCGTCCGCAAACTTGAAGCTGAGGTTTCGCCAGCCGGATGTGGCGATTTCTAGGTATTCCTGGCTGTCAATCTCCTCGCGCTTCTTCAGAGCTGAAGCATATTTCTCTATGGTCAGCCCCTCAAGGAATGTGTACCTCTGTGGGGGCATCCTGCCCCCTTCGGTGATTAGTTTGTGTATGACATCGGGCATGTTGAGGGGTTCTTCAAAAATGTAGTATCCGGCCTGAAGCTGTGTGCCGAGTTTTTCTCGCTTGACCTCCCAAAGGAACACTCGCTCGGATTTGATCAGGTCATGGTAGATGAGGATCGAAGCGATGCCCTTCGGTGTTGTGCCTTTCGGAACCTCAATTTTGATTGGGTAATCGCCTGCAGAGTGCGGGTTCTCAATCATATTGAGGATATGCATGTAGATTCCACCAGCTGTGATTGCCAATGCCAACAGGACAACAGCAGAGATGATGAGGAGTTTTTTCACCTGGTTTACCTCCGAGCCTTCAACTGTCCGCATGCGCCGTGCTTCTGCCTTCCCTGAGACCGTCTGACTGTGACCGAGTGACCGAGATCACGGAGTGTTTTGAGGAAGTGCCTTATGGCGGGGGGCGAAGATGGAACATAGTCGGTAGAGCTGACGGGGTTGAATGGGATGATGTTTATCAGAGATGGAATATTAAAAACCAACTCAGACAGCTGTTGTGCGTGTTCAACACTGTCGTTGACACCACCGATCATGATGTACTCAAACGTTTCTCTGTTGCCGGTAATTCTCTGATGACGCTTCACATCAAGCATCAGCTCCTTCAGGTTCATCATGCTTGCGGCTTTGGGCATTATCTCTTGTCTCAGGCTGTCTGTTGGGGCATGCAGGGATATTGCAAGGTTCACCCTGGGGTGCTGTTGCGCCAATTCGACAACGAGGTTGGGCAATCCAATGGTGGACAGAGTCATGTGTCGAGGTGAGAATCCCCCCTCTTCCTCCAGCCTCGTAATCGCTTGGCTTACGGCAACCCAGTTGGCAAGAGGTTCACCTATGCCCATGAAAACGATGTTCCTTGGTCTTGGTCTGCACAGGGCGACTTGAGCCAGAATCTCTGCTGTAGAGAGGTTTCTCTTCAGCCCCTTCTTGCCAGATTCGCAGAATGTGCAGGCAAAAGCGCACCCGACCTGGGTGGAGATGCACACGGTCGCATGACCGTCAGACCTTGATTTCATCAGCAACATCTCGACCACGTTGCCATCGAGCAGTCTAACGAGCATCTTCTTTGATCTGTCCTTGGCTTTATCGACCTTTATCACCGATGGTCCGAAGTAGAACTCACTGCTGAGTTGATGGCGAATCTCGGCTGGCAGATCACTCATCTTTGAGGTGTCGGTGGTGTTCTTCTGCCAGATCCAGTCGATCACCTGGTCGGCACGATATGTGGACTCTCCAAGCAACTGCATCCACTCATGGAGGTCTTGCCTCGTCTGGCTGAGTAATTCCATGATCTGATCATATGGGATTGATGATAGGATTCAATAGTAAATCATAGGTGAGGTTGTGATGATAAACAACGAATGAATGTTTCCTTACAGCTTTCAACATAATTAAAGAAGGGCATTATGCACCTGACACACACAATGAGTTATCCATCTTCGACCACATCTCTCTTCCCTTAAAAAGGAATATCACCCTTCCCGTTATCCCCATTTTCCTCTACATAATTCCTATTTCTACTTCGTCATTCCCGCGAAAGCGGGAATCTAGTGGAATTCTAGGATATGTCTGTCCACAAATAAAAGTTTCAAATATCCCAAACGCTACCAGTTTTACCCTGGATTCCTGGTCAATTCAGAAATGACGGAGAGTATCACCCTTCGAAGGGTGAAAAGGGGGCTTGCAGTTCTTATGAAACCTGTGTTGTATGTGTTAAAGGCATAGTGCCCTTAAAGAATTAGACATTTATTTTGAATATGAAAACAAGGTACTGATTTTGGTAACGTTTGGAACAAATAGTGCCAATGACGTGTTTATATGTTATAGACAGTGATTTCATCCAGGGGATTGACTGCGTATATGATGGGGAAAGAAAGATTGTATGGAGAATATGGAGTGTGGATATGAAAACTAGAGTAGCAGTGATTGCGATTGTTTTATTCTTTTTCGGCTGTGGCAATACTCAAGAAGTACCAGTTTGCATAATTCAGTATGAAGGTATAGTGAGTAACTCTACATGTGAAGCAATAGTTAATTCAACGGCTATGACACTCACTTCAAATGGATTAGATATACAAGATATTCACATATCAGTTGAAGAAGCTTCACAAGGTTTTTGTTATAGTGTGCCATATTATATGTCCGGTGATGATATATGCAATAACATAAATGATTCGAATAATGTAATATCTACATGGTCAAAACCCTCCTTTAACTTATTTGAATATCTTAAAGACAACGTCGGATTCAAAAATATCGATAAATATTTCACAGATATACTAAGTAAGAATACTTAGGTGTTAGTAACAAATGATTTATCATTGACATATATAGATATTATCATAAAAACTTCAATTAACTCAATAGTATTTCGACGCTTTGAAACTGAACTTGTAGATGTACCCTTGTTTCGAACACTTCCACTGGGTAAAGATAATGAGCTCAGAGATTATCCCTTTGGCTCCTACATCTACAAAGATAACGAAGGAAGAAAAATAATCTACTCACTAGACCACGAAACACTTGAGTACAGCATAGAGAACTATGAAATGATAGAAACAGTCGCTGGTCACTCAACAAATTGAACCAGCTTGATCAAAGATAAAGAGCTATGGTACCAGTTTTTCTCCTTGACGCCTCCCTCTTTTGAAATAATCTCAGCTGTGTGAAAAAGAAGAAAACACCGGAATTCAAGGATTACCTGATACTCATTCTCGCTGTGATGGGTATCTCCTTTGCGGCACCTCTCATCAGATTCTCGCTGGATGGAGGAGCGTCCATCTTTGCTACAGCGTTCTGGCGCATCTTCATCGGGTCAGTATTTGTAGTAATCATAGGCAAACCCTGGACGATTCGAGCTTCGAGGTCAGTGTGGACCGTATGTGTCCTGGGTGGAGTGTTCATGGCGCTTCACTTCCTCACCTGGATATGGGGTATTGGTCAGACCAACATAGCCGTTTCCGTGGTTCTGGTCACCACAACACCCATCTGGGTGGTTGTCTTTGATGCCCTGTTCTACCGCACAAAACAGACAAAACGCGTCCTGCTGGGTATCTGTTTTGCCATAGCGGGAGCATCCATCGTGGCTTTCTCTGGTGCAAGGGATGGAGAGTCAACCCTGATGGGAATAACGCTGTCAATCGTTGCCGCAATGTTTGCTGGTATCTACATGCTATTCTCGCGAACAGCCATGGAGGAAATATCCACTTGGCAGACCATCTCGATTATCTTCCCCGTCTCGATGTTCATCATCCTCCTCGCCTCACCAATCTTCTCCCAGCCCCTCTTGGGCTTTCAGCCACAGGTGTGGTATGCATTCATCGCTATGGGCTTCCTTGCACAGATTCTCGGACATGGAGGAGTACTTGTTTCAATCAAGAGTTTTTCGGCTACCACATCGGCAACGGCAGTTCTATTTGAGCCTGCAGGTGCGGCGATAATCGCCTATTTCATGTTTGGGGAGGTTGTACCAGTGTTTGTTTACCCCGGCGCACTACTGGTTGTAATCGGGGTGTGGCTGACGTCAAAGGCAAAGTGATTATTACTCGCTGAGACTATTCCGCGACCATCAACAGTACTTTTGTAAATCAACATCCATTTGAGATTGTATTCGGTCTTGACAAAATGCCATGAGTAACATACACTGACTGAATGGTCAGTCAGTCTGATAATAGATTATTATCACAGCATTAGTTATGATTGACTGAACGGTCAGTCAACAAGGAGGCATCAATGAGTTCCAAAGAGGATCTGGTTGATTCAGCACGAAGCGTGATGGCTGAAAAGGGTTACTCGCGGACGAGGATATCCGATATCGTGGACAAGGCTGGGGTCGCTAAAGGTACGTTCTATCTGTATTTCAAGAGCAAGGAGGGCATCCTTGAGGAGCTAATCAGGATAATCCGAGGTCAGCAGGAGAGACTGCTTTCAGCCATTGATCACGATATTTCGCAACAGGACCCGGGAGGATTCACAGAGGAGCTGGAGTTCATATCCAACAGCTTCAAGGATTTCTATTCAAAGAATGTTGACATATTCAAGATCATCAGAGAGGAACTCCCGCACTCTAGTCTGGTTAGGTTTGAGTCTGACAACATCCGCAAGAACGCCAAAAGGGTGATTGTGGAATTTCTGGAAGTGGGTAGAAAGGCTGGATACCTCAAGGATATGGACTATGACATCATAGCCGAAATAATCAGCATGAGTCTCAAGGAGATAATCATGAATCCGCCACCTTCAGACAGTCAATACACGGTCGATGAGATGTTTGACCAGTTTATCAGATTGTGTTTGTTTGGAGCGCTGAAGGAGAGACCGGAGGAACTATGATCGATAGGATATCTCTTTGGATTGTCAGGAACAGGGTATTCATATCCATAGCTTCACTGGGCATTCTGCTTCTGTCTCTTGTGGGCATGGGAGCGTTGCAGGTGAACTTCGATTTCAATGATTATCTGCCTGCTGACCTCCCCTCTGTGAGGGGTATGCAGATACTCAATGATGAGTTCAGCGGGTCGGAGACCGTGTTTGTTATCGTGCCTGTTACATCCCGTGTAGAGGTTGAGCAGATAAACAGGAGAATAGAGGAAATGCCCGGTGTTGCTGGAACCACCTGGTACTCAGACCTGGCAAATGTGTATGTACCTGAGAATTTCGTGGATGATAATATAACCGAGATGTATCTGAAGGGAGAAGAGACCATCATCCAAGTAGAGCTAAGCACAAATGGGCATGATGCGGCTTATCAGGCAGAGCAGATAAATGATGTCGCCGGGGAGGATGCTCGGGTGACGGGGGCGTTTGTGTATGAACAGGAGATGAAGCGGATGGGTGAAGATGCCAAGACGCTCATGCTAATCATGGCTCTGGTAATCTCTCTGATTGTACTCGGCATCGCCATAACCCAACCCGCCTACTCGGTGTTGTTCCTGTTGGTGGCTGGGATATCGATCATCGTAAATTTCGGGCTGACATACTTCCTCAGGGGAGAGATGAGTTTCCTGTCATCCTCAGTAGCCGCCGCCATGCAGATAGCAGTAACACTCGATTATGCCGTATTCCTCCTGCACCGATATGAGGAGGAGAAGAAACACTTCGCAAGCCACGCAAAGGCGATGCAGTCAGCGATATCAAAGACATCCGTTTCCATATTTTCATCTGGTCTGACAACGGCTGTTGGTTTCCTCGCGTTGATGTTCATGAGCTTCAAACTCATCGGTGACATGGGGCTTGTTATGGCTCAGGGAGTCGGAATCGGTTTTATTCTCACTCTCACATTGCTTCCGGCGTTGATACTGTTCCTTGAGAAACCACTGTCAAAACTCAAGCATCGGCAGTGGATACCTGATCTGTCTGGTGTAGGTAGGTTTGTGATGGGCAACCGCACTGTCATTGTGGTTATATTTGCTGTGATAATGGTTGTTTCTATCTTCGGTCACTTCAACCTCAATGTGACCTATGACATGACAGAGGGGCTTGAATTGAACAAGCAAACCCAGGCAGACATAGATTCCGTTCAGCAGATATTTGGTTCTGGGAAGGAAGCGACTGTCATCATAACCAGTGAAACCGTCAGCCAAAGACTCAGGATTGAAAATGATCTGACTCAAATCGATGGTATTGAAAGCGTTACTGGACCTCTGTCCATGAAAACCGCCTACCTGCCAAACTCGTTCATTCCCCGGAAGGTAACCGACCAGTTCAACAGTGGCGACAGGAGCATGCTGATGGTGGTGCTGGAGACAGATACAAAGGAAAATGAGTATGCCGCATTTGAAAGATTACAGGAGTATGAAAAAAACTATGACGGTGATCTCATCATCACGGGACAGGATATCCTTGCCTATGATATGGCAAGGGTGTCAGAGCCCGACCTGAACAGAGTCACCATCGTTTCGGTGATAGCAATCCTTTTAATCCTTCTGCTGACGCTGAGGAAGGGCTGGCAAGCACTTGCCATAGTGCTTGCCATTGAGACAGCTATCTGGATGAACATCGCTTATCTCTTCTACACGAACGTAACAAATACTTTCTTCTCTTCCTTTGTCGCCTTGTCGGCCATACAGCTGGGGGCGACTGTTGACTACTGCATACTGCTTACTACTCGGTTTAATGAGGAGAAAAAGAAACCAGGAGTGTCAATCACTGAAGCCATGGTTCAGGCTGTGAAGGGCGCAGGTCCCGCTATCATTACAGCCGCTTGTACACTCTTCGGGGCAACACTGGCGATATCAATCATATCGCAGATTAATATCGTGTCTGGCATGACAGCGCTGTTTTCAAGGGGCGCGCTTATCTCTATGACCGTTGTTTTGCTGGTTCTGCCAGCCCTGCTTGTATTGGTTGAGAAAATTAAAATCGGAGGGAGAAGAAAAGATGCGTAAGTTGTCTTGCATTGCTCTCATATTGTTCATACTGGCGAATGCTTCGATTGTGTTCGCAATCCCTGAAACAAATACCATTCGCAGAACACAGACGGTATACTCGGTTCTCGATTGGAATGGAATGGTCAAAGAGACATCCTTGGTAAACTGGCTGAGGTTAGATGTAAAAGGAGAGATTGAAGTAAGGGACAATCCCGAATTGACTGACATCATCTCACTCCACCCTACAGCCCGATTAGTTGAAAACAGTGGTTTGCACACATGGAAGATAGATTCTGATGGGCGTGAGGATATATTCTACACTGGCAAGACCGACAGAGAACTGCCGGTTGATATCAATATAGTAACAAAACTCAATGGTGAAGCTGTTGATATTGCTGATACTGTCGGCAAGAGTGGTCAATTGGAATTGAGTTTTGAGTTTACCAACAAACTCGCCAATGATGAAATCATCAGCTGGGAGATTGGTGGTGAGATCACCGAAAGGAAAGAAATTGTCTACACTCCGATGACGGTCATGCTACAGGCGGATATTGCCGCTGATGGATATGACACCCTCGATACAACAGGCGCCTTTGAGATGACAATCGGTGACAGCAGAAAATACATGTGGACATTGCTCCCCCGGCCCACAGAGAGTGTAACTTTCACCATCACTGACGATTGCCTGATCCTGCCCTCAATCTCCATATCCATAATCCCCAAAGCTCCCGTTCTACCCATCCCTGAGATTGACACGTCAATGTTTGAGTTGATGGGATCTGTGGGAGACATCAGTGAGTTGACTGAGATGATGGAAGATGGAGTATCGCTTGATGTTACAGAGGCGCTTGAAAACATCGAAAACCTTGAGGGGATGACAGACGCAATGCAGTCGATGTTTAATGAACAGATGTCTGATATTGATGATATGTCCATGTTTTTTGAAGAGCTGACGGAGTCACTCACTCAGATCAGGTCAGGAGCGGATGGTTTGACATCACTGGCGGAGGCTCACAGGATGGTCCTTCAGACCATAAGGGATGAGTTGTCGAACAACGCTTCTGGAATTGACGCCAGCGCAAAAGCGCTAACCGACGCTAAGGTGACGACAGCTGATGTTGCCGGCAATCTCTTCTCCATCAAGTACTATCTGTACGACATATCATCTCAACTGGACGATCTGGAAGATATGACTGATGATGAAGAGATACTCTCGGTCATATCAGATTTGGATGCCTTGATAACCAAATCACTGACAAAAATTGAGGTTGTCAAGGGTGATGCAGACAAAGCCGAAAGACTCATCAGAATCCTTTCAGATGGAGGCGAGTTGGATGGGGTGTCGATCCCAGCCATCTCAGAAACACCAGAGATGATCGATATGCTAGATGATTCACTGGGTGTTTTACTGACGGGTGGTGAGATTCAGGGACAGGAGATTCCCGGACTGACCACGACAATCGATGGTTTGAAAGGCATCAAAGACGGAGCCGGTATACTCCTTGACGGCGGTGAGTTTGACGGGAAAACGGTTCCATCACTTGCAGAGATATCGAACATGATAACCGAATCCACCGATGGGTTTGATGTTTTCATCAAGGGGGGTGAAGTGAATGGAGTGACCATCCCCTCTCAGGATGAGTTGCAGGAGATGATAGCTGAGTTCAAGGAGACACTCGAAAGCACAATTCCGATGCAGGAGAAGATGGATGAATTGAGTGCTGAGTTCATGTCTGCGTTGGATAAGGTCGGAGGACCTGAAGCACTTGAAGAGACCTCTGAGGATGCTGAAGAGATGCTGATGGGCGAGACTGCCAAATACGATCGCATGAAGGAACTGGCTGACGAATACACTTCGTTTGTTGGTAATACACCAGGTGCTGTAAGCTCTGTGCTGTTTGTGTTGAAGTTGGATAATTCAGTATCATCAGAAATGTCTGATACTAATGATAACAGCATAATACCAATTGAAGAGCCAAATCCATATAAAGATATATCTAAAGCTAGATTATACCTGTTAATAATTGCAATAGCTATTATAATATCAGCTATAGTAATTAATTGGTATTATAAGAGGAGATATATTGATAAATAATTAGCAACCATTGATCAACTCCATTCAAATATACTTATTACTCAACAGGGTCGTTGTTTTGCGTTTGATTTTTTCGCATCACTCGGCTATAATCATAGCCGAAGGCGGAAGGGTGGAGTTATGAGAAAAGTTTTATCATACTGGCTGTTTAAAAGGATCAGACCAGTTGTGCTGTTTGTTGTTATATCTCTGCTTCTATCGAATTCATCTCTGCTTGCAGTTGAGCGATACCATCCAAGGAATCCCTGCGTCAGAGTACTTTCCTACCAGATCGGCAACCTAATGTATGATGTGGATGGAACACAGAAGGGGCCGATGGATGTAGCCCCAGAGATAAAAGATGCTCGGATGTTTCTGGTGATTAGATACGTGACGTCAGAGATTCCAGGCACAACTATGATGTGGGACTCATATACAAGGAAGGTCACCATTATCCTGCCGACAGAAACTGTCCTGAGCCTGTGGATTGGTAAACCGAAGGTCACAGTTAAATACGCTGACGGCACAACAGACGAGGTGTGGATTGATGACGATAACCACGATCTCGCTCCATACATAAGGGATCCCGGCTATACCATGTTGCCGATGAGATTCGTAGCCAATCATCTCGGAGCCAACTCGATTAACTGGGACGGAGAGACCAGCACGGTTGACCTAGAGTTTGTTGATTATGAGTGCCTTGATGACAGCCAGACGGTGAGGGGTCGAGTAGAAACCGTCACCGACCAGGGAGACGGATCGGTAAAGATTGTGCTTGTAAATGAACTCGGGGAGATGCAAGAGCTGTATGTCAGGGATGATCTGAAGGGTGACGGAGTTGAGTTGACACTGCCTCAACACATGGGTTATGCAGAACTCATTATACATGATGATTGGATATTTGGCTGGACACCAATACCTGACCATCAGCCATTTGGGGTGTTAAAATCGGTCGAGTTTGAACAACTCGATTTAAATGTTGGTGCCAAGGAGTATGCGGATTCAGACTGGGGTCGTGTCAGATTGAGATACCTGGGTTATGGCAATGTTCTCTATTTCAATTGTGTCATGGATGGCACATGGGTGATAAAGAACCGCGCTGTTATGAATCATGTCGAAGAGGGAGAGGAGCAACTACTCAACTTTGTTGTCGATCTTGGTAATGAATCTGGAACTGAAGTCGACAATGTTGTCTATTCCGCCAGTCTTTTAGGCAATGTCTCCGATGAACCACCTGAGCTTGAGATCACTGCTGAAATCACCGATGGAAGGCTGTGTGTTTTGGATGGGCTAGAGGGAGAACCGGTATCATTTAGCACCTTGTCATTGACAGGGGAGGGTGATGAAGATTCTCCACCAAAACCACCTGCACAACAGGGTGCAGGTGAAGCCGAGAAGACATCGACACATAAGAACTTCCCCAACCAGCAGTGTAAACCGATGGAGTGTGTGCCTGTAGCGATATCAAACTCTCTGAAATTTCTCAACAAAAAAAACAAGCTGAAGCTAACAGACGAACAGACCAGCATAGGCAAGATGAAGGATGCATCAGGCTGGGTGTCATCGTCATTCGGCGCGCCTGTTCAGACATGGTGGTCAAAGAAAAAAGCCTACATGGAGAAGCATAAGTATCCAATCACAACCAGAAGATTCGAAGACTTTGCGAAGGTTATTACCGAACTGGAAAAGGGTCAAGATGTGGAGATGTGTGTGTGGGCTGTCAACAGACACACTAGAAAGCCGTATCAGGGTCATGCTGTGTCGATTACCGGAGTTGCCAAGAGTGAGGAGGGATACGATATTGATTTTGTACATGACGATGATCAACAGGATCCCAAATCTGGAACCGAGGGTACTTACGGTGCAACCTATCACACAAAATACCAGTGTTTTACAGGTGGTGGCACAAAGGTGTGCAATGCTGAATATTACTACTTTGTTGTAGAGTGTCCAAAGACTGTTGTCCCCGAAGGTTCAAGCACTCCCACTCCGGCAACGCCATCCGATGGCAAAACAACCGGTGAAAAGGGTGCGAAGGTTGTTACAACTCCATCACCTAAGAGTGAAGGTGATAAAGGTAGGAGTGGCAATACTGATAAAGAGGATGATAAGAACATCAGGTTGAATCAGATAAAGATATTTCCACTGGAAAAAGGTCAGTACTCAGAAGATGCTATACTGGGTGAACCCGTCTATGTCTCTGGTCAGTCTCCGATGAACAGCTTTACCATCCCCGAGGGGACACTCAAGGCGGGTGAACAATACTGCTGGTATGTGGAAGCAGAGATGGTTGATGGATATCCCTGTGGTGTCTCTCATCCTACCATCTTCTCGGTGGTAGACAGTGAACTCGAGTGGATTGATGGTGAACTGACCGATATTTTCACTGACGGAACGGTGCTGTTTGAACCGTTTGGAGAGCTAGAAGATGAACTCAATTTTACATTGAATGCGGATATAACAAGTGTCGTGAGTGAACAGTCCATAAGGGAATATAGCGGATGCGCCAAGTTGCTCCTTGATCCCGAGGGAGTAGTTTATGATTGGTTTCCCCTTGATTTTATAACTGGGGAAAGGGACTTTTGGCATACCAGCCTCGTCCGAGTTTCGGGCATCTTCGAAAGCGGTGAAGGTACATTCTTCTGGGGACAAACAAATGATGGAATCGAACAGGTATACAGGCTTCCCGATGAAATGACCTACCGTATCTCGGAAGACGATGTCTACCTCGTGTCGGGTAGTAGCGGTTGGTGGAGACATGAGATATATGTAGAGAAGATAAAACCTGCTACACTGTCGGAGTCTCAATGTGAGTGGATAAACTGTGAGATAACCAGCTTTGAGGATGGTATTCTCTATGCAAATATCGCAGGGGATGAAGCCTCATACGATTTCTTTGCGCTTGATCAATCAGCGGGAGGATTGTCCATCAACGGCTATACCGGTTGTGCCGATATCTGTGTACTTAAAGATACTGTAATAGACTGGAGACCAAAGCCAGACCAGAGTATCTGCGGTTTGGCAACAACTCTAGATTTCTACCAACTGGATATAAAAGACGACGAAGGGCTTCAGAAGAACAGCAACCACTGTATGGTTGAGTTTTCATCAACCGGATACAGGAAATCACTCTATCTGAATCTATCAGTCGGTGATAAGCATGTTGTAAAGAACTTGTGGTTGCCAGTCATGGAGAAGGGTCCGGTATCCTTTACATTTGATCTTGGGACACACAGTGGGGACAACATAGCTTCGATTCTATACGGTTACTCTCTTACTGACACTCCAGTTTTCTTCAAGCCAAAAGTAGACATGAATGCAGACCTTGGTAATAGGACGGTGTGTATGAAGCCCAGCTGGGCTTATGGAACTCAACCGAGAAACCACCCCAAGTTTCAAAGGTCAGCTGAATCGTTTGAGTGTTTATCGGTGAATAAATCTTATCAACTTAGTGATATGTCAATGTCGGATTACGGTAGTTGTGAATCCATACCAGCAACGCTTTGCATGGCGATGAAATCGGTTGTTCCTGAGGGGTACAACCCAAACCTGGTTTCAGAGACACTGGTGAAGAAGTCTATTGGATGGAGTGAGAAAGGTGGTTGCAGATACTATGATGGTGACCTCTATGATGAGCTGTCCTGGTGGAGGTCTGCACAAAACTTCTTTGTTTCTGGTGATCATCCGTTTGATCTGATTGAGCTTGAAACCATTGAGCAGATCCTGTTTCATGCCAGTGAAGGTAGTCCAATCCTGCTGGATGTATACAGGGATGGATACCATCACCTATTAGGAGTGAGTGCGGTTACGCACCTTGAAGATGGGGGTATGCTGTGCCGTGTCATCCATGATATAAATCAGGATGACAGGAATGCTGGTGTAATCTCTGAATTCATACATTTGGATAACGAATTATCGAGTATTACTGGGGGACTGTGGGTTAATGGGAGTGAAACATTTACACTTGTGGGAGTCAAAGGCAGAACCGTGGAGCGACCAGAGGTAACGCTGGTCAATCCAACTCATGCAAGTAACGTTGTTAATCCCTATCCGTTCTTTGATTGGATGTGTGATGATGTTGAATCGGAAACCACCTATAGCCTTTATATCTACAAGGTAAAGATGAATCACCCGATATCTGCATCAATCACTGGTGAAGATCCAGTCTTTTTGATCCATGGACTGACAGAAGATTCCTACAAGTATCAATCAAACAAGCCCATACTAGACAGAAACACTCTCTATGTATGGTATGTGACGGCAGACAATCCTAACCGCACGATTAGAGGAGTGAGTAGAATCTGCACATTCAAATACGCCCCTGCCGAGTGCATTAACATAAGAGGGCAGGTTCTCTCCGCGGGGAGGAATCCTAACACAGGGCTTGTGGAGATCAGGTTTAAGCAGTGTGCAGTAACCAAATCATTTACCGTATTGTCAAGTGAGAATATGTTTGACAGCCGGCGTGTGTCGGTGCTGATAGGCTACAGCGGTTGCGCGGATGTGTGCGTTATTAACACAGATGATGGCTTGTTCCTCGACAGCTGGACGGTTGTTGATGGAGATTGCTGTCTGGATGAACCGTGTACGTCCAAGAGGGGACTCATTATTGAAGCTGTACCAAGGTCTGGGGAGTACACAGTGGCAGTGAAATTCAAGCCATGTGGTGAGTCGATAACTGAGTTGGTAGCTAAAAAAAATCTTCCAGATATGGGATGTGATATTCCACTGGTCGGCTATGCCGGATGCGCGGAGGTATGCTCTACCGAAAACGGTGTCATGTCGAGCTGGACAGCGTTACAAGGGGAAGAGGATTGTTGTGATGAACCATGCTGTGAGCTGAACGTCACATGGCGTACAAACGATGGAGAACCACCGGTTGTTCTGACATGTCCTGGGAGCAGTCATCTGCTGAGAAGCATTCTCAGGTTGGGAAACGATTGTGTCTATGAGGAAATAACCTTTGATTACACGCTGTCTTCCAGCTGGAGTGGTGTGATGGTCAGCCAAATGGAGACGATCCCACCTGAAGGCTCAATCCTGAAAACGATAGAGTTTATTGCTCCCGATGAACTCCCAGCTGTGTTGACGATTGATGTTGATGTATGCGACGAACACAAGAGCTACACAATTGAGTTGCGAGAGATGGCAAACTGCAAACGGTGTTGTGATTTTGAGGTTGGATGGAGTGATCGTATCATCGATGAATACGGTGATCCCCCAACATTCAATGTGTGTGAAGGTCAAACTATTGAGCTTGAGTTTGTCGCCGAGAATCTATGCAGGAACTCTATCTCGGGAACAGTTTATATTTTCCTAATTTCTTCGGGTCTTGATATGATTGAGGAATCGAGAGCTGAATTTGAGTTCATGGGGGATCAAAAGAGTACAACTTCTCTCACCTTAGATATTAACGATGAGAATATTAGAGCTGAAGGTTGGACACTGTGCTTTGTTTCTGAATGTGGTGAAAAAAAATGGCTTGTATTTACACTTTCTAAAAGACGCGATTGCTTTGAGGAGATTTTTACTGTTGTTACAATCAGTGAAGTGGATTGCTCTGAGAAGGTAGCTTATGCGTATGACATGGAGCGGATGAAGGAGTGGGAACTGCAACTCAGCTACGATGATTGTCAACGGCTCGAAGTAAGTACTTGCTGGTCGGTTATGGGTGAAAAGATGTCAGACGAGATAATACGTGTGATTGATATTCATCCAATCGACTGTCCATAACAGGTTTACCGGTTGACATGTAACTGAGTGGAAGTAGTTGTTGATTCAGAGATTAATGTAGTGCCTTGTACAGCTTCTCGATGAGACTGTCCGCGTATTCGGTATAGGTCACCTCACCTTCACCCATCGTGGATATTGTTACAACATCAAGGTTATTTGTCTTGGCTATTTCAGACGATAACCAGGGCTCGGTGAGGACAGTGCGTAGGCTGTAGTCGTCACTGCCGTCAGGTGTCTGATATGTCCAGTGTTCAGGTATCTCTATCTCATCTGGTATTCCGTTAGAGACGTTTACGTATACTGTATCGATTGCACGGCTTATGTATATCCAGACGTCTGTCATTCCACCAAACACGCGTTGTTTTGCTCGATGGAATCTGTTACACCAGTTGTCCTCCAGTGTTGACAGTTGGACTTCGAGCTCGTAAGCATTGCTCTCTGCCATCCATATGGTGGGCATTTGTTCTGAAAGTATTGGTGCCAGGTAGAGACCAATCTCTCGCATAGCATATAGGTCGAGAAACACGAAAGGGCTGGTGTAATCGTATTCAGTCAGGTTGTTATCGATTGCATACTCGAGCAGACAGAACGTTTCAATACCTTCAAGGTGACCTTCAATCCATCCATCCATCTGATGACCATTCCACAGAATAAAATCCGCATCGTCCAGTATCGCAAGGTCTTCATTTGTCGGTTGGAAATCGAAGGGTGATTCTGATAGGGGCATAATTGAGACCACCTCTGCTCCGTCTCCTACCAGGCTTGACATGAAAGCTTCAAGGGGTGGTATGGTCGTCACAATAAGGGGTAGTTCCTCTTCCTGTTGACAGGCAGTTATGGATGAGGCAAACATCAACAAAATAGCAACAGACAATGCAATTCTCTTCATGCGATCAATTCTAGCGGAAATGATTCTATCTTCAAGAAGAAGGCAATGAGACTAAATCCCATTCCTGCCGAGTTCCCACTCGTCCTTGCCTGGGATTGTACCTTTCACCTCAACTGGGATTGGATAATCACCATTTAAACACGCTGTACAGAAATCTTTTCTTTCACCTCCGCAGGATTTCAGTAATCCCTCATATGACAGATACTGAAGCGAATCTACTCCGATGTGGTGCTCTATTTCCGAGACCGTCATTTCACTTGCTATCAGGTCCTTCTTTACTCCCGTGTCGATGCCGTAGAAACAGGGATATTTTATTGGTGGGGAGGATATACCAAGAGAGACTTTCTTTGCTCCCGCACTCCTCAGCTTCTCTGCAAGCACACCTGTTGTGGTACCTCTGACGATGGAGTCCTCGATGATCTTTATCTTTCTTCCCCGGACCATACGTTTCATGATGTTGAGCTTGATCCGAACCTTCTCCCGTCTCTTCTCCTGTCCGGGTGAAATGAATGTCCTACCTAGATAATGGTTTTTGACTATGGCTGGGATCATGGGGATCCCCATCTCATCAGCGTATCCTATTGAGGCTGGGTTCCCTGATTCGGGTACCGGTACTACAATCTCAGAGTCTCTATGTTTGTCCTCTTTTGCTAGCTGTCTGCCCATCCTGTATCGTGCTTCCCAAAGAAGGACATCCCGAATTACAGAATCGGGACGCGCGAAGTATATGTATTCGAAAATACATATCTTACCACGTTTTATTGCTTTCTCATACGTTGCCAGTGATTTCAGTGTTTCCAGGTCGACTATCTCCCCGGGATTAAGGTGCCTAATAAACTTCGCACCCACAGCATCAAGCGCGCAGGATTCAGATGACAGCACACCAGCACCATCGAGTATACCAAGGGACAGAGGTCTTATGCCTGTGGGATCTCTGAATGTCAGCATCCTCCCGTTGTAAAGGAGTCCTGCGGAATAAGTTCCATGGACGTACTTCATCATCTTGAGTATGCCCTTAACAATGTCATTCTTCCTTTGGGTATTATACAGTACATCCTTTGCAAGCAGTTCGCCATCGTTTGTAGACAGGAAGGTCAACCCCTGTTCTTGAAGGAAAGACCTCTGTTCGCTGTAGTTTACAATGTCACCGTTGCTGGCAATCCATAGGTTTCCTGCATTGTGAGGTTGAGCATTATCCCTTGAGTTCCTGCCCTTGGTTGAGTATCTCACATGTCCGAGTGAATGAGTGCCTTTTACGCCATGCAGCCTACCTTCAGCGAACACATCGACAACATTGCCGACATCTTTGTGCAGTCGAGTAATGTTACCAGGCTTCCACGATACTATACCGCAAGCCTCCTGCCCCCTGTGTTGAAGAGCCAGCAGTCCTATGTAGGTCAGATATGCCGCATTTTCGTGTCCGGCAATTGCAAATACTCCGCATTCTTCACGCATGATGTTGCTCCTTGTCAGCAGAAACATAATTGACCAATTGGATTGGCTTGTCAAGTCAGTTGATTCCGTTTGACTGGAATAGATTAATAGTATAGCCTTTTAGTCGATGAGTAAAGATTGTAGGCGAGTGGCGATTTGCCTTTCGATGATTGATTTCGACGCACTGGCTGGCTTGGTGTGTGTTACAAAGCTATATCCTGGGACCGTTGTCCTCAAGCATGACGCCGTAGAGGAACAGGTCTCCAGGTATTTGGGTATAGCCGGCGATGTAATTCGATTTGACCACATTAAATCAATCAACCGCTCATCCGTAAAAGAGGTCATAATAATTGACACCAGGCCTACCGACAAGATCGATGAATTCGTACAAACACTGCCCAATGTGGAAAGGATTATCATCATAGATCATCACGATCCTGGGGATTACAAACTCGTAGGGAAGAAATTATTTTACAAAGCTGTCGGTTCTACAACATCGATGCTAGTCCCGCTGATGAGAAAAAGGCATATCTACATATCTCCACAAGAAGCAAGTTTGTTTCTGACTGCTATCTATGAAGACACGGCGTCTCTCATCGCACCGACAACAAGGCCATCTGATCTGAAAGAGGCATCTTATCTCATGTCCATCGGAGGAAGTCTTCAGACGGTTAGACGTTTTATCAACTCATCTTTAAGCGAACGTGGCAAGGATATTCTTGGGATATTCCTCGACTCTATTGAGGTAATTCCAATGGGTGGTATACTGGTTGCCATCGCCACAGCCAGGTATGACAAGTACGTTGAAAACCTAGCGTTCATAACACACAAACTGTTTGACCTGGTCGAAGCTGATGCGATATTCACCGCATCTTCATTTACTGGAAAGACGTATTTTGTTGGACGTTCCCTTGATGAACGACTGGTGGATTGTTCAAAGATTATGGCACATTTCGGTGGAGGGGGGCACAAGACAGCATCAGCGGCTAAGATTGATAGAGAGTTGTCACCCCACGACTCCTTTCTAAAACTTGAATCAATCTGCAGACTTAAGGTGACACCGCCTCCGACAGTCAGCGCAATCATGAATTATCCCGTTAAGTCTATCGATCCAGCTGAGAGTGTTATTACCGCCGGTGAAAAGCTGAGACGATTTGGTCATGGGGGACTGCCGGTAGTCAACAGGGGCAAACTCATTGGTATCATTACAAGACGCGATCTGGACAAGGTTCCCTTAAACATGACTGACAAACCAGTGAAGCACTTCATGACACCGAATCCGTTGACGACCTATGTTGATTCATCCATTGTTGAGGCAAGACGGATGATGATGAGACATGGTGTTGGTAGGCTTCCGGTGATAGATAGTGACAAAATGGTCGGTATCGTTACAAGATCGGATGTAATGTCTGCTGATTTCTGGCATCGCGGTCAGGATATTGGACCCTACCCATTGCCGACAAAGTTGAGCAGGGATCAAACCAGCGAACTCTACAACAGATTTCCCAAGAGGATGCTCATCGTTCTTGATAAAATTTCAAGCATAGCCGGTGGGTTGAATGTGTCTGCATACCTTGTTGGAGGTGCTGTTAGGGACATGCTTCTTAGTCGAGTTCCTATCGACTTGGATATCCTCGTGGAGGGTGATGCAATTAATGTGGCACATGCCCTTTCGAGAGTGGTTGAGGGGCATATCATCCAGCATGACCGTTTTGGTACAGCACAGATTTCTCTGCCTGGGATGAAGATTGACTTCGCCTCCTCAAGGGCGGAGTATTACAAGGAACCTGGCAGTCACCCTTCAGTGGTTGCAACCTCCATCTTTGAAGACCTTAAAAGACGTGATTTTACAATAAACGCACTTGCACTTGCATTGACTGGACCGGATGCTAGAAACATCATTGATGTGTGTGGAGGACTTGATGATATTGCAAACAGACAGATACGAATAATCCATAATCTATCGTTTATTGAGGATCCAACTCGAATCCTGAGAGCGATCTATTATTCAGAGTTGCTATCTTTTGATTTAGAGACCAAAACAAACAGATACATCAGAGAAGCCATCAGAACTGGATTACTCGGTTCTGCAAAGAATGACCGTACTGCGCAGGAACTTCTGCGTATTCTTTACCATAAGAAGGGCATAGGCATGCTTGTCATGTTAAGAGAGCTCAATGGTATAAATGCTATTTTCGGTAGAAAGCCAAAACGCCTTGTTCCACTTCTAAAACGAATCGACAGGCTTCGAGAACAGGCTGATGAAATGGGCATAAAAACAGATATTGCAAAACTGCGAATTTTGGCACTGACGAAAAGTGCAGACGGAATCCAAACGGTTGATATACTCAAAAGGCTGAAATTCCCCGGAAATCTGATTGTGTCTATTAACGACAGTATCACGAAAGCTGAGTCATTTAGAAAAATAATTGCTGATGGTGATAAGGTGAAGATCTGGAGAGAGATGAAGGGTAAGAGCAATGAAACCATTGTGTTCTCGTGCCTCACATCAAGGTTGAGTTCTAGCTTGAAAATACTGGGAAGACTTGCTAGAATCGGGGCGATGAAACTCGAAATAAACGGCAATGACCTGATCAATATGGGTATGCCAAGAGGAAAAGCGATAGGCTCTATACTTCATGCGGTACTTGCAGAGAAGGTAGCAGGTAGGGTGCATGGACGCACAGAAGAGCTGGATGTTGCAAGGAGACTCATGAAATGACTGTAGTTGTAAAGATGTTCATGTGGCTGGTATTTCTCTTGATATTTCTTGCCTCTGTGCATATACCGAGTGTTGTGAAGGCTATGTTTGCTTATCATTTCTTTGACGACAGCACACCAAAGGTTAAGGGTAGGATGGTGTGGTGGAATCCCATCCCCAACCTGGACATCCTTGGCACTCTCTCTTTCATTTTCCTTATGGTCCCATGGTCAAAGCCAATGGAAATCAGGTGGAATGATTTGAAGAATAAACGTTTTGCAAACAGCGTAATCGAATTGACAGATTGTGCCACAACATTGTTTCTCGGCTTTGTTGGGTGTCTGTTCCACCTTTTATTCTCACGGATACAGCTTGCAAGCAATCTGGACCTGAGAACATTGATGTTCTTTCTGGATCTGTTGGTCAGTCTCAACGTATTTCTGTTCTTCCTGAAGCTTCTGCCAATACCACAACTACCAGGTTTCAGGATCTTAGTTGGGCTGTTCTATCACAAACCGCAGGGTGTATTCGATTCACTCATGTTGACACTCATGGGAACAGCAATCATCGTTATCCTAATGATATGGTCTCCGTTGTCAGGTTGGCTGGTGAATGTCACTCGATTGGTCATAGCGCCGTTCTCTGCCTCTGGCGCATCTTTTCTCCCACATGTTGGTCAATTCCTTTCAATCGGAGGGTTATTCTGATGTCAAGAATCGTATCGGGGATGAGGTGCACCGGTCAGATGCACATCGCCCATTATCTGTCTGTCCTGCAGTCTTACAGTGAGATGCAGGATCAACATGAATGCTTCTTCTTCCTCGCTGACCTTCATGTACTGACAACGGGTGCTGACAAGACTCATGAAATCAAGGACAACACTTATCAGATAGCTCTTGACTGGTTTTCATCGGGCATTGACCCAGAGAAGGCAACGATATTCATACAATCACAGATACCTGCACACTATCAGTTGTACCTGTTTCTTTCCATGATAACTCCGAAGGGATGGCTTGAGAGAAATCCCACCGTCAAGGACATGATAAGGGACTACAATCTCGGAGACAGTGTTGGTCATGGACTGCTTGGTTACCCCGTTCTGCAGGCGTCTGACATCCTCATATACAAGGGTGAACAGGTTCCCATAGGCAAAGACCAACGCCCTCACCTGGAGATAACACGTGAGATAGCCAGACGCTTCAATACATACTACGGGATTACATTTCCAGAACCAAAGGAGTATCTGAGAGAATATCCACTTATTAAAGGCACGGATGGACAGAAGATGAGCAAGAGTCTAGACAACGCGATCTTCCTTTCAGACGAGGAGAAGACAATCGACAAGAAGGTATCTCGCATGGTCACCGACCCTCAGAAGATCAGAAGGGATGATCCTGGTCATCCAGATGTCTGTTCTGTGTTTGAATTCCACTCAATACTGGGTGACACTCAAAAGGAAGATAGAATAAATGGATGTAAAGATGGTTCGCTAGGTTGTGTCGCCTGCAAGAGAGAGCTTTCAGCCAAACTCAATGAGTTGATTGGTCCCATAAGAGACGAGAGGAATCGTCTGGATACGAACCCATCGAAGGTCTGGGATGCACTTGAGATAGGAAACTGCAAAGCCAGGAAGGTGTCAGGCGAAATCTGGAATGAGATAGAGGAACGCGTTGGATTCAGATACTAAGACAAATCAGATGAGTATAAGGGAAGACTCTGAGTCCAAATTGAGTATTGTAAACCCAAAAGGACTATCTCAGATAGCCCGATTTGTCAGGAACGGAAGAGTTTCACCTTATCGCGTGAAGCTGTCTGCAATCACAGAAAAGGTCAACCAGAGCTTCTGCGGGAAAGGCCAGATATCACCAGCACACCTTGAGTCCCTGGTAAGAGTGTCGGATCTATTGCTGATGAAGGCAGAGTTTGTTGCAAATGGTGGTAGGTTTCCGATCAGAAAAACGGAATCTGTATTTGATGAAAAGGCTGAAAGTGTTTCAGACAAAAACTTCCAAACACTCAACATGCTCAAGAATCTTATCGAGAGGAACTTGCATGAGATATCAGCTAGCTACCCAAGACCAAAACCACCCATACTCGTCAAGAGCGAATTGAAGGTACCGAGTCAGAAACGGCTGGTGGGCATTGTTGAGAGACTTGTATCAAAGACTGAAAAGAGAGACAGGACACTGGTTTACAACAGAAGAACACTCGATATCAGATCCGCCATGCGAGCTATACTCAATCGTCTGAAGGAGGGTATTCAGATGTTGTTTGACATGCTTATAATACCCAACTCAACACGCTTTGACATCATAACAAATCTTCTTGCTCTCCTCGAGCTAGTGAAATTGAAACGCATCGATATCTATCAGCAGAGTGAGTTTGGTCCTATTCTCATAGAAAAACGATGAACCTGGACAACGCAGTAGAGGCAATACTCTTCGTCTCCCCAAAATCTCTGACCATAGGAAGGATTGCCAAACTGGCGAAATGCTCAATGGCAGATGTCAGGCAGTCGTTGGAAAACCTGAGTATAAGGTACTCGGGTAGGGGTATTATTCTCAAGAGAACTGGCAACAAAGCACAACTGCTCTCGCATCCAGATTTCGAAGAGGTCGTTAAACCAATCCGAACCCATGTCGCCAAGAAGCGTATGACCAAAGCGGCCATAGAAACACTCGCCATAATCACATCAAAGGGAGAGGCTACCAAGTCTGAGGTCACAAAATACAGGGGTTTTGTATCGGACAACACTATTGATGGGTTGGTGGCAAAGGGTCTACTTGAGCGGAAAACAAGACCCACTGCCGGCAAACGCATTCATGTGTCCTATAAAGTGACAGACACCTTCAGGAGGATGGCTGGACTGACCGATGTCAAAGAGCTGAAGACAAGATTCGCTTCATTGGTGGACGAACCCTTAGAGCTGTTCTCAGGTGACTAGAAAGCAAACCAGAGGATATTCGGCCAATGTGTAAATACAGAAAGTCTAAAGAGGTTTTCTGTAATTGAATCAGAAAAATCAGCTGATTAATCATTTTCCGAAAGATGTTGATATACAGGCTTGCTTGTTAGGGATTTGGGGCTTATAGGTATTTTGGTTAAAGCGGATCCTTGGGTTCATTTGAGAGCCTGTTCAGTCTCTCAGGTTCCTGTTCTTTATCCTTTTGTTGGTCAAATATATCATTGCTCAATTCAAACCGTTTTTTTCGGTTGCTTCTGATAGGAGGAGTATTACAATGCTTCGGTTCTTCGTTGCCTACTCTGTCTGTGGCAAGCACATCCTTAAGCCTTTTCTTAGCTCTGAGAGCTGAGTATCTGTCTGGCTTTCCCGTTGGCATTGTCAGTTTCGCCTTATGGCAGAGCTGATCCTCTTCCAGAATCCATCAACACCAAACTCTGGTATGGGGACATCGAAGCCCTGGAGTCTTCTGCCAATAACCGATAGGGCTTTTGAAGCGTCTGTTTTCTGATTGAGGATGACCGGCTCCCCGCGGTTTGTTGATACAATAACGTTTCTGTCCTCTGGAACAACTCCAAGCAGTTTTATAGCAAGGATGTCGATGACATCCTCGATTGAAAGCATGTCACCTGAGGAGACCATGTCTGGCTTCAATCGATTGATGATAAGCGAGATGTTCTTCTTGCCAGCTGTCTCCAGCAGACCGATGACACGGTCTGCGTCACGTACTGAGGCTATCTCGGGGGTTACGACCACAACAGCGTCATCAGCTGGCTGTATGGCATTGTTGAAGCCATACTCGATGCCTGCTGGACAGTCGAGGATAACGTAATCAAAGGCGGTTTTGAGTGATTGAACAATGGCATCCATCTCCTCGATGCCCAGGTCATCCTTGCGGAAGGTCTGTGCGGCGGGTAACAGGTACAGGTTTGAACTAAGTCGCTTGTCTTTGACAAGAGCCTTTCTCAGCTCGCACTCCCTGCTGGCAACATGCAGGATATTCCAGACAACCCTGTTTTCAAGACCGAGGATAACGTCAAGGTTTCGCAGGCCAATGTCAGTGTCCACCAGCACAACCCTCGCTCCGTCCATCGCCAGGGCATATCCGATATTCGCAGTTAATGTTGTTTTACCAACTCCGCCTTTACCCGATGTGATTACGATTGACCTACTCACATGGGCAATTCTACAGACTTGGACGATGCTGTCAACATCGAATACGGTTTTAGAAATGTAAATAGTAGTTAACATAATATTATAGCTATTTGCTATATATTCGGCTACTAGATTTTAAATGATTAATGATAACCAAAAACATTCTAATCGTGTCTAAATATATGTGGTTATATAATTCCATCATGGAGGTGAGTATGCGAAATAAAAATGTGAAGAGCTTTGTAAACATTCTACTAGCATCTGTCTTATCATTACTCTTAATCTCATGTGCACAACCTGTACAAAAAGAGGGTGTGTGGTACAAACACGATGGCAAACCGTACACTCCGACTCTTGCAACAGACTACAATCAACAGGGGCACCGAGAAGAAATAACAGAAATAATTGATACTGCAATTGACTTGAACGGGAGAATCCATTTGGTGGGAAGCTCCTTAAATGGTTATTCTGTGTGGGGATACTTAGAAGGAAACACCATAAAGGGAACATTCGGAGAGACGGATGATTTCAATGATCTGTCAAACCTAAGAACACCTGTAGAGATGTATGACCCCTTAATAGAAATAGACGATTTAAACCGCCCCCACATTTTATTCATTAACAATGATAGGCTCTGCCACTGCTATATTAAAGGACGCGAATGGTATTCAACAGATGGAGAACCCATAAACGATGAAAGTGATGCTTCAAAATGCTGTATAACAGACTATGAAGGGCATAATATGAGAATAACATATGATATAGCCTTAGACAGCTACTGGAATCCGCACATCACATATTCATTCAAACTCGAAGAGATTGCCTACGTTGCATACATCCACTGGGATGGCTCTGATTGGGTGGGGTTTGACAGCACTGTAATAGATCAAAACAGTGATGACTGGTTGTCAGAGGATGAGATGTATGAATATGCAAGAGTAAGTGAACATGATAAGATATATAAAAACAGAATACAGGTAAGCTGTCCAAAACTGGAGATCGATTCTAATGATCATCCTCACATTGTCTGGCTACAGTACTTCGATCCAGAAACGGACACAGTTGGCATTGTATACAGATACTGGGAAAATGACAGATGGAATAGCATTCAAAACGAAGATGGTTCTCCATATGTGGTTACAGTTAATCCATATGAGGCTGGGAAATACATCTATTATATTGATTTGAAACTGGACAACAACGATACACCACACATTATATATGATGATATGTCTATGGGTTTGGTGAGTATTCGTTACTTGACCTTGAAAGACAATACCTGGAAGGGGATCTATGGTGAAGAACATCCTAATAATCTTGTGTTTAAATATGATAAAATCTACAGGCACAATAGGTTTACTTTTGCAATCGATAATCATAATCACCCTCATTTCATGTGGTGTGAAGTACCTGGATATGAAAGTTTTGCATTGGTAACTGATGCACATTATTTACGCTTCGATGGGAAATATCTCCTGTCTCTTTCTGGTGCATCATATAGAAAAACACATAATCCAATATCAATCAATGTCACACAATCATTGAACGTCCAGGAAACGAGTATGTCTTTGGATAATGATGGTAACCCACATTTAGTGATCGTAACAACTGATGGATTGAATTACCTGCATGGTAAACCTGCTGAGTGGAAGGATATGCTGTTCGATCAATTCCAGGATATTATAGAATATGACGAAGAGGATTGAGATGTGTGAAAGAAATTGTTATTAACTGTGCAAGAGAATCTGAAAGAGGGGTAGATACTAAACAGATGACAAAGACAACCCAGAAGTAGTACCCACCATCATCAATGACAGAACCTTTGTACCTGTTAGATTCTTGGTAGAGAACCTGGGTTGCCAAACAGAGTGGGATGCTGAGACCAAGGAGATCATACTGACATATTCACCATAGAGTCCATGCAGTTAGTAATCCTGAGTTCATAATAGCACACCTGCAGTTTCGAATTGGTATGTAGAAAACTCGCACCAAAAACCCCCCCCTACCCCCCCCCTGACAGGGGGGCTGATTTTTGGATATCTTCCTGAAGACACAATCACACCCAAGCCCCCCTTTTGAAGGGGGGACACAGGGGGGTTGCCAGACTGAACGGGGTTTCATACTATGACCCCTTTGCAGTAAGCC
>CAZTGD010000014.1:0-48606 GCA_964613055.1 uncultured Caldisericales bacterium | reverse complement strand
GCTGATAAATGCGGATGTCATTTCTCTATTGGTGGTGATATTCACTATGCAAGACAGATGAAAAATATTAGATTTGGTGTTTTATTGGCAAGAAGGGCTGGTCTTTCGAGTGAAAAAGTGCTAAACTGTTTTTCACCGAGGGATATACGTAGATTAATGTGGAATAGGAAATGAATGAACATACGTTAGAAATAAGTGATTTTCCCAGATTGCTTGAAGCTTTAAAAACACTGGCATTCACACCAGGGGGGAAAGCATATGTTAATTCAATGCTCCCTGATAATCGGCTCGAGAATGTTAAAAAGCTTCAGGATGAAACAACACAAGCAAAGGTGTTTCTAACAACCGCAGGAATGATACCGATAGCTGAAGCAAAACCAATAAAAGCAATCGTTGCTGATTGTTCGATAGGCTCCGTAATAACAGCCAAAAACGGATACGATGTTTATCTGACACTCAAAGCATCACGTGAGATAAAAGCTATTGTAGACACACATAGAGAAATCGCTCCCACCATAGCTGAGATTGCCGATAGAATCTCTCAAAAATCAAAACTCGAAAGGCTGATATCAAAATCAATCGATGAGGATGGAGAGGTTATGGATTCAGCCTCTGACCGTCTCACATCAATAAGATCACAGATGAGAATGGTCAAGGTTCGAGTCAAGGAGAAGCTTGACGAAATAATCAAGACATCGTCCTATTCAAAGATGATTCAAGAACCTGTGATTAAAATCAGAGATGATCGATATGTAATCCCGCTGAAATCAGAATTCAGAAACCATTTCCCGTGTATAGTGCATGATTCTTCCTCATCTGGGCAAACACTCTACGTTGAACCACTCTCGGTTATCCCCCTAAACAATGATCTGAGGAATCTCCGTCAAAGGGGGCGTGAGGAGATTGAGAGGATTCTAACAGAAATAACCAAAGAGATTGCATACGAATCGGATGATTTGATAAACATTCACGAATCAATATCCAAGCTCGATTTTATTTTTGCAAAGGGTCAGCTTTCTACCGAATGGAACTGCAATGCACCTGAGCTTGATTCAGGCGCAAGGGTAAAGATTGTTTCTGGTAGACATCCATTCCTCAGTGTTGATCCCGTACCCATTGATATACAACTCGGCGAAGGCTACAGAACGCTTATCCTTACCGGTCCCAATACCGGAGGAAAGACCGTAACACTGAAAACTGTCTCTCTATTTGTTATTATGACTCAATGCGGGCTTCACCTTCCATCTTCCCCTGCTACAAAGATTGGTATGTATGACAATGTACTTGTTGATATTGGAGATGAACAGAGCATCTCACAAAACCTATCCACATTTTCGTCACACATGTCAAATATCGTTTCTATCATAATGCAAGCTAAAAAATGCACTCTAGTCCTCATTGATGAGCTGGGATCGGGAACCGATCCATCTGAAGGGGCAGTCATTGGATATTCAATTATCAAGCACCTCTATGATAATTCCATACCAACGATCATCACCACTCATATCGGTGAATTGAAAACGTTTGGCTACAAACACTCGCATGCCATGAATGCATCTGTTGGCTTTGATTCTGATACATTGAACCCAACGTACAAGATTAATATAGGTACTCCAGGCTCATCGCATGCATTTGATATATGCAAGCGGTTAGGTCTTCCTGAGAGTATTTTGTCGTATGCAAAGGAGCTGACGGGTGACAGCGACAAAAATGTGAACGAAATAATCAATCAGATGAACAGGGATGCAAAGTCAATAGAGGAGGATCGAGAATCATCAAAGAAAGCCAGATTTGAGGTTGAAAGATTACGTGACAAACACCTCAAGGAATATGAAGACTTTGAATCCAACAAGAAAAATCTTTTAGACAAGGAACTGAAGAAAGCTTCAAAATTTCTGTCAGCTAAAATGGTCGAAGCTGACAATATCGTAAAGCAACTAGCCAAAGCAACTCGACAATCAAAGGAAACAGATGACCTGAAGAAGAGACTTGATTCTATTCAAGAATCTATTAACGAAGAAAGATCGTTTGAATCATTTGGAAATGGTGAGATACCTGATATTAACGACTTAGAACCTGGTGATGCTGTTTACGTACCGAAATTTAAATCCCAGGGGATAATAATGGAGATAATTAAGGATAAGGACAAAGTGTTAGTTCAAGTTGGTTCTGCCAGGATACAGATGTTTACCAACAAAGTTGAAAGGATATCTCCAAAAAAAACAAAAAATGATGAAGAACAAACTGAAAAAAGACCAGCATTTTCAAACATTCCAATCAAATTGGAACTTTACGGTTTGCCAACATCTGATGCTTTGATTAAACTGGATAGATACTTGGATAGTGCATATGGAGCGGGATTGCCGTTTGTATATGTTGTACATGGTAGAGGTACTGGTGCTTTGAGGAAAGCAATAACAGAATTCCTTCCCTCTAGTCCACGTGTGGATAGATTTCATTTGGCTGACGAATCTGAGGGGGGCAACGCCGTGACTATAGTATTCCTTAAGTGAGGTGGCAATATGGAACTTGCAGGAAACATAAAAGATTTCTCGATCATTGAGATTTCTCAATTCGTTTGGATCTCAAAACGGACCGGTTGTTTAAGATTGTTTCTAGAAACTGGCTCGAATAGATTTGAGGGATCTCTCTACTTTGTTGATGGTGAAATTACATCAGCTAAAGCGGACTACAAAAAAGGGAAGGAGGCATTCTTCAAGATTTGTGAATCTGACAACGGTAGTTTTAGATTCATAAGTGGAGAAACAACACCAGACACAAACATAGTTACCACTATGAACCAACTCCTTCTCGAAGTTTCTGGAAGGACAAAACTATTTGAAACCCTTAAAAGAGAGATTCCATCGACTGATATCGTGTATTCCCTAACACCTGAATTTTCATCATTTGATCTTCAGTTTGAATCTGATCAATGGAATGTTATAGCACACATAGATGGCCAAAAAACACTTTCAGATATTTCAAAAGACCTTGGATTGCCAGAGTTTGATGCGATGAGGATATTCTACTCACTACTTCAGGTGGGTGTCATTCGAAGAGTATCCCTAAAGCAGGTCATCCCAGAGAAAAAACCAAAACGTAAGGTGAGTATTGGTTTCATTCAGAAGATTATTGACTACTTTAAGAGTTTATGAGAAGAGTAAAAATATTAGTCACTGGACCTTTCTCTTCTGGGAAAACCACTTTTATATCACAGGTTTCAGAGATACCTGTTCTGTCTACTGAGAAACTGATAACCGATGAAACTCGAGTAGTAAAACAGAAAACAACCGTAGCTCTTGATTTTGGAAGGATTACAATAGATAAAGATCTCGTTTTATATATATTCGGCACACCCGGTCAGGAAAGATTCTCATATATGTGGGATGTTCTGTCTGTAGGAGCGCTTGGACTTGTGATTATGGTTGATTCATCTGATTACAGATCCATAATTCAGAGCAAACGATTTCTTTCTGAATTCCTACCAAAACTAAAAATTCCTTGTATTGTTGCCGCCAACAAGCAGGATAAACCAGATGCAGTCTGTCCGGATAAAATTGCTGATATACTTGGCGTTGACAGTTCGATTGAAGTCATTCCCTGTAAATCAAAGGATCATCTTTCGGTGAAGAGTCTGCTAATACGTTTGTTCGAAACTATCGATAAGGTTGGATTGGTAAAAGATGAATAGAAACATATTCAAATTACTCAGAAATCACGATTGGAGGGGACTCATTGAGCATATAGGCTCCATATCCCCTAAAAAGATTAATGATCACAAGTTGTCACTTTTAATTTTATCGCTCAACAAACTGGGGAATCTCAAGGAAGCAAGCCAGATAGCAACGCCTTATATTGAGAAGGATATGAAAGCCTATCCCAGATCCATTAGACTCACAGCTCGATCTCTTTGTCTTTTGGGTCAATACGATAAAGCTTACGAGCTTCTGCATGGTGCGTTTAATGATAATCCTGAGCAGTACTGGTATTACCTTTCAATGGGTGATGTATACTACTACTTCGAAGGCAACAAGGATAAAGCGCTCTCGATCTACAAGGAAGGAGAGGGAATAAGCGATGAAAACCTTCGAAGCGATATACTATCCATCTACAGGTACCTCCTAAAACGAATATCTCATGCACTATTTGAATTAGAAAGATACTCAGAGGCAGTCGCATACTTCAGAAAGTTTAAACAACTTGAACCGTCTAATTTCTATGAATCAGATTTTGTACTCCTTGGGAAATGTCTGGAGCATATGAACGATATCAAAGGCGCAGTTGAGATATGGCTTGAAGGCACAAGAAGGCGCAAGGGCTATAAGTGCCTAAAGGAATTAAAAAGAGTAGATCCTGATATAGCCAAGAATGTAGTCATCAAGGAAAAGCACATACCAAAACCAGGCGCTGTATCCATCCCGGTTAAGACAAAGATAATAACAGAAGAAGACGAGACAACCGATGTGATTGCGGAATCTATCAAGGGAATCGCGCAATCAGGAGACTTGGTAACATTTGCGTCTGCTGTTGCCGCTGTATCTGAGGGACGTATTTATCCCGCCGAAGGCATAAAGCCATGCAGACTGGCAAGAATGCTTTCTAGATTTGTTACGTCATCCTCAAAAAGTTCATTCGCTACGACTTCTCCTTTAGCCAATCCATTATCGTTTCAGGTTGCAATAGAGATAGCGGGTGTTGCAAGAATAGTGACAGCCGCGATTATCGGAGCTATCGGGAAGCTATTTGGTATCAAGGGGTGGTTCTATCATATTGCTGGCAAAGAGGTAGCTATGATTGACGACATGCCAGCTTCAATGGCTCCATATGATTACTATGTTATTCCTGGACCATACGATTCTGATCATCTATCGACCATGATAAAAGAAAAGACAGGATTTGAAACAGCTATCATCGATGCAAATGATTTGGGTATAGCGTGGGTTGTAGGCGCAAGTGACGGAATAGACCGAAAGAAGATTGAAGGATACATGCTTGATAATCCTGCAGGTAACGAAGATAATCAAACTCCGATAATCATAATCAGGGAAGAAGGTAAAGCTGATGTTTGATCTAATTGAGAATGTACTCGGCAAATCAGTTGGTTTCTGCGAAATTCGTATTCAGGACAGAACAGTTAGAACTGTTGTTGTAAAGAATGGTAAACTTCAGACCGCCAATACAACCATTTCATCTGGTGTTGGGATAAGGGTGATTAGAAGAGGATGCTGGGGTTTCGCCTCCACATCAATAATAAACGAAGAGAACCTGGTCTCAACTCTTAGAAAGGCTGAGATATCCGCTCTTAGGATGTCAGAACTTACAAAGAAAAGGGTTCCTGAACAGAGTGTTGCCAAGAATACCTCAATTGACTGGATTCCAGATATTGATTCTAACTCCAATAACGTTCCTATTGAAAAAAAGATACAGCTTGTTTTGGACACGGAAGAAAAACTCAGGAATTCCTCAAAACTCATTGTCAATTCGAATGTTATGTTCAATGAGATAATAGATGAGAAATGGATCATGACCACTGAAAGTGTCAAATGTCACAAACTCCTTCCTAAACCACAATTCTACACAATGGCAATTGCACAAAAGGACGGGCAGATGTCTCGAGGTGCTCAGTCAAGGGGCATTACTGGTGGTATGAAGGACCTCTTTGATGAAAAAACATCTGATGAGATGTCTGACATGACATCCAAACTTGCTGTTGACAAGCTATCAGCTCCATACGCTAATGGTGGTGAGTCAGTAGTCATCCTGAGTCCAGCGATGGTTGGCATTCTGGCGCATGAAGCCATTGGACATACTGTTGAAGCAGATTTTGTTCTGTCAGGGTCAATTGCATCAGGAAAGATAGGGAAAAGGGTCGGCAGTGAATTGGTTACACTCGCAGACACCGGAAAGAACATAATGGATGCAGGTCATCCAGCAGGATTTATCCCAGTGGATGATGAGGGTGTAGCCGTTGAGGATACGATTATTATCGAGAACGGTATCCTAAAATCCTATCTCCACAACAGACAAACAGCCGCAGAGTTTGGTGTTGAGCCAACCGGAAACGCAAGAGCCTGGATTCATTCTGACATCCCCCTTATCAGAATGAGAAACACACACATCAAACCTGGCAAATACAAAGTCGAAGATATTATATCCTCAACAAAGGAAGGTTACTTCCTAAAATCACCTGGATCGGGACAGGCTGATGCTAACGCTGAGTTTATGTTTGGATGTGATGAGGCATACGAGGTCAAGAACGGTAAATTAGGAAAACTTATAAAGAATGCAACCATCTCAGGGCAAGCCTTCGAAGTTCTAAAATCAGTTGATATGGTTGGTTCTGATTTCATATGGGACCTTGGTTCAGGGTATTGCGGTAAAGGTCAACCTGCCAAGGTGGATGCTGGTGGTCCAACACTCAGATGCAAAGCTATGATAGGAGGTAGATAATGAGAATAAGGATGAGAGCAAGAAGAGCACTCGAGTCAGCAAAGAACCGACAATTATCCTCCGCCGAGATTATAATGTCTGAGCAACGCAGAGTGACTGTTGAGATACAGGATAACTCAATTCATGTGGCAACAGAAGACTACAGTGAATGGACAGGTGTTAGAGCGTTTAACAGCAAATCCCTTGGATTTTCTGCAGTAAATAGCCTTGAATCTGATATGATTGAGAAATCGATAGATGAAGCTGTTAGTGTCGCCTCCATTGCCCCTCCTGATGAATCCAATGTACTGCCTGAACCTGAGGTCATACCTTGGGTAAAAGGGTTGTATGACAAAGAATTGGCTTCGATAAGTCTAAATGACTCCATTTCATATGCTAAGTCGATGCTTGAGACATGTCATGAATACGATAAACGAGTCAGCATCGATTCAGCCTCCTTCATTATGACTATTACAAACACCGCAATCGCTTCATCTACGGGCATAGAAACATCCTGCAGGAAGAGCATAGTTGAATACTACCTTATGGGAATGGCAAGGGACGGTGAAGAGGTTTCTTCATTTGACATAGAGTATGGTGTTACGAGGAATAAGTCTGATATTGATGTCGTAAAATCAGCCAATAAACTCAGCGAAAGGGTAATTGAATCACTCGGAGCCAAGTCTGGCAAATCATTCACAGGACAGGTCATCTTAGAGGGTGATGCTGTTATGATGATGCTTTTGAGTCCATTGGTGTGGTCTACATCAGCAGATAATATTCAGATGGGTTCGTCGAGATTCGCTGGCATGAGGGGCAAGAATGTTGCCTCGCACAATCTATCTATAAAGGATTGGGGAAGGGCGCCTGGACAATCCGGATCATATCCCTTTGACCGCGAAGGTCTACCACCAAAGAGGATATTTCCCATTCGAAGAGGAAAGTTCATTGAACCATACTACAATGCAAAAAGTGCCTACAGAGATAAAACAACATCCAACGGTCACGCCGGTGGTGGAGCAAACAATACACCTGGTACCAGCCCTTCCAATGTCATAATCAAATCTGGCAAGGAATCACTCAATGATATCATTTCAGACACAAAAAAAGGTATACTCGTCGGTCGATTCAGCGGCAATATCGATCCTGCTTCTGGGGATTTCAGCGGAGCTGTAAAGGGTGGTTACCTGATTGAGAATGGTAAACGAACTCAACCACTTCTTGGCACTATGATTGCTGGTAACATATATGATGCCATAAAGAATATTTCAGGGGTTTCATCTGAGACAACTCAGATCGGAGATTTCATTCTACCAAGCTTTAGAATGGAGGGAATTACCGTATCCTCGAAATGAGTTTGACACCTGAAAAAGTTCTCCCATCAACAGCAGTTGTTGATTTTACAAAGCTCAAGGCTAACTTGGGTCTTGTCAGGAGGGTGTCTAAAACCAAAGGCATTATTGCTGTTGTTAAAGCAAACGCGTATGGACACGGGATGGTTCCCATTGCAAGAGCTCTTGTTTCATATGGTGTTGAACACTTAGCCGTTCAAACACCAGAGGAAGGTATTACACTGAGATCCGCTGGTATTACAGCACCCATTCTCATTTTTGGATACACACACTCTGATTATGCGGCTGATATCATACATCATCGACTGACTCCAACTATCTTTGACTATCAACTCGCTGTATCACTCAACGATCTCACACATAACCCCTATCCAGTTCACATAAAAATCGACACCGGAATGGCTTGGGCTGGTATCAGTGCTAAAGAGTCACCATCGTTTATCAAGAGTATTGATAGACTAGATAATATTAATATTGCAGGGCTCTTCACTCACTTTGCATGTGCTGATTCTGATCCCGATTACACACACATGCAGGGAGAACTGTTTATAAAAACAGTCGCAGAGATAAAGAAAACCTTTGATTTGAGTCCTTTACTTCATGCCTGTAATTCAGCTGGTGTAATGAACTTCCCTGAATACCACTTTGATTATGTTCGCCCCGGACTCATGCTCTATGGTGTTCAACCAGGGGGTCGATTTGACAAAGAAGTGACACCTGTCTTATCATGGACATCACTCATATGTAACATGCGTGTGCTACATCCAGGAGAATGTGTAGGATATGGTAGAACCTTCAAATCTGACAGAACAATGATAGTTGGAACTGTACCAGTCGGCTATGCAGATGGTCTAAACTGGAGGATAAAAAACGGTGGATTTGTGTTGATTGATGGCAAGAAAGTCCCCATACTTGGAAGGATATGCATGGATCAGTTTATGGTCGACCTAACCGATGTCAGTTCAACCGAACTGGGTAGCAAAGTGACTTTGATAGGTCAAGATAAAACTGAACGCATAAGAGCTGAAACTATTGCAGAGATAGCTGGTACAATACCATATGAGGTACTTACCTCCCTTGGTGGTAGGATAAAATATCAGTATATAGAAGGAAGAGAGGAATTTTAGATGAAAAGACTCGCGGTGCTTTTGATCGCAGTAATGTTGATCGTTGGCATGACACCAGTCTTTGGAGTCACTGCAGGACTCACTGTAAATGATTTCAAGGATACACGGAAGCTGTTGGTTGAGATGTTCCTGGAGCCTGAATGAACATTTTGCCCACCTACCGTTGGTAGGCTTATAGAATTAGAGAGTGAATATGGCTCAAACAGAATCTTTAAACTACGTCTTCATTCAAATCCTAAGGATAGTTTCTTTTCAGAGGATGTAGGTGATAGAAAGGATTTTTATGATCAGAAATCCTTTCCAACGATGGCTTATAATGGTAATGAACTTGTTCGAGTCGCCCAATCTGCCGAAGAGGTAGATAAAACAACGGAGAATGCTTGGGCAAACCCAATTACATATGCTTCACAAATCTATTGCAATCTGATTAATACACCTACTGGTGATATATTTGAAGTGACCGGTCAACTCTCTCAGATCAATCCAGGACCAGAAACAAAGCTCAAGTACCTCTTCGTTTTATACGAAGACAACATTGAATTTGAAGGAGAAATTTGTCAGCACATAACTAGAGCCATTGAACCTTCCGCAACGGGTTCATCAATTCGAGTCAGTGGTGACAAGGTTGCGAGCGTAAACAAGCAATTTTCAGTTGACACCTTGGATAAGGTTGAAAACGCTGGATCATTGTTCATCGTCTTTGATGCAGACACTAATGAAGTGTATACGTACTCTCACTGTACTTTAAGGTCTCCTCATATCACAAGAGGTATTGGTGGAAAGCACACACCAGATCGACCCATTGTTTTAGAGTTTGACAAGGACATAGATCCAAGCACATTTTCAAATGATTCCGTGTTATGTGTTAGTTCTATTGGAAGGCCAATAAAAGGTGATTACAGTGTAAGAGGTAACATATGCACCTTCACACCAGAGAAATCCTTCAAAGAGGGTAGAGAGTACGCATTCTATTTGAAAGGAAGTGTTGATGGCATCAAATCCATCTCGGGAAATGAGATGGATGACAACTACACATGTCATTTCACTGCAGAAGAGACAGAACAGGCAGAACTAGTAATAGATACAGAGGCTTTGAATATCGAGAAACTAACCGAGTCCGTCGAAAAAAGGATTAAGCTAACAAACAATGGCAATGCTGATCTTGTTGGGAATGCATCAACAGATGAGACGTGGTTGACTGTTATCCCAGAGGAATTCACCATAAAACCTGGAGAAACAATTGATGTGATTATCACCATTACTCCAAATGGCTTGGGTAAAGGAACCTATAACTACAGCGTAAGCATATCCAGCAACGGTGGCAACTCCACTATACCAGTAACTTTTGTATATTCTCCAATAACAGCAACCTTATTGATTGAACCAGATCAAATTAATTTTGGCGAAATAACAATCGGTGAATCCAAAACAATCGAGTTTAAATTATCAGCTGATTCATCTGTCTCCGGAACAATTAGCGCTAACAAAGATTGGATAATTCTTAAAACACCCTCTTTTGAATTTGCCAGCGGGACAGTTGAAGTAACAATCACGCCAAATGAACTTGGAGAGTTATCAGGTATGATTTCCATCGAATCCAATGGCGGAAATTTTACTATTCCAGTACTCGTTTCTTGCATCGAAAAAGCATCAATACAAATCGAATCTGAGCTTCAATCACTCACAACTGAAACCCAGATTGAGCTTCTTGTAAAGATGACTCCAGCGAACAAGAGATTCAATCTTTATCACAATGGTGAACTCATTGAAGAGAACACATCAACTGCCGCAAACGGGGAAATGAGATTGTACATAGATCTCATTCCAGGGTACAACACATTCAAGGTCGAATCCATCGACACTGAAGAAATTGTTATGTCAGACATTACAATCATTCGTCAGTTGATACTCAAACTCTGGATAGACAAAACCGACTTTATGATCAACGATCAGACTGTTCAGCTTGACGTTGCTCCAACCGTATCCTCACCACCACTACCAAAAGAACTTGAGAACAACACATACATGCCAATAAGAGCGGTCGCAGAAGCACTGGGGGCAGAGGTCGGTTGGGTAGGCACTGAGAAAAAAGTCACACTGACTCAAAAACGATCTGATGGCAGTCAGATATACATTGAACTGTGGATAAACAAACGCATGGCTAAGGTGAATGGTGTCGAAACCACACTCAATGACAATGGTACTCTATATCCAGCAATAATCTCTGGCAGAACCATGTTGCCTTTACGTTTTGTGGCAAACAACCTCGGAGCAAAGGTCGGTTGGGACGGAGCTGATAGGAAGATAACTTTAACCTTCCCCAATTGATCAACCTTCAGTAATATATAATAGCACGCCCTCTGAACATTATATTCAGAGGGTGACTTTATATTATGGCACTTTCGTTGTATGGACACATCATTATAATCACAGAATATGAGTACAATAGAAGCTGTAATTCTAGGTGGTGGCGGGGTCGAAGAGTGGTTCGGGTATGAACATGTGACGAACAAGGGTATGCTTGATTTGGGTGGTAAACCCCTTATTGGTTACACTGTTGAGGCACTGGAAGGTATCAGTGAGATATCCAGAGTTACACTGATAGGAGATGGTTATTCGGAAACTGTTGTGAAAAAGGTCGAATCCAATCTTCCTGATGCTGGTTCCCTTCCTGCAAATATAGATCAGGCCTTTAATCATGCAAAAGCCGATTATATCTTAGTATTGACATCAGATGTTCCATTTATAACCAAGGATACAATAAATGGAATACTTGAATCGATGGATTGGAAATCCTATGACCTCTCAATGCCAGTCATCTCCAAGATAGATATGAATGCTAAATTCCCAGGAACCAAACGTACATATGCCAAACTCAAAGAGGGTCATGTTAAGGTCGGCAACCTATTCATACTAAAAAGAGAGTCTTATCCAAAGATTGAACCCATAGTTAAAGAGACAGCAAAGCGAAGGAAATCTGTAATTAAGCAGGCATTACAGCTTGGATTTGGTTTTTTAGTCAGTCTTCTGCTCATAAAAAATGTTTCCATACCTGAACTAGAAAAACGCGTATCCAAGATACTTGGTATATCTGTTCACGCACCAATCCTTGCATATCCAGAGATAGGTATAGATGTCGATAAGCCGTCTGATCTTGAGTACTGTAGAGGGATAATGGAGACTCATTGAATGGGCTATATTCAATCTATTGTTTTAGGTATTGTTCAGGGAGCAACTGAATTCCTTCCCGTTTCTTCAAGCGGTCACCTTCACATAGTGCCACTGTTATTTGGGTGGAACCAACAACCACTCCCCTTTGACATCTTTGTCCACGCGGGAACACTAACTGCAGTTCTGATCTTTTTCTGGCCAGATGTGTGCAAATACACAAAGGGATTATTCACTGGAATAAAGAGACTTTTCAAACAAGAGCAACATAACAAGGACACAAAGATTGCTTATAAAATCTTAGTTTCCTTTCTGCCAGCTGCTATCCTGGGATACCTGTTTGAATCGAGGATAGAGATACTCATCAACTCTCCCAAGATCATATCTTATTTTTTCCTCGTTACAGCCACTTTGCTGATCATTGCGAATGTTTTGAAGGGCAAGAAGAACATAACCTCTATCAAATGGCTTGACGCTCTGTTCATCGGCTTTGCTCAAGCTATAGCACTCATTCCTGGTGTTTCTAGATCAGGAGCTTCAATTACAGCTGGCAGGCTGGTTGGTCTTTCAAGGAAATCCTCTGCAAAATTCTCTTTCCTAATTGCCATACCCGCCATTATGGGTGGGATGACATACTCCATTTATAAGACGGTTATCGGCGATTTTGTTCTCTTTCTCGGTCCATACCTTGTCGGCTTCGTAGTTGCCGCTGTTATCGGTTGGCTTTCACTCAAGCTGTTCTTCAGCATCTTGGAAAGGGCTGGGTTTGAACCATATATTGTCTACCTCGTTGTACTGTTTGTTCTGCTTCAATTCTTATTATGAGCAATGAGGTCATCAAATCTGTTGTTGAGTCAGAGCTGAAGAAGGGTTGCACCAACGATTCTGTTGAAGGCGGCTTTAGTGATTTTGTCATCAGGAACATTGATGACCATGTTACAAAAACAAGAGCAAATAAGTACAAAACAGCTTTTTCTAAGTACACCAATCTAAATCACAAACAGAGGACGATATTGGTAAACCATCTCCTACACTCTATCTCATTGCCTGTTACTAAGCCAACAAAATCAATATCCACGAATACCTCCAACAGACTGAGGATGAATGACTCGATAACTGATATATCGGGTATTGGGAAAATGACATACATCAAGCTTACTTCGTTGGGTATCTCTATCATAAGAGACGCCCTGTATCACATCCCATCGAGATACATTGATCTATCTACTATAAAACGTATCGATGAACTTGAGGTGGGAGAGACGGCAACTGTTATAGTAGAAGCGAGAGATATATCATTTTTCAAAGGTTCAAAAAGTAGGATAACTGTGTTTTTTTCTGATAAATCAGGGCAGTTATCGGCAACATTCTTTAATGCTCCATGGATTAAAAACAAGATCTCTATCGGATCAACATACACAATCTCAGGCACAGTAAACGAATTCAGTGGATTGCAGATGGTGAATCCCGATCTGAGGCTGGGTGTTCACAGAGGAAGAATAATCCCCGTCTACCCTTCATCAAAAAAGGTCAAACAAAATTTATTTCATAATCTGTTTGAAAAGTTAATTTCACAAATACCCCTCATTGGAGAAGGTTCTCTCCCAAGAAACATTATAAAGAGTCACAGATTAATGAATCTAGAGAAAGCATTTGTTGACGTACACAAACCCAAAACAGTCAGTCATGCATACAAAGCTAGGAACAGACTTGCAATAGAAGAATTGACACTTCTCCAAACAGCATTGATAAAGAAAAGGACTGAACACAAATCCAAACCCGGAGTCTCTGTTAACAAAGCAATTGTCAATGCTAAGAATTTTATTACATCATTACCTTTCACACCTACTGATGCACAATCGAGATGTGTTGTTGAGATTGCAAACGATCTGAATCATTCATCTCCAATGAATAGATTACTTCACGGCGATGTTGGTTCAGGTAAGACGGTAGTTGGTCTATCTGGTGTTAAGGCATCTATGGATGATGGGTATCAGGTAATCTGGTTGTCCCCCACAGAGGTGCTTGCCAAACAAACCTTTAATAATGCACGTGAATTGTTAAAGAGAAATACACTCTATCTGTCTGGATCAACTAGAAAATCGGAAAGGATAGAAATCCAGAGGATACTACACTCAGCAGAACCTTGTCTGCTAGTAGGCACACATGCACTTCTTGAAGAATGGGTTGAAACACCTAATCTTGGAATGGTAATTGTGGATGAACAACATAGGTTTGGAGTTAATCAAAGAGCACGTTTGTCAAAAAAGGGTATTTTACCAAACGTACTGGTGATAAGCGCAACTCCCATACCAAGAACATTGTCCATGACCATGTACGGAGACCTTGATGTATCTGTGATTGATGAGATGCCTTCAAACAGATTACCCATTAGAACGAGAGTGTTTACCTATGAGAATCGGTCAAAGGTCTATCGTTATGCAATAAAGGAAATTAATGAGGGCAGGCAAGCATACGTTGTATGTCCTCTAGTTGAGAAATCAGAGAGGTTAGAAGCAAAATCAGCAACAGAGACATATAGAGAACTTAAGCAATCCTATTTTGCAGATTACGAATGCGCTCTGCTTAATGGTAGAATGCATGCAGTCGAAAAAAACAATACCATGGAAGATTTCAAGAAAGGCAAGACTCAGGTACTCATATCGACAACTGTCATTGAGGTTGGTGTTGATGTGCCGAATGTAAGCACAATGATAATTGAGAATGCTGAACGATTTGGTCTTGCTCAACTTCATCAACTCAGAGGTAGGGTTGGCAGAGGAAAGTATCAATCATACTGTTATCTCATTCCATCAAGACCAACAAAGTCATTATCCCTACTTGAATCTACAAATGATGGTCTTGAGATAGCTGAAGCTGATCTTAAGCTAAGGGGCCCAGGTGATATCGGTGGAACAGCACAATCCGGTTTGGGTATCTTGGACTCCAAGCTAATAACGCCATCTAACCTAAGTCTTCTTCCAAAAGCAAGGGAAATAGCTGAAAAGATAATTGACAGTGACCCAAACTTGGACGATAAAGAAAACATATCCATTAGAAAGACTATCAATCAACGGTATGCAAAACGCGTTGGTATGGCTTGGGTGAGTTGATGGGACAGTTATTCGTTAATGCTATTACAAAGTATTTCGGAGCAGAAATGCTTCTGGACAACATTACTTTCACAGTTGGCTCTGAAGACAGATTTGGATTGGTCGGCTCCAATGGTTGTGGCAAAACAACGCTTCTAAAGATAATCATGTCAGAGCTTGAAAGTGATCAGGGGAAGATTTCATTCGAGGGTAAATCAACTGTAGGATACTTCTCACAGAATCAATTGTTGGATGTATCCATCAATACAATGATTGATTACATGTGGGAGGGATTCAAAGACACAGTTGATACATGGAACAAGATGATGATTATTTCAAAGAATCTTGAAAAGGATCCAACCAACAAAACATTGATAAACCAACTCAGCAGGGTACAGGCAGAATTTGATTCAAAGGATGGGTTTGAAACAGAACACAGAATCAAAAGGATACTCACTGGATTGGGTTTCTCTAAAAGTGACTGGAACAGACCAATATCAAGCCTATCGGGCGGTGAAAGAAGCCGTCTGCAACTATCCAGAGTACTTGCTGGTAATCCAAACACCATAATACTAGACGAACCAACAAACCATCTCGATTTAAAATCCGTCATGTGGCTCGAGGAGTTTCTCAGTTCCTATGGAGGTTCTGTCTTGATCGTATCTCATGATCGATTTCTGCTTGACCGAATATGCAACAAGATTGGTTTCATAGAGAATAGAAAGATAAAAGTTTTCAATGGAAATTACTCTAAAGCAAAGTCACTTAATGAATTAGAAAAATCACAACAAGCGGAAGAGGCTATAAAACAACGAGAGTTCCTGGCAAAGGCTGATCAGTATGTCAACAAATTCAAACGAATAGGAACGCCAAAAGCCCTTGCTAAAGCTCGTCAGATGGAATCTCGCGTTAAGAGGATAGAAATCATCGAGGAACCAGAGAAAGAAAAAGACATATCTCTAACCATAGAATCATCTGGTCGAACAGGTGAGGTAATTTTTAAAACGGATAACTTGGAGATGTCCTTTGATCAGAAAACTCTTTTCAAAAATGTTAATCTTACCCTTAGAAGAGGGCAGAAAGTCGCCATAATCGGGCCAAACGGAAGTGGTAAAACAACCTTTCTCAAACTAATCCTCGGTGATCTTGATCCTACAAATGGTTCGATATGGAGTGGTTACAATGTAGCCCCAGTTTATCTGGAACAGGAACTTGCCAATTTCAATGCAAATAATTCGGTTCTTGATGAGATTATGTATAAAACAGAACTCCACATCCCCGAAGCCAGGAATCACCTTGCCAGGTTTCATTTTAAAGGTGATGATGTCTTTAAAAAGTGCAATGTACTCAGTGGCGGAGAGATATCAAGACTCATTCTCTCAAAACTAGCTCTCATAGAATCAAATTTTCTCATCATGGATGAGCCAACAAACCACCTTGACATAAAAGCCAGGACCGCCATAGAAGAAACGCTTGTTAATTATAATGGCACGGTTCTAATAGTTTCCCATGATCGTTACTTTGTAAAACAGATAAATGCCAGGATATGGCATCTGAATAATCGTTTCATTCAAGACACAAGAATGCAACTAGATGAATTCCTGAAATCAAAAAATGACTCCCATAATACAGAAGATAATATAACTAACCATATCAAATCAAAACAGCAATCGAGTAACACCCTTTCAAAAAATAGGGTTAGAGAAATAAAGAATAGAATAAGCGCTATCGAAAGTAGATTATCGGAATTGTCCGCAGAACAAAAAACACTAGAATCACATATGTCTGGTAGTAGCACAGACGATCTTACAACTGAAGACTACAAGAGGTATAATGAGATTCAAAAAGAGGAGCAAGAATTAATGAAGCAGTGGGAAGATCATACAACACAGCTTGAGCAGTAAAATACAATATTTTATTCAAAACAGGATTATGTGATGACGGTGCTTAAAGAAAGGATGGACTTTTGGCTCCCTGACGAGGACTCGAACCTCGAACCTACTGGTTAACAGCCAGTCGCTCTACCAATTGAGCTATCAGGGAACACTATCTGTAGATTCTAAAAATTTACATTAATCTGTCAAGAATTATTGTTAACTCAAACAATTGGATCGAAACTGTACCCAACTTTGTGTATAGTCCTGATCATTGATGATGAGAACGGTTTCTCCTCTATCTTCTTCCTTAATTTGTTGATATGAACGTCTACAGTTCGGCAATCAACGAGTGTTTTTCTCTTCCATACCTTAGTAAATAGCTCTTCTCTGGTGAATACTCTTCCAGGATTACTCATAAGCAACCAAAGCAACTCGAACTCCTTTACGGTTAGATGAATTCTTCGCTCTCCGCGTTTAACAGATCGAGCTTTCGAGTTGATAGTCATATTCCCATAGGTTATCTTATCTTTGAGTTTAGAGGGAGCAGAAAGCTGGTGAGTTCTTCTTAACAAACCTCTTATTTTTGCAACAAGAACATTTAAGGAAAAAGGCTTTGTTATGTAATGATCAGCTCCTGTTGATATACCCAATACTTGATCTAGTTCAGTGCTCTTAGCTGTAAGCATTATTATGGGTAAATTTGATTCTTTTCTGATTCTTCTACAAATTTCATAACCGTCTATATCATCTAAGACTAAATCCAGAATCAGTAGATCGGGTTCAATTGAGACATACTTTTCTAGTGCGTCTCTACCCCTGTTAATCCAAGTGACATCGAATCCTTCGGACTTAAGTCTCAGTTCTAATAACCTGGCGATCTCTTTATCATCCTCAACAACCAAGATTTTTTTACTTCCTCTTATGTCTGTCATATCAACAAATAATTTACAATGTGGACAAGCACATGTCAAGTACATATAATAATTATGAAGAAATTGGTCTTGACAGTTTCACTTTGATATTGAACATAGGCTAAATACCAAAGGAGGTGCGTCAGTGAGAATTAGTATAACCGGAAGAAATATTGACATTCCAGACGATATTGTAGAGTATGCTGAAGATAAAATTGGTAAGCTCGAAAAATATTTTTCGGGCATTCAGTCAGCAAGTGTAATAATTTCCTCTCAGAAATCACTTCGCACATGCGAAGTAACAATCCAAGCATCTGGAAAGATCATTCGCGCGGAGAATAAAGGATCTGGCTTCAAGGAATCAATCAATATTGTTGCTGAGAAACTTGAACGTCAAATTCTAAGATACAAAGAAAAATTCGAATCCCGAAAGAAAGATCATAAAACTCTCGAACCAGATCCATTGTATGTTGAAGAGGAATCATATGATGAACCCAAGATCGTAAGAGTAAAAGAGGTTCCCGTTAAACAGATGCAGTATGATGAAGCAATCATACAAATGGAACTGCTTTCACATGATTTCTTTGTATTCTACAATGCTGAGTCTGGTAATGTAAATATATTATACAGAAGAAAAGACGGTGACTACGGTATACTGGAGCCAAAAAGAGCATGAAAAGATTCAATGCCTGGGACTTGATAATAATACTCGTAATAATTGCTGTTGGAGCTATGTTTTACATAAACCTGAACACTAGAGCTAGTGACGATATCGGTTCCCTGGTACGAATAGAGGGCAAGGCTGGAAATCTTGAAAAGGAGATTGCAAGGTCTGTTAATATAGGTGATGTCGTTCTTGACAAAAACGGCAAGGAGTTTTTTGTCATTGATAGCGTACTCGTCAGACCATCAAGGCAAGCTATTCCGAATTGGGAAAACGAGGTTATTGCAGTAGACAGTCCAGAGCTAGAAACGATTGAATTCACTGCAATATCCGTTAATCCAAGCATAACACCAGACAATATCTTCTATAACTGGCAGTTGATGAACCCAGGTATGAAGATATACATAGAAACAAATAAAACCGGGTTTTTCGCGATTATAACCCGAATTGAAGAAGTTCCCGATACCATGGATAATGAACAAGAAGGTGGACAAGAGGAGATTTAGTAATGAGTTTTATCAAAGCGCTGTTTGATTCCTCAGAGAAGTTTCTGAGGAGGTCACAACCTGTAGTTAGAATGGTCAACAATATCGAACCCGATTTTAAAAAGATGAGTGATGACGAGTTATGTTCTTTTTCAGATGAACTGAGAAATAGAGTTGATAATGGTGAGTCATTGGACAACATTCTGGTAGAATCCTTTGCCCTGGTTAGAGAGTCATCAAGCAGAGTACTTGGTCAAAGACCTTTTGATGTGCAGATAATCGGTGCCAATACCCTCCATCATGGCAAGGTAGCAGAGATGAGAACGGGTGAAGGTAAAACCCTCACAGCGACCATGCCTGCATACCTTAACGCCTTGAAAGGCAAGGGTGTACATGTTGTGACGGTAAATGACTACCTTGCGGCTCGTGACGCAGAGTGGATGGGTAAGGTGTACAATTTCCTTGGTCTGACTGTTGGTGTGATTAAATCTGATGCCTCCTATGATGAAAGGAGAACGGCATATCAATCAGATGTCACCTATGGCACAAACAATGAATATGGATTCGATTACCTGAGGGATAATATGGCTCGAGATCCAGCTCAACTCGTTCAGAGAGAACTGAACTATGCAATCATTGATGAGGTCGACAGCATTCTCATTGACGAAGCCCGAACTCCACTCATTATCTCTGGACCAGCCGAGAAATCTACCGACCTTTACTACACCGCTACAAAGGTTGTCAAACAGTTGAGCGAAGATGACTACACCATCGATGAAAAGAACCGAAATGTGACCCTTACACAGGATGGCGTTCAACATGTAGAAAAGATCATGGGTATAACAAATCTTTATGGACAGGAGAATGTAGAAATCAATCGCCATGTAACGCAATCACTCAAAGCTCATAGGCTATTTAAATCTGATGTCGACTACATCGTCAAGGATGATGAAATAGTTATAGTCGACGAGTTCACTGGAAGATTGATGTTTGGTAGAAGGTACAGCGATGGTCTTCATCAAGCCATAGAAGCGAAGGAAAACCTGAAGGTTCGACAGGAGAATCAAACACTTGCAACAATAACCTTTCAAAACTACTTCAGGATGTATGACAAGCTGGCAGGGATGACGGGAACAGCCAAGACCGAAGAGAATGAATTCAGAGAGATATATGGTCTTGAAACTGTTGTTATACCAACAAATCTCCCAGTTGTTAGAAAAGATCATCCGGATGTAGTGTGGAAGACAGAGCAAGGCAAGTTCAAGCACATAGCACTTGAGATTGAAGATTGCTATAAAAGAGGACAACCTGTACTGGTCGGTACCAGATCGATTGAGAAATCAGAACAATTGTCCTCCATACTGAAAAGGAAAAACATACCTCACGAGGTTCTAAACGCCAAGTATCACGAGAAGGAAGCAAAGATAATCGCAGGAGCTGGAAAGATTGGCGCTATTACCATTGCAACGAACATGGCCGGCAGAGGTGTTGACATTGCTCTCGAAGACGGCGTTAAGGAACGTGGCGGTTTGAGGATAATCGGTACCGAGCGACACGATTCCAGAAGGATTGATAATCAGCTCAGAGGAAGGTCGGGAAGGCAAGGTGACCCAGGCGAATCAAGATTCCATCTAGCTCTCGACGATGAATTGCTTCGAGTGTTTGGTGGTGAAAGACTTCAATCCATGTTTGAGTTTCTGAAGATCGATGAAAATACACCTCTCGAGCATCCTATGCTGACTCGGACGCTCGAAAACTCTCAAAAGAAGGTTGAATCAAGAAACTTTGATGTTAGGAAGTTTGTTCTTCAATATGACGATGTTCTAAACAGGCAAAGAGAGATAATCTACGATCAGAGACAACGTGTGCTTCACGGAGAAGACCTTCAGAATACTGTTCAACAGAAGATTCAGGAAGTCGCTATCGAATTGGTCGACCGACACGCCTCAACTGAACTCGTGCCTGAAGAGTGGGATTTGGTTTCGCTAAAAGCAGAGCTAATGGACTTGACTGCAGGCAGGGTAAGCGATGTCAAGTTCTCTGATCGTGAGTCTCTGGTCAACAATCTCACTGAAGCATTAATAAGCGAGTATGAAAACAGGGAAGAGGAGATTGGCGATGAGCTGATGAGAAAGATGGAGAGATACGTTCTACTCTATGTGGTCGACAACAAGTGGAAAGACCACCTGTACAACATGGATAATCTTCGAGAAGGCATTACATTGCGCAGTTATGGTCAGAAAGATCCAGTCATGGAGTATCAGAATGAGGGTTTCGCTATGTTCAATGCCATGCTCTCAAGCATCTGGGAAGACACCATCAAGTACCTCTTCCGATTTAAACTCCAACCAACTACCCGTAGAGAGCGTCAGCAGATACAGACTAACCAGGATCGAATCAAGGAAGCCCCAAATACAAGCTATGCTCAAACTAGCAACTCGAAATCAACAAGAGGCAGATCCGTACCACATAGAGGTGGAGGACACAAAAATTCCAAACAGCCGCAAAGACGAACAGCACCTAAGGTTGGAAGGAATGATCCCTGTCCATGTGGCTCTGGTAAGAAATACAAGAATTGCTGTGGGAAGAATCACTAAATGAAGATTTTTAAATCATCCATCACGGTTCTTGCCTGTGCAGGGTTTCTCGTGTTTGCCTTTATGCTACGTGGAGACATACATTCTGAGCGAATTAAAGCAGATATGGTTAAGTATTCAATTCTAAAATACAGTCCAGGAGCATCTACATATCTTGCAGAGAGAGATAATCATTCAAAGATTCTGTTTGGTAATCTTTCGGGTTATGATATCTTTGGCATAGGGGCTTTAACTGAATCTGATGATAAACAAAATTTGTTATCAGGGCTGTCACTCTACTCACCCAATAATGAGTTAAATCTACCTAAAATCAACGATATACTGACTGCTTCCGTATCACCCACAGGCGGTTACATATCAGTAATCGATATAAAAGGTCAACTTACGGTTTTGGATGTTAAATCGGGCAGAATAACCTTTAGCACTGCAGACAATGAAACCGTGTTCACATCTAATCCTTTAAATGCTGATACCTATGTAAAACCACCTTTTTCTTGTTGGGTAAATGGTAATTATATTTTCACAATGATCACAAATGAAGATATTGTATGGGGTGTACCAACTGAATCAAATTACTCTCTCGTTTCGATAAACCCAAACAATGGGGTAAAAGAAATCATCTGTGAAAAACCGTTTGAAAATGACATTATGACAGTGCTGGGTAAAATCAGTAAAACACATCTTTTGGTTTTAGCAATTCCTTCTGATTTGAAATCAGTCAAATCCCCCAGATTGTGTTCTGTAGACATTGCTCACAACACTGTAGAATATCAAGAGAAGCACAATGAGAGTGATTCTTTGATTGGTTATATTCAAAAATATTCACTGATCTACATTATTAAGGATAAAAAAATCGTATCAAAGAGAATCTCAAAGGATAGCTTTAAAACACCATCCGCAGTTGAACTTCCTACAATCTCAGATACACAGTTAATCGTAAGTGATCTCAGCGGTCTTAGGATGACATCCAGAGGATATTTATACGCAAAGCATCTCAGTTCAGGCAAATATGTAATGATTGATCTGAGATCATCAAACTTAGTGTTTCTCGATGCAGATGAGGTACCGTACTAGTCATGCTTGATGAAGAATTGGTAAGACAACACTCTACCACATGGGAAAGGTATCACCAAGCGGCTGATTTTCTTGAACACCTTGTCCCAAAAAGAGATGAACTCCAGAAGGAACTTGAGAATCCGGATGTATGGCAGGACCAGGAAAAGGCGAAGACACTCAATCAGGAACTGACATACATAAAAAGCAGACTCAATGATATTGAGAGAGTCAAAGAGATACTTGACGAAGCAGATGTTCTACTAGAGTTTGCCCGAGAAGAAGAATCATCCATCAATGAACTCAAAACAGCCATAACCTCCGCAAACAGTCACCTTGAAGAAATAGAACTTAAGAATCTCATGTCAGGAAAATATGACAGTGGAAATGCTTTTATTACTTTTTCTGCAGGTGCAGGTGGAGTTGACTCTCAGGATTGGGCAGAGATGCTTCTTCGAATGTATATACGGTGGGCAACAAATCATGATTATAAGGTCACAATTACCAATCAATCTTCAGGTGATGAAGCCGGTATAAAATCCGCAACCATTTATATCCAAGGTGACTACGCTTTTGGATTCCTGAAGGGTGAAAAGGGTGTTCATAGACTCGTTCGAATCTCACCGTTCGATTCGAACCACCGCAGACATACCTCTTTTGCCAACGTTGAGATAATTCCCGAGATAGCACCATCTCAACAGGTGATCATTGACTCAAAGGACTTAAGAATCGATGTTTTTAATGCTTCAGGTCATGGTGGTCAGAATGTTCAGAAGAACGCTACAGCTGTCAGAATAACCCACATCCCGACGAAGACAGTTGTTGCTTGTCAGAATGAACGCTCACAGATAATGAATAAAAATCTGGCGATGAAGGAGCTTCAATCTAGATTGCAGAAACTCGAGGACGAAAGACAGGCAAAGAAGGAAAGAGACCTTCGTGGTCCAAGAGTGTCCGTTGAGTGGGGCAGCCAGATCCGCTCATATGTTCTGCACCCCTATACTTTGGTAAAAGATAACAGGTCTTCAGTCGAGGTTGGAGACGTCTCCAGAGTGCTTGAGGGTGATCTGGATAAATTGATATGGGGATATCTCAAGTGGAAAGCAAAGCAAGAAGCTTCATAGTTGGTACAGCTGGACACGTTGATCATGGTAAGTCAGAACTCATTCACCGAATAACTTCTGTCGACCCGGACCGTCTTCCAGAAGAGAAACAAAGGAAGATGACTATAGTGTTGGGGTTTGCTCCACTAGACTTACCTTCTGGGAGAAGGTGTGGTGTGGTAGATGTTCCTGGGCACGAGAAACTCGTCAAGAAAATGCTAGTCGGCGCCGCAGGATTCGACCTTGTTATCCTTGTTATCGCTTGTGATGAGGGCCCGCAGAGACAGACAAGAGAACATCTGGATATTTTGAACTACCTCAACATCCACAATGGTGTAATCGCACTTACAAAATCCGACCTTTCTCATAACGATGAATCGTTATCAGAAAGTGTTAGAAACCTGCTTGAGGGAACAACACTTGAAAATGCACCAATCATTAAAGTCAGTTCACTGACAGGTAAAGGGCTTGACAAACTCGTTTCAGAAATCGATAAAAAACTCAATGAATCCACACCAAGACCTTTAGATAAGCCAGTTTTTATGCCACTCGATAGAAAGTTCATCGTTAAGGGAGTTGGGCTTATAGTTGGTGGTACACTCTGGCAGGGGAAGATATGTATAGGAGAAACAGTTGAGGTTTTCCCCAGTGGTAAAAGATATAAGGTCAAGAGTGTTGAAAGCTTTGAGGAATCACTTAAATACGGAACAGCTGGGAACAGATATGCCATTCGACTACATGGTTTGGAAAAGGATGACATAAACACAGGCAATATACTAATAACGCCTGATAGATTCAGCAGTAAATCCATATTTGATGCAAGGGTGAATTTAGCTACAAAAATCAAGAAATACACACGTTTGAAACTCCATATAAACACAGAAGAGCAGGAAGTCGACGTAATCCGAATTGGAGACAAGTTTATGAGAGTTATGTTGGAAGACCATCTTCCCATTACACGAAATGATCGTTTTATCCTCCGTACAATTTCTCCAAACGACACTATCGGAGGGGGGGTAATACTCGACACAAACCCAACTGGCAAAGCAAATAGCACTAGCACTCACAATCGTCTTGAATACATATCAAAAACCAATGATGAAAAATACTTGAAACGGATAATACAAGAATCAGGAAGAACACCATGCTTGATTTCAGCTCTTCGACTGAAGATAAATTGGTCTGATTCAAGGATGAACAGATTTCTAAATGACAGTTCAATCAAAAGGATTAGCGATTCCGTCGTTTCGTCTCTTTTTTTCGAGGAAGACAGTTCCTTGTTATCCAAAACCCTGAATGAATTTTTTAATAAGGATAGTAGTAGGAGTGTTGTCTCATTTACTGACTTGAAAACCAAGCTTTCGCCTGATGTTGATCGAGAGTATTTCACTGAATTACTAAAGAAGTGCGTTAAAAAACCATTGAAAATAGTTGGTTCTCAAATTATCAATGAGGAAAGATTTTCAAAACGTTCCCCGATAGAAGAAAAGCTTGAGAAAATTCTAACATTTGAGTTGTTTTCTCCACCAAAAATCGACCAAATCAAACAAGCTAACGTTTTTACTGGACAAGGCAAAGCTCTTGATCAAGCACTATCAAAGTTCATTTCCAACAAGGTGATATACAAAGCAACTGACAAGATCTTCTTCCATAAACAATCGATCATTAAAGGATACCAAATGGCAAAGGGCATCATAGACAAAAAAGGATCAATGAAACTCGCTGACTTTCGAGACAAAGCCAACACCACAAGAAAATATGCTCAAGCTCTACTTGAATTATTAGATGCTTTCGGTTATACAAGAAGGAACGATGATGTTAGAGTTCTTGGACCAAAGCAACCATAGTAATATCATCATTATTGGTTGCACGGTTCTTTGTTTGTGGGGGCGGATGGGTCCTGGTGGGTCTCCTGGTCTTCAAAACCAGTGTGGGGCACTTGTCCCGGGTAGGTTCGATTCCTATGCGCTCCCGCCATTTTTGAAATATCCACCGGAGATATAGATGAATCTGATTGTTATTGGTTGCAGTAGGGTTGGATCAATGCTTGCAACTCTTATGTCTGCAGACGGTCAAAATGTTACCGTTCTTGATAAAAATGAGTCTTCATTTGATAGGTTACCCTCTTCATTCACAGGTTCAACGATAGCATGTACAGAATATGAAGCCAAGGTTCTAAGAGAAGCGGGGATAAGTGATTGCGATGCTGTTGCTGTGGTTACAGAATCAGACAACATGAACATTATGATAGCCGAAACCATCAGATACCTTTTTGGTAATAAGTGGGTTGTAACGAGGTTGTATGATCCCAGGAAGAAAAAGACATATGAAAGATTAGAACTGAGATCTGTATGCCCCACGACTCTTGGCGCTTATCAGATGTATGCTGAGATACTATCATTCAAACTTGGATCTAAACTGCCTTTGAACAATGGAGATTTCGAGTTAATTGAACTCAACCAGTCAAAAGTGGATTTAACATCAAACGAGTCTATCAAGCACTTTGAAAGAAAGTATGGTGCAAAAGTGGTTGGCATTCGAACCATAAATAAACTGATATTCCCTTGGATTGAAGGTTTCCCGGAAGGGATACGTTCATGGATAATCATAGCTCCTACGCTTAGACTGAGAAGAATTGTTGACATCTTCAGGGAGAACAACTGATGTATATTGTGATAGTCGGCGGTGGAAAGGTTGGACTGAACCTGACAAAAATGCTTGAAAAACACAACCACGATGTTGCTGTTATTGAAATGGATGAGGATAACTGTAAACAGATCATCAACGAAACTGATGCGCTGGTGATTCACGGTGATGGCTCCAGTATACGTTTTCTCGATGATGCAAACTGTGGTAATGCTGATGTATTGGTTACAGTCACCGGTAGTGATGAGAACAACCTCGTTGCATGTCAGCTTTCAAAAACGGCATTTTCTGTACCAAAAACAATAGCCAGGGTTAACAACCCAAATAACACCGAGTTATTCAAATCATTGAAGGTTGATGTTGTTTTTGATAGTACCAGGATCCTTTCCAGACTTATTCATGAAGGAATTGGACTTCAAGACCTTATTACTCTGGCGCCGATAGCAAAAGGCAAGCTGAGGATCGTAGAAACACAGGTGTGCAATCCTTCACTTGTTGGGAAAAGACTCATTGACTTGAAGCTGGGTGCCAAAGGGATACTGGTTGTATCAATAATAAGAGATAACGATGTAATAATACCTTATGGCGCAACTGAGCTTGAAAATAATGACCAACTCATTGTAGTCATCTCTGAGGACTCGGAAGACGATTTCAACAAGATATTGACATGCTAAGCAAGAAGAAGAAACGTGTAATAATGCCGCTTTGGTATTTGGCAAAGCAGGTATCGATAGATTGGTCTTCATCAAAGCAGATGCCAGACAGGAGACCTCTACTTGAGTCAATTGCTGGCTTCTTCTCTGAAATTATCTGGGCTTCATTAATAATACTATTTCTCATATCCATAATAACAATAATCTGGCTGGTCAGTTTGATATGATCCGAAAAGTTACAACAGTCGATTTTAAGCTTGTGATGCACTATGTTGGTCGAATAATAATTGGGGTTGGATTGATTATGATTGTCCCATTGATAACCAGCCTTATTTTTATGGAATTCTCTTCTGCACTTGATTTTATTATAGGCATTTCATGCTGTCTTATCTTTGGATTTCTAACTGTAAAATACTTCAATACCAACAAAGCTCCCAGTCTCTTCCACGCAATGCTTATAACTGCGATCACCTGGTTGATTGCCTGTCTATTCGGAGCCATTCCTCATTATCTATCCGGTCATTTCGGGTCATTCCTTGATGCATATTTCGATGTAATGTCTGGATTTACAACAACTGGACTTTCAATAATAAAAGACCTTGACCATGTCAGTAATGGTTTGAACATGTGGAGGCACATACTGACCTACGTTGGTGGTCAGGGTATCGTTGTCCTCGCACTCACATTCCTCGTAAAAGCCAGTGGTGGTGCATTCAAGATAATGGCTGGCGAAGGGAAGGATGAAGCCCTTGTTCCATCAGTTAGGAATACAGCCCATATAATCTGGAACATCTCACTGATCATGCTTGCTATTGGCACAATAACACTATCTATCATCGCTTGGATAGACGGGTTCTCACTAGTCAATGGATTCTTGCACGGAATGTGGATGTTCATGTCGGCATGGAGTACAGGTGGATTTGCCCCCATGTCACAGAACACCATTTTCTATCATTCATTCGCCTTTGAGATAGTCAACCAGATATTCATGATTCTTGGGTCTTTCAATTTCGTACTTCATTATCACGTACTTCGTGGTAAGTTTACTGAATTAAGACAAAACATCGAGCTCAAATCGTTCACATTAACACTTTCAATCTGCATGGTTCTAGTCACTGCAGGTTTGGTTGGTTCAGGAATCTACAAAACGCTTGGAGCCTTGATCAGAAGGGGTCTTTTTGTGATGCTGTCGGCTCATACTGGAACGGGGCAGATGACGATATACGCTCCGCAGTTCAACCATTCATGGGCTCAGATGGCTTTAGCTGGTGTTTTTATTGCTATGATCATTGGTGGATCAATGGCATCAACGGCTGGTGGTCTTAAAAATATGAGGGTTGCTCTTATCTTCAAAGGTATCTGGCATGAGATAAAACGTCTTATCACTCCCGAGTCAGCATTCTTCAGAACCAAGTATCATCATATCAAGGATACCTCAATAGATGGCGATTTAATCAAACAGACAGCAATAATTGTTCTCTCTTTCCTTTTCCTCTTTGCAATAGGTACTACTGTTGGTCTATTCTTCAACTTCTCCCTTGACAGATCTGCATTTGAAGCCATATCAGCCGGAGCAAATGTCGGTCTTTCAAACGGCATTACTTCCAGTTCGATGCCCTGGTTTATGAAGCTGGTGTATATCTTTCTGATGTGGGTTGGTAGACTCGAGTTTATGGCAGTGTACGTCTTTTTCGGAGCAATCGGTATATTCTTCATCAAGAAAAAGAGGAGAAGATGAGAAAATATATTGTATCTATAGCAATCATATTCATCTCTATCTCATCAGTCATACCTTTCATATATGCTGTTGAATTGGATACACTTCTTAACAAGGACTATCTGACATCATCAGAAGTAATTCAAAACGCTGACATTCTCGATGGATACAAGATAACACTTCGAGGGGAAGTTGTCAGTGAATCGATCGAGCGTGACGGATTCTGCTGGATAAACGTCTACGATACTCAAAACTTCATATCAATTGGTGTATTGACCAACGTTGCTATGATTGAAGACATACAATACTGGGGTGATCATAAAACAACGGGCGACACCATTGACGTAGTTGGAACGGTTTACCGGGCGGACCCAAAGGCTGATGGTGAACTGGATATGCACGCCGAATCCATATCAATCGTGCAGTCTTACCCTTCAGGTCCAAGGGATATAGTAATCCCTTTATGGAAGATCATTGTTGCCATTATCTTATTCATTGGCATGATAATTATTTTGGTAGAAAGATTTCTGAGCTTCATCAAACTCAGGAACCACCAGCACGAACACGTACTCGAACAGTATATGGACGAATCCTAGGGTAGCGAATCTCTGATTATCTGTGCATCCTCTTTGGAGATTGAACCTTGGCGGATTGATTCATCAAGATTCATCGATGTTTTTTTGTTATCGTCATCCCTGCTTGAATTCCTTCCCCTGTGAAACCAGATCAGATAAACAATCGCCACAAAAAACATAATCAGGACAACTGGTCCTGCCTTCATAAGCCACTGAGTGAATATCATTTTATTTCCTCGTCGAGTTGACGACTCCGAGAATTACAGTAAAGAGGAGTATACCAAAGAACTCTCCCCATATGACAGGCCAAGCGAGTAGTTGATTCCAGGTACCTCCCTGAAGTCCAAGATTCATACCAATTGCAGAGATAGGAGTTAGAATTGACGCCCCCCATCCAACGAAATTTACTACAATGGCTCCGATGAAGAACACCAATACATAGAGCAATCCATCCAGAAAAGCCTCCCCTATCTTCTTTACATCACGGAAGGCATAGGTAAGACCACCCATTACCAATCCATACTTAAGCATGACAAGCAGGAAACCGCCTATCGAATAGGTGTCAACATAGGTTAGCAACGCTCCTATCACATAGTATCCAACCGTGATTATTATCGCCATCAGCAGGTGTTTACTGTCAAATCTCATATCTAACCTCCAGATTTATTTTTCAATATGATTATATACATAAGGTGTTTACAATTCAAATGTGTATCAAAATGAAAACGCCCCCTACGGGAGGGGGCGTTTTGCGGGATTGATTTGACTCAATCCATTTTTTTAAGTTTTTCTACAGTGTGATTACTTCTGCTCGTTTACCCAACCAATAATGCCTGTAAGAATAAGGAAAGAAATGAGTGGCATCCAAATGCCAAATTGCCAACGGAACATTGTTACTTGTTTTAGGCTGAATGATACCCCATCAAAGAATGGAACAGCACCAGGAAAACTAGGAATTAGTTCAAGTATTATGCCAATTACGACAAAAATAACTCCGTAAACAATACCATTCATAATACCATTCATTACTCCTTTTACATCTTTGAAGAAATAAAGGAGTGCGCCAACTGCAACGGGTAGCATAAGTATTGCCCAGACTACTGGGATCTTAATCAGCGCAAATAACCAGGTCAATACCCAAAATACCACACCGAAAATAATCGCATTCATCACATGCTTCATGTCAAATTCCATTTCATAAACCTCCAAGGTTTTTTTGGCAGGTCTCGCCTGCACAACATATGACTACTGATTTTAAGAATGGTTACATGATTAATTGACTCAGATGATTTATTACTATTGTGCTATAAAAAAGGGAATATACTCCTGATACACATATGAGTTATCCATCTCTAATCAAATACTTCTTCCATAAAAACGTTGTATCACCCACACAAAAACCCCATTTTCCTCTTCGTCATTTTTGATCTACTAGGTTACTTCTGTTTCTACTACTTTATTCACATTTCTATTTCTTCATTCCTGTTTTCCTCAACGTCATTCCCGCGGAAGCGGGAATCCAGTGGAATTATCGAACAAGTCTGTACAAACATATAATTATTAAACATTCCAAACGCTACCAGTTTTTATCCTGGATTTCTGGACAAGCCTGAATGACAAGGGGCATCGTCTCCAAGGCTAATAAGGGGTGGGGGATTTGCAGTTTGTTTATAAACCTGTGTGTATGTATTGAGGAAAATTCACCCAAATATATAACCAGCTATCCAAACAGCTGATAATTATAACGCTAATACACTCGTTTGAAAGTGATTAAACAAGTGAAAGGGAGTCCCTGTCTATATCTGCAGGGACTCCCTTTCACTTGTTTAATCAGTACAATTCAGTCGAGTCTTCTAGCCGATCTTCTCTTTCATCTTCTCATCGATGTTACCAGGAAGGTTTATTCCAGCTTCACCAGCAAGGTAGTATATGAAAATAAGACCAACAAGGATATTCCCTATTCCACCGAAGATATCTACAAGGACCTTAACATTCCAGAAACCGAAAATACCCACAAGTACGAATGTAAGTATCTGTGCCCAAGCAAGCAGGTTGAGCGTTGTGCTTTCGCTTTTTATAAACGCAAAAGCAAAAAATAGATATGCTATTCCAATTGTTGCGAATCCGCTACCGAAACCTCCGGGAAGGAGAGATCCACCACTTGCAGCTAATGCAGTTGATAATCCAAGAATCAGACCGATAATTGCAAATCCATTGTTATACTTTCTTGCAATCATAAAGAACAGGAAAGCAATTATTGCAACTAGATAGGATGCAACTTCTGCAACATGGTTTATTCCAAAAAATGCAAGCAATGTAAATACTACCCATATCGCCACAATCAACATAAATCCATACGCGTTCATCTTGTTCTTAAACATATCAAACCTCCAAAGTAGTTTTTTGTCAGGTTACCCTGCACCACTTATGATATGTATGCGCTTGTTTTGTTACACCCACCTTGCTTGAAGTTAACCCATCTGTTATATTGCCATTCGTGCGAAGAATGATGCTAATACTATTGATATGTGCAGTTTTGGTAACACAGATCGCTCTTGGTGGTTGCTTTCATGCCCAGGTGTCTGAACTGCCCCAGCCGAAGAAGGTTCCTGTTGTTGTTCATTCAGATGAGAAAGATGAACCGTTCTTCCCCCTCGGCTGGTATTCCTCCCTCGATCCAACCGAACTCAAGGAGATTGCTGATCTTGGCAGTAACTTTGTAATCACCTATGTGTTGTCTGGCAGAGAGGATTTCAAAATAAGACCCTTCTTGGATGAAGCTCACAAACAGGGAATAAAGGTACTGCTTGACGTAACAGCCGACTGGATGTGGCTTGATGACGACATGCCTCAACCGTCTCACTCTATTGGCGATTGGAGATGGAGCTTCAAGCACGCCTATTCAAAACGCGCCTCTCACCACGGAGCATTCCGGAGACAAGAGAAGAATGAGCACGGCTTCCGATTCGCTGAGGGTGGCTATCCTGTAATGAATATACAGCCACACGATATAATCGAAAACTGGATATACATCCCTTCCGATTCTAATGTATCTGAGTTGATGATGGAGTTCTGGGCGGCTAAGCTTTCAGGGGGTTTCAGCTGGAAGTACAGGGTCTACTGGGGTGAGGACAAGTGCCAGAGATACTTTGATGGTGAGAAACTGCCAAAGATAAGAGCCGGCGACATCCCAAAGGAACGCGATCAATGGGTGAAGCTGTCATTCAATGTCGACCTGATCGACCTCGACCAGACGGTTGTTCACGGAATCAATTTTGTTAACTATGGTTCTCAGGTGTACTGGGACAAACTCACTCGAAGGACAGGCAAGCAACGCCTTGAAGAACGTGTTGCTGAGTTCTGGGATCATCCCGCACTCTATGGCTGGTATCTGTGCGATGAACCTGAGATGAGGAACATTACACCCGAGAGGATGAAAGAGATATACGATATAGTCCGTGCCGCCGACCCCAATCCGAATCATGTACTCGCGCCCGTTTACCAGGATTGGAAGATAGTTGAGCCATATTCAAATTCATCCGACGTGATTTTCATAGATTGCTATCCGGTTGAAACAGACAGACAGGTGCTCGATTGGATGACCAAATGGGTATCCGAAGCTAAACGAGTTGCCACCAAACAGGGCAAAGATTTCTTCTTTATCCCTCAAGCCTTTGGTGATATCCCCGCTTATCCTCACTGGACACGCCCAAACGAACACCAGTTCAGATGGATGACATGGACACCAATAATCATGGGGGCAAGAGGTATTTGCTACTGGGCGTATTACGTTGCTCCCGACTATCTCATTGCTCAATCCAAGGAATTGTTTGCAGAAATTCGAAGCTACATGGACTACTTCACCAAGGGGGAATTGGTGACCGGGCTTTCCTGCAACATAACCAAAGACAGTGATGGAGACGGCAATCCGAATGTATTATACAGCGTTATTGATCATGGTGGCAAGAGGTTGCTGATGATCTCAAACGGTATCAACAAGACTCAGAGGGTTGTTATTTCTGGTTCGGAGTTTATATATGAAACTGAGATTGGACCCCACGATATCATAATTAAAGAGCTTGAGCTCTAGGAGGAGTATTCATGCTTCGGTGGACTAGCCGGATTCTTGCTGTATTGATAATGCTGGCCGGAATCCTGATGATAGTAATAAAGGACGAGTTTGGACATCCGATTGGTCTATCAATTCCAAACAATGTAACCCCTTGGCTATCATGGGTTATTTTTATATTCGGATTTGCGTTCTTTCTTATATCCTTCTTCAAAGAGTGAGTAAATTAGCAAACGAAGAAAATGTAGTAAAACGCGCAAAGGCTGGCGACACTCAAGCCTTTGAAACAATCATTGAAGCCTTTCAGGATGTGGTGTATACAAAAGCATATTATATCATGGGTAACCGCGATGATGCGCTGGACATCATGCAGTCTGTTTTTCTTAAGGTATTGTTGAGCATAAGACGCTTCAGGGGCGGCTCCCTTCTGTCGACATGGATATACAGAATAACTGTCAACACCTGCCTAAGAGAGTTAAAGAAACGCAAGAGAGTTCCACCGCTTGAGGTAGATATCTCTCTCACACCAACCGATAGAACAATCCAGTTTGATGATGAGGATATTGCAATGAAAACCCTTGCAAAACTCCCTGAACCATATCGAATCATACTAGTTCTTCGAGAGATGGAAGACCTCTCATTTAAAAAGATAGCAAACAAATTAAAGATAACACCTAACCTCGCAAAGGTTCGAGCCTTCAGGGCAAAGAAAAGATTTAAACAATTGATGAAGGAGTACATGGAAAATGGCAAATAGAGCATTCTTGTTCCCCGGTCAGGGATCTCAATATGTTGGAATGACCGAGAAACTAAAGCAGTTCCCAGAAGCAATGAAGTTTGTATCCCGGGCAAACGATATCCTGGGATTCGATATTGCCAGCTTGATGGAAAACGGTCCGGCAGATGAGCTGAAACAGACTGAAAATACACAACCTGCGCTTGTAGCAACTTCATGTGCTTGGCTTTCGGTTATCAAAGGGAAAGGCACTAAGTGCGACATAGCCCTTGGTCACAGCCTTGGAGAGTATTCTGCTCTATACTGTGCTGGAGCTATGAGTTTTGAAACCACTCTGAAACTGGTTCGAAGGCGTGGCGAGTTGATGCGTGACGCCACATCATCCATACCCGGCACAATGGGAGCTATCATAAGACTCGATAAATCAAAGATTGAAGATATCTGCAAAAAAGCCAGTGAGTTGGGTGTATGTGAACCTGCTAACTTCAATTCAAGCGAGCAGATAGTTGTCTCTGGTGAAACAGATGCTGTTGGTAAAGCGATGAAACTGGCAAAGGAATCTGGTGCCAGAATGGCAAGACTACTTCCAGTATCCGCCCCATTCCATTCTTCTCTTATGAACCCTGTTGCCGATGAGTTTGCAAAAGACATCAACTCTGCTGATATAGTTGACGCTGAAATACCAGTCATATCCAACTGCAACGCAAAACCGTTACAAAAGGCAGGCGATATAAGAGAGAACCTTATCAAACAGATAAACTCTCCCGTTTTATGGGAAAAATCGATTCTCGTTGCCATAGCACAGGGAACCGATTACTTCCTTGAGGTCGGGGCAAAGAATGTTCTTACAGGTTTAAACAAACGTATTGTGCCAAACCTTACCACGGAGAACATAGAAACTATATTCTCTGACTAGCACACAATCCTTTAGAAACATAATATCGATCAGTTTATTATCGTTTTGTATTAGGCGCTATACCCTTAACACATGTACACAGGTTTCAAAAACCTGCAAACTCACCTTACCCCCTGAGAGTGATACTCCCCGTTATTCAGGTTTGACCAGAAATCCAGGATAAAACTGGTTGCGTTTGGGATAATTGAAACTTTAATTATTGGACAGAGGTATCTATGAATTCGACTGGGTTCCCGCTTTCGCGATAATGACGCAGATTTTATTAATGATAGCTTTGACAATCAATTGATAACTTAAAATATAAAGCTTAATATAAAACAGGGGGAACGGTTAAAGATAATCGCTCCCCCAATAATATTGATTAACTCAGAATGAACTATTCTCCAAGAGCTTCTTTGATCCTCTCGGTTAGTGCGTGAACCTTGCTCTCATCAAATCCCGTGTGCTGATATAGAATTGTCATGTCCTTGTCGATTAGGAAAGTTCTCGGTATTGAGGTAACTCCGAGAGCTTTTGCCATTTCTCTGTCACCATCAACGGGAATGTGATATGTGATACGGCTCTCTTCTGGAGTGTACTCAAGTTTGCCAAAGGACTTCCATATCTTTTTATCCACTTCCAGCGTTTCGCTGATTATCTCTTCCTGACTGCACTCGTCTATGGTGACTGCTAGTACACCCAAACCCTTGTCCCCGTATTTTCTGTAGTCATCCTCAAGATATGGAAGTTCCTCTTTGCATGGCTCGCACCAAACAGCCCAGAAGTCGATTACAAGAGCTTCACACTCGTAGTCTTCCATATACTGAGAGAATGATGTTGTAATCTCTGCAGAGCAGGGATGGAGTATGAACTCCATATCCGGCATCTTGTCGCCCACACTCAGCTTGACATCTGTTTCCATACCTGGAACAACCAGTTCATCTTCATCTTCTTCGCCGTTGTTATCAGCTGTGTTGTTGTTATTGCTATTGTCAGTGGAGTTGTTATCTTCTACAACATCACCATTTCCATTGCCATCAGGAGTAACCGTGTTAGAACCACCACAAGCAACCAAAGATACTGATCCAACGAGGATTATGACCAGTAAAAGCGAAAATAACTTCGTATATTTCATATTATCTCCTTTCACATATCATACACATTATCATAATGTATAATTCAGTCAAGATAGTCTTTCAATCAAGTGTACCTGGCGATTTAACAACAACATACAGATTCCATTGACAATCAATATTCAAACTGCTATCATTCGCATTGAAGTTACACAGTTAGAAGGAGCTACAAAGATGGGTGAGAAGCTTACGAATCTGGTTATTTCAGAGAAAGAACTCAGAGAGATTGACGAGTATCTAGCTAAGACTCTCATCGACTCTCAGTCAAAGCACATCTTTTTAATTGATAAATCAGGTCAGTTAGTCAGCAAACACGGTCCCGCAACAAGACAAGCCGCATCAGCTATTGCCGCATTGGCGGCCGGTGTTTATGCGGCTACAAACGAACTCGCTAGACAAATCGGGGAAACTGAGTTTACAATTACATTCCATCAGGGATCGGAGAACAACATCCACATATCGTTACTCACCCAGGAATCACTGCTTGTTATGATCTTTGATAATCGAGCTCCAATTGGCGCAATCCGTTTCTGGGCAAAGAAGATAAGCGCTGTGCTTGTGCCGATCATTGAGAGGATGATGCAGGCAATTCCCGATGACTTTGCCGCCAGCGGTATGGATGAAGACTTAGATCTGGACAGCATATTTTAACACTAAACGGAGCATAATATGGCACTTGTCAATTTCGCCACCAAGGAAATTAATGTGAAGATCGTTTACTATGGTCCCGCTCTTTCTGGAAAGACAACCAATCTCCAGGTCATATATGATAGAGTCCCTGATAACGTTAAAGGCAAGTTCACATCTATTGCCACTCAAACTGAGCGAACGCTTTTCTTTGACTTCATGCCACTTGATCTTGGTAAGGTGCGAGGTTTTGATCTAAGACTTGGCGTATACACTGTACCAGGTCAGGCAATCTACGGTCTGACCAGAAAGTCAATCCTCAAATCAGTAGACGCAGTGGTATTTGTCGCAGACTCTGATCCTGACAAGTTTGAAGCCAACATTGACAGCTTTGAGGATATGGTTGACAATCTTGAAGAATACGGGTTGCATCTGGAAAAAACCCCTCTGATAATTCAATACAACAAAAGAGATCTACCCAACGCTGTCCCTATTGACAGGCTCGAGGATGCATTGAATCCTGAGCAGAGATTCTCAACTTACGAAGCCATTGCCATAAGTGGCGAGGGTGTTCGAGAAACACTAAAACATATCACCAAACTCGCCGTTGCAAGAATACACTAAGAATTACTTCGATGGATCACCTATTACAGTGATGTAAACTGGTATTTCGTATTCACTCTTCAAATGCAATATTTCTGAAACGGCGTCGTCCATAAATGCTCCAACATTGCATGAACCAAGTCCCATATCCTCACACACCAGCTGAGTCTGAGCTCCTATATGACCGACATCGATGAAAATGTATCTGTAGCCACGCTCCCTGTATCTGTCTGTAGTTCTTGCGGTGACAGCTGTTTGAATATAGCAGATCTGACATGAGGATATGAGTTTTTGCCCACCACAAGCATCCCTGAATATTTCAGTCTTGTCACCATCTACGACGAGTGATATCGTTTCTTTGAGGGGTTCATATAGATATATCCCTTTATCAAGACCTTCTACATTGTTGACCAGTACATAGTTGTTAAAAGGATGTCTGTTCCCTGCAGATGCGACAGCTCTCAGCTTTGCCTTCCCAATCTCTCCAGTTATTCCCTGCGTCAACCACAGAATCCTGGACAACTGATCCATGGTCATTGGTTTATCAGTGAAATCCCTTTTACTTCTTCTCTTTGCAACTATCTTCTCCAACTGCGAGTTGAGTATTGGTTTGTTTAGCTCTATTGGATCACCTATTGTTTTTGGTTCATTAGCCATTGGTTCATTTATTTCAATAGGTTCTAAATCATTTTTACAGTATGAAGTCTTCTTAAAGAACTTCTGACCAGCATTTTCCATGTCATTCCTCCTTAGGGATTATGTCATTATCTAACAGCTTGAACTCACAACATTATACTCGAGTATTGCAGATAAGGAAGTAACTCACGGAGGATAACCATGAGAACGAATCGATTAATGGCTATAATAATCGCTCTTTCACTCCTTATAGCGATACCGTTTGGTATGGGATACATGCCGATAGATGATGTAGAAGCAACAACAGGGCAGTCACTTATTCTTACATCATCACCTTCAGTACTGACTGCAGGAGTTGTTTCAGAGCTTGTTGATCCATCCATACCATTGACCATTCATATAACAGATCAGTCTGGTAATCCAGTAGATCTAACTAGAGCTATAAACGGAGATTACATCGATGAAGATATCGTATGGAACATGCTCTTTTCGGATCCTCATCCAGATAACAGCGATTACTATGGTCATTCAGCTTCACTGCCACAATACTACTGGACTAGAACAGATATTCACAATGATGATAACTCAAATGTATGCAACGATTCATTATTTGATAAAAGAATGATAGAGATTGATTTCTCGATGGCCAGTGATGGTATCTATGTCTTTAAAGGATTTGTAGCAAATGATGCTGGTAATTTTTATATCGCTGTACACACTCCGGACAGAAAAAGCGCAGGTTCAGTATCTGTTCCCGTCAGATCCCCTGAAGTAACCTATGAAATAGTCAATACGGAAGACCCTGATATGGTAGCCTTTGATTCTCCTGGAGATCCTGACTTTGTAATGACAGCTTTAGATAATCGAATCTACAAAATCAAGGTCACATGTCGTGATGCCATGGGTAATGTGATCAGAGGTATCAGTGATGGAGTGAGTATATGTACGGGAATAAAGCATACCGCAAGATTTACTCCATTCACAACTAAACCAGAAAACTACCAATGGACTGAGGATCCAGAAGAAGTAATTGATATAAACTTCTATTCAAGTGGAACCGCTTACTTCCTCTCTGACCTGAATGATCGTTATGACCTTCACATCGGCTTGGATCTCAACAATAACGGAGAGCTTGAATGGACAAACAAGGAACTCTTTGCATTTAGTGCACAGAAGGTTGTCAACACAGAAAGTAACAGCTGGACCAACTATTACACATACTACAACACAACAAACTACATGTATTCCAATGGTGAGTTTTCTGAACATCCCTTCTTTGATCTACCACCCGCTATACATGGCGGATGGGGACTTGGCAGTATTTACAACAGCTCCAAGTTTGGTGGCATGGTCTTTTCAGACCATAACGAAGATAACAAGATTGACTACAGGGATAGCTTGAATCTGAATCAAGCTGGTCAAACATCATTCTATCTGTTCGCTGAAGACGTTTGTTCTGTTGGCGGTCTGGTAGGGGATAGCTATTGGGGAGACTATGATGTAGCAGGTAGACCTCCGTATGATGAGACTTCCCCGAAGTATATCGAATCTCGATACCGAGGTGATGGTGTATACTACCTCGATTTCGACGCGGTTGCAGATAATACAGTCCAAATTAAACCACCAAATATTCGGTTATTGTGGGCTGAGACAAGAGAGGAGATTGACAAGCAATTACTTGATCCTGAACTATATGATCTTATCTATGCCGCACCCAACCACGTTGTGGCTGTTGTCTCACCAGCAGACAATCGAGATTTACCAGTTAAAACACTTGGCCAGGTTGGTTTAGTTGGCAATCAGTCGGAACACTCTATCTACGGCAAGATTGAAGACAGACCTGAATACGGAACAAGAGAAGCCAATATGTATTTCACTCCAACCGGAATCGGAAGAGAGATTATCGAATTGAGGTATCAGACATCAAACAAGTGGTACAACGCAGGATTATCAGGTTCACCAAGAAATTACTATATGGACGAGGTTTCATGGATAGATTCTGTTATGGGTCTCAAACTAGAATTCATTTGGGTAGATATGCCGAAGGTTGGAAGTGAATCAATCATTGAAATACTGTGTAGTGAGACGGGTTCAGACAAACCTGTACCTGAGGTACTGATAACACTCAAGGGAGCAGGTATAAATGAAAGCTCAACAACCGATTATTCGGGAATCGCAAGGTTTAAGCATACATTCGAGGAGATGGGAACAGTTACCGCATACGCAAGTAAAACCGGTCATATCGATGGTAACAGATCATTTACTATAGGCAAGGATGACACTCCACCTGAGTTACTCGTCGATCCTATTCCATCCTTAACCAATAAAAATAGTGTCGTTCTAAAGGGTTATGTGGTGGATGATGATGTTAGCGTGAGTGTTAATGGAAGACCCGTATCAATCGATATTGATGGCACTTTCAACTCGCTTATTAAACTTGAACCCGGATCCAACTCAATTGTCATAGTCGCAAAGGACAACGCTGGTAACGAGACTAGCAAGGAATTGTTGATCACCTTTGATAATGAACCACCTCCTGTTATCCTCTACGAACTAGACAAACAGATAGATGTTGATGAGGTTGAGATAAGCGGAAGAGTAGAGATTGGTTCAGATGTGAGGGTTAACTCCAAGAATGCATTGGTAGTTGGTGACTTGTTTAAGGTATCAGTTCCTGTTGTTGTTGGACAGAACACTATTGTTGTCTCTGCGATGGATGACGCAGGCAATGTTACAGAAATCAAACTCGATGTCATTGTCTGGCATAATACAACGATCCAAATGCAAATCGGTAACAGTCAAGTCATTGTTGACAAATCCACAATTGTCCCCTTGGAAGCCCCTCCTTACATCAAAAATGATCGAACAATGGTCCCTATAAGAGCTATCTCCCAAGGTTTTGGTGCTGATGTTGAATGGATTCCAGAAGAGAGAAGTGTTTCAGTTACACTCAACGAAGAGCAGGGGGAGACCTACATACTGATGAAGATAGGTTCAAAAACAGCTCTTGTAAACGGTGAGATCATCACACTTGATGCCGAACCAGAGATCGTTGAGGGAAGAACATTTGTTCCTCTTCGCTTTGTTGCAGAGAATCTCGGCTGTGAGGTTGAATATGAGGCTGGAACTAAGACTATATCCATGGAACGGCTGTCTTTCTAGCTGTGTAATGGTCTAGAGTAGGTAGAAACATAATGGGTCGGTTTACCTCCGACCCATTATTCATTCAGTTTGACTGTATACCATATAGAATATACCATTAGTAAAGATGATCAGACGAATTACAGCGCTATTACTAATTACATCACTGTTTGTAGTTGCAATTCCAACCACAATAGTTGCACAGGAGCGTGTATCGCTTCTAATCGTCACTGCAAGTGGCTTAAGTGAATATCTTGAACCACTGGCAAATCATCGATCTGAGCAAGGAATAAAAGTTAGAGTTGTTGAAATAGATGATATACCAGTCGATCCCCTATTGGATACTCGAGAAAACCTTCGCAATTATCTGAAAAACAACTATAAAAATTGGGGCTTGTCTTATCTTCTTATAGTCGGTAACAACGCTGACATCCCACAGGCAAAGCTTCACTCCGCTAACGGTATTGAGGACGAAACAGGCAGAGAACAACAACCGGGTCCCGTCTACTCAGATATCTACTACTCAATTCTTACATCCAAATGGGATACGAATGGCAATGGATTGATGGGTGAACCAATTGACAATGTTGATATTGATCCCCAAATTGCTGTAGGCAGATTCCCAATCTCATCCAAGAAATATGTAGAGCAATGGGTTGAAAGTGTAATCAACTATGATTTTTCAGATCACAAAAGAGAGGCTCTGCAGATTGGAGCCATATACTCATTTGACAACGAGAATGGAGATAGAAGCAACCAGTACACAGACGGAGCAACGATGCACAACGTCATTTGGGATGAAATCCTTTCAAAGAATGGTTTCAGACGAACGAGAATATTTGAAAACGACTCAAAAGGAATACCATCAATTGTTGATACAGATAGAAGACTCGATAGAAAAACACTCTTGTCTACCATAAATGAGAACAAGTATGGTTTTATCAATTATCTAGCACATGGCTCAAAAACCTCTATAATGCGTAAACGTTGGATCAATGATGACAATGACAACGGTTGGGCTGATAAAAATGAAATATTGCTTGAAACAATTTTAGAAACACCATTCACAGCTGAGATTGATTCTGGCTTGGTGATAGCAACAGCCTGCTCAACAGCCTTTGTCGCCACTGAATTAGACTCGCTTGCAACATCATTTCTGAGATCAGGTGCATCAGCTTATATCGGTGGTAGTGCAATTAACTTCTTTATGCCTGGTTGGAGAGGTGCTGATGAGGGTGGCAACCAGACTATATCCTATAACATAACTCGAAATTATGTAGATGGTTCAACAATCGGATGGTCGCTCATGTCCTCACTGAGAAGCTATTATAAGAATTTTGGCGGGCTGGGAGGAAGGAGTAAAGCGCTTCAAAATGTTTATTCATTTATCCTTCTCGGTGACCCGTCCATGAAACTCGACCCACCTAAAAACACCAAACACCTTCAACTCACAGCAACACCAAACTCAACAAAGGTTACCTCTGGAAAAACAACATCAATAGAGATTCAAATTGGTAACATTGAATCGATTGATCCAATTCGCCTTTCAATCGAAAAACCCATCCTAGGTATCGATATCTCTTTCAGCAATAATGAACCTTTACCTGGTTACATTGTCAAGATGTTCATCAACACAGGCATCACCGTAAAACCTGGAGATTACAGTTTTATCCTAAAGGCTGAATCTGATGGATATCTCGGTACTACAGAGATACGTCTAAAGGTTATTCCATCTCCCGAATCCACTGTAATCCAACTTCAACCTGAATACACGCTCGTTTCAAGCGGAAATGAGTTCTGGTTGGACCTCATCATTCAACCAACAAAACCAATTAGCAGTATCGCTGGTGTTTTGAGCTTCGATCCAAAATGCTTCGATTTTTTAGGATATCGGGTTGGGAAAATGATAACCGAAGATTATCGCTGTCCACAAAGCAAACCCATAGTTGATACAACATCTGATTCTGAAATCATGTTCAGTGTTGACAGGGGGGTTGAAAGTTATGGTGTTACATCCACTGGAATAGCTTTTTCTTTCTGTTTTACAAGCAAGTGCCCTGAATCCTTGGGAGGGAAATGCTTCTCCATAACATCCATGAGTATTGAATCACACATTGATGATAGCCAAAGAAAGCACAGTTTTACGGCTCTGCCACAATCTCTTGTGAATGTTGTAAATGGATTTGAGGAGAGTAGTGGTTATAATTTAGATATCAACATTGACAGGCATTTCGAATTAAACTCAGATATATCAACTGTAAATGGAAACATGAATCTGAGTGGGAAAACTACAATCGGTACTCTTCTTTTCATTGAAGACCATCCTATTTCAACAAACTCAAACGGTGAATTTGAAACAAATATCAGCTTACTGTCACATATGAATGATATAACCTTTCTCATCAAGGATGAGTATAATCGACAGTTGCTTGTTAGAAGACGTATAGAGTATTCTAATTACAAAGAGATAGCCTTTCACAGCAATGAGTCTCAAGCATGGGTCAACGGTGATTGTCACATACTCGATGCTAGTCCATACATTACAGAAGGAAGGACTCTTGTCCCAATCAGATTTATATCTGATCAGCTTGACTTCCGAACCACTTGGGATAGTGCTGAGAAGAGAGTAGATATTACAAAAGACAATACATCAATAAAACTGTGGATTGGTAGCAAGAATGCCTGGATAGATGATGACAGTTTTATCCTTGATGTACCACCAGAAATAACAAACGATCGAACATTTGTACCCCTCAGGTTTATAGGAGAGGCTCTGGATTGCGATATATCATGGATAAACAGTACGCATACAATTCTTGTTGAGGATACGCGTTAACACGTTAACACAATCCTTTAATTGTTTCCTTCACCCTCTTGGTGCTTTTCTGATCTGGTGTTAGAGAGTATCTGCTGAACATCTCATCTCTCAGTTCTTCAAACATGTCAAAACACATACTCACAGAGGAAAGAATGGCGTCCTTATCATAAGCTGACGCTGTTTTGGAAAGCTTAAGCAACTCAGCTGATTCGAGATTACCCTCAATTCCCTTGTATCCATCCAGTGTTCCTGCTCGAAGATTAAACATCTGAATGACTAGATACCTGAGTTTCTCTAACGCGTCTCTAGCATCCCATATGCTATCTCTTAGTATTCTCTTTCTCAGAGCAAGAGCTCCCCAAAGGAACAGATACTCGATCCGAAGGAGCGTATCGATCCTCACCTGAACTGGAAGATGTTTGGATTCAGAAGAAATTTTTTCAACAATTCCTTCTGAATCAAGTATGGACTCAATGTATTCGTAAACTGGAGAGGGATGCAATTCGTCAATATTCAGAATAGTCAAAGAGCACTCAGTCAAATCATTGAACACGAACACAGCTGAGTGATGGCTTGTTTTTGTGCGTAAAGAAAACATCACTGGTTCGATCTCTGCGACAATCTGTGGTAATCTCTCGAATAAACTATCCGTGCGTTTGTTTTCTGCGATGACGTACAGATCGATATCAGACAGTTCATCACTCTTGCCCCTGGCCAATGATCCTGACAAAAACATTCCCCTCACTGAAGTCTCTGATTTGAAAACACTCTTAAGCGATTGAATAATCTTATCTTGTCGATCTGGTATCAACTCTGAACCTCATAGTTAGGTGATTCCTTTGTTATCTGTATATCATGAGGATGTGATTCTCTAAGACCCGCACCTGTAATTTTTATAAACTTTGCACGTTTATGCAACTCGTTAATATCCCTAGCACCTACGTACCCCATACCAGACTTCAATCCACCAACCAGCTGACTGACGATGTCTGCTAAAGGTCCTTTGTATGGCACTCTTCCCTCAATTCCTTCTGGAACGAGTTTCTTTTCGTCCACAACATCCTGCTGAAAGTATCTGTCTTTGCTTCCAACTTTCATTGCACCAAGTGAGCCCATTCCTCTGTACACGATGTATCTTCGACCTCTATAGAGTACTGATTCACCTGGACTTTCCTTTGCACCAGCAAACAATGAACCGATCATAACAGCACTAGCACCACCTGCGATTGCCTTCACTATATCTCCAGAATACTTTATCCCACCATCTGCAATTATGTCGACTCCCTTCGCCTTAGCTTCTCTCCCACACTCCATGATGGCTGACAGCTGAGGTACACCAATCCCAGCGATAATACGGGTTGTACAGATTGATCCAGGTCCTATTCCCACTTTTATCACATCAACACCAGCATCAATTAAATCCCTTACAGCATCCTTGGTAGCAACGTTTCCTGCTATAACATTTGAGTTAGGATATTTGGACTTTATTGTTTTTACGGCATCAATAACATTCTTTGAATGACCATGTGCCGTGTCTACAACAATTGCATCAGTATCATTCTTGATTAATTCATCTGCTCGGTCCAGATAGTCACCAGTTGCACCTATTGCAGAACCTACAAGCAGTCTTCCCTTGGCATCCTTTGAGGCATTGGGGTGTTTTAAGCGCTTATTGATATCTTTTATCGTGATAAGACCTCGCAACTTATAATCATCATCGACTACAGGCAATTTTTCAATCTTGTGTTTATGAAGTTTTGTCTTTGCCTGCTCAAGCGATGTGCCGACAGGAGTAACAATCAGATTCTCCCTTCCTTTAGTCATTATCTCATGGATAGGTCTGTTGAAATCCTCTTCGAATTGAAGGTCTCTGTTTGTTAATATCCCTATCAATTCGTTTGTATCATCTACTATTGGGATCCCGCTAATAGAGAAATCCCTCATTAGTATGTTCGCTTCTGCTATCGTGCAATTTGGGCCCTTTGTAATCGGTTTTGTGATCATGCCAGACTCTGATCGTTTAACTCGATCCACCTGTGTCGATTGCTGTTCAATTGACATGTTTTTATGGATTATGCCCAAACCACCCTCTCTTGCGATCGCGATCGCAAGATCTACCTCTGTTACGGTATCCATTGCCGCAGATATCAATGGTATGTTGAGTTTTAGATTGCCTAAGCTGACCGAGGTGTCAATCGAACTGGGGATGACCTCTGAATATTGGGGCAATAATAAAACATCATCAAAGGTAAGGGACTTCTCGTAGTTGACAGTTTCAATCATTCTCGTCTCCTTTTGATTAGATAGTAATTTTAGTAATCCCTTTGTCAAGCACATTTGTAATTTCGAATCATTTATGCTATAATGAGCAATGATAAGTTTGAGTGGAAATCTTATAATAATCGGGTATTTGGGTTTCAGCTTCTCAAGCAATTCTGATATCTTCTGGAAAGGAGGCAATAGATGGTTGACCTGCTTATAGTACTTCATTGTCATATACCCTATGTTCGGAAAAGAGGTATATGGCCATATGGCGAGGAATGGATATTTGAAGCTATGCTCGAGTCATATATTCCACTAGTAAACGTGTTCAATGATCTATCCCTTTCTGGTGGAGAGAATCTTGCTACAGTATCTTTATCTCCCATCCTTCTCGAGCAACTAAGTGACGATCACATAAAGAATGGATTCAACGATTACCTAGAAACAAAAATTAAGTTGACTTCAAGGGATGTTCAAGATTTTACAAAAAAGGGTTGGAACAAACTCAGCAAAGCCGCTAAGCATCGTTTGTCAGCACTCAAAGATGTTAGCAAAACTTGGTCCTCGATATCCGGAGATCTGCCAAAAGCAGTACGCAATCTTAACAAAAAGAACCTTATAGAGATAGTTGGATCATCAGCTACACATGCAATACTACCATTGTTAAGCGCTAAATCAATCGAGCGACAGGTATCGGTTGGCCTTAAATCTATTAGGCAAAGAATGAGTTACACACCAACAAGTTTCTGGTTACCTGAATGCGCTTACAAACTCGGTCTTGAAGAGATCCTAGAAGATAACAATATTAATACGGTATTTCTTGGAAGTAGAGCTACAGACGAATTACATAGGAATCGTCCATTTACTCTTGGCAATACAGACGTTATTGCATTGGCAAGAAACTGGGAATTGTCCAAACGCATATGGTCGTTTGAGGATGGTTACCCAGGTGATCCTCGTTTCAGGGAATTTCAAAAAAGGTACAGACGTTCAGGCAATCGCTATTGGAGGATCACAGGTTCAAATGTAAACCCTGCAAACAAAGCCGTCTATCAACCTGAAATTGCTTTAGAACTTGCAAATAATTATGCAAATGAATTTGTATCTATGATTGAAAATCATTCCACCGACAACACCGATCAATCTATACTTCTATCAATCGATGCTGAGTTGATGGGTCAAGATTGGTATGAAGGTGTTGAATGGTTGAAAACAGTCTTGTTGCAACTAGAAAATAGTAAACACGTTAATCTTTCAACGCCACAAACTCTCCACCAGAAATACAACCTGAAAAAACTCGACTCACAAAGACCTTCGGTATGTAGTTGGATAAAAGATGGCGACCTCAGGCCATGGAATAGGGGATCTGTTTTATGGATGTGGGATGACATTGGAACGATGTCCTCCAAGTTCTTTGATCTAAAAAAAGATACATCAATTGACAGGAGTCTGATTGCACAACTCGAAAGGGAACTAATGCTGTGCCAATCGTCCGATTGGCCCTTTCTTGTAACCACAAAAAGTTCGAAGGTCTATGGCGAGAAAAGATTCCGAATGCATAGAAGGGCTTTCTGGAATATTGTTGATCTAATTGAGACAGACTTTATAGACTTCAACTTTGAGCAACTATCGGACAATGACAACCCTTTCCCTTTCCTCGGATAGCATCATAGTCATGCTATTCTGATCTCTGGTTCAATTATCACTTCACATGTTGAGGATTTACCAACAGGACAAACGTCATGAGCCTTATCAATCATTCTTTTTGTTATATTGGTCTGTTTCTTTTCTGATATTGTGATCTCAATTTTTATCTCTATCTTTGAAAAACGATAGTAGTTATCAATAAACTCCATGTAACCGGTTGCCTTTGATTTATAGGCAACCAACCCGATACCGACTCTCTCGCTGAAGTCAATGAATGTAGTCATAATACATACTGTATTGGATGCAACAAATAATTCTTCTGGCGATATTTTACCACCAGGACCACCAAATTCTGGAGGGCAAGCAATTCTGACTGTATCAAAGTTGCCACCTAAGAAACCCTGGTGCTCTTTTTCCCAGTCAACGTCTGCCATGTATGTAAATGTTTTTCTTTTCATAGATATGTTGAATATAACAGTTTGATTGGGTTGTCAAGTCTTGAATATCTTTTTATATCGAATAGAATTCAATGAAGCAAATGAAAGGATGGTGTTTATATGATTAATTATAACTTAGCCTCACTTGGTGAA
>CAZTGD010000013.1:0-50895 GCA_964613055.1 uncultured Caldisericales bacterium | reverse complement strand
AATGTATTTACAATACACAAAAGGAATTGAGTATGTCAAGTGCATAATGCCGTATCATAAATATGTTGGTTTGTGCGTTATAAGTAATGAATTCAAAATTGCTCCAGTAGGAAAAATGGTGATATGAGGTAAATATACCCCTGCTGTATAAAAAAGACCCCCCTTTGCAAAAACCTAGTGTTCATAGTAATAGTGTTACGATATGTAAATCCCCACTCCTTTAAAGTCAATTTTAATAGAAATAAATAATGTTAATAAATGCTGAAAATAAGTAGAATATATCAACTATGTTTCAATTTATATAAAAGTCGACCTATATTGCTGAGATATGTAGTAATATTTGTGGAGTTAAGTAGCAGTCCTTTAACGCAGTTTGTCTCCTATTATATAAGTCAAGTAGGAAGTTTGAATGTATTATTTCAATTAATCCTGATAGGTCAGCCAGATCTCCTTTGTTTCGGGTATCCACTTAACGTCACACCCAAATTGATCTCCGAGAAAACGAAAAGGTATTAAGTACTAGGTTCTTCACTTTTATTGTCAGGAATTACAGCATACAGGCTTGATACGGCGTAACCATTTTGTCTACTTGTCTTAACTTGCAATCTGTAAAGAGACGCAGTGTAAGGATTTCTTATACCGAATTTTTTGTCTATTCGTATATTAATGTAATCGTTAGGTTTTATATTAAAGGGTAGCGTTAGACCCAAAGTATTTCCGTTAATGAATGGTACAGAAGGTACCCTTATCCAAGTACTCCACAATCTATTATCTTTAAAAAATATATTTCTACTTTCAGTATTATAAGGTATTATAGAAGTATCAAATGCAACAATTACATAATCATTATATGCCAACAGTGGATAGTTACCATTCTTGAATTTTATTATGTAATCGGATTCTTTGGCAACATATGGATTTGACAATTTAACAAAGCATTTGTCATCAAATGTAGGTGTATCTTCTATTTCAAATGGTTCTGTTATTATATCGCGATTATTCTGATTTGTTACTAAGCGTATTCTGTATTGCCCAGGTTCTTTCGGTGTAATCAAACCAGCTTTATCAGAAAACACTAGTTTCAGCAGACTTTGATCAGGTTCATAAAACAATGGATTAATGAATAAACGTAGAATATCCTTATCTTCATTCTTATCTTCAATATACTCTATGCCTTGTGCTGATTGTTTTCCGTAATCTGGGTAACCACTATGAAAAGGGATTGTGGTAGCAGACGGTAAATTTTTATTATTTGAAAAATCGTTTGCAACAAACCTCTTCTCGTTATGGGTTAAATGTACATCAATATATTCAAAGTCCTCCTTTTTTATGTGTAGTGAGTTAAAGCCTTTTATATCGATCTCGAACTGCACATCTCTATGCCCGATTGCTGGTGGTACAACTGTAACTCGAGTAATCGGTTCCTTTTGAGAATTTATAATATCAGGTAGTTTCATTTCATATTCTAAGCTATCAAAGAATCTATCAGCATCGATTTTGATTTCTGTTGCAGATATTTCATTTGCAAGTGACATTGAACATCTAGATAGTCCGTTTTTGTCGACCCAGTAAACAGATTTTCTATTATCATTGCTAGAATAAACACTCTTAATGATATTACTCAAACCAGTATCGTATTGAGATGACCATCCGCATATAATAAGATTATGATCTCTAAAAATTCTATTAATAAGAAGGTTTTTTAAATCCTTATCCATGTGAGATAACTCTTCTTTTGATGTTTTTATATTTCCATCTGTAATGTCACCACACAATTTTATTATTAGAGATACTTTTAATTCCTGGTGTAATGGTTTGAAGTTAGCAGTATCGCTTTCAGACTTGATAATTTTTGGTTCAATATCATTTTGTGACAACGCTTGCTCAATCAACCTATCAAAGTTTGTTGTTACAACTGCTTGTACAATTCCAGCTTTTATAAGTTTTGCGATTACCTTATGTGTTTTAGTTGGTTCTTTATCACAAAATGCATCATATATAAGATTGCGTTTCTCATCCTTGTTGTTTGTGGTTTGTATGAGAACGTTCTGAAAAGAAACCTCTTGATTATAATTTCCTTTATACCAATTTTCCGGTTCAATATTCGCTCGTTCATTATCGGGCATTAATTCCCTAACTAATTTCATTGTTAAATCCCAAGCTGTCGGAATCCCAGCATTACTTGAGACTCCAGATCCAAGAAGTAGAACGTAAGACCTTGGATTTTTATTTAAGATACTCGCAAGCTTTCGAATAACGTCATCATCACGCATACCAGTCATATTATATAATCAAGTTTTTATATTTTCAATAGGATCGTGAATGAATCAGTCCTTATAGGTCAGCCAGATCTCCTTTGTTTCGGGTATCCATTTGACATTGCAACCAAGGTTATCACCAAGGAAACGGAAGGGTATCATTGTTCGACCATCAATGATACTGGGCACAACACCTGGGTTATCATCGATAGGCTTCAATGTTCCATCGACTTTTGCTTTGTTCTTGCCTATCCAGAACTCTATTGTTTCTCCGTTAAAATGACTGGTTACTTTGCGCTCATTTGCATCCCATCTTACCCAACCACCCAGAGGTTCGACCACATACCTTGCAGGTATAAGCGTACGACCATGCAAAATAACCGGCTCAACATCGATTATTACAATTGCGCTATCGATCGACACCATCCTCTGACCTAGTTGAAATCCAAGAAAGCCAGCTCCCTCTCCAAGACAGGTAACCAAACCATCGATACCAGTAAATACTATCAGTCCTTCTGATACCGCAGGTGATGAATTGAACCCCGATGTGTTCTCAATGAACCAGAGTGAGTCACCATCTTTTTTGTCCAGACATCGGAATATGCCTTTTGTATCTGTTCTACCATAAACATTTGTTGCTAGGTATACTCGATCAGAAACAACAGGAGATGTGGAGACAGATTCGCCAGGTAGGCAATCAACCGACCATTTCAGCGATCCATTCTTAAGGTTGATCGCTTTGATCGTCTTATTAGTTCCAACAATAACAGTATCCGAATCCACGGCAGGCATAGTGGTTGGTTTGGTATTTAAATCATAAGACCAGTTTGTTTCTCCATTTGTCGTTTCCAGACAATAGAGTTTTCCACCTGCCGTTGAGAAAAGGCAGTTCCCATCTTGAAGGGCTACACTGCCTTCAAAGATGTCACTTTGAAAAGTCTCGCTCCATTTTATCTGCATGGTCCTTGAGTTGACACAGAAAAGTTGGTTACCCGTAGGGACAAAAATCATGCCAGCATAGAATGCTGGTTCACCGGGTTGTTTCTTAGACAGTCGTTTTACTTTCGGAGTGCTTTCATAAGAGAGCTTGCGAGAGTTTATGTAGCTGTATTCACCACTCATGCTGGTGTAAAACATTGAGCCTATGCTTGATACGATAAGCAAAGATCTGACTTCAAGTTGAGTTTCTATTGAAGGTCTGGGTAATCCCGTTTCAAGGTCATAAACCTCTATCGTACTCCATGATTGAAGGAATAGTTGATCGTTCCATATACTTGGAATTACATCGCTTTCGACACCACGCAATCCGCGTTCCCATAACCATTTGCCAGATGAGTCCAAGCAGATGAGTTTATTGTTCGATATAAAAACGATTTTACTATCATAGATGATTGGAGAGGAGACAATATTATCACTAGCCTGATAGTTCCAATGTATGGACAGCCTGTCAATTGACAGACCACATCCTGGGGCTACCGATCCATTTCTCATCTCATTCCCTCTGCTCATGGCCCACTCACAATCGTATGTGAACGCTGATGATAGAGGGCTAAGAAGCAATAATGAACCGAGTGCTATACTTACTATTGTTCTATATCTCATCCTCATTCTGATTCTATCAAAACCATTTACATTTTCAATACAGATGTGTACGTATCTAAGTTCTAATCAAAATAGATTATTCAATACTAGAAATTTTCTCTTTTCCCACTGTTGATAAAACCAGTTTCTTCTTGAAAGGGTAACCAAAAATACCATCCTCCTGTTTGTCAACCAGCAATCCGTATCCCTTTACTTTTTTTATCATTGCTACTATATCCTCTTCACTTGCGATAAGGCTAGAAGAAATCTCAGTTGGTATATCGTATTGGTTATCAAAGAATCCGTATTGGATATATATATTCATGGGAGTAAAATCTTCTATGAGCTTCAGTAGATTGATTTCGCTTAAAGGCAAGGCTTTAGAATTTGTAGAGGATTTTTGTAGTGCTTTCTGTTTTTTCTCAGTTCTGATTTTTTCAGCAGTCTCTTCTTCATTGTAATCTTCACTTTCAAACTCACTTTCTTTATAAGAAGGTGATGGCTTGTTGATATCCGGCTGGTGTGATGGTTCTATATCAGCCGGTTGATCAACCTTGGTTGGTTTTTTTTCAGAGATATCAATAGGTTGCTCGTTTGACTTAAGGGCATCTTGTGATTCGACATCCTTACTAACTCCACCTGTCTCTTCATCAAATTCCAGCTGATTGATAGAAATGCTATCAGCTGATGTTGGTGATTCAAATTCTGATTCATTTTCTTCTATTACCAATGTGTTGGGTTTAAATTTTTGAGTTGAATCATCTGAATCTGTCTCTTCGTATCGATATGTTTTTTTGGTTACTTTTGGTTTTGGCATTATAAACTTACTCCCTTCTTCAGAGCTGATAAGTGGGCTTCTATAAGAATCAATCTGACTCTTTTTCATTTTCCTGATTCCCTTATGGCTTATTTCAGCATCAACCTTGTTCCAGAATGTATCAAACTCAGGTTTTCTTGGTTCCATTTTAGGTTTTGGTGGCACATAATAATCGTAATGCTCATTCATGTTAGTAACAATTATTTTGTCAAATCCGTCATCACTTAGAGAGGGCGAGTAATTTATGTTTGTATTTTCATCGAACTCTCTTAAATCGGACCTTCTTATTATACTCACTACTAAAGTTATAATAAATATAATAGCGATACCTATGATTCTAATCACCATTTGATTCCTCCACACTATTTGACACATAATCCAAAGATTTGTTTCCCTTTAAAACTGAAATGAAATCACCAATGTCTTGATCAAATCTGTTCTTGAATCTGCTAGAAACACTATTTCGTTTTGGCATTTTGTGCATTTTAAGTTCAAGATCAGATTTTCGAATCAACATAAGACCGTAACCTATAAAACCTATGAAAGATAACGCTGTAATAACAATTGTAAGAATGATTGTCCTATGCATTACCCTGCCCACAATTAAGTACTGTCACAGTAACTATTCTATCGGTAAAGATATGAACAAGCAACCCCCTTGAAATCCTATTTCGAAGTGATAAATTGTTTGACATGTCGGATGAAAAGCTGGTTATCGTAGATTTTGGATCGAGGCATTTAAATTCGCTGATATCGCTTGTGCATCAGTTTGTGCCAGATGATGATATTAGATTATTGAGAGTGACCTGGCCAGGCAAACAGATTAGAACCATTAAGTTTGATATCTGTGATACTCAATACATAAGGAATAGACTTGAACTGAAGGACCTCAGGGAATCAGATTCGAGCATTATTCTAACTGGAAGCCCTGATGTGGTTGGATCAAATCAAGGCTATCGCTCAATGAGCCATGATATTTACTACGAATTCCAGAAACCCATACTCGCCATATCCTATGGTCACCAGTTGCTGTGCACACTAGTCGATCCAAATTGCAATTTAGTTCCATCAAGTGAAACCGGTAGGTCGATGTTGTTGCCTCATCCATCCGCTATGAAGGATGATATTCTCAGCGATCTCCCACCTGGTTACCTTGTAACCAATTTCCATGAATGGGCAATATCAAAGGTCCCCAGAGGATTTCATCTCTTAGGAGAAACCAGGGGGCTTCACAGAGTTATTTCTATCATCAAACACGACTTTAGACCAATCTATTCACTACAATACCAGCCAGAGATACCAGTACCTGGATATTGGGCGGGACCGAGGTTCTTTAAGAAATTCATCGAGTTTACAAGACCAGTCTCTGTTGCAGTTTAGATTACACACTTAAAGCCACTTTCTAATGGCTTTTGACTTACTTTTTAAATGTGATATTATTTTTTCTTAAGGCGGTGACATTTGAAATCAAATGTAGATTCGGTGGAAGAATACATTAATAAAATTATTGAAATCAAGAAGGTTCATGGTATGTACCTGTATCGTGGTCAGGAAAATGCGGATTGGAAAGTAGAATGTGGAGCCTCTCGAAGGTTGAGAGTATTTTTAAAAGATGAACATATTTCCGATTTTCTTATATATTACCAAAGGGATATGTTGGACGATGTGTTTTCCAAACGATACCCTGAATATCAGAACCCCGGCATTCACGAGATCGATGTAATTTCTGACCAACAACACCTTGGGGCGGCAACAATGCTGATAGACTTCACAAAGGATTCACTAACAGCTTTGTTCTATGCTTGTCTGTCCTCTGATAAAGAGCCAAAACATGGGGCAGTATATGTTGTTGATTGTAACAAGCTGTTGAAATTTAATCATCTGGAAAAAAAGGATTTTTTCAACCCAGAGGCATACAGTAGCAAGCTGTATGACAAGGAGATATATTACTGGGAACCTCGGATTATAAACAACAGGGTACCCGCGCAAAGTTCGGTGTTTCTTTTTGGCGCGCCAATTATTTCCATTGATGATGAATGTAAGATCATCATAGCCAGACATGCAAAGGAAAAGATACTAAAAGACCTTGATGAGCTGTTCAATATTAATTACAACTCTTTGTTCAATGATAGATTTGGTTTTGCCCAGTCAAACACTGCTGATTCACCATTGGGTTACAGAAACATTTATGATGATAAAGCAGAGATCTTGAATCTAATAAATAAAAATAAACATATGGATGCAATAACGAAATTAGATTCATTTGTAAAAAAATATCCTGGTGATTACTTTGGTTATTTTAAAAGAGGTGTTGCCCATTTTATGCTCAGAAATATGGATAAATCGCTTCAAGATTTTGAAAAAACTGTAATCATCAAACCCAATACGTTTACAGCATACAACAACCTTGGGATTATTAAATCGAAGTATGGTGACTATGATGATGCGATAAGAGAATTCACAAAAGCATTATCAATAAGACCTAAGATGATCGAGGCATATTTTAATAGAGCAAATGCAAAGCGATTCAAGGGTGACCTTGATGGAGCGATAGATGACTATACAAGGGCAATTCGAATTGATCCAAAGTGTTTTAACTGCTACACAAATCGAGGGATAGCAAAGGAGGAACAGAAGAATTTTACTGGTGCGGAGATCGACTTTGCACGCTCTATCGAACTCAATCCAGAGTGTGCTGAAACATATATCAACCGAGCTTACATGTATAGAGATATGGGAAAGACCGATCTAATGAGAGAAGATTGTATCATAGGTAGAAGAATTGCAATAAAACAAAAGAAAAAAAAGGTGTTAGATCTTCTGGATAGAGACTTTAGTGACGTTTTTAATGACAAAACGTAACCATATTACTTATTAGGCATTACATTATATTATATTTGTCACGCAAAATAAGTTCTCCATCCCTGACCACTCCTCTGTTTCCTTATAAAGGCGTATCACAGCCTCCCCATCATCCCCACATTCTTCTACATTATTATCATTTCTCTTGGTAATTCCTGCGAAAGCTAGAACCCAGTGGAATACTTGGAAACATCTGCCCAAAAATAAAAGTTTAAATAATCCCAAACGCTACTATGTTACTCTAGATTTTCTGGACAAGCCTGAATGACGGGGAGTATCACCTTCAGGGGGTGACAAGGGGGCTTGCAGTTTTATGAAACAGTGTGTATGTTTTTTAAGGACATAGCGAAACTAGTTTATTTGTCATAATAGTTATTCGAATGTCTTGATTGTTACATATACACCAAAACTAATATACACCTTCAGGCAAGTTCTCCATTGATGACATAAGAAACTGGAAGGATACGATATTATATTGTGGATCATCCTCCAACGGTATAACACTGGTTGCCCCATCTGTTGGGAGATCCTTAGAACGCTTTACTTTTAGAATAACGTATGAGTTTGGGTCTTTGTCATATAGTTTTCGCTTCAACATCCATCGACTGCCGATATGCTCTGTATCCATCTTGTAGATTATGTCTCCAATCATCAATCCAGATTTACTTGCCGGAGAGCCACTGGCAAACCCAGATATTTCAAGTGAATCTATTCTTCCAGAATCAAGTGTTATACCAAGTCTGGCTGGATTGACAAGTCTTGTTAGCAACCTTTCATAGATAGGATTCGATGCATCTTCAAATCCATAAGGGACAAGTTCAGTTAGATTCATATCCTTAAACTGAATGTAGTTGCCAGCCCAGTGGCTTAGCTGTGCAGAAAATATATGATTAAACTCAACAGATGAGTATACCAGATATGTCATCATATCTGGTTCCAGACTTGTTCCACACCACAGATGTAATGAATATGAAAAATCTGAAAGAAACTGTTCCCATCCTGATAATGCACCACCGTATCTATTTGTGAGTTTATCAATCTGCTCAAGGTTAAATTCTTCTCTATCTGCAACACTTTCAAGCAAGGCAACGATGAAAGCCTGTTCAAAGCTTTCATATGTTATCTGGGGATGGAGAAATAGCTTTGCTTCAGAACCCTTCACAACAGCTCTTGTCAATCCTGGGGATAGAGATGGATCAATCTGGATGATGATATTCTTAAAACCCTTCTTTACACGAAGCTTGTTCATAATGACACTCATGCGATCCTGCAACCTGCTGGTGTCTAGCATGTCTGTCTTATGATCTATGGTTTCAATGATCTTATCTTTCAATGTGTCGAAAGTTTCTTCAACGGTACTCAACAAACTTGCATAACTATTGTCTGGAATAGCGTTACCAACTAAGTCAATTGAATCATACAGACCCACTCGATCTTCGGCAGTCAGAATCCTATTTGTCAACATTGAAAGATTGTTGATATAATAATCAAACTGATCAGTTCTACCCGTATCCCATTGGCCAAACGCAGAGAGCATTAGTCCAATCTGAATATCTCTCCAGTCAACTGTGAAGTCGAATTCTGTCTCTACTGCTACCTTACCGCATGAAACAAAAAGCAATATGACAATTAGTACTACCGTTATATATCTCATTCAATCTCCTCTAGCATATCGTCAATGTTTGGGGGATTAGGATAGTGATACATGGTCCCCCCAGGTCTCTCGTTGTAGTATGGACGGTTACACCCGGGGCACCCAGGTGTCTGGAAATCATTTGGTTTTACTGCGTCTCTAAAATTACACAAGTGATTGATGCTACCATCATTATTGAAAACGATGTTTGACGATCTTTTTACCCTAAGAAGAGCCATTCCAACCTGAAGCCTTCGATATCTACTCAGAGCAGGTGGTTTTACTTTCTCCATTGGTGTTCCTTTGATGGGTGTGAAAGCAAATAATGATACGCTTACGCCGGAATCTATGAGTTTTTTCGCCAACTCTAACAACTCCCTGTCTGTTTCACCGAGCCCTGCAATCAGATGGGTGTTGATCTTCCCAGGATGATTCTTTGACAGTCTTATTAAGAGATCCTTTGTGCCATTAAATGAAATCGATTTTATCTCGTTTACCAGCTTCGGGGTTGCACAGTCCAGAGCTATTGACACAATATCAGCCCCATTATCAAAAAGCTCCTTTGCTTGCTTATTAGAAGTTATATTCATTGATACGGATACTGCTGTTTCAGTAGTTTTAGATACTTTTTTTAAAACAGCTATCACCTCTTCAAATACATTATTGTTCCTGACTCCCTGTATACAAATACGATCGACAAAGGTGTTTTTAATCTTATGATAAAAATCTTCATCTGAAATCGTTGGCCAGGTGATCCTTGATATCTTGTTATCGATTCCCTGTGCCTGAGGACAGAAGGTGCAACTACCGATACAACCCTCTCCAACGAGCAGGAATGCTGTTTTGGGAGTAAAAGGATAGCCACCAGGTTTTAAACCCAGTAGTTGGAGAGTACCATATGACGCTCTCATTCTGAGATGTCAAAGGTCACGGAGATATCTATGCGTTTCTCTTCCCCATCCCATTCTATCTCACCCTCCAACGTATCCTGTGCGACAAATCTCAAAGGGACTAGTGTTGTAGAGTTTTCAATGAATGGAGCTGCATCCAATTTGACTATTTGTCCGTCAATAAAAGCTGTTTCAGAGTCGATCATAACGATGGATGTATGCTTTGCTCCAACGATAGTAACGGATCGGGTATCTCCATCCCATTTAACCTCTGACTTGAGTGATTCAGAAACGAATCTCACAGGAACAAATGTTCGACCATTTTTGATAGTTGGTGGTACTGTCAGATATGTGACCTGTCCGTTCACATATGCCTCTGGTTTGCCTATCCACATCATGACCTTGATGGTTTCTTGCTCAACAAGGTGAAAGCTTTTGCTCCAACTGGTTGTGTTGCCTGCCTTGTCAACAGCTACTATGGATATGTTGTTGTTCCCTGGGTCGAGTTGGAAAACAACCCTGAACTCACCGCTCTCGTCTGTTTCAATTGGTTTTCCGCCTGTTTTTATTGTTACACCAGGTTCAGATATTCCTTTGACAACGAGATTTCTTGTGTGCACAACATCATCAGGTTCATCTACAAAAAGCAATGGTTTAATAGTGTCTAAGGTACAGTGAATAACTTTGTTAGAAATACCGCCCTTTTCGTTCTGAGCAGTGATCACAATCTCATTATCTCCTTCGATGAGCATCAATTCATGTTCAAAAGAACCATCTGGAGCTATCTCTCTTGGCATGCGGTTTATCTTTAAATTAACACCTGGATTTGTTCTCCCTTTTATCATTATCATTGATTCATTTGTGATCAGACCATCTTTGGGTTCATCAATAGTCAGGTCAGGTGGGATTACCTCTTCTATCCCCTTCTCCTGAAAGTAGAAACGACATTTTACCTCGGTAGAACCCCCATTGGAGAATATGGAACATACTCCTTTATAGGTTTTATTAACCCTCAATCCAAACTCCGGTGGTTCTGCAGTCAATTTGATTTCAATCTCGTCTCCATCAAAGGTTAACGGTTCAGCTGATAGCCATGAATTCAGGCATTCTGTGGAGCCCTTCAATCCCTCCTTGCCAGTGTTGCTAATGTTAATAGATAGTGTTTGTGATTGACCAAATTGCAATGTTCCAAAATCCAACTCCTTTGGTTCAACAACCAACTCAGGCTTGGTAGGGGGTGAAAACACCTCTACTTCAGCATCCTGTGTGGATAGTTCAATCCTTTCAAAAGCTTTGGTTCTGGCGAATACCTTCTCAACCTTCAGTGGTGATTCCTTGGATGGAGTGATGCCTTCAAAGTAAAAGGACACGATGGTTTTAACACCAGAAGGAAGAAGAGATTTGCCGTCAATATGGGAAACAGTAACAGCCAGCTTTTCAGAGTTGACCTTAGTACAATCCTTTATCAGTTCGGTTTCTGTTTTTATGAAGCTTCCCCACTCAAAGTCATTGTAGTTTAAAACTTGAGCCTCGTAGTCTATTTCGAACGAGAGGGCATAGACGTTTTCGAGATCTCGAGCTCTTATATCAACCTTGAGTATCTCGCCCTTCATAATCCTGTCGTTTGCCGGGATAATCTCTATCTGACCCTGTTTTGCGTTGATTTGATATGGCACAATGAACAGGGACAAACAGACAACCACTGTTAATATCTTTCTCATCGGCATTCCATCAACCTCTCTATAATAATGGCCACTCCGCTGTCATAATTGCTGGGAGCAACAAACTGTGCCATCCTTTTTACTCTATCGGTCGCATTCTTCATGGCGAAAGACATCCCGCATACATCAAACATGGGTATGTCATTATCCTGATCCCCAAAGCAAACACCCTTTCTAAGGTCCCAACTGTTCTTTTCAGCGAGTACTTTAAGTGAAGTACCCTTAGTAATTTCAGGAGCACCCGCTTCCAAAAAAGTTGCCCAGGAACTGACAAACATCAGTCTTCCATCAAAATGTTGATTCAGTTCATAATACCTAGTTCCGTCGTTTATGGTTTCAGAAAGGATGAATATCCTTGTTGGGTCGCGTTTTGTTTTATGTAAGAATGATATGAGGTTTGGAACAACCTTGCACTTCATAGTCGTTCTATCTTCGTACATCCTCGACCAGTTGTTTTCCTGCTCGATATGGAAGATGTCGTCAATGTAGAATCCTATCAATCCTACTTTGTTAGCGACCAAACCAATAAGTTCAACGGTGTCCTGCCATGACATGGTTTCATGGAATATAGGGGTTTTTGACTGGGAATGCTGGATCAGGGATCCAGAATAAGCTATGATGTAGCAGTCTATTCCTATCTCCTTTGCGTATGGTAAAATAGATCCATAGCGTCTTCCTGATGCCAGGACTATCTCAACCCCGTTTTTATGAGCTTCTCGAAGAGCATTAATATTCCTTTTTGATATGGATTTACCATTATCAAGAAGTGTTCCGTCAAGATCTATGCAAGCTAGTTTGATCATTTTTTATTTAGCCTTGAAAAAGGTTTCCTCAGATTTTTTAGCAAATTGCTGTTTGAAATAGATGGCACTTTAGAGGAGTATTCAAGTGAGATTCCAAAGCGAGAGAAAATATTTGTCTCTTTGCCCAGGTATTCATATATGGCCTTTACCAAAACAAGGAAAGGAATTGCAAGAAGAATCGCGAAGGGTCCGAAAAGTATGGTAAAGGCGAACATAGCAACTATTATGAGTAGAGGATGAGTTTGCGTGACCTTTGCGAAGAGGGGTTTTGAAATGATGAGGTCAATGCTCTGTTCTATCAATATGAATCCGATACAATACCAAAAGACAATGCTCCATGAAGCGGTTGGGATAGCCGATGCTATTGCCAAAAGAAGTCCTATTGAGAATGATATGATAGGACCAATGTAAGGCACCATCTCACCTAAGGCTACAATTATTCCAATTATAAATGCTGATGGCAAGCCGAGTATCACACATAGACTACCAACAAGCAATCCTGTAGTTGCAGATAAAAGGGATTGTGCTCTGACGTATGTCCAGATCTTCTGATAGACGTTTGCGAACAAGCCTCGCATTGTCTTTGAAGTTTCATTGGGGAATAATGAGAACAATGCCGCATTAACGAGATCCCAATCGACTAAAAGAAAGATGGTCAAGATAAGGACAATAAAGCCGTTAAATATCCAATTGGCAACTTTTCCAACGAGGTTAACCGTTCCAGAGATGAGTGTCGATGCCAGAGAAGATAACCAAGTTGTCAAACTTTCAAGCGCTTTGTCAATCGTTTCGGAGACAGAGGAAGATGGAGATGTTATGAGTATCTTGTAACGTAATTCTTCGATCGTCTCTTCAAGATCAGCTATCAGTTCTTCGTCTGGTTCCTCAGCATTGCTCATGTATCTTATTCGTTTTTGTATTGATTTAACAGCCGTTGAATAAGATTCTCCTAAAGAATCGCTTATATACTTAGTGTCGTTACCTTGTGTAATACTGACAACCCACCCAGCAACGGTGTCTTTGACCTCTACAAGGTCTGTCTGTTGAAAGGTCTCGGTCAGATCACTCACCTGAGCAACGAGAATCTGCACCGCTGGGAAAATTATCCAGAACAGTACAGTAATCAAAACCATAAACACAATAGTGATCGACAATATTCTCGGTAGCTTAAGTTGCACTTTTTTTCTTCGAGCAATCTTGAAACTGCCCCTTGAAAGGAAATCTACCATAGGTCTAAGGAGAAAAACTAAAATCAACGCAACAATGCAAAGCAGAAGGAATGACCTTAGAAGCCACAGAAAATAAATGCCCAAAGCAATAAGGAGCAACACGCCAATCCCAAGCAACAGCTTAAGGAAGCCGTTTAACTCCCCTTTGGAAATCTGGATCATTTCAACCTGTTGATATCAGCTTTAATGAATTTCGTCAGGATCGCTTGGGATATCCTTCTTTGGTATCCTTTTATCAATTTCGTCTTTGACCTTGGATGCAACATGAGAAGCTATCCTTCCGACTTCTTTTCCGTATTCTGCGCCTTTTGAATATACGAGTTTCTGTGTCTCTTCACCTGGTGCTGGCGCGAACATGATACCAAGAATAAATCCTATTGCACTTCCAAGCACTATACCTGCTACAAAATTGCTTCCGTCTTTATCAGCCATCGTTTGCCTCCTGTTTTTTCTTCTTCTTTCTGCCAAACATACTTCCAACGAATTTTATTCCCTCAATTATCGATGAAAGGCTTGATAGAATACCACCTGCCATACCTGTAAGTTTAACCACCACAGGTTCTGCTTCTGAGACCATCGTATCAATTTTAGGCATTATGTTCTTGTTGAGGTTTTTTGACATATCCTCAACTTCTGCTATAGCTCTCTTCATCTGCAACATCAATGGGATGATGAATATAACGATGATTATTATGCTGACAGCAATCAAACCAATGAGAACCCACAGTGCAATCTGCATGTTTTGTATCTGATGTATCTGGTTTGCAAGTCTTTCAAGCAAGATTGTCGAATCCGAGCTGACTAACTCCATGTTTATCACCTCCTTTAACAACTCCGCTCGTGCCGTGGGTGCACCTGAGGTTCCTGCACCTTTCCTCAAGTGGGTCGCATATTGCTTACGGCTTGTGTGCTAGGATTAGCGCAATCGCCATAAGGTTTTGCAACCCTATGTTTTACGTTAGGCAGAAAACGTAGCGTCCCACGTACACAGCAGAGCTTAGCAATTAATGTATCACATTAGGGAAAGAATTCAAGCGAAATTTGACGCTAACCTAGAAACATCATTATGAGGAATCTTATTATTCCAAGTGTTAGTAGTGTAGAACATATAATGAGTACCCACTCCCCAAGTGTCCCCCATGTTAGTCCTCTTGTTTGAAGTGTTGCTGTGGGCATCTTCGTAGGCAACATTGATATCAGTGAGTCTCCATTGTCTGTTTGCTCAAGAGGTATACTAAGAGATGGCTCATTGCCCCACTTTGTGTAGAAGTTGATAATCCATCCTTTTATTCTACCATAATCAGCTAACTCCAGGAGAGTTACCTCTTTGTTCTTGATTTCACAATCAACAGAAAGGGTGGATGATGTGCCAAGAACAAAGAGGATTTTTGGTCTCGGTAACATGGTTGTAAGCGGGTACATTATTGATAAAGTACATATCACGGCGATTATGGTCAAGTATGGATTGAGAGTGCCACAAGGTAGCCAAAACAATACCACCGCGGGTGCAAGGGTAAACGTCCACACCAGAGAAGACGGCAATCCTGATCTAGTTTTAATAGCTTTCATCTATTCCTTCTCCTAAAGAAATACTCTCCATACGATCAATACGATAAGTGCTACTATAGAGATTAATAAACCATAATCTATAATATGATAACCGGCGTATTCTTCATGGTATATCGCATTGGGTATCTTCTCCTGAATGTCTTTCAGTAGCTTATCTGAATCAGCAAGTTCTTTTAATGCAATAAACGCTGTACATTTCAAACTTGTATCAGTAAAGATCATCAACTCGTTACCAAATAGACTCTGTCTTTTGATGAGTGTTATCCTGCTGATGTCATCCAGCTGAATAACCTTTGCGGTGATTTGTATGAATGTGTCCGACAGATACACTCTGGTTATTCTCATGGTACCGAATAACCTTGGCACCCATGCAACAACTACAGAGATAAGAAATGCTCCAACTCCGTATAGTATACCTAGATTCGAGTCAAAAACTGTTTTAGGTATAAAAAACAGTATAATTGCACAGTAGGCTATCATCGTGTAGTAGAAGCTAATTGGATGTCCATTACTTTTTGTTTTGTATTCAATGATATTTTGTTCTTCCACAATTGGTGAGTATACAACTTGACCCGGTCGATGACAAGTTAATAATATATGGTATGCAGTACTCTTTATATGAAGTAAAGAGTGTAAAGATACATTCGCCAAAAAAAAGAGAACAGAAGCGAAGAATACTGCGTATTGTTGGGTTTTCGTTTACTGGAATAATGCTTATAGCGATCTTAATTATCGTGTGGTCAATGTGGCCATCGTCTCCAGATGTAAACGTCAGACTTGGCACAGAAGGCACACTATTGGTTGATGGTGAATTGGTTGGAGTCGGAGAAGAGTTCCTTTTAGAGAACTTAGAGTCCGGTATTCATTCGTTAGTTGCTAAACCAACTACTTCGATACCTTTTTTAGATGAAGACAAACTTGATCTCAACCTCAGACTTGGTGGGAGTGAAACGATTAGCATGCTTTCTGTGTCGAACCTTACAATAAAAAGTAATCCTTCATCTGCAAGAGTCATAATGAGTTCAGTTAATGGTGATATTATGCTGGGGCTAACCCCCATACATACACTTATTCCCTTAGGTCAATACGAGATTAAAGCGAGTCTTCCAGGATATCCTGAATACAGACAGTCAGTCCTTGTATCAGGTGATACAGATTTATCAGTAAAAATTGATCTGATTAAGATAGCCCTTTCGAGACCTGGAGCAAAAAGATTGGTAAACAATCTAAATATATCATCCTTAGAAGCAGATACTTCATTAATGATTAAAGGAGAGACATATACAAAACCTGGTTTATATGCGATTGAACCCGGAATTCATAAATTAACTCTCCTTCAAAATCAGAATGTCATCATTACAACAGAGGTTGTGTTTCCGTCTATTGGCAAACCTGTTTCTATTTCCAGTCCAAGCGATGTTGCTTACCCGTGTCTACACTTCGGTGTACAAATTCATAGAATACCACAAGATGCTGTAGATCTTACAGTATCCCAAGATAAAAGAATACTTCTATATACTACAATTCATCGATATGTCTATAAGCATGTAAACGCTGTTGATCTGACAAGCGGAGAGTTGATATGGGTTTCGGATATAAGCTCATCATGGGGCAAAAGACCAGTAATCATTGGTAGCACAGATGGATCAATGGTCTATGGCATGACTGGAGTGCCGCCATTGCATAATGCTAAACCCTTTATTTTAGATATTAAAAATGGTTTTGAGGAAGCTGAATCAATTGATGGAGAGTCAATACTACCCAGGATCTCAGAGGGTGAAGATACTTCTGTTGGAAGAGTATACGCGCATGTCTGGTCAGGATGGTTTAATGGGTATTCATTGAAAACGAGTCTTGAAGTGCTGATTGATAAAGAGGGAGATCAAATAAGGTATATGCATGTACTTGATGATGGTTGGACAGCCCAATACCTTGGTTGTATTTCAATGGAAGCTGATGGGAAGAGACCTCTGTTCATATTCAGCACAAGCAATAGGAAGAGCTTCGGTCTTGTAATACTCGATATTTCTCGAATCTCTGAACAGTCGATTCATCATACGGATAATGATGTGAAAGAAAAACCAGAGGAAAACACTTCACCTGAGTGGGTTACAATAAAACCTCCGTTTATTCCATCGGGTGTTGTTTTAGATAACGGATTCAATCTGAATAATGGCATAATCATTTATAATGAAAATACACTAGCACGAATAATATATCCTGCAGGAAAGGTGAGATGGAAAAGGTATTTCAATCCTCCACCAAACAGTACACCCATACTGAGATCGATAAACAATCGTGATGTGCTTTTACTCACATATGACCTTTCACCCTTCGAAATACAGATGGATATTATCACTGGCGAAGACATCAATAAAAGAACTCAACCTTCAAAAGCTTCTGAATGGTATGGAAACTCACCATGTGGTGACGGGGTATATATTAAAAACAATACTGTTTACACTGGAATATACGTGCATGCTGATGGTTCATACACTCATCAATGGGAAAGAACATTTAATGATGGCGCACTATTGCCGTCCCTATGGGGAGTTCTTCATGTGACTGATGAGAAGATTGATCTATTGGGTAGTCATGGTTTGGAGAGCATCTTGACCTTTTCATTGCCAGGATTCACCATTGAGGAGAATCTAAATGTGATTTCTTCTCAAAGACATCTGGTAATACACAGTGGTGCAAGACTCTGGATTGTTGACAGGGATGGACTCTTGAAGGGATACTACCCGGGTGTTGAAGGTATTGAACGATTTGATAATCAAATAAGCAGTGCCTTGTTTGTCACTATTGCTGATTCCAGGTATATTCTTCCATGGCCGGAATAGATTGAATTAGTTGTTTTTGAGTAGCTGAGGGAATATACCTTTTGTATACATCTCAGCTAGTAACTCAGCCAGTCGATAGTTTTGATTGATCATTTCTTTCGGTAAATGTTCGGGTGTATATAAATCGAATGTGCATTCAACAACACCGATGTTTTTGTAAACGGAGAATCTTTCCATTGATAGCGCATTTGCAGGCAAAGGTCCAAAAGAAGGACCTTCAAAATTCACAATATTCCGCTCTTCAATATACTTGAGTCCCATCATATCGGCTATGGCGTGATCATTATCACCATACCTGAGTATTATCCGAACCGGATACTCTTCTTCAGGATGGTGAGAGAATACTATCCAATCTAGGCTGTTGTTTCGACCGAGTCCATCTAATTTCTCAAGGATGGGCGATAGCTGTCCGTCTATCTCTTTTGGAAGGCCAAACATGGAGATCACATTTTCAAGTGTCCCATTTGATTTGATGAATGAGGCATTCTCGGTATCACCTACAAATGGAAGTATCTCTTTCATCTGATGTGTTTCAGCCAAGTTTTCTATTCCGTCATTTCGAATGAGTACCCCACTTGCATCAGCTTGTTCCAGTGTTAATTCAGAATTATTAAAGTAACCAATTGATGGAGCAAAAGGTACAACGAGTTTTCCATATATGGCATTATTTGAATCTGTTGATATAAATGCAGTCATTATTGAGTTTGACAGACGTTCTTGAGAATAATTATAGTTGCCCATACCTGGAAGAAGGTGTTCTCCCAATTCAAGATCTCCAGCAAACCATGTCCCACCTGATTGCCTATCGATAATCATCCAACTCCAGTTTGTTGGGTCATCAATAGGCTGTATCGGTTTCATTACTCTGTTTTTAAGGAAATCAGGTGCAAGGATGGAATATATTGGTAAATTATCTCGATCAGGCTTATCTGTGTTTGATTCTATTCGATCAAGGATTTTGTTGAAATTGGTGAATGAGAAAATACTTACGGCTTGTTCTTCCTGAATACTTATTAAATCCTTTGGGATGAAAGAGAGCGATAATTCTATCTGTGTTCCAGTAACCTTTGGCAATGTGAAGTGGTCCAGAGAGGGTAACTCACTTGGGTTAACAGCTTCTGGATAGAAATCTTCATAGTCATCTTCTATCAGGTGCGACAGCGATGATGTTTCATCATAGTGTGGTGCAGAATTGGGTTTACTACAGGCAACCAGAAGCGTCGTTGTACCTGTGGTAACAACTGTAAGTAACAAGACAATGAGTATCCTTGAGTTAATCTTCATCTGTGACAAGCTCCATAAAATCGTTTACCATCATATCGATTGTGGTGTAGTTTAGTTCACCACTGGGTTCTAACCCCAGAGTTCTTTGATAATCTGCTACTGCGACAACCATATCCTCGTCGAACACAGTGGAGTCTTGAAGGGGATAACCCAGACGAACCAGTAGCGTTTTGAAACATCTTATCTTTTCTCCTTCATCACCTTCAACAAATAATTGACTACCATGCTTGAGGTTCGCAGAAAGATAATCCGTTAATATTTTTGTAAGATCTGCGTCCTGTTTCACTTCTATTCGAGGAGCTTTATGGGTACATTGACCAGTCATTAATCCTCTGTCAGAGGTGACGCATCCATCGAGTCCATATCTGCTTATCTCTATGATTATATCGGTTGTATATGCGCCTTTTGGAATTGAGAATGTTCTTACTTCGACATCCAGTTTTTCTTCGATATCCTTGACGGATTGCTTGATTTCATAGTCAACTCTCGATGGACTCGCCATGGACAGGTCAATGTGATTGACGGTATGTGAACCTATCTCAAAACCCATATCAGAAATCTCTCCCAATTCCTCCCAACCCAGGTAGAAAAAAGATTTCTTTGGATATCGTTTGCCTACCTTGCCGGAGATTATATAGAAAGAAGCGCTCCAACCATACGATAACAGATTTCTTGCAACCTGAAGGTTATCGTCATGACCATCATCGAACGTCAGCACTACATGGCTGAGATCAAACTCACCTCTGCTAAGTTCATCTATGGCATCTGAAAATGATACTCCCTTTAGCCCAAGTGATTTCATTTCATTCATCATTTCTACAAAACGATCAACAGTAATATACAATTCTGGATGAGTTGCCCCGTCTGGTGGATTTGATACACAGTGAAATTCGAGTATTAACAAACCCACTTCACTCATTGGCAAAGTTGGCCACAGTGCACGAGTTTCTATGCTAAAATCTCCGTTCACTGAGGACAAAGATACTGTCGCAAACAAGCACAATGACCAAGCTATAATCCTTTTGATCATATTTAGATAGTACTGGAGGTTACTGTTTTTTTCAATGAACACTTACCATCAATGCTCTGAATTGACCTTTACCATTTGGAATACCCCAGCAGTGCAGGTATGTGTTCTTTGGAATGGATCTAATATCCACAGGCCCCTGACCACCTTTAATGGCTTTACACCCCTTGTCGCAAATGATATCTACAATACTTCCTTGAAGGTCGGTATCCATTGCATTATGGCACTTGAGTTCAAAGGAACCGCCAATTGCATTGACAAACCACCCACTCACCCTCACTCCGAGTATGCCCAACTGAGGTACATAACAGGCTATAGTTGTGTTTTGCGTTATCCAGGCTTCAACAAATCTGCCATCTGCAAGGGAGCCACCAGGTGAGTCAAACCATGTATTTTCAGTTATTTCAATTGGATGTGAAACGTTTTTAGAATCCCTGATCCCACCATATTCCTCCTCCCAATAACCAAAAACGAAATCAGAAACTCCATCTGGTTGTATGGTCAACACATCAGCAATAAAAACACTGTTGGTTTTGCTGAAAGAACCAATCATCTCGATCGGTTTATCTGATGGGATCTTGTGCATTTGATTATCCGTCAGAATCTGTCCATCCATTATTACATATGATTTTCCATGAGTGAGTACTTTTAGTTCAATGGTTGTCGATGAGTTTATTGATGTTTTTACCCTCAAAAATTCACCATCAAAATTATCAGTTAGTCCGATTAGTCTTCCTGAATCGGTAGCTTGATAGGGGTTGCATATGAGAACATCTGCATCCATAGTTTTACTCGTATTATTCAAGATGCCCTTACAGGCACAAACTCGACCTGCGATAATTTGTTCGGGTAACAGCATGTTTCTGCCTTCAAAAATCACTGAGTTATCATCAATCGGAACTGTGATAGAGGTCAACCGATTCGATCTTCCCTGACCGTCTACCCTATCTATTGATATCGAATCCTCTTTCACCTCAGAAATAATTCCCGTTATTGTGGTTCGAGCTTCTGTGGATGGGCATATCGCATAAATGGATATAGAGGTTTCGTGTTTCCTGCCGAATATGTTAAGGCTTCCCTCACAGTCAGTTTTTATAGTTGGATTATCACTCCAAAATGGAATGTACTCTTTTCCAAAGATGGAAATCTTACCATCATTCATTCTTCCGATTATCCATTCAATTCCAGTTTCAACGACAGTCGATGTGATACATCCAGATGATTGATTCATATCGCCTACAACCAAGCACCTGTCTCCATCGTCTGGAACAACAGCGGTATTTGAGAGTTCGATTTTGTACCCTGCTATATTCTCCTCCACGTCTGTGTAAAGGCTTTGTATATTAAAGTAATCTGTGTATTCTGGAATTATGTAATAATCACCAGAAATACTAAATGTCTTTCCAAAAAATATGTAAGGTTCGATTTCAGTGTCGTCAGCTTGTGTATGTTCGTATAGACCGAAAGAAACTGACGACAGGATGGCGATCAGACAGATACTCAGTAATCGAACAGCTGTTTTTTTCACTTAAAGGCAATGCCTGCGTATGTGACTACATTACTGAAATCATGACTCATCTCGCCTGAATTGCTGTAAGCAAGTAATTTTCCGGACGAAGCACCCATCATTTTTGCCAGCTCAATTACCATGTAAATAGCAGTAACACCACAAATAGACATCTCGTTCTCAGCAACAATGGACAGAAACATGTTAGAGTCCATTTCTTTGATTGCTCTTATTGCGGCCTTGTCTCGAGCTTTGGCTGTGTATTCTGGTTCATAATGGGTGAAATCAGATGAAGCTATATATAAAACATCCTTGTCCTTTGTGGATTCGTGTATTGAGTGAATCAGTTCTTCAGCGACACTTGGGTTACGTGTCCCCATGGATATTGGTACAAAGGAGAAATGATCGTTCTTCATTTGAAGGAAGGGCAGGATAACCTCTATGCTATGCTCACATTCATGAGCCACAGTATCCGCTTTTGCATAATCTGAAAGAGAGATAATTTTACCAGCTAATCCTTCATTGATATCACAGAAGCCAAGTGGCGTGTGCCATCTACCCTCCGGGTATACTGATATGGGTTCACCCTTTCCAGTGTGGTTGGGTCCAATAATTATAACCGTATCAGGTATTCTTATTTGACTTACAACAGCGCCTGCAGTGCTACCCGAGTAAATGTAACCGGCATGTGGTAGGATCGCTCCATGTACATGTACATCCCCCTGGTCCTCTCCGAAGTACTTAGAAAGAGATTTCCTCAGCTCTTCAGGTTCTGAAGGATAAAACCGACCAGACACAAATTCTCTTCTGTCCATCTGAAACATGATAATCTGAAAGATGCTTACTGTCAAACTTGAAACAACATGTTTGATTTGTAGAATCACTTTGTATGCAAACATTGATACTAGATTGTGACAACACACTCTACAGGAATGATGATTTGTTTGTTGCTGTGGGCAACAGAATCATTGAATTTATGATTTCGAAATTAGATTTCAGCAGAAATCATGTTAATCAAATAAGGAAAGAGTATTGGAAGAAATATGGAACCACACTTGCTGGGTTGATTAGGGACACGGATGTTGATCCATATGAGTATCTAAACTATGTCCATGACATACAATTACCTGATTATATAATGCCTAATCCAGGCTTGAAGTCGATCCTTAAATCCATGAAAATGGATGTCTATGTGATGAGTAATGCACCAAGATTCCATGTGGATGAAGTACTTGACATACTTGACATAAATGACATACCGCTAGGTGTGTACACAATAGAGGATTTTAGCTTTAATGGAAAACCGTTTGAATCTGCTTACCGCAGACTATTAGAAGAATCCAGGTTAAACGCTAAGGATTCGATAATGGTTGATGACAACACTCCTAACTTACTCGGTGCTAAACGGGTAGGCATGCATACGTGTCTTGTTGGCAAACCAGACGGATACAGCTTTGATTATGAGATATCGGATATCTCGAGGATTGGTGAAATCACTCATCGGTAAATGGAGGATATGTAATGTATAAGAGAATCCTTGTGGCTTTGATTATTATGTCGATTGTCTGTTTTCCAGTTACAATTAGTTCAGCAGATCTAAGCATTTCAGCTACAGGCAGTCACTCAGCAATCACTATTCAATGGGATACCATGAAGAACGCGTGTTTTTATCAGGTTTATCGAACCGATCCCAATGAAAGATCACTCTTTTCCAGTCCCTTCTTTGCAACTGAATGGATAGACAGTGATTGTAAACCCGGTGAAACATATTCCTATCAGGTAACAGCTTTGGATTCGAAACTAAACAGATTGCATGAATACTCAACTGTTTCAGCAGAACTCAATGAAATAAAACCAACACTCGAAATGCCTTGTAAAAAAGTGTTAGCTTTTACTATCAATCAGAAACGATACACCATCGATGGTGATCCAGCTGAGATGTCAACAGTTCCGATTATCAAGGGTGGGCGAAGCTTTCTGGTTATTAGGTATGTTGTTGAACCGATAATGGGTGAGATTGGATGGGATGGTAAAACACGTAAAATCACAATATCGGCAATGGGACATAATATTCAGATGTGGATTGGTCGTCCAACGGCAATAGTTGATGGTGTTGAAGTCCCAATTGATCCCAACAACGATGAGATAGCACCATTTATTGAGGATGGTAGGACCCTTGTTCCACTCAGGTTCCCAGTTGAAGCACTTGGATCGGGTACAGTCGATTGGCATAGTGACTCGAAGACAGCTGTACTCACCTTCCCGATGGGATGCAATCAGACATTTAAGGGGCGAGTTATTAAGACCAGTCAAAACTCCTTTGATGTCATTGACAGCAATAGCGTGAGCAAGCATTTTGAAATAGAGGGTACTTCACCTTTTACGGAAGGAACCTGTGTGAGTGTATCATATGAGAATATTGGTGAAAAAACAATAATTGGGAGGATGCTTAGGGTTCCTTGTGAAGATACTGTGTGTAAAGGCAAGTGGATAACGGGTGAGGTAACTAGTGTTGATCAGTTAGGAGTGACTGTTATGGACTCATCAGGTAATATAACTGAATATACAATCGGTGAGTCAGTTCTTGCTCCCATGGTTGGTCAGTGTATAGCTGGATGTGTCGATGACGGTGAATTGACATCTTTAATGATTGATTCATGTCAGACTCGTATATTCAAAGGACAGGCTGTATCATCACAATGTGAGGATGAATTGGTAATGTTTTCGTGCCAAGACAGAGCCTTAACTGTTAAACTCCCGAACAATGTCCACTGTGGAGATATCGAGATGGGTGAGTGCTACATAATAACTGGGAAAGCCAATACATATAATCCGACTGTTGTCACCGCTGAATCCATTATAAAAATACCTTGTGAAGACTCAAAGAACTATATTATGTTTGCTCAGAATTACTGTAAAGATGGACTAGTTCCAGTTGTTGATTACGATAACAATCATTATGATCTAGAGATTCCCCCCAGTCTTGCATGCGAGTCAATCAGACCAGGAGACTGCCTTGATGTAACCGGTAACATCTCAGAAGATACTCTGTTTGCAACAAATGCAAGAATCGTTGACGCTCCGAAAAATGGGGATAACTATATTAGAGGTGTAGTATCGTCGATAACACCATTAAAATTAACGGTACCTGCGGGTGGTGAATTCAAGATTGATAAACCTATTTATTACAGTGGTAGCTTCTCGGTTGGCATGGGGCTTGATTTGTGGGGAGTCAGCACTGAAGATACAATCACATCTGTCAAACTGGAGATACTAACCGATTATCCAGCTTCATTGACAGCGCGAGTTATTGGTGCTGTGTGCTCACAAAGAAAGTTGTTCATTGCATGCAATGAAGGTAAACTTGAAATCAGGTTACCAAAGAATATTTCTTGTTATGATATAGAAAACGGCATGTGTGTTGAAATTGTCGGAGTGTTCGAAGACGATTCTATATTCGATGCCGCCCTCATTGAAGTAATTTCATGCGAGCAGGATTGTTATGGAGACACTTACCGAGGAGCAATAACTCATGTTGATTGCGGAGAAGGTGTTGTAAGGATTCTCGCAGATGATGAGATAACTGTATCCCTACCAGCTGATTTGGATTGCAGTGAGTTAGAAATCGGGATGTGTTTAAGCGTTTGTGGGTTAATCGAAGATGGAATAGTAATACCGCAGGTTTTCACAATAATCGAATGCCCACCACCTGACTGTATTGATTCAGATGTGTATGGGTTAGTTTCTGGTATTCAGTGTGAGAAGAAAACAATTGATATTACCACAGACAGCGGTCATGTAACATTTGAAATGCCACTTACTGTTGACTGTTCTTCCTTTGCTGTTGGTGATTGTGTTGAGTATTGCGGAATTTCTGGAAACACACTTCAATACCTCAAACGTATAGATTGTTCAGCGCTTGGTGAAATACTCACAGGTGTTGTAAGTGAACTAAGAGACGACGGATATATTGTAAGCGCTGAAAATGATGATTTACTACTGGTTACCGACCTGGAATGTGAAATTGGTCAATGCGTCAAAGCTGTGGGGCAACTTGATGCATCCAGGTTTATTGCAAAGATGTCTGTTGTTATTCCATGTTCAGATTCATCAACAGTTCAGGGGCAGTTAGACTCTCTGGATTGCTGGTCGGGGATAGTACAAATTGAAACAAATGAAGGTATTGTAGAGCTGAAAACAGATGATGATTTTGACTGCAATCGTTTTAATGTAGGTGACTGTGTCGTAGCCAAGAATACCGAAAATACATGGACGTTTGAAAAAGTGACATGTGGCGCAAACATAACTGCGTTTATTGAAGTTGTGGTTACGGGTTCAGAAGATGACTGGATATCTGTGACCGCTCTTGATAGTGGTCGACACCATAGGCTTAGATCGAATGAATCTTTGAATATAGGTGATCTATTGACAATCAATGCTCATCAGATTGACTCGGTGTCATTTGATAATGCAACCCTGTTGGATATCCAAACCAGCTATACCCACTCAGAGAAAGCAGTATTGCAGTTGAATCAATTTGATCATGTTAGTAAAACCTGTTTCTTCACCGACAATTGGGGCAATAATTTGGTTGCAATTTCTCCGTTTGTTGACCTGTCTGGATATGATAAGGGAACAACATGCAGTCTTGATCTCACGGTTGTGGATTCTGGGATAACTCGTGCTGGTAGAATCATCAATGAGTGCAATATCCTGTCGGACGATGACTTTGAGCAGTATCAGGCTGTGGGGGTTGTATTTGCAATAGACTCTGTCGATGAGGTGATTCTGCTTCATACTCATAAAGGTGACAACATCGTCTGTTCTCCTGAGGACAAAACAGTGCTTAAGTCATTAAAGATCGGTGATTGCGTTGTCGCAAGAGGTCAACTGAAGAGTGATAGGATGTGGATAATATCTGCAGACATAGAGGTTTCTGATTGTATGGGTGGTGAAATCGGCAGACAGTTCACGGGTGTTGTCGTTGGAGTTGATGCGGTTATTGGCAGACTACAGGTTTCTGATGACAGCGGTGAGATGATGTATTCAATCTGGGTTGAATCTGCTTCTCAGTTGACTGGGTTAACTCTTGGTGATTGCGTTTCATGCTCTGGAGTTTTGCTCGACAGAAATGATGAATCAGAGCTCTTAGGCAGGACCATTGCCAGGATTGATTGTGTGGCAGAAGCAAACAAACCTATTCTAATCGAGGGAAACGTTACCCAGATTGATAAAGAATCCGGTATGCTGAACATCAAGACGAACGATGGTATGAGTTGGAAAGTTTACCTTGCTGGATCATCAAAGATTGGCAGTATAGGTATTGACTCAATGGTTAGATGCTCTGGTAGACTTCAGGCAAAGAAGGGCGTTATTGCAAAAGCTTTTGTCACTGAATTTACACCGTCTACCTATTACTGGAGTGTATCTGGAGAGGTTATTGCGACAGAGGGTGACAAATTCGTTGTTAGGGACAGAGAAGACAGGAATTGGGAGATGGTTGCACAGGAATCACCCATTGCTGGAACTAACATCTTGGCAATTGGTATACTTCCACCTGATGGTTTTACAAATCTGGTTTCAGTAAAATGGATTGAGACTGATGGATGGGATGAACCACTGTCAAAAATGTCAGGGACCGTGTTTGGATTATCTTGCGGGATGGATAACCTTCTGGTAAGGGATAGATTCGGAGGTATGACGTCAGTAAGGCTTCCTAAGACTGGCTTCTGTGGTTATTTCACAACAGGAGAGTGTGTCAACTTGGAGGGTAGATTGCTTGCTAATATATCAGGTCTAGCTAAGGTAACAAACGTATCTCAATCACAAGAGGATTGTTCTTTGATGGAGATAACAGGCAGGATAATTGCTCGATCAAACGTTGACACGGTTGCACTTATTCAAACTACAAGCGGAATGAGAGTCAGGTTGAGTTTTGACACTGAAGCGGAGTGCGTCAAAGCCGAGGTGGGTAATCTTTATAGTGTCAAAGGAAGATTCTCACCAAACACTCCTGACAAGATGGATGTAGATTCCTTGCAAAGACTCTCCCAACTAGACTCATTCTCAGCCAAAGGCTTGGTTGTGGGGCTTACAACAGACGGTTTCTATCTTGAGTCGGATTCAGGGAGAACTGTTAAGATTGTCCTTCCAGATAATAGAAAAACATGGAGTTCTCTCCTTATGGAAAGGGTTGCTGTAAAAGGAAGTATCGACCTTTCGTCACAGGTAAAAGCTGAATCGGTAGAAATAATCAATGATGGTAGGATAGCAATAGAGATTGTAGGTGTTGTAAACAGTATTGGTTATAAACATATTATCCTTCAGGATAGATACAGTGGTAAGTTATGGCGTGTTGAAACCGATGATCTTGCAGAACTGAATAATGATGTTTATGTGGTTGGTTGGATCCATCCTGATAAATCAAATCTCATCAGTGAAGCAAGGCTTGTTCAAGCTTCGAATGAACCCACAACTCAGATGCTTTTATGGGGAGTTGTTGAGAGCGTGGACTGTGATAACAACAGTGTCTATTTAAGACTAGATGACAGTAGCGTTTATGAAGTTCATTCTGGTTACTACGGTCAGTGCGAGACCTTTACTCCCGGAGAAACCCTTCAGGTTGTGGGTCTTGTACAGCCCGGTGAGGAGCGTGTAATCTGTGGTGCAAGGATTCTAAGACCAGGATTGGTCGGCGATCAGAAAGTGATTACAGGTGTAGTAGCGGAAATCTCATGTACATCCAGGGTTATCAAGATCCAAGAAGATGACAAGGAAGACATCCCCGGTAGTTTGTGGACAATCCGACTTGCTGATGATGTTGATTGCAATACCCTTGCTGTAGGTGATCGACTGAAGGTTACTGGAGATCCTATTGTCTCTGAGAAGTACCTGCTTGAAGATGCGACAGTGGTGCAACTCACAGATAGAATCAGATCCGTTACAATCAAAGGAATGCTTGTCACCTATGATAAAAAGGAACAGATGCTGATTCTGAAATCAGAGGGTATATTATATCAAGTTATTCCAAAGGATATCTCACAGTTGGAAGAAGAGATACTATTCGTAGGGGATATACTGATGGTGGAGGCAACCATATCAAGTAACCGAAAGACCATACTCAAGGATGCAACATGGGAAGAGGTTCATGAGGGTGGCAGGGCATATACTGTTCTTTCTGGTCATGTAGTCTCACCAGGTTGTGAGCAGATGCGTTTATACACAAAGGGTGCCGACGAGTACTGGAGAGTAGATTTTGCTACAGACCAACCATGCGAAAGATTGGGAGAAGGTATGGAAATTTCAGTCAAGGGTGTCCTTGATTATGCTACCGATCAACTACTTCTTGAAGCAATAATTTTAGATTACATGAAGAAGGTAAACTTTATTGCAGTTGTTGATGAGATCGATTGCCATTTGGGTACCGCCATATGTGATGTGGATGGAATGAAAGTGACTGTACATTTGGAAAAATCCATGTCCCAATGCCTGGTCGATCGTTTTGCAAAAGGTGATAGAGTGGAGGTCATTGGTTGGCAGAACATCCTGTACACGGGTTCACCTCTCTACTTTGCGACATTTGAGAAGTTTGGTAATGAAGCCGGTTTGGTACCAGTTGATTTCAAAGCCGAGGTGTTAATCGATCCGGATTGCAATTCTGCAGATGTTCTTGTGGAATCTTTACATATTCAGTGGCGAATTCGATTACCAGATGGATATAATTGCGAAGACCTGCACCAGGGAGATTGGATTCACATAGAGGGTGGAATAGAATCATGGGAAAACAAGACTATCCTTGCAGACAGTATCAAGAAATCACTAGCATTTGTATATGGTCATGTGTCAAAAATCGATTATAGAGAGGGTCTTGTTATCGTAAGCGAGATCCAAAGGGAATTCACATGGGATGTGTACATGGAAGATAACGGCGCATTAGATTACAAGCCTGGCGATTATCTCATGGTTACTGGAGATTCTTCCTCAAGAAAAACTATAATGAATGGCAAACCAACAAAACTTGAAGTTATACATGGATTGGTATCTGAAATTGATCTTGGTGATCAAGCGTTATTAGTTGAAGGTGCTGATTATAAAAAGTACAAAGCCCATGTTATGACAAACTGGATGAATGTATCCGATTTTGAATTAGAAAAAGGTGTTTCAGTGGTTGGTCTCGAGACTGACAGAGTGGATGATGATGGACGAAAAATATATGAGCAATGCTTTGCATGGTATGACAAGAAATTTGATAGAAAAGCCTGTTGCATTGCTATAGACAGTACATATGATATATGTAAACATAGACTTTCAGTCACGTACTAGTTATTAACAAATTGTTAGAATAAAAGCATATTTTATAAAGAGTTGATGCTTGTTTGAGTATTAGGTTTAGCTTATTGTGGTTTTATGCGAAGTGTAATCAATTGGATTGTTGTGTTAGCTCTGCTGTTTGTTGTTATTGTCCCGTCTATACCCGTCGAGGCGGAGATAGATCAACTTTTTGTGGCACATGCTTTTTCAAAATGTGGGAAGGTATTGCTTTCGTGGGAACGTGTTCCGTATGCAGAATCATATGTGATTACCAGAGATGGTGTTAATCTTGAAACTACAACCATTACTGCCTATCTCGACAGTTCTGTTTCGGAAGGTGAATACAGTTATAGGATCTTTGCCAAATCAAGTAATGGAAAAGATCTTTCTACATCAATACATGTTTCAACAAAGGTTGTTTGTTTTGACCTTTTCGAGTGCGACACAGATATGAAATTCGTATTGGGACAAAAGTACTACTGGGTTGATGAAATAACTAAAGGACCAATGCCTCTTCCGCCACTCATTTCGCAGGACCGAACGTTTCTTGTTATCAGGTACATAACTGATGAGCTGGGGGCAGATATAAGTTGGGATGGGCAATTGAGGAAGGTAACAATTGTCACTGTTAGGGGCAAGATTATAGAGCTTTTCATTGGGGAGCCTACAGCTATTGTTAACAGTGAAGAGATACCCATCGATCCAGATGATCCTGACGTTGTGCCGGTTATAGAATCGGGCAGAACGCTTTTACCTGTAAGGTTTGTATCAGATCAGATGGGAGCGAAGGAAGTCATATGGGATGGAGATGAGAAATCTATTACTCTTCGCTTCCACAATGATAGTATATGTACAAACCAAAGGCTACTTCTAGTTGTTGATTCACTGGGTACACAGATGGTTCTAGCATCCGACACATGTGGGAATACATACAGCGTTTCGATAGAAAAGGATGATTCAATCATTGATCATCTTTCATTAGGAGATAGATTGATCGTAGATGCAGATGTATCTGGTATTGCTATAAATGAAGGATCATGTTTGATAGAACTCGATGTAAGTGATATCTCAACGGTTAGTGATGGTAAAATAGTCACTGGGATGGTCGATAAAATATACGAATTTGGGAATAAGGGAATGCTCTATCTTGATGAATGTGGTAATGAGACACTGCTGAATTTCACTGTAGGACTGCATGGACTTGAGACTATTCCACAAGGTTCTTGGATAATTGTCGAGGTTTCAAATGATAATTATGTATATCATTGGGATTACATAGTAAATGATGTTCATTGTGGGTTGGAGACTTTTGATGGTATCATATCAAGGGAAAATTTTAGTGCAAGAGACTATTGCCTTTTGGAGGCTAATGATTCTTCAAACGATACGATTGATCACATTCTATACCCATCACCTGGGATCAATTTGACTAGTATGGGAGATGATTCTTGCTATAAAATTGAGTATAAGAGAAACTGGTTGGGTCGGGCTGTGTGTACCAGTATGATCAATATTGACTGTGGATGCAACATCGAGGTTGTACCAATAGAACCGAATAATGTCACAATCCTGGCTGGTGGAACATACGATTTCAGATTTGTTGTAAAGAATAATACCAATCAAGAAAAAAATGTCTCTGTATCAATCGATGGAGTGGATTACTTTGATGCCACTGTCAAAACCACCCCAACGTTAGCTAAGATATCACCAGGAGGAGATAAGGAAATAATTCTCTCTGTTTCAACAAGCGATGTTACAATTGAACCTATAACAATTATTTACAGTGCTATATGTGCAGATGTAAAAATATCTAATAATCTGACACTAACAGTAGTTGACATAGATCCGCAGTATGAGATTGAATTACCAAAAGGTATGATGCTAAACAACAACACACAATTCGTTAGGATACCCTTTAAGATAATAAACGAAGTCGATGCTAGTGTTTCAATACACGCTAAATTTAGTAGCTCCGGGGCAATTACAGAACATAGAGTAGAACCAAGAAATGCAGTAATTGGTCCTGGAGAAGTTTTGATGTTTAAAGCTATTGGAGAGATGAAACAAAGCAGAGTTGTTGGAGAGACAATTGAGTTGTATATTACCATAAGCACTTGTGGTAACAGTTAGATAAAGGTCATCCCAATAAAGATCGATAGATCAGGTAGAGCGGTTGTAAACATCGAGTGTGCTGTTGATGAAAAAGGGTTAGCCACAGTTAGTGGTGATATAGATTGGTGTGCATTTACAAGTGACAAAATAGATGTTAGATGGAGTAATAACGTTGACGAAATCGAAACGTTTGAATCCCTTCCATTTACACATCAATACGATGAACCGGGTGTATACCCGATAAGGGTTTATGCCAGAACCGTGGATAGTGGTCTTGCGGATTCTACGGGTTATGGGTACTGTTTTGCCGAATATGGTAAAAAGGTGAACACTGTAGCATCAAATGTTAAGATCATCCCTGATGATGAAAATCCTTTGAAATTCTGTATTTCTGGGACAATACAGAGCGATGTTGACATAATACAAATAAATTGGGGTGATGGTGAGATAACTGGTGTAGACAAGAGTGAGTATTCAAGGTATTTTGTTAAGGAATATGTGTATCAAAAGTTTTTAAGACATGAGGAGAATGCTGAATATTTTATTCAAGTCGTATTCTTAAGGAATGATGATATTGATCCAATGAAACAGGTGTTGGTTGGAGTTGAGAAGTTCAGCGTTACTGTGCCTGGTATATACAGTGAGTAATGAGAAATCCACAAAGCTTCAAGCTGTGTATTCCTCAAGTATTACTTTAGCTTGCATCACTGAGTCCAAGGGAGTCGATGCACCTGAAATCAATCCGACTCGATCTGTTTTTGTATGTGTTAGTGCTTGCCAAATCTGAGATAGAAGATCGCCGGAGAGTGAATCGCTCCGTTCAATCCAGAATGTCTTTACGCCGTTGTTTTTGAGGATACTAACCAACCTTGAGGTGTTTGCTGAAATATATCCACCAATTACTATTGCCACCTTGACCCTCTTTGATATTGAAACAGCGTCAGATTGCCTCTTCCTTGTTGATGGACATATAGTGTTAATAATTGTAAAGTAATCTGTGTGAGTCACGAGATTGGATGCAGTTCGTCGAAGGTTATCAATCGTTTGGGTTGTCTGTGAAAGCAACGCGATCCTGTCAAATCGACCAATACCTAAAACACAATCAGGTGATTCAACGACAATTGGTGCTCTTGTAAAACTCATTACTGACTTAATCTCTGGATGCTGTTTACTACCAAGTATGACTATCTGGTAGCCTTCAGCATCCATCTGTTCAACCTTCTTCTGGAATGATATGACATATGGGCAAGTGGTATCTATAATTGTTTTACCAGTCAATTGCTTCTGTATCCCCTTTGGAGCTCCATGAGCGGTAATAGCTACGATATCGCTTTCTATGCTATCAATATTATCAGTTATAAAAATATTATTTTTATTCAGATCCTCAACAACCTCAGGATTATGGACGAGTGATCCGAGCATATCGATCCTTTTCCCGGGAGAGTGTCTTAAAACCATATCGATTGCTCGCTTGACTCCAAAACAAAAACCCTGAGTGTTATCGGGAAACATAACTTTCATATTAAAATGAGTCTAGCTTGAACGGTTACTCAGCAGTTCAATTATTAGTTTTAATCGTTCCTTCAATCGCTTATCAATGTCTACCTGTTCAAGGCCTGCGAGGGCTTTGTGTGTGTATTCCCTGACTTGTGATTGAGCATAATCGTATGAACCAATCTGCTTAAGCTGTTTGAGAATGGTTATCGCTTCGTCATCAGATACATCCCCCTTGAATGAGTCAAGGATGAGTTTTTTTGCTGATCTGCTTCCATTTTCAAGGGCGTGTACAATGGGGAGTGTTTTCTTATGCTTTCTGAGGTCAGAGGCAACGGGCTTTCCTGTTTTCTTTTTGTCTCCCCACAGACCAAGGATGTCATCCTGTATTTGGAATGCCATACCAGCCGATTCCCCTATCTGTCTCATTGTGCTTGCGAGTTTCCTCACTTCCTCTTTGGGATGTAATGAGAAACTTTGAGCAAATGACTGACCTATCAGGACAGCGGTCTTGGCCATAGCCATACGAATGTATTCTGCTGTGAAAACCTGATTCTTACTCTCATAACTTATATCCAGATGTTGACCTTCAAACACTCTCCCAGTGAGATGAAGGTAAGAATCCAACCAGTGTGAGAATTCACTGTTTGGGAGATGGTTGCACGCCTTCATCGCCGCTTCATTGGATAGTGTTTGCAGAATCATACCAGTATTGAGGGCTTGAGGGACACCAACGAGCTTCCATAGAGTCGGTCTACCCCTTCTTATGGTATCTCCGTCTTGTATGTCGTCTATGATGAGCGTGAAATTATGGAATAGCTCGAGAGACATTGCCCCATAAAGGGCATAGCCATCTTGCCTAAAGTAACTGGCAACGAGCATCGGAATGGCTGATCTGATTCTTTTGCCACCATTTATGGATTTCAATGGCTTAAAGTTTTCGGAACATAGACCAATTTGATATTGGGCGTAGGAATACAGGGCAGATGGAGTCCTGTCAGCAAGGAAACTCTTCAGACCGTTGTTTACCTTTCGGATGTATGTGCGGAGTGTTGTTCTTAACTCAGTCGCCATAAACGTCCTCGTCTGTGATAGTCTGTCATATCTCGATGGTCATTATGGACTATTACTCATTGCCATGCAAGCCCTTTTTAAAATAATTTCCAGCTATCGATATAATCTGGTCAACGCTGTTATCGGTGGTTGAGATTATATCTGCATGTTTAAGTGAAGTCGACTCAGCATGGGTTGTTGAGAGTTGAGGTTTTATCTGAAACTGCAACTCACCGGTCATCTCCATCCACGTGCCTTCTTTCCAGGGACACCTTGTTGCCCCACATGGAAGCTTTATCACAGCTGAGATTTTTGGCTGTATATCAAGGCATGCGACTACCATTTCTCCATCAAGCTTGATGTCTTTCAGTTGTGTGCAAATCGTAGTATCGTATGGGTTGGCTGAACCATCTTCATCCGATCTCTGGTGAAAAGAGAAACTGTTACATTTGTTTAATAAGTATTGATTCTCCCTAACAAGCAATACAAAGAGTCCGTCTTTATCATCAGAGAAATCACAGGCAAACATGCGTTGCCAGGAAGAATACACAAAAGCAATTTTTTCAGCTATGTTATGATTATCCTTCATAAAAATACCACCACAAGACGACATCATACTGCCTTGAAAGACTCATTTCAAGCAATACTCTAATAGAATGAGGTGTTGCAAGGTACTGCCGATTGGGTTATCTGTAGGTGAACTCAGCTATGCTCTACCCGATTCATTAATCGCAGATGTTGGTTACAAGGTAATGGTTCCACTTGCCGGTCGAACAACCAGCGGTTTGATAACGGCTATAGATGATGATAAACCTGATATGGAGCTTAAGGAGGTCATATCAGTCACCTCTTCGTATCCTCTATTCAATGAAGAGGTGCTTGAGACATCTCTGCAAGCGGATGCCTTGGCATTCTGTCAAACGGGTTACCACCTTGCCAACTACCTCTTTCAACCTGAAACACCTAGAGTTGTAAAGATGGTATCATACACGGGCAAGAAAACCCAATTAACGCCTAAGGAAGCTAAGCTTCTAGAGGTTGTCAGATCATCTGATAAACCAATTAAGTTGAATGCGCTCAATGGAAAACTCGGTAAGAGGAGTATCACATACTCATTGAAAAGGTTGGTTTCAAAGGGTGTGCTGACAGTTCAGGAGGAGATTGAGTACCCCACAGCAACAAAGGACAGAAGGTGGAGATTCATAACAACTCCAGAGACAGGCGATGAATTAAGACTGGCTGATGCAAGCGATATATACCAGTCGAAGGCTGAGTTATCAAAAGTGACCTCCGTTTCAACATACAGGATAAACAAGCTTGCTGAACAGGGAAAGTTGATGTTTGCTGAGTATGAACCAGAAAAAGTAAAAGAAATAATGAAATCCTCAGGTTATTCAGTTATTCATATGTGTGGAAATTCACCCGAACGGAGAATAGTTGAGTACAAAAAACTTCACGACGAAATAATCAGAGAAGATAAATCAATGATAATCGTCTGTCCTAATATACATGCGTGCAGAGCGCTAGCCAGTAGAATGAATGAGGAGGGTGCAGACGTTCAGCTGTGTGTTGGTGGTCTAACTCCAAAGCAGAAAGCCCGACTCTGCCTTCATTTAAAAATCGGTTCTAGGATGACCGTTGTTGGGATGCAGCAAGCAATCCTTCTTCCGCTTGTAAACCTTGCAAAAATAATCGTAGATGAACCTTCGTCTCCGTTTTCTGATGTGTCATCTCCACATACGTTGAGTCTTAGCAGTTTATCCAGAGTGAGAGCAAAGAAATCTAAATGTGATCTGATATTCAATGGATCATCGGTAACTATGGAATCCATGATGGAAGAGGGTAGTTATCAGGCTGGTTCAATCGACTGCGAGTTGGTGAATATGTCATTCGAACCATCAGCATTCGAACAACCTCTTTTGTCTGTTCTCACTGCAAAGGCAATCGTAAGCGCGATTGAGAACAATCATAAAGCGTTGGTATACTTAAATCGAAAAGGCTTCTCAAGTTTCGTGGTCTGCAGTGAATGCAATGAAGTTGTCAAATGTCCCAAATGTCAGATACCTCTGACTTATTCCGCATTAACACACACCGTAAGATGTCGTTATTGTGGCTATCAAGATACGGCCCCTGATGTGTGTCCTGTTTGTGGTGGTGTTGAGATACGTTTCAAGGCTGGTGGTACAGAACGAATGTACATAGAGCTGGTTAAGCAGTTACCAGACTCAAAGATATTAAGAGCAGATGGAGATACGAAGGAATATGCCAGTAACATTAGGATGTTCAACGATGGCAAATCAGGCATTCTGCTTGGGACATCGATGTTACTCGATAGGGTCAATTGGGAAGATGTTGGGCTGGTCTGTATCGGATCATTGGATGGCATTCTGTCCATGCCTGTTTTCTCAGCTTCCATAAAAGCCTATTCAATAATATCACTTATACGGAAAAGGTTTGAGGGAAAGATGATTCTTCAAACGTACCTGCCATTGCATCCTCTCATAAAAGCAATTGCAAAAAATCAGTTGGATGAGTATCTCTATACTGAGCTTAATGCCCGTCAGGAGGCTGATTACCCTCCATTCACTGAAATGCTTATCTGGCAGGTAAGTTCTAAATCAGAGACAAAGGCAAAGAAAGACGCAGAATATGTTGCCTCAAAATTGATGCATTTATTGGGCGAGGAGTATGTTACACCACCCAACAAGGGATATTTTCATCGCTTGAAGGGACATTTTCGATGGGATATAATATTAAAGCTCAAGAAGATTAATATCGTTATTGATGACCTTCGATCACTCTTTTGGGCATTTCGAGAAAACGGTATTGGATTGGAGATAGTGAACCCAAATCAATGAGAGAAATAATAAGAGAGCCTGACAGCAGATTGAGACACAAGGCAAAGCGAATTTCTAAGATTACACCCCAGATAAGGATCCTTGCCAAAGACATGATAGACACAATGAGGAATTCTAAAAGACCTGGTATAGGTCTGGCTGGACCTCAGATAGGTGAAAGCCTTCGTATTGTAGTCATTGCACTTGGAGAAAAGGATCTAGTTCTAATAAATCCAAGAATAACAAATCGTAAAGGTGAAGCCGAGATACAGGAAGGATGTCTGTCGGTACCAGGTCTGTATGCAAAGGTATCGAGAGCCAAATCCGTTTCATTTGAATACGTAAACCTCAAAGGCAAAAAAGTAACAGGAACGGATGAAGGGATTTTTGCCCGTATTCTCCAACATGAGATCGATCATCTTGACGGAAAGCTGTTCGTCGATTACCTGGATGAAGATACTGAGGTTGAGTTGGAGGAGGGTGCACAGATTCCAAAATCACTGTTGAAACGACTGAGGGGAGACGACAATGATAGCGATAATTGATTTTGGTTCTCAATACACACAGCTTATTGCTCGAAGAATCAGAGAGGCTCATGTTTACTGTGAGGTTTTCCCATACTGGGTAAAATCCGAAGAGCTTGAGTACACCGATGGTATCATCCTATCTGGTTCACCTACTTCCATATCAAAGGGAAAACCAAACCTGCCAATGATTAATAAAGACATATTCAATCTTGGGAAACCCGTGCTTGGTTTGTGTTATGGCATGCAACAGATAGCCCATCTGATGGGTGGAGGCATCCACAGGGGAGGGAGTGCTGAGTATGGTAAGACAGAATGCCAACTAGACACCGACTCACCAATATTTAATGACATATCGAAGAACTTAACAGTCTGGATGTCACATGGTGATTCAGTCGAAAAGATACCACCAGGTTTCGAGGTAATCGCTCAATCCAAAAACTGCCCGGTAGCCGCGTTCCAAAATGCTCAGAAAAAGATATATGGTTTGCAGTTTCATCCAGAAGTCTCACACACCGATATGGGTTCAAACATAATTTCCAATTTTCTGTTCTCTATCTGCAGAGTTGAACCATCATGGAGAATGAGCGCATTCCTTGACTCTCAGACTGCCAAGATCAAAGAGCAGGTCGGAGATGATCACGTCATCGTTGGCGTGTCTGGTGGTGTTGATTCTGTTGTTACAGCAGTGCTTCTGCACAAGGCTATCGGAAGTCAACTTCACTCAATATTCATCGACCATGGTCTGCTTCGACAGAATGAACGGGAAGAGGTTGCAAATACCTTAACAAACCTCGGTCTGAAACCAGTGGTTGTTGATGCAGGCGATCGATTTCTTTCTGCCCTGGATGGTATAACTGATCCAGAAGATAAGAGAATAAACATTGGAAGGCTGTTTATTGAAGAGTTCGATTCAGCTGTAAACGACTTTCCAGATTCCAAATGGTTAGCACAGGGTACTTTGTATCCCGATGTCATTGAGTCTTCAGGCGGTGTTTCGGGGTTGGCTGACAAGATAAAGAGCCACCACAACGTTGGAGGACTCCCAAAGAAGATGAACCTGAAACTCATCGAACCCCTGAAAACCCTCTTCAAGGACGAAGTCAGACACCTCGGCAGAGAGCTGGGTATCCCAAAGAATATATGTGACAGACAACCTTTCCCAGGTCCGGGATTGGCAATCAGAATCATCGGTGAGATCACCATAGAGAGGCTGGACATCCTCAGAAGAGTCGATTGGATTGTCAGGGACGAAATAAAACCAGGTCAGTCAGACCAGTACTTCGCGGTTCTTTTGCCCATAGCAAGCGTTGGTGTAAAGGGTGATGAGAGGGCATATCATTCCGTTGTCGCCATTCGCGCGGCAACCACAACTGACTTCATGACTGCGGAGTGGACTAAGTTCCCGCACACATTGCTGGACAGGATAGCCAGCAGAATCACAGGAGAGGTGCCAGAGGTGGGAAGGGTGGTATACGACATCACAAACAAACCGCCTGCAACCATCGAGTGGGAATAGACATGCAGTTTTGATGAATATAGACGGGGAGGCAGAATGCCAAAGACACTGAGAATTGGCAAGACAAGCAAAGCGGTAAAGGAATACTACACTGGCATCAGGGAGCAATATGATGCAGGTCAGAAACACGAGGGCGCTGTTTCCCCTGTATTCGCGGATCTGCTTGAATACTGTGCTGGAAAGGTTGGGTGGAGGTTTACCCAACAGTATTTGCTCAGGTTGCAAAACAGAACCCAGAGACCAGATGGTGCGTTTACCAATGAGTTCTCAATCCTGGAAGGCATCTGGGAAGCAAAGGATGATGACGATACCCTAGAAAATGAGGTAAACGATAAGTTTGACGCAGGATACCCACGCTTCAACATTATATTCTGGCAACCCAAACGCATCATCATCTACCAGAATGGCAGAAAGGTATTCGACGAGGAGATAGCAGAGAACAGAGGGTCGCTGGTGCAGGCACTCAAGGTGTTCTTCGAGTTCGAACCACCCCACATTGAGCAGTGGGAAAAGGCAATAGAGGAGTTCAGCGTAAGGCTTCCAGAGCTGTCGGCTGGACTCAAGGAGAAGGTCGACCAAGCGCACCAGGTGAATGACAACTTCAAAAGGGAATTCGCCATCTTCAGGAAAGTGTGCAGGGAGTCAATCAACCCGAACATCAGCGACGACGCCATCGAGGAGATGCTTATCCAGCACATGCTAACACGCACCATTCTGTCCAAGGTATTCAACATACCCGGATTCTTCGACAGGAACGCGATAGCAAAACAGCTTGAAACACTCAGACAGTCGCTTTCTTCAAGATACTTCTCGGAGCAGGCTTTTCTTGGCAAGCTTCAGCATTTCTATCGCGCTATCATCAGCACGGCAAGCGACATAACGGATTTCAGCAAGAAGCAGGAGTTTCTGAACAGTGTGTTCGAGCGTTTCTTTCAAGGTTGGGCAATAAAGTCAGCAGACCGACTGGGTATAGTCTACACCCCTCAACAGGTAGTAGACTTCATGGTCAGGTCAGTAGACGGCATTCTCAAGCGTGAGTTTGAAAGAGACAAGGGTCTTGCCAGCGAGGGTGTACACATCATCGATCCGTTTGTGGGAACAGGCAACTTCATAATGCGCGTCATCGAGCAGATCGGCAGAGATGACCTGCCATACAAGTATTCAAACGAACTCCACTGCAACGAGATTCAGCTGATGCCATACTACATAGCGAGTATGAATATAGAGCATGAGTACTGGGAGAAGATGAACACATACGCCCCCTTCCCCGGCATCTGCTTTGCCGACACATTCCAGATGTTTGAAGATGAGCATTATCTTGGGTTTGCCCAACAGGAGAACACACTGAGGGTAAAGGCGCAGAGGGAGAAGGACATCTTTGTTGTCATTTGTAACCCTCCATACAACGCCCACCAGATGGATGAGAATGACAACAACAAGAACCGAGTGTATAAAAAGCTGGAGCAGAAGGTTCGGGAGACCTATTCAAAAGACTCAAAAGCGACGAATAAGAATGCCCTAGCTGATCCATATGTAAAAGCCATCAAGTGGGCATCAGATAGAATCGGTGATGAGGGTGTTGTTGCCATGATCACCAACAACAGCTTTCTTGATAACTATGCATTTGACGGGATGAGAAAGCACCTGGAGGCTGACTTTGATTCGATATATGTGCTTGATCTGGGTGGCAATGTAAGGAAAAACCCAAAGCTCTCAGGTACAACACACAACGTGTTTGGCATACAGGTTGGCGTATCCATCAACATCTTCATCAAGAGGAAATATATCAAAGACCCCCTTTTGAAGGGGGTAGATTTTGCACAGCAAAATCTGGGGGTTGTCAAATGGAACTCCAAATATATAAAGGAACGAACGGCATCACAAAACCTTATAAACGACAACCATCATCTCCCGTATAGGAAGGGGTTAAAGGAACTTGCAAGAGACCTGAGAAACAACCAGACAAAACCAGAAAAGAAGCTTTGGTATGAATTTCTGAAAAACTCTGAGTGTAGATTCAAAAGACAGCATCCCGTAGACAATTTTATTGTAGATTTCTACTGCCCAAGACTGGATCTGATAGTCGAGATAGATGGCGACTCGCACGATGAAGACAGGCAGTACAAACTGGATATAAAGAGAACGTGGATTCTTGAAGGCTATGGCTTGCAGGTGATCAGGTTTGGCAACCGGCAAGTAATGGAGCAGTTTGAATCGGTGTGTGAAAGCATAGATAGATATTTAAAACTTCAGCCTCCCACTTCAAGTGGAGCCGACGAAGCACACAATAAGCCCCCCTCGAAGATGAGGGAAGATTTGACGAAGTCAAATCAGGGGGGTTTGAATGTTAACCCTCCCGACCATTCTTCATATGGTCACCCTCACCGAAAGGAAGGGCTACAACCCCCCTGTCCTTCTCTGCAGGACATCCCCCCTTCAAAAGACGGGTTTAAAGAGGAGCATAATGATTTTGATTCCCAGATGGAAGGGGAGAAAATATCCAAGTGGGACATCTTCTACTACATCTATGCTATGCTTCATCATCCTGATTACAGGAATGAATTTAAAGAAAATCTGAAACGTTCATTGCCCCGAATCCCCTTCGCTCCAGATTTCTGGACCTTTGCAGATATAGGCAGACGACTGGCTGATCTGCACCTCAACTATGAAAAAACGCAGGAGTATGACCTCGGTCAGAGTGCCTATACGGGCAACTACTTTGAAAACTATGACTTCAGAGTCGAGAAGATGAGGTTGTCAAAGGACAAGACAGAGCTTTATTACAACCACCACATCACCCTTTCAGGTATCCCATCTGAAGCGTTTGAGTACAAGCTGGGCAACCGCTCTGCACTCGAGTGGATCATTGACCAGTACAGGGTTAAAACCGACAGACGCTCTGGAATCGTGCATGATCCGAATGGATTTGACGGAGACAGGATGTATATCTTCAAGCTGATCGGCAAGATCGTCACCGTCTCAATGGAGACGGTGACGATGGTCAACCAACTGTCAAGTCTACCTTACAAGTAGCCCATATCAGACGTGGATTGGGTAACCTGAAGCAACCTCTACTATCTCAAGCGCCATCTCAGCCATCGTTGGGTGTGCAATGATAACTTGCGAGAGTTGCTCAATGGTGGTCTCCATGGTGATGGCTTGCGAGAAGAACGCTATCATCTCGCCGGAGCCTTCACCTGTTATGACCGCTGACCTTATCCGCCCGTCAACGTCAACGGCGATGTTGAGCTGTCCTTCCTTGATGTTTTGAGCTTTGGCTTTGCCAGACGCCATGTACATGAACCTGTGCCATGTCACCACTATTCCCCGCTCCTCCAACTGAGTGCTGGTGTATCCGCAGGCGGAAATCTCGGGGTCGACAAACGTTATCCTCGGGATGTTGTCCTGTCTCATCGGATAGGAATGCTTGCCCGTTGCGTGTCCTGCGGCGACCTTGGCATGACCATAGGCGACATGCGCTAGCATGTAGCCACCGGTGCAATCGCCGATAGCATAGACACCCGGCACTGTAGTCTGCATGTATGAGTCAACCTTGATGCCCCACTTTCCATGCTCCGCGCCAATCCTCATCATCGATGTCCTGTCAATGTTTGGAACCCTGCCCGTTGCAACCAATGCGCACCCGAATCTGGAAACCGTCTCCTCATCGCCTTTTTCAATATGAGCCTGAACATCGTTTCCGTCCCTGAAAAGCTTGAATATCTTGCTGTTGAGCATTACATCAATGCCATGCGATGATGCAAACTTGGAAGCGGCTCTAGAGCACAGTTGGTCATCCTGTGGAAGCAGTCGCTCCATCATCTCAACGACAGTGACCTTTGCGCCAAAGGCTGAGAATATATGAGCGAACTCCAGACCGATCACACCACCACCAACAATAAGCATCGTCTTTGGTATCTCGGTCATCGAGAGTGCATGGTCAGAGTTGATTATGTATTTACCGTCGATCTCAACACCTGGCAAACCTGCGGGTTTTGAACCCGTTGCGATTATGATCTTGTCGTATTCCAACTCGTCTCCATCCACCTCGATAGTTGTTGGGGATTTTATCTTTGCGTGACCGTCATAAACGACAACCTTGCGTTTCTTGAGTAAATATCCAATGCCTCGGACGTTTGTGCTGACAACGTTGTTCTTGTGAGTGTGAAGTGTTTCGATGTCAAGATGGGCGTTGTCTGCAGAGAGTCCAAGTGCCTGCGAGGATGTTGCTATTTTTTTGGCGTGAATCCCAGCTATCAAAGCTTTGGTTGGGATACATCCAACGTTTAGGCATGTGCCTCCAAGCTTGCTCTCTTCAAACAGCGTTACAGTTGCACCGAGGTCGGCGCAACGAATCGCGCATACATATCCTGCAGAACCTGCTCCGATGATGCCAATTCTCATCTCTTCTCTCCTTTGAATAAGGATTGGACTAAATGCTATAGCATGTCAGTTCTACAAGCAATCAACTCTTGATTGGCAGGGGTTTAAGCAAGTGTATATGTCTTTAAATGATCTATGATTGAAGTAATACCGAATATTATTTCGGTGGAGACTCATCTATTGGAATAATAAGGTAAAAGGATATAGATTTTATTGTAGTCGGTTACAATATTTATCAAACCGAACGGTTTTTCTGTTTTCAACCATATTTTGTGAACCTGTGATCCAAATAGTCAGTATTAGATTTAAACAGACTCAAGGAGAGACAAAATGAAGAAATTCCTAGCAATATCATTAGGGCTGATGATGCTTCTGTCCGTGATCCCCATGGTCTCAGCTGTGACAACGGTTAGTGGCAGGATCATGTCCGTCAGTTGCGGAGGCTCAGGGATGCTTACCATATCCAGCACTGTAACGAGTGTATCATGCCAACTGACGCCCTCCACAAGCATTATCGTTAACAGTTCACCAGCTTCCTGCTCCGACCTGCAGGCGGGTATGACTGCATCAGTTTCGGGTAAAATGGAAGGTAATATACTGATAGCAAGCAGAGTAATGGCAAGTGGTGGTGGAGGAGGTCAGCCACAACCGGTACCATTTAATGTTTTAGGAACGATATCTGGTTTGAGTTGCCCGAGTTCCATGTCAGCTAGCACTTCCCAAGGGAACATCACGTTCGACATCTCAAGAGCATCCATAAAGATCAACGGTCAGGCGGCACAATGCTCAGATCTTGAAACGGGTTTCAAGGTATCTATCGCTGGAACCAAGACCGGAGATGATTGGGTAGCTAACTCCGTTTATGCTACAAAACCAATTGAAAGATTCACACTATCAGGTACAATCGCATCTCTTTCCTGTCCATCATCGATGAGTGTTTCGGCTTCAAACGGCACGCATCAGGTGAATATCGCTTATGCAAGCATATCTTTAAATGGATCAAGGGCATCATGCTCTGATCTTCAGGTTGGAGATGCTGTTTCTGTGTCAGGAAAGATTCAATCGGATACGATGATAGCAAATTCAGTTTCGGTATCTCGATCAGAACCAGAACCTGAGCCCGAACCAGAACCGGAACCCGAACCAGAGCCTGAACCAGAGCCTGAACCTGACCCAGAGCCCGAGCCGGAACCGGAACCGGAACCCGAACCGGAACCATCATTGGTGACGTTAAATGGTGTTATTACATCAATCAACTGCTCATCATACGAAATAGTAATATCGACTAGTTCAGGTAATCTAATCATCTCCTTGCCACAAGCGTTCACCAAGGATGGTCAGAATGCAACTTGTGAAGACCTTGAGGTTGGAGACCTGGCAATGGCAACCGGTTACCTCACAGACAATAGACTCGATGCAACCACAGCCGGATTCGACAGCGCACCGACAGAACCAGAACCGGACCCAGAGCCCGAACCGGTAACACTTTCAGGTGAAGTTCAAACAATCAACTGTTCATTAAACCAGTTATACATACTAACAGATGGCGGAAGAGTGCTTGTTATGTTGCCAGACATGATCACAAGGAACGGTGAAGAGGTAACGTGTGAAGATATAGCAGTAGGCGACCATGCTATTGTTACCGGTATCTTAGATAGATTTATACTTAATGCCATTTCGGCTAGCTTTGATGGTTCGGGAGAACCGGAGCCAGAACCTGAACCCGAACCGGAACCGGAACCATCATTGGTGACGTTAAATGGTGTTATTACATCAATCAACTGCTCATCATACGAAATAGTAATATCGACTAGTTCAGGTAATCTAATCATCTCCTTGCCACAAGCGTTCACCAAGGATGGTCAGAATGCAACTTGTGAAGACCTTGAGGTTGGAGACCTGGCAATGGCAACCGGTTACCTCACAGACAATAGACTCGATGCAACCACAGCCGGATTCGACAGCGCACCGACAGAACCAGAACCTGAACCCGATCCCGAACCGGAACCAACGATTATTACTATCCATGGCATTATAAAATCTACAAACTGTGCAAACAATGAGATAGTTGTGGCAACCAAGGATGGTAACTACACAGTACAACTCCCTGAATCGTTCACCAAGGATGGTCAACAGGTAACGTGCGAAGAACTGAATATTGGCGATTTGTCTTTTGTAACTGGGATTCTCACAGATATGAATATTGATGGAACTTCAGCCGGTTTTGATTCCCCACCAGAGAGCGACATCCCAGGCGATGGCATGTGGGAAGGTACCATAGTTTCCATTGATTGCCAGAATATGACTCTAACCATACTCACACAAAACGGGCAGATAACGTTTGATATTTCGCAGGCAATGATTGATAAACTAGGTCAGTTTATCGACTGTGAAATGCTTCAGGTTGGATGGCTCGTTTCAGTTGTCGGCGAACACCTGCCAGACGGATCGAATTTTGCCCACAGTGTGACCGTTATTAAGATTGAGGACCCAGGAGATCCAGGTGAGGAATGCAATGGACCGTTTGACCTTACTGGTGTGATTGTTGATATCAATTGTGGAGCAAATGCATACATAACAATCGATGTCAATGGAATAAAATATACGATTTTGATAAGCAACGCATCAATTCAGAAGGATGGGAAACTGTTGACATGTAGCATGCTCAAGATAGGCATGATCGTCAAAGTAATTGGTAACTGCAATGCCGAATCTGGTGATAGAATAGCTATGAATGTAATTGTAACTGGAGAGACTGACGTAGGTGATGAGGAAGAGGAAACGAAAACTATCAGTGGTGACCTGCTAACAGCTCTCTGTTGGCAGAACAAAATTATCATCAAGGATGAGAATGGTAGACAGGTAATCATAATTATCAACGATAAGACAGTTATTTACGTTGATGGTAAGATTGCTTCATGCTACGACCTTAGTCCACCAATGAAAATTGTTGTTGAATACATAGAAGACGAAAGTGGTAATATCGTTGCAATAATGATAATCGCAACAACACAAAGCAACAGTATACCACCTGGTTCTGGCGGTGGTGGAACTCCTCCAAGACCTCCATCTGGGGGGGGTGGTTCACCACCACCAACTCCACCTCCAAGCGGTGGTGGTTCTGATCCTGGCGAGGAGGAGCAGTCAGGAGCTGATTATCAGTCTGTACTAACTGTTGAATCTGTCTCGGTGGAGAGTGGTTTAATAACAGGTATCGATGAGTACAACGGTGGAAAGAGTATGAAGATAAGACTCTCAGAAGAGACACAGCACTACTACAAACAGGCACTTATAAATCCTGAGAAGATCGATGAAGGGTATCTTATCAAGGTAACTGGTGTTTGGAATGATGGAGACGAGGTCGAAGCCAGTCAGATAGAATTATTACCAGTTTCACCAAAACCAATAACTGTAGATGGCAAGATCGTTGAAGTTGACAAAACAACAGGCTGGATAAGACTTAAGGAGATTTCAGAGGGGGTTGTTCTGTTCTCAGTTGCTGGCGAAGGCTATCTGATGATCAATGTTGAACCAACAACTACATTCAGTTATAAGGACAGAAAACTCACACTTGAAGACCTTCGTCCTGGTGTCATTATGAAACTCGATGGCTCAATCGACCCGATAAATAACGTGATGACGACCAATCAGATATCACTTGCGGCGAGACAATCGGTGCAGACACTCAAAAAGGGTGTCATAAGAGATGTGTACTGCGGTGAAAAGCTGATTTGGATAGAGACAGACAACGATCCTGAAGGTAAGTACATACTTGTAAAACTAGACGAAAACACAAGAGTCCTCCTTGATGGGATAGAAGCTACATGCACAGATCTTGCTTCGGGCGAAATTGTTACAGTTGACGGTATGCTCGATCCATTCGATCTCTATGTGAATGCTACTGAGGTGTCAGCTGTGAAGGTTGATGATACCGATGACTCAATCGAGGGTGAGGTGATGGATATTGATACATCCAGACAGGTCATCTGGCTAAAGACAAGCGATGACGGTCAGACAGATTTTGTCATGGTGAGATACAACTCACAAACGAGTGTTCTCGCCTTTGGAAAGAAGGGTTCTATCGCCGACTTGTCTGGTGCCGGAGTTGTGAGTGTTGTTGGCTCGACTGATCCATCCAATGACCTTATTTTCAACGCCACAACCATTGAATCATTGGGTGAGTTGAAAGAAGGACTAACTGTATCTGGCAGTGTTGTATTTACCGATTGCGATTCAAAGGTTGTATTCGTGAGGACTGATGAGGGTGTTCTTCGATTTAATCTGATAGCCACAACACACGTCTACCAGGGTGACACCATTGCTGTTTGTGAAGACATTCAAGAAGAATCAAAGATAACGCTCACCTATGATCAAAAGGGAACTAAGACGATTGTAACTAAGGTAGAACTGCCACCGGCAAAGACCGTAATAAAGTTGATTATTGGTATGGGCTATATCTCTGTTAATGATGAGAACATGCTTATTGATGCCGCACCGTACATCAAGGATGGCACGACTATGGTCCCGCTCAGAGTGATTACTGAGCAGTTTGGAGCTTCACTCGATTGGAATGGTTCCGACAAGAGGATAACACTCAGACGTGGTGATGATGTGATTATCTGCAGGATTGATAGAAAAGATGCTGTTGTCAACGGTAAATCAGTCGAGATGCTTCAGGCTCCCGAGATAACCAATGACCGTACCATGGTACCAATCAGATTTATGTCCGAGATGTTCGGTGCTGAGGTTGGATGGGAGGGAGAAACCAAGACAGTAACAATCACAATGTGAAGATGTGATTGAATTATAGTCTTCCAATTGAATCGGGCTGGTCGTTATTATGCGACCAACCCGATTTGAAATTATTACCCTACACAGAAAATCACTACAAATAAATTATCAATTCTACTGACTCAAACTCCTCATATCTGGGAATATCATCCTCACCATACCGTATTTGGATTCTGGTTGAGAGTCGGGCGATATCCATGTTATCTTTGTATCAAGGTTTTCTGCAATGAATCGAAGTGGAACGAATAATCGATCATCGATTGTTTGTATTGTGACATTTGGATTGTCTGGGTCGATTGAAACTACCTTTCCATTCACTCGAGTGGTTGGTTGCCCCTGCCACAATTCAATAGTTTTGCTTTCGAAAACAAAATCCTCATTGAACACTATCTCTGGAACGTATATGGTTGCCTTTGACTCATCGGCATCCCATGAAACAGTACTTTCATACATGGGGTTGTAGCAGTTTTGAGTATAGAAATGTTCCATCAACCATCTGACTGGCATCATCGTTCTGCTTTCTACAATCTGGGCGTATGGTTTGATTGGGATGCTCGAGTTCTCGACATTGGCAAGGAACCTTCTTAATTTTATGGTTGCATCTCTAACGGTAAACCTTGGATTGAGGATGTCATCGAGCGATCCTGATAGTGACAATGGTTCCTCTGAATCAATTGAGTTAAATCTAAACAACGCTTTGTTGATTGATTCAGACACCCAGATATCTCCACTGTTGTCAATCGCAACATCACTGATTCGATCTAGTAAAGATTTACCATCTTCGTCAGTGGGTCTGATTTCACCTATGAACTCTCCGAATTCTGTGGTGATGACGATTCGATGGTTGGCTCTGTCGGCGATGTAGTATCTGATTTTGCCATCAACGTAATCAGTTACAATATCAACCGGCTCATTCAATTCAAAAGAGTCACCTTTGTGACCGAAACTCAGAAGCACGTTACCTGACTCAGTCAACTTCTGAATCCTGTTGTTGCCTGTGTCTGCAATGAGAATGAAGCCAGAGTGATCCTCTGCAATGCCTTCTGGATGGTTAAAGAATCCCTTGTCCCTGTTTGCTGGTGCTACTCCACTTTCGTATCCCTTTGGAATTGTGTGTACCGCAGAATAGTAGCAGTCCTCGCATTCGACATTACCTTCGTCCAGATCATCCTTACTAGGTGCATCATACCTGACAATCTTGTTCCCAGCTCTGTCAATTACGAGCAGACTTGGATAGTAGTTGATGTTTACTGATTCAACATCCCAAGGCTCAATAAGTTCATCATCTTGGGGTTCAAACTGAACCCAATAGGATTCTGCTCAATTATCAAACTGGATGACATCCCTTAACTGTGAGTCAACAACCTGAATCTGACTTGTTTTGTGTTCAAACGAGAGACCAACTGGGTTTATGAAATCCATATGACCATCACTTTTCCTGAATCTGTCACCTGCACTGAAACTACACAGATAATTAAAATCTGTGTCATACTGAAGGATACGGTTATGAACGGGGTCAGTCACATACAGATTGAAATCAAATCCAAAAGCTAAACCAATCTCAACAGGTTCTTCTTCATCATAGGCGTTTATTACCCCAACGGAATAGATAGCGCATAGACAAACAAGGATACATCTTAAAAGAGTCTTCGTTACCTTCATATCATCACCCCCTTTAGCTGGTGTATCAGTGATAATATAAATAAATACGATTCGTGTAAAGTCAGTTTAGAGGATGTTTTGGTTAAGATCTGTTGTTATGAAGAGGGCATTTCGTGAATAGATGGTTGACTGTGGTGTTCCGTTTCCCATCTGTCTGCCATCTCTGTCAGAGTCAGCCATCGAACC
>CAZTGD010000012.1:0-54806 GCA_964613055.1 uncultured Caldisericales bacterium | reverse complement strand
GCTCAGATGGCACTGCCAATCGAGCCAGAGTGCGACCTTACAGTAACGGTAACACCTGAGAAGCTTACAGCTGGCGTAACGCCAGAGCTCGTAGACGTTACCAAGCCACTTACGTTCAACATCACCAAGGACTCAGAGCCTTACAACCTGCTTGAGGGTATCCCAGATGATTGGGGCGAGGTTGAGGTCAAGGAGAAGGATGCATGGAACCACCTATTCTATGATCCACATCCCGACAACGAGTACTTCTATGGACACGGTGCAACCCTGCCACAGTACTACTGGGTAAGAACAGATCTTCACAACGATGACGGTTCTGACATCTGCAACGCAGAGCTCTATGGTCTGAGGAACAGCGCAGACGGAAACGTTGTTGTGCCATTTGACCCGATTGAGGTAGACTTCAGTGGCGCCGCAAACGGAGCCTATGTGTTCAAGGGCTTCTGTGCCAACGACAACAATCAGTACATGGAAGACTATCCAAACTACGACCAGAAGACCATGAATCCAAACACAGAGAACCTTAAGGACGAGTGGAAAGAACGTCACTCACTCTATGTGAGAATCTACACACCCGACCGCAGACACGCCGGATGCGTAGACCTCGATGTGTTCTCACCGAACGTTGAGTACAAGATTACAAACATGGATGACCCGAACAGGGTAGCTTATGACTCACCAGGAAGTCCCGACTTCATCATGACAGCCGCTGACAACCGTATCTACAAGATCAAGGTAACAGCGCGTGATGCAATGGGAGCACTCCTTAAGGGTGTAACCAAGGGCGTCTCTGTCTGTGGTGGTGGTGTGAAGAACACAGCACGATTCGTGCCATTCTCTACCAGACCTCAGTCATTCGACTTTGCGTTTGAACAGTGCATGGCTCCGCCATGTTGCACACCTGTTGAACTCCACGTTGGATTTGACGTAGTACCAGACGAGAAGATCAGAAGAACCGACAGGGAGCTTTACCTACTGTCAGGCTTCTCCCTGAACAAGTCAACATCCACCGAGACCTGCAGTGGCTCCGCCGCTTCAGTCTCAATGGGTTCAGTACGCTACAACACCACCAACAAGTGGTACTGGGGCGACAACGAATGGGATGTTACAATCGAAGACGGTGACGAAGTAATGCCATGGGTTGCCTGGGATCTTCCACCACCCGTCGAGGGCTGGGGTGTAGGCTCCATCTACAACCACTGCTGGTACGGCGGATTCCTGTTTGCCGACTACAATGAAGACGGCGCACTCTCCTACCTGGACGAGCTTGGACTGGACGTTAACGCACAGACCGAGTTCTACATCTGGGCAGAGGATATATGCTACATCGGTGGACTCGTTGGTGATAACGAATACTGCAACACCCCCGCATTCGCTGACGTTGCTGGATTCCCACCATTCAACGACAGGACTGACCCACGCTACACCGAGAAGAGATTCCGCAACAAGTATACAAATGATGAGACCTTCTACCTCGACTGGGAAGCACCACCAGACAACGTGGCACTCATAGATTCACCAAGGATTGAGATCCTCAGAGCAAGCGACAGACAGCCGCTGAGTAAGGATATGGTCAACCCCGACAACTATGATCTGACATACGCTGTGCAGAACCACATCATCGCAGTCGTAAGACCAGCCGACGAAAGAGACGTGGGCATGAGCGAAGACTCCAGGGTCTACATGTCTGGCAACCAGAATGAGACCAGGATATTCGGTCACACCAAGCGTTCACCAGAGGATTCAAAAGCCGTTGAGACAACCATCGAGTTTGAACCAACCGGACTCGGTGAGGCAGCCGCTGAGATAACCTTCATGACCCCCAACAAGTGGTACCTGAAGGATCCTTATCAGTTCGTCGTGCCAGAGTGGTACTCAATCCGTAACCACGGCATGAGAAACAGAGCAGGCACTCCAAGACCAGCAGACGAATGGAACCCCTGGTTGTTTGACGTAGGCAAGGGTCTGACCATTCAGCTCATCAAGGAAGGCAAGATTTATCCGCAGTCCAAGGGCACAGTCATAGCAATAGTCAAGGAAGCTGGCACACAGATGCCAATGCCAGACGCAACAGTTGTGTTCACAGGCGCAGGCGTTGACGTTGAGATGAACACCAACTCCGATGGTGAAGCCAAGGCTGAGATCACCCCACAGGAGATGGGATTCATCAAGGCAACCGCCACACTCGACGGTTACCTCAACTCACCAGCAGCTACCATAGCCGTCTCACGCGACATCACCCCACCAACCCTGACCATCGACACCGCAGGTATTGAGTCACCAACCAATGACAACAAGCAGACCCTCACGGGTACTGCTGAACCAGGCTCAACCGTTATGGTCAACGGCAAGAAAGCAACCGTAGACGCTGATGGCAATTGGTCAATCGAGGTCGAACTGACAGAGGGCAACAACACCTTCTCAGTCATCGTCAAGGACGCCGCTGGTAATACAACACAGCAGTCAGTGACAATCGTACTCGACACAACCCCACCAGACATCCTGGTAGAGCCATTTGAGCCGGTTGTAGATGGTGATACCTATGAGATAGTCGGCAGAGTTGACCCAGGCTCCACAGTGCTGGTAAACGGTGAAGAAGCCGAGGTAGTAAACGACTACTTCACAGCAACCATTATGCTAAAGGACGCCCCGTCATTTACTCCCGTGAACATTGAGGCAACCGATGCCGCAGGCAACACCACAGAGCTCGACCCGATGCAGATAGAGAACATCAAGCAGAATGTTGTATTACTTCAGCAAGACAATCCAAATTGGACTGTAAACGGTGAAGAGATGACATTGAATGTTCCACCTCAGAATATTGGTGGTAGCATGATGCTTCCATTCCGTGCGATTGCTGAGGATGCATTCGGTGCTGGAGTTGAGTGGATTGCCGAAACAAGGACTGTCGTTATGACACTCGGTAACATTGAAGTCAGGTTGGTTATCGGTTCAATGACTGCTGTTGTAAACGGTGAAGATGTAGCCTTGACGGCACCAGCGACCGTTGTCAACGGAAGCACACTAGTTCCACTGCGTTTCGTTGGTGAAACATTTGGTGCTGAAGTAACCTATCACGGCGAAGATAGAACTGTAGACATCAAGTGGCAGACCCGCCCGTAGTAACGGCAACTGCTAACAGTATTTAGTGTCTGCAATCAGACAGCCAATAGAAGAGACCCCCGAAAGGGGGTCTCTTTTTTTATGCAGTAAGCAAAACACTTTTTTATATTGAACCAGAATAGCCCTTTTTCTGGTAGTAATGATTCAGCATTATAATGCCTGGCTTGATAACAAACAAAAATATTATCAAGCAAAATAATTGATCGGATAATCAAACCTAACGTTCTTGAGTTGACTGTATTGTATGGTTATAATTCAGACTGTGAAGAAGATGCATAGACAAGTTCTTATTAGGGGTGTGATCATCACCATATCGATAATCGCGGTTATTGGTTAGAAAGATACCCCTTCATTAATCAAGAATTCGTTGAAAGTCAGATGTTCGATTGATTCTTCTCCGCATATGTTTGGTATCTTTCGCCACTTTGTATTAGGTTTAGTATCTATTATAGTTTCAGAACTAACAAGTGGAAGGTTCAGGGTTTTGGCTAAACATACAATCGATAAATCATTAAGCGTGATAGTTTTATTTGGCTTTGCTTCTGTGTATTCACAGATAAAATTCTTGTATTTGGATTTGAGAGATTTAATAATATCTATGTAATGACCCCAATCCCAATTACCTTTAACCTCAAGAAGTATGTTGTTTTTATTATCTTTAATGTACTGATAAATATCACCGTCTGCCTTTACTAACTCGTCAAATATTTCTCTATTAACAACAATAGAACTATTTTCAATTTTTGTTTTTACGAACCCCCAAACGCTTGGAAAACCTTCTCTGGGAGATGATCATCAGAGTATGGTGTTGAAAAAGCAGATGTATCGAAACAGTATTTTGCTCTCATATGCCGAACTCGTTATCTCGGATAGCTTTAATATGCTTATTCCAGTTGTTCATTGAACCAATTCCCATGTATTGTGCAGCACAATGATTTGTTATTCTTCCATCTGCCCAAGCCTGCATAACGAGTCCAGTGTAAAGATGTCCATATTTGTTTACATATCGTTTAGCGTGATAAGGAGACTTGCTGTATGATTTATAATCCTCTTCTTGTTTTTCAAACTGTGCCCTTTTTTTATCCCAGTAGTATCTCTCATCAATGTATCCAAGATATACTAATCTGATTAGCATAGCATGTTCACTTACGGAAAAACGTTTAGCGATATTTTTTAGTTTATCATCTTCGATTGATTTGAATGGAGATTGTGGGACAGGGATAATCTTTATAATCTCATTTTTAGGCATCAAAGTTGCTGCGGAAAACTTGTTGCACCAGTTCTCAACACGTCTAATATCTGGAAAATCATTACCGTTGTTAAGCTTGCCCACAATTCCGCTCTTTTTTAGGATAATATGTCCTAGCTCATGCATCATTGTGAATATCTGTGCATGTGGATGTTCGCTACTAAATGCGATTACGGGCAGAGGGAACTCGGCGATACAGAATCCTCGTATATGCATCTTTTTTAATTCACTGAGCTTAAGAGTAAGTATTCCGATTGACTCGATTCTATTCCTGATGTATTGTTGAAAATCAGATGGTATTCTATGCTCAGAATTATCGCTTTGGTTTAATTCCAACAATTTTCTAGCGATAATTGATTTTTCTTCTGTTGAATCATCAATAGTAGAAAAAAGTTGTTTGGGAATTTCAGTTGATTGTTCACCAATCTCTTCATAAAGGTCAATCGTGTTTATTCTTTGTGATATTGCAATCCTTTGTAATTCTTGGAATTGAATATCGTCTTCTAGAGGATACTTTGTCCTACTATACAGTCGATAATCAGGTAGAGTTTCTAGTCGATGCACATGTGGTATCTCGTCAAAAAAGAACTCAAGGAAATGTCGCTTATACTTCTTTGCTAATTTTCTTGCTTGACCAACTGCTGGAGCAAGTTCTGATTCTTTGCTTTCCCATTTTACAACTTTCTCCTTTGGTACTTTTAGTAATTCAGCGACTCTATCAATAGTAAGTTTGCTCTGCTCTCTAGCCCAGCGGAGTATTTCAGGGTTTACAGGTATTGGCTTCTTTTCTACTGAGATACCCATAAGCAAATAATAGCAGATTAAATTGAACAAGTAAACAGCACCCAAATATCTTACAAGCTCTGTGCATCCTTGAGTTGACTGTATTGTATGGTTATAATTCAGACTGTGAAGAAGATGCATAGACAAGTTCTTATTAGGGGTGTGATCATCACCATATCGATAATCGCGGTTATTGTTGTATCATTTGTGCTGATGATCATATTCGAAGCCCCCGCGGGACAGATGGATGTGGTTTTCAACATAGACGCTGGGATAGCACCTCAGGTTATCCAGATCGATCCGACCGCATCTAACATGTTTGTCGGAGGTCCGGAGGGTATCTTCAAGGTTATAAACCGAAAGGGAGCGGATGTATTTTCAACCGATCTGAATCATCCGGTTCTGGAGATCAGCGTTGACCACACCGAGAAGATTGCAGTGGTGAGAATTATCAACGGTCTTAAGGCATACGGCTACAACGGTGAACTCATGTGGGATATAAAGATACCAGACTATCTCCCCGAAAAGGTAACCGTCCTCCCCCGTGGTCGGCTTGGCGTGTACTACCGATCGGGCAGGGGCGAAGAGCCGATGATCGGTGTGTATGATGTGAAGACGGGAGTTGCCGAGGTAGAGATGAAACTCGATGTTCAGCGACCCAACATAAGCCCCGCATTCATGCCAGATGGAGAGTCGGTCGTATTCGAGGTTGTCCCAGGCGTTATCTCAGAGGTTGGGTTGACTGATGGACTGCCCGTTTATTGGAAGGCACACGTGGATACATACGACAGCCGGTTCAACCACATGGAGTTTGAAATCACAAACAGTAACCTTGTGATCTGCTACTTCAGGGTGGATAGCAGGCAGGGCATGGTTGAGCGGTTCAGAGAGATATACGCGTTCGACCCGGAGGGCACACAAGCCAAAGGGTCGGATGACGCTACCCAGACAACGCTTGAGCTTCAGCCTTTCTGGAAAAAGCGAATCGAGGGTGAGGTGACCATTCTTAGTGTGAATGAGAATCGCGACCAGATACTCGTCCAGGCGGATTCGCTGACCATCTTGGGACGTGATGGGGAAGAGCTGACAGTTGAGAAAGCAGGTTCTGGTTTCTACTTCTCTTACTTGGGTGACAGAAGATACATGTATTCCTACTTCCTGGAAGGCAGTTCAATGGAGCTTCCTCAGGTGATGCTGTCGGCAAGAGAGGTCCGCAGAGAGGGAGACTTGTGGAGGCGTTCCGAGGTAATGAAGCAGAATATATTACCCGTTGTCACACCCGACTGTGAGAATATGCTGATGGTTCTCCCCGAGACCCAACGACTCATGTTACTGACGATGACACACTGATGAAAACAAACCGGGCTATAATAGCACTGATAATATCGGCTGTGCTTACTGGATTTCTGTTCATCCCTCAGGGAAGTATAGCAGATGATGGCAAGGAGCGGATCATCATAGACAAAGCACTTCATGTGCTGGTTCACTACGATGAAAATGACTCGCTTCAACACTGTTTCCCCATATCCTGTGGTGCATTCGCCACACCATCGGAGGAAGGGCATTTCAGGGTATACTACAAGAGTTTAAATCCCCAGTGGTTCCTTGAGAGGTGGTTGGAGGATGACCCAGATGCGAAACCATACAAACCATACATCATAAATCCAGCCAATCCACTTGGTACTCGATTCATGGGATTCAACGGAGATTATGGTATCCATGGCACCAATGAGCCGATGCTCATTGGAAGGCATGTCAGTCACGGATGCATCCGTATGCAGATAACGAATGTGGAGGAGTTGTTTCCAACTGTGGAACGAGGCACCCCCGTAGAGTTGAGAGATGATCCAGCCATTCCCTGGCGGGTTACAAATGCTTTCTCCTCGACGTGGGGTGTTCATAACATATTGAACCTCGCCCGGCGCACTCGGGCTGAGAAAGGAGATTCTAGATGAATTGGAATGAACTGTATTCTGAGAAGGCGAGTCGGATGAAGCCATCCGCAATTCGAGAGCTGTTGGCTCTCATCGCAAAACCTGAGATCATCTCTCTTGCGGGAGGATTACCAGATCCAAACCTCTTTCCGGTAGAGACATTCAGGGAATCTATGGACAAGGTGATCAGGGATAATCCAAAGATAGTACTTCAGTATGGAGGCACGCCGGGCTATGACCCGTTGAGAAAATTGCTTGTAGAGCGATGCAACAATGAAGGAGAGGGCATCAAGCTGGATAATCTCATCGTCACCACAGCATCACAGCAGGGCATCGATCTGGTGGGAAAGGTGTTTATTGACCCTGGCGACACGGTGGTTGTAGAGGCACCGACCTATCTGGCTGCCATCCAAGCCTGGAGTGTTTATGGTGCGAAGTTCGTGACCGTTGACATGGATGACAATGGTATGAAGGTTGACCTGCTTGAAGAGAAACTGAAGGAGCTTGACAAGAAGGGCATCAAGCCGAAGTTCATCTACACGGTTCCAACCTTCCAGAACCCTGCGGGTTACACCATGCCACTTGAACGCAGGAAGAAACTGCTTGCCATGGTAAAGGAGAGGGATATCCCCATAATCGAAGACAACCCATATGGCGACCTTCGCTTTGAGGGTGAACACATTCCATCCTTCCAGGCTTTAGACACCGACAACTCACACGTGATCTCGCTGAGGACATTCTCTAAGATACTGTGCCCGGGACTCAGACTGGGTTGGCTTGTCGGTCCAGAGCCGGCGGTTGACAAGGTACTCAAGGCAAAGCAGGCTTCTGATCTGTGTTCACCCGTAACCACGCAAGCCGCTGCCGCTCAGTTTATCAGTGACGGTCACCTTGATGGACACATCCCAAAGATCGTTGAGTGCTATCGCGAAAAATTCCATGCCATGCATGGAGCCATTGAGGAACACTTTCCCAAGGTGGATGGTATGACCTATACGAAGGCTCAGGGTGGTATGTTTGTTTGGGTTACCATGCCAGAAAGGTATAACCTGACCGAAATGTTTGACAAAGCACTTCAGAACAAGGTTGCATACATCAAGGGTTCTGCCTTCTTTGCCAACGGTGGAGGACACAACACCATGAGGTTGAACTTCTCGTTCCCACCGAAGGAGAAGATAGTAGAGGGCATCAAAAGACTTGGTGCCATGCTGAGTTCTATTTAGATAAAAATTGAGGTTGATGAGGTAGTGTCATTATGAGTAAGAAGAAGTATAAACCAATCACTGAGACAAAGGTTGAGAAGAAGCTCACAACCGGTGAACCACCCTATAAGGTGTTGTTCTATATAGCGTGTGCGCTGGTGGTTGTTCTGTTTGTCATCATGGTTGTACCGTTTGGTGGAAGCAGTGGCAGTAAAGCGAGTTCTGATGAGGATATCCATGAGCTCATCGGGAAGTCATATGTTGACCTGGGCAGGAAAGCTGTAGCCACTGATATTGATGATATGTCAAAGAAGGCTACTTACTGGACATGGACAGACCAAAACGGTGCATGGGGATACTGCACTAAACTCGATATCCCCGGATATCCGGATGTGCTGATGGTAGTAGACTCAAACATAAAGATCATCACCATGATAGCAGATGGTCCTCTGGGTATCGGTCCGAAGGGGCAGGCGGAGTTTGAGGATGTGCTGGTAAGCTATGAGGGACGTTCGCTTCTCGAGTTTACATATCTGGAGACAAGCATACCCGAAGGAGACACTGCTCAGTTCAGGGGGCTGCTTAGAGACATAACAGCCCAAGCGCTTAAGATTCTTTATGTTGAGGTCAATGGCGAACAGATGTTCAGGTCAAACTTTCCCCAGGGAATCAAGTTTGCCAAGGTTGGCACCAAGCTTGAACCATGGAGTACAAAACTCTATAAGGGTGGTACGGCTGACAGCGATGACTACCGTGGAAGGAAGTATGCGTTCCTGTCTACCTCCTCCTGTGGTTCTTGTCGAAACACTGTCGTTAATATTTCCCAGAGGCTTCAGAATGAGGGGGGTCTCTCACCCAACCAAATATTCATCATATTCACCTCCCAGGAAGAGAAGATCCACTACATAGAGAAACAGATGAGCGGAGAGAACCTGATTCATGATCTGTCACAGAGAAAATTCTCTCGTGAGATATTCCTGACCGAATCCAGCCCCTGCATGATGCTTGTGGATGGGAATGGTGTTGTCACTGCAAAGGCTGGCTCACGACTGCTCAATGATGATGACTCGCTCAATGAGATACTTCAGCAGTTCTTTTCTGCACCATAGAAGACACTACAGCTAGATCAGTATTTTAGATAGAAATGGGGGAGCTATTCAGTTCCCCCATTTGCATATGCAGGTATGTTATCACATTTTACAGCCGGCAACGCTGTAGCAGTTGACCAGCGGTCGCGAAACTAATATTCCCGGGTAAGAGTTATTGTTGTCATTCACACCCAAACAACCCCCTTAAAAACTAGTACAAACAGTATTTGTGTTGATATAAATCTAATAAACACCTCGTTGACAAGGCTACCACTGCAATGTATCTTTTGACCCGTATGAGAACGCCTACGAACATTATCATAGTAATTTTGTTACTACTGTCATATGTGATTCAACCGGTTCCAGTTTCGGCAGAGACAGTTTATGCATCCAGGAGTCTTGGTGTTGGCTCATTGGTCACGCCAGTGGATGTAGCAGTGGGGGGATATGGTATATACGTCTCTGATACTGGGAGGGAATCTGTGATCGCTCTTGGCGAAGATGGATCTATTCTGAGGGAAGTGAAAATGGTTGAGAACAAACCCATAACTCCTGCAGGCATATGTATAACAGAAGACTCAATTTTGTATGTCTGTGATCTGGGAAACCACAGAGTCATTTCCATGACCCCAAACCTTGATGTTATTGAGGTATTTGAGCAAGAAGATATTGGTGTAGCCAGCCCGATTGACATAACCGTAGATGAAGGTAATAAAATATATGTGCTTTCTATGACCGACAGAAAAATAGCTGTTATTAATCCGGTGAAGGGTAAAGGGAATAATCATCTTATAGCCTCTCCCGGAGTCGAAAAGGATCACCTGGCATGTCCAAGGGGTATCGATGTTTTCGGTGAGCAGTTTGCGGTAGCCGATCTCGGTGTAGGAAAATCAAGAATATTCAATAAGACAAATGGTGAAGTAGATCAATATGGCATACCCGGAACCTATCCCAACTCACTGTCAGGAGCGTATGACAACGCCTGGGACAGCTTGGGCAACCTGTATGTGGTTGACCGAAACAACAATGATGTTGTCATATTCCCAGCCACAGGCTTGGAAGCATTTTCATGGGGTAGATATGGCAGGGTGGGTAGTACAGTTGATTTTTTCTACTCCTCCATTGAACCGGTTGATTTCAATTCATCGCCGGGTAGACTGTGCCGTCCTCAGGGTATAGACATTTCAGGCGACTGTATGTACATAGCCGATACCGGCAACGGTAGAATAGTATCAGTCTCACTCGATGAGGTGTGGAGGATACCAAGGGTTCCAATACACTTCATGCAACAGAACAGCGAGATACCCGCAATGATAGCGTCACCGATGGCGCTGGATTTCGGTGTGGTTAGCAACTCATTGACCAAAACAGTTTCGGTTCAGTTCACATCATTCCCGGAACTGGTTGGTTATGCATACATATTAGGAGACAGTGGGATAACCGTTGAACCGAGTGTCTTCATAGGATCAAACATCGATTTCAATGTGACTCTGAATGCAGGTGGTGCAAAAGGAATTGTTTCAGCAACCCTTGTTTTAAAATCTGGCAATCGATCTGTAAATGTACCCATTGTAGCCAAGAGGGGTAACACCAGGGGGCTCGTGTTCACCTGTAGAAGTGATCGGTTAGTGACGATGACTAGAAATGGTGGATTTGCACTACTGGAGGTGATGGGTCAGAATGGATTCACAGGTGATGTCAAGCTTGAAACGACCCTCCCCGTATATCGACCCGCCTGGGCTAAGGTTGCAAAGAATATTGACGAGTTGTCAATAACTACGGTTGGAATGTCTTTCAGCAATGCAAAGATAAACATAGGATCCGGCGAACATGAATCGTTGCTGTCTGTATATGAATCAGGCAGGCTCAAATCAGGACTGTATACATTCAAGGTCATAGCCTACTCTGTTGACAACCCAGACATCAAAGCGACACACACCATCACATTATCCATCCAGAGCAGGACAACAGACACCGAGTGCGGGACTGTTTTGTACGAGGCATTCACAGCGCACTGGTGCAATCCGTGTGGATTCCACAGGGAAGCTCAGTACAGGTTGATGGAAGAGTATGGCAGACGCAACATCTTGCCTGTGGCATACCACGTGATGGATGAAGATGATGAAACGGGTATGACAACCGATTTGAACTTTTCCCGATTTAAAAAGTATGAAGGTACAGGTGTTCCGTTGTCGGTTATGAATGGTAACACACTGACGATTTCTGGTAATGACTCAACGCACAGGTACGCCGCAGACAGGATAAGGGGTAGAAAGTATTCAGGAACGTCATTTGAGTACTGGAAGCTGAGAGCTGAATACAGTCTTACTAGTCGTGATGATCCTGTGTATATGCAGTTGTCTGGGTATCTTGAAGGATACGGTGGCGGTCTTTCGCTGAGGGTGAGAAAGAGCGATCGATACAGCGGACGACTTGGGAATATATTTATACTGCTTGTTGAGGATGGAATAGAATACTTCTCTGAGAACGGCGAGATGTACCACAGCTGTGTTGTGAGGGATTTTCTTACTCCTGTCTCTTCTGATAAGCATTTCATACAGACTGATTTTGATGATAACTTCTTTGTTACTTTTAACTTCAGCCTTCCTGTATTGCCGGAGGATTTTGAAATCAACACTGAAAACCTCTCACTTGTGGCTTTTGTTGAAGATGCTGAATCAAATAAAATTATCGGTTCCCATTGGTATGATCTATCTGCTCCCACTGTCTGCAAGGCTGAAATATTTGCATCTGGTGACATTACTCTGGAGAAGGGATCACTCTCTAAGATTGCCATCAACGTGAGTGGTACGGGTACATGCACGGACATCTTCGCTGTTGATGTGAAGTGTAGTCATGACTTTATGAATGCTGATATGCCTGTGAGTACCATTACCGTTATGCCAGGAGAAACCCAAACGGTTAATCTGTATCTGTCTACAAAGTCACCTATTCCACCTTTAGACGTAGCGTTTATCGACATTATTGCCACAGATAGAGAGGGTAATGAGATAACGCAAAGATGTGAATTATTGACTAGATAATATACATTACTGATGTAAATATTTCTGTGTTGTGATATATATGTTCACTATGAGTCATAAAGCCCCGTTTTAGCCCATATAATTCAAATTCTTCTCGAATAACATCACAACATAGTGTTGGTTTTAAGCTCTAAAGCGGTACTTGCAAGCTGGCACGGAATTTGCATTACTTATGTCCGGAAGATGTGTGCACTCGCTAGGCGGTGGTGTTTGCCGGCTTGTGGGTGTGTTGCCTATGGTAGCCGGTCGCATTGCCAGGGCACATTTTCTTTTATAAAAATGTGGGTTTATCCCCACACATGGTGGTCGTGATGTCTGTCGCTGTGTGTGCAAGGCTCATGTGTGGTGAGTCGATTTATTTTGTTGTGGTCACTGATGGTCAGGGCATTCATATGTCCTTGAGTCCTATGTGGACTTAAACCTGTGTGAAGGAGAGCGTAAATGAGAAAACTTGTAACACTAATGGTCGCATTAGCGCTTGTAGTTACGGTTCTAATGCCCGTGTTCTCCGCTGTTTCTGCCGATACGGACAGCGAGATTAGGGGCGAAGAAGCGAATACGCCAGCAACCATGATTGTAAAAAAGTGGGCAAAAGTCGGTTACGACTATGAAGGTAATATGCTAAACCCGTCCACTCTTGATTACACATTACTTGAGAGAGAGCAACTAGATGGCACCGGATACAGGCTCTTCTCATGGCAAAAGGAAGACGAACAAGTCTGGGGCAGGGCTTCTGACGATTCTCTCTACCAAATGCCACGATTGCTACCAAATGCCACTGATCACCATTGGCTCGGTAGATTCGACCCAACCAACTACGATTTCGATTATGATAACAACGCCAACAACTATGCGTGGTACACCGAGATATATCTGACAGTTGAACCCAATGCAGGTGGTTCCCAGGAGATCGTAAAGGATAAGTGGTACGCAGTAATTGACAGATCAGGCAGTCTTTACCTGGACCCGGATGGCAAGTTCCACAACGCCTCACTCGACTTCACAGCCGATCCCATGTACTACGAAGATGACAATGTCACTTATGCTGAGGGTTCTTGTGACACAAACCCAGGCGCTTTCATTGATCCCATACCAAGCAACAACACTCAGGGTCCGTACGACATTGACTTCGAGGACATAAACTCCTACGACAAGATCTACTTCTGGTGGAAGTATGACACCAACGACAACCTCATTGATCGTCTATGGAGAATAGGTTGGGCTGACAACTGTGACTACACACCCATACCCTACCCCGATCTTGGATGGGAGTGGGACAACCCTTCAACCTGGTCAACCATCAGCTACATCCCGACATACGATCCCTATACCATGGCGGTTGTCGACGAGAACTCCAACAATGTTGGTTGTGATGTCGACTGGGATGCAAAGCTTGATTTCATAAGATTCCCGATGGCGTCTGCTGGTGGTGCATGGCCAAGTGTCGCAGAGAATGCTGAGTGCTACGCAGACGCAAACGGCAATGAGCGTTATGACCCGTTTGAGTATATATATCGTAAGGGACCAGGACCCACCGGCGGAACCATCGAACCATACGTCCAGGAGAATGATGTCAGGATCTCCAGTTGTAGTTACGAGAGTGCAGATGGCAACTACAAAACCAACTACAGAGCCGGTTCCATGGTTGGACCCAATGACTTTGATGCACCTACACCCCCCTTCCCTGCCGCTCCAACCACCGTTGTTAACCTCCTTCCATTCAACCACATGAACGCCCCGGCAAACTATCCTGAGTATGTCCACACACACAATGAAACTCCAGATGGCGAATACGATCGTGGCGAATTCATATACCAGAGAGCCATGGGCGGAACTGTGTTTGGTAACAGCTATCTTCTATACAATGAGCCAAACAATGAAGTCGATATCTATATCAACTCAGAGATCGGTTTTGACGTAAACGATGAGATAGCCATCTATGACCCGTCCACCGAAACATACCACCTCACCTCAATCGACAGCATCGACACAACAGGGTTCAACCCATACATCACAATAGACGATCCTCTTCCAAGAGATTTCTCTATAGCGTCTACAATATATGAGATTGGCTACACCGAGATCGGCGACATCAGGCTTACGGAGATAAACGAGCGTCATAACAACAACAGCCGTAGCTGGGATTGGCACGGCGCATGGTGGACAGATGCGCTCATCCTCCTTGAGGTCCTTGAGGGCGGATGCCACACTCCAAAATACAACATCACTGTCGAGTCAGACATGTGGATGGGTGGATATCCGGAGAATGGTGCTTTCAAGAAGGGTGACATGCCCTCAGAAACGTCGGCAATGCTTCGCTCACCAAACGGCGATATTGTAGAGGCATCACAGAGGATACAGAAAACCACCGTTCTTGATCCAACCGGTCTCGATTTCATGATCCCCGCAACCACATTTGAGGACATCAAGCTGGAGTACAGGGAATACCTTGGTCTCGAGCTGTTCAAGGATGATGGTGTAAATAACAACCTCGGCGAACCAATGGATTCTGTCAATTGTATCAGAGGTTCAGTTACTGATGACTATGTTATGTACGACAGCACTGAGGAGTTCGTTGGAGCAAGAGATATTGATACAGCTGCAGATTTTGGTTGGTCTACCTCCACACAGAACTTCACGCTTGAAAGATTCGTTGATGTCGGCGGAGATGGTCAGCTTGGTTCAGGTGAGCCTATGTACCGAGACGTTGACAACTCACTGGATGTTTCCGCTGGAGACGTTCGAATAACTGATGTTGTCATAGAGACTGACTTGCTGGGTCAGGGCAATATTATCACCTTCCCCGCTGGTTCGGTAGTTACTGTTGGCGATGCTGATGTTAACTTCTTCCCTGACACCATGGGTGACGGTGAACTCGATGAGATTCCAGTTACAGTTGGTTTCCATGACTTGCCACACGGTTGTGTTCCCGCCAATGACCGATATGACATTGGAGAGCCGATATACATGGCAGACGAGAGCACTGGCGGTAGGGTACCAACCCTCGAACTACCTACTGTTGATGGCTGGGCAACCGACTACGGTACTTATTTTAGTGCGTATGATGAGAGCAACTCCTTCCTTAATGCGAACCCAGCCGTGTCCGTTGAAGACCCGCTTAGCTGGTTCCCAAGTCCAAACGAGGTTGTAGTAGCAGATCCAGGCAATGGCGCAGTTGAACTCGTGCAGGGTCAGGTAATCCTCGATAATGCACCCGTCTCAGCCAACAGGCTAGATACCACAGTTCAATTCGAGCCCACCGATTGGAACAGCACTTTTGGTATTGTATTCAGGTGGCAGTCGCCCAACGACTACTGGGTGCTTTACATGCTTCCAAACCCAGATTCTACAAGTGATGCTGGTATATGTGGTGGTGTGTTTGGACCATGGATATTAGACTTTGAGGGTGGACAGGATACCATACGGTACACAGCAGCCTACTTTGTTGATGGCGTTCTTTCTTCCATTATCCCACTTACTGATGTTCCATACACAAACTGGGGTAACCCGTTTGATGTTGCCATTGAGAACGCAGGCAATATCAGTGCCATAACACTCAATGACGGTTCCACATGGAATCTTGGGCCCTTACCAGCAACCGGTGGTAGATTTGGTTACACCAGGCTAGTAGATGGGTTTGAGCCATATGAACCCGCATATATTTATTCATCCATACTTTCGTCACCATCTGATGTTGTCAGACTGAACGATGTATGGGTGGATGGCATCTTCTACAAGGCAGGTACAAGAGTACTGGCTGGCGATTTCTACAGACTTCACAACCCAGTCTACGGAGCTTCCCTTGGACTGAACAACAACCCAAGATGCATGGACATCGAGGTGCTTCCAGGCGACATTGGATTGAAATACGAGATAGACGGAAAGACTCCTGATGATGATGACTTTGAGGGGCTGAAGGTCGAGAAGACCTCTCACGTTAAGGTTTATCTTGATCACGAACTCGAAGGTGTCTATGCCAAGGGTAAAGTCATCGGAGACAAGCGATCAAGACTGTTCTACAGACCTGACTCATTCTATGTGAATATGATTCCAGCGAAATATCAGGTCATCTATTCCTCACCACAGGAAGCTGAGAGAAACTTCTACTCACCACATCGATCCATAAACGGCGACAAGGTGTTTATCACACTGCGTGATGCTGATGTGAACCCGCCACTGTTCGGAGCTCAACCTGGCGATCCAATGAACAACTACCTCGAAGAGGTAATGGACACAACCGCTATAATTGATGCTGACAAACCCGCATATGAGTTTGAATTCACACCATACAAGGGAACAATCATTGATGATCTAGGACAGGAACTCCCGTATCTGCTCAAGGCTTACATGGATGACGGTGGTATCGGTACCGCTCCTCGCGACAGCAGATTCACATACTCATTTATGCCAGATAAAAACGCCGCGGAGAGAACTATCGATCCAGGCGAGTTGGTATACTATGAGAGCAACTACGTCGACCCATGGCATGTCCAGAGAAAATGGGAGATTGATGAGGCCTATGCAAACTTCTACAACCAGGCATACACACGTGCAGCACGCGTTGTCCCAAGCCCATATGAGGCTGACTTCATGGACGAGTGTGGATTGTCTGACAAGTACGATTGCCTCGGTTATGAGCGTTTGCACGTTGCCCCAGAAGGCATAAATATCATCCCAGGTTCCCCATGTGTAGACCCAATTGGTTACAGGTATCCAAATGTAACGCTTAAGCTTAGGGCTTTTGATAACCCAAATGATATAAATGACCCAGCCGGTTTCCCAATGTGTACATCTAGTGTTGTTGAAGATGGAATCCCATTCGCCACCTACAACTGCAACGGAGCCGGCATCCGCTACATGTGTACCATGAAGTACTGGAACATTGCTCATACGGTTAATGAACGTGAGTACTACAGTATCGTGCAGGTAAACGATGATGGTTCTTACCTTGCTTGGGTGATGTCAGGTGGAATGTATCCAAACATGATCGACCCGCTCGATACATTCTCAACGTGGAGTAGTATGTACTATCCGTTCCTGCAGAAGTTCAACAACCGTGGCAATGATGGTCATGACCTTGGTGACTACGACTGCTCAATTGGAACAGGTATCGTTGATCTGTGTGGAACCGGTTGGCCACCTCTTGGTGATATAACACCATTCGACACATATGGAACACTGTTCTGTGATCCAGTCTGGAACAACCCAGATGTCCCTGGTGCTCCCTACTACGGAGTAGTAGAACACTACGGTGTCAGGTCATTCATCACACCTACCACAGAAACCTCCGAGGGCGGAGAGATGTCCGTTGTGTGTCAGCCGATGAATGCAAACAGCAAGTTGAATATCAGGGTACACACATCAAACCTGATTGTTGACTATAACAGCACCACAGCAAAACATGGTGATGGTGTTGGGTACTTTAACACTCAGATCTCAGGTGTACACCAGGCAGATGCTCAGGGTGCAACATGGGATCCGAGTATATCCAGAGACTACAGGACCAATCCTCCAGGTATTAGAAACTATAGTTACAAAGCGACAGTCGACTACTGCGACGTGATCTCATTAAAGGTGCTCCAACCAGACACAGAGCTCAACTTCAATAACATTCACGTGGTTGACCACGCACTTCAATACAGTGATGTTATATATTCATCAGGCACAGGGAATGGGCTTGCAACAATACAGGATCCAACAAGATGGATCCAGCCCGATTACAACCCACTGTGCGTATTTAGACCACTCTCCTCTGACGAAAACACTGACGTCAGATGCTATCCTGGTGGACAAACCCACCTGATGAGGGTTGAGAATTCCCTTAAAGGCAATGGTTTCAACGCCACTCCAGCCCTTTGGAGAAAGCAGTTCAATAAACTGGGAAGCGAATTCTTTGGACTGACCGACTATGGTCTGTTCTTTGAGCTGACAACAGAGGAAGCCGGATATTGGGGATTGCCACTCTCGTTTGCTGATGGTCACGTAAAGCGTATTGAGGTGAAAGGTCCATTCATAACCCCACTTGACCTCGATCCAGAGTTTGACTCTATCAAGTACAGATCTGGAACCGGACAAGGCTCTACGCTAGGTTATTCCTACAAGGGACTTAGATTTGTACCAATCAAGTATGATAGGTCTGGTCAGATTGTTGTGGACAAGCTCAACTACATGACTTACGAGCTTGGTATGTCTGACTATACGTATACAACGAGTCCTGCATGTACAGTCCCCGGCGACTTCATTCAGTTTACCAATGTCAACTCACATCTATGGCTGGGTAAGGAACTCGACTACAGGTATGTAGTAAGACCAAGCGTTAATTTGGGTGGCCAAAGCTACTCATCAAGAGTCTTCATATTCGACGAAATAATACCAGTTGGTCCAGGAAGGATCGAAATAACAGTATGGCTTGAAGATGGAACAAAGGCCGTGTTTGAGGATTGCTGTACCGAGCCTCCAGCAGAGGGCATAGATGTATCAGGTATAAACATCGAAGGTATGCCCCACTTCATAACAGTTGACGAAGAGAATAAGCTTGAGCTCAAACTCACTGAAGGCTATGGAATCGAATCAAAGGGTCCACCACCTGAGTTTGGTGCAGGTATACAGCAGTACAAGGAGTGCAATGATGCGCTCGTATATGTATGGCAGGACAAGGGTATATATGATCCAGTGGAGAAGCTTTATGACTTTGCCGGTGATGGTTACTGTTCAATGGCACCGCAGTCAACTGAAGCAACTGACATCTACTCTCCATACACTGAGGATGATGACATAAACTCGGATGGTAAGATCATGTTTGAGGATTCAGAAACCGAGATTATTGGTTGTTATGACGTTGCCTCTGGTACATGGGAAAGCGGACTGATAGATGCTAGAACATTCCACAGACAGAACGGTATATACAAATTCAACGTCAAGACTGATACGGTAGGACGTGACTTCGGTTCATTTGGCTCAGAGGCCGAACCAGACCACATCATCTCACCAGACGAGATGCTCGATGTCAACGTTACTGCATACAAGTATGGTGATGACAACAACGACAGGGCATTTACCCCATTCTGGGGTGGCAGAGATGAAAATGGTGGACAGAGTGGAGCTAACCACTTCAGCCACGAGGTCTATCTCGCAGGTCAGGCTTCCTCATATGTTGAAGCACGTGAGGATCTCAATGTCACAATCACACCTGAGCCACTTACTGCGGGTTGTACTCCAGAACTGCTTGATCCAACAGCACCGCTGACCTTCGAAGTGAAGTGGCCGGATGGTAAACCTGTAGAGCTTTGGAATGGTGTACCAGACCCAAGGGGCGAGGACGATGTCAAAAAGGATGAAGCATGGATGCACCTATTCAAGGATCCACACGATGACGATCAGTATTACTACCCAGGCAAACTACTACCTCAGTACTACTGGTTGAGAACAGATCTTCACAACAACGACTATTCACCGACTTGCAACGAGAAGATGTATGGATTCGATACTGATCCATTCAGACCAATCGAATTTGACTGGAACCCAGCGTCTGGTATATACACCTTCAGAGGTTTTGTTGCCAATGATAAAGGTGAGTTTGATGTAATGATATACACACCAGACCGAAGACACAAAGCCACTGCAACGGTCAAGGTTGCACAGCCACAGGTTTCATATGATTTGATATCTGTTAATTGGATAAGCGGAGACGTTATACAGACACCGTTTAAGGTAGATGGAAGCGACGACGACTTCACGCCAACCGGTGCTGATTGGAGATACTACGTAACAACATTCACGTTTAAGAGTGCACAGGGACGTCTGATTCAGGGGCTTGCAGAGTCGACGTCAGTGTGTCAGGGTGGAGAGGGGCAGTATGCCAGGTTCACCCCATTCTTCACAAGGCACGAGTACTTCAACTGGGTTAGTCCACCTGGTAGCACATTCCGACTCTACAGACGATACCCAAGCCATCAGCAGGTTTGGAACTTCTATATAAACGGTAACGATTTCGGTGGAAGAGAACAAATGGTTATGTTTGTTGACATCGATGGTTCTGGACAGTGGGGAGATATACGGGAAGAGCTACTTCTCTTCAACTCGAATTTTGCAGAGTTGGGTACTCGAGTAGGCGGAGAAGATGGCCCACTCGCTCCATACTATCCAACCGTAAACTACATGTTCGAAGACAAGACCTATAATCATTGGCAGTCTTGGGATGGACCATTTGACAAACCATGCGCATCACCTGCGGGTTATGGCGTTGGTGCTATCTATAACAACCCATACGACGAGATGTATCTGTTTGCTGACTCTAACAGGGACTTTGCCTTCAACTATCAGGATTCATATCTGATAGACAACCGCGGGCAGGGAAAAGCCCTCGTCATGCTTGACGACAAGTGCAAGTACGGAGCTATAGTAGGTGTGACAAAACACGCCCTTAAGCCCAAGTTCAGTGACATCTACGGTGGTTCAGATCCATACAACGAGTACTCACCGCAAAGAACACACACAAGGTTTGTTCACATCAAACAGGGCAACGAGGAACTCGGCACCTCAGATGGAGCATACGCACTAGACTGGGATGCATTCCCAGACGTCACAGTAGATGTAGGACTTGTGAATGCAATACCATACTGGGCTGAAACCAGAGAAGAGGTTGGCAAGGATGTTCTGAACCCAGACAACTACGACCTTGCCTATGGAGTTGAGAACCACCTCTGGATTCAGTTCTTCCCGGCTGACAGCCGCGATCTACCTGTTGCTAAGGGTCATACTGTAACAATTGGAAATGGTGATAACATGCATCCGTGGAGAGGTTCAAAGAGTGAAAATGTCGTGTTCTCGACCATTATTGAGGACAACATCAATCCTAACGCGAGAGCCGCTCAGATGTATGTAACCCCAACTGGAACAGGTGAAAATATTTTAGCTCTTAACAAAACAGGAATCTCTGACGGATTCTACTTTGACCACTGCACATCATACCACGTACTTGAGTTTGACGTCATCATGTCCATCCAGGTTACGGCTGATCCGCTTGAGCCACTGAAGGTCGGTGTACCCGGAACACTTGTCGTCCAAGCACTAAAAACCGCCGGTGGCGAGCCGATTCCAGGCGCTACAATCCACATCAAGGGTGCAGGCGTAGAGATGGAAAAGAAATCTAACGAGAATGGCGAAGCTGTATTTGAAATAACACCAACGTCACGAGGAAGAATCACAGTAACAGCAGAGATCGAAGGCATGAAGGGTTCATATACAACGACATTCGTCGAGCGCTATGTTGCCCCACCGAAACTTGACCTTGACCCTGTAACACCTGTGACAGCACAGAACAGTATCACTATCAAGGGCAGGACAAACGAAGGAACAAGAATTACAATTAATGGCAGACCAGTCACTGTTGCTGAAGATGGGACATTCAGCTCTCTGCTTAAGCTTGAACCAGGTAAAAACGATATAATAATTACAGCCACAAACGAAGCAGACCAAACGGTAACTAGAGTACTGGTTGTTGAATCAAGGACTAAACCATCAGAGATCATAATTGATCCGCTAGGAACCTTTGAGAATGTATCGGAGATAAGACTGAGGGGTCATGTTGAACCGGGTACTCAAGTAGATGTTACAAATGAGACAACCGGGAATTCGGCAATAAAAGTAACTGTTTCAAATGACACCTTTGTTGCTGATGTAGCTGTACAGCCAGGTGAGAATGAACTGAGGATAGTAGCAACAGATCCACGAACAGGTAAGACGGAGGATTATACAGAGACTGTTTACATCTGGACAACAACCGAGTTGATGTTCACTGTAAATTCTGATGTAGTGTTGAATAATGGCGTACCCGAGAAGCTCAATGTTGCACCAACCAGTGGTGATACTGGTATACTTTGGATGCCTATAGCAGATATAGCCGGCCTATTTGATATATCACCATCACCGGCTGGACAGGCAATCACGCTAACATGGGGAACCAATACGTTAGTGCTAACTCAGGGCAACGCAGTTGCGGTGCTCAATGGAGCACAAGTAGAACTTCAAGCAGCTCCACAGATAGTTGCGGGTATGATGATGGTTGCGTTGGACGATCTGAGATTGCTTGAGCCAAGCAATGGTGAACTCAATATAGACATCTTTGAAGGAACGATTGTAATTTGCAGGAGAAAGTAGTCACCAAGACTATATGCCATGTCCGGTTGCAAATGTCGCCGGACATGGCCGAGAAAGATCGGATTTATATAATTGGCAGTAGTTAAAAACATGAGAAGATTGATAGAGCGAAGTCGAGAAGTAAGACTGGTTTGCCTGTCTGGTGCAGGTGGACTGAAGGAACATGGCAAGCCTCTTAACGAGGCGGGTCTGTCCAAAGGAGAGGTTACATGAGAAGAACTATAGTAATGCTGGTTGCAGTTGCTATGATCATGGGAATAATCACCCCTATTCTGGGTGTCGGTAGCGCTAACGCCGCAGGCACACCTGGTCCAGAGGTGTTCCAGGGAAGAGAAAATGAGCACGCCACCATGATTATAAACAGGTGGGCTCTGTGTGGTCATGATAAGTATGGCGACCCCCTCCCTGGCGGAAAGACCTTCCCCTGGCAGCATCATGGTGAGAACCTAAATAGCTATTGGGGAAGAGAAAACTACGGAATGCCAAACGCTGTACTTGCGCTTTCGAGCAGTGGCATTGCGCAGAGAGTCAGACAGAATAATTTCAGATCTACTGTCCAACCAATGCTTTGGACTGAAGTTTTCCTCACAATAGAGGCGGCCAATGGGCAGTCAAGACCTGTTGTAGCCGACAGGGGAGACCTTTGGAATGTAGGCAGATGGTATGTGGTCATGGATACCGCTGGTCAGGTATGGTTTGACAGGGACGGACACTTCCATGATTCAAGATACCTTGTCACAGCTGATCCTTTTTCACCCTATTATAGCTACGAGACAGATGAAGACACCGGCATCACTGTCGGTTCAGCGCTTGCAAACCCCCTTGCCAGAGTTGACCCGGACGATGCAAACAACACCCAGGGACCCTATCAATTCTCAAAAGAAACAGCAGGTGGAGAGGTCAATTTCCTGTATACAGAACCATGTTACTTCTGGGTACGCCCCGAGGTCATCAACCAGGTAAGCTCTCTTGACACCAACACCACATGCGACGCGTATGCAAACCACACACTCAAAGGTGAATCCAGGGCATGGCAGATGGGCATACTCTCCGCGCCAGACTACATCGGTGAAGGCATTGAAAGCCCACTCGGTTTCATGTCAGACGGTGTTGTCAGAAGCGGTCAGTGGGATATCGGGATGCCAGTAAATGCATTCGGTGCAAATGAAATGTTTGCCGATGCATACGGCAATCTCAACAGCCCTGGGCCAGCACCGGCTGGTGGCGCTTATGATGTCGGTGACCCGCTCTACAGAGATGTCGACTTTTCCGGTGAGATAAGCCCAGGTGACATAAGACTCTCAGACGTTACACTCAATAATCCGCCAATAACATTCATGGCAGGCACAACTGTTCAGGCAGGTGATGTCGATGCCGCGTCATTCACTGACTGGAGCGACTCGCTTTATACTATGCCTTCAGGATTTGTGTATGCCGCCAAGGGTTCTGGCGGAGGAACAACACTCAGGCACAGACACCTCGGTGACCAAACCGACCCGAACAACTGGGCAAACATTTCTTCAGTTGCAGGCGCGCAATCCATGATATCGGTTTCTGAGCTTGACTTCGACGGTGACGGTTCAAATGACATAACCGCAGGTTCAACAGTAAGGATAGGACCGAATGCCAACGGAGAGAGTCGTACCTGTACAGCTGTAGCAGTTGTTGAAACCACACCAAACGATACAGGTAATTATTCATATAACTACAATGGCTGGTATGGCGGGTTATGTCCCATGTATGGTCATCGTTCCTGGTACTATTATTACTTCAACGGATGGAACAACGGCGACTATGTGTACTTTGGTTCTGGTAACACGGGTGAGATGCTTCAGATAATACAGATATACAACAGAGGTGTATTGTATCAATATTATTATGGATCTCCTTGCCGTGTTTATACATACTACAGGGGTGTTCTATTTAACCGACCACCCGTGTTTGACCACGATGACTACTCATACTCGAGTTCATGGTACAGCTACTCATATGGCAGAGATCTTCTGGAGCGTATTCAGTACCAGATTCACCTTGACTGTCTACTCGATGCAAACTTTGCCGAAGGCGATCCCGTTGTACCTTTAAGCTACAACCCAGGAGACTTCGTATACCTGCAGACAAACCCCGGCGCAAACGAGGTATCAGAGGGTGACATCAGGAAATCAAATGTCGACCTTCACCGTGATGAGAATGGTTTCAAAGCCGCCCACGGTTGCTGGGAGCATGACGCACTCGTCATGCTTGAAGTACTCACAGCCGATGTAAACGACCCCAGATACCAGGATGCGGTAAGAAACAGCGACTGGCATGCGGACTCTGCAGGGAACACTGAGTATGAGCTGATGGACAAAAACGGACAGTGGGATGAGATTGACCACCCATACGCAACCTGCATGCCCACTTATGACATATCAGTCCAGTCAGACTTCTGGCAGGGTGAAAGGGTTTATATAGATGACCCAGACAACCCAGGCGCAACAATTGGTGTCTGGAGAGGTGTACAACCATCAGTCACGGCATGTGCCATACGCTCACCAAACGATGACGTGGATGATGCGGCACACAGAATAGCCAAGCAAACCGTGCTCGGACCAGAAGAGGACGATTTCTTCGTCCACTCCGCTACCATACATAACGTAACACCAGACTACCGTTCATACCTCGGTCTGGAGCTGTTTGTGGACAGTGGATACGACAACAACCCCGTACCAAACTTGCCGGAACTAGCGCCAGTTGCTCAAGACCTCAGCGACAACTACCAGCGAGGCGATGTATGCTCAGCCTTTGCAGGTGCAACTAGCCGTGCCCCAGACCTTGACCTCGGTAGAGACCTGACAAGGATTGACGGCTCAAAAGACCTTCCAAAGTTCTTCGACACCGACAACCCAACAGCTGCCCCCGATGACCCAGGTCAGTATGGTTGTAATGAACCGGTATACTTCGACATAGACAACAGCGGTGATGTTTCCGCTGGTGACAGAAGACTTTATGAAGTTCAGGTGAGAACGGGCACGATAACAGACGGCACATACAATGATTATCGAGCAGGCTCAACTGTCCAAGAGGGCGATGCCGACACGGGAAGAGTGCTTTCTCGCTTCCTTGACCCTATAACCCTTGAACCCGTATACAAGTTTTACGACAAACCACACGGCGTCTCCAGACTGCCATCAGGCATCCTTGACCCAGATGAGCCAATCTACTGGGACCACCCAGAGCCTCCACTTGCCCCAGATGGTGACGATAAGACAAATGCCGGCGACATAAGACTTTCAGATGTCGATGTATCGTCTGCTCAGTACTCATGTGGCGAGACGATGGGCATAGGTGATGTATTTACACACGAATTCCCGTTGTTCATGATAAGCATGGGCAAGAACGGCGACTATAACTACATGGACTTCCCCGTGCTACCATTCCCGACCATGGACGTAACGGTTGATATGGACATGCCGTTGCAGGTCGAACAGACCAGCAACGTTGAAATAACAGTTAACCCCCCGCCAAAACCAGGCGAGAGTATTTTTGTGGCGCTCCGTGACACCCAGCTTGTGGCAAGACAGCCCGTACCCGCTGTTGAGTATTACTCAATGGAGAATGTAACGGGTGAGTGGCTTGAGTGCTCTGATATCGTAACTGATGGTTCTATACCTGGTGACTGGAATACCATGTGGAATGCCAGCGGATACTATGGTAGCGGGATGTACCGAGAGAATGTTGATCTACCTTGGGACTTCACCTTCTTCGGAATGGATTTCAGTAGAATAGAGATTGGATACAACGGTTATATAAATCTTGGAACCCAGGGACGATACTACACGAACCTATACAGATACAGATACTGGTGGACGCCACGATATGCCATGACCGATGCATTTGATTATCCATATCACAGAGGTGTACCCTACATTACAGCTCTTAGCGCATGGTGGAGAGCCCCAGCGGAAGTTTGTTGGGGACCCGTTGTTTGGCCAGATACCGGTGAGACAGCTTTCCTGATTAAGTGGAAAGGGGAGAATTACCTAGGTGGAGGAGATCTTGAGGTAGAACTCATCCTATTCGAAGACGGTCGCATACTCATCCAGTTCCAGAACACCGAATGCCCGGCACCATACTACAGCTACTATGACGGCTACTCAGAAGTCGGCATTCACAACGGCACCGACACCTACTACCAGTGGGAAGAGGGCGGAACCTGTGGATTCAGTTCTGAGGCAAACGTCATGTTTACCCCAGGCGAGATTCCAGCCAAGCCCGGTCGCCCAGCACTAAGTATAGCAGAAGACGACAGGTGGATAACCGAGGACAATCCGGTTGCAAACTTTGAATTCACACCATACAGAGGCACATGCCTAGAGGATGGAACCAGGAGCCCCGTCACCATCAACCTGTACAGGGATGCTGGCGGTATTGATGATCCGGCTGTTGTGCCGAGGAACCCACCACCCAAGACATACCTCACATACCGTGAGCCGTCTTATAATATCAATGATCCATGGAACGGCAGAGTAATAGCAGTCCAGGACACCTTCGGATACCTGAAGGGTGACTGGGTACTCGTGGGTGGCATGAGAAACACCGAGAGAAGACGCATCACAGATGTGCACACCTACTCAGTCGAAGCAAAGACAGAGATGATTGAGACCAGCTTCAGATCACTTTCACCAAATAACAGATCTCACATCCTACCCGTCAAGAGCATAGACGGTTTTGCGCCTGGAGCACCAGTCGTAGTGGGCTGGAACCACAGCCCAACGCAAGAAACTCACATAGCCGAAGCAATATCACGAGACATCGGTTACGATGATGGCACTAATCCGCTGTTCCATGAAACATATGTAACCCAACGTGGTCAGCGTGGTGAAAATGTGGTAGTAGGACTTAGAGACGTCTCTGGATTTGTAATCGGTGACTTTGTTGGTTACGGATACCGCAATTGGTGGCTGAGTGACCCACAGTGCGATTACTACTACCTCTATGATGTGGCAATGATTGTCGGTATCGACTATGTAAACGACACAATTACCCTTGATAGGATCCACTACTATTACTGGTACAACTCTTCCCGTTACAGGGTGGCACACGTGCGCGGAATAAAGACGCGTGACCCACTCAAGTTCCAGCACTATGACGAGTGCGATGCAGATGACCGCAGGGCAGAGCCAGTTGTTACCGCAACAGACGCCTTCTCACTGCACGCCGGACTCAACTACGACCACATATTCGGCGAGCCAGTGGTAGGAATTGTATACTTCGACCCATTCTGGGTAGACAACAAGTGGTTGCGCTTTGACCTCGACATGTATCCAACCAGAGAGTTCTCAGCCATCCTTCCACCCGATATTGTCTCACCTGACCTTGACAACAGCTATGACTGCTTCTGGAGAGGCAAGTTCAATGTCGCACCGGAGAAAATTGATATAATAAAAGCACGTAATTGTATATCAGTGCTTGATCAAAGGTTCCCCAATGTCCTGCTGACGCTCATGGACAGCGACAACCCCAATGACGTCAACGACCCGGCAGACATACCAATGTCATGTCCAGCTGGTGGAACAGGCGTTGAGGACACCATTATTGCAAACGTCAATGCCACGGGTTGCGGTGTTGACTACCTGATGACAGCCGGATGGGCAAGCCCTCCGCGTTACATCGTTCAGGTAAACGACGACGGCACCTACTACTGGTGGCGTTGGTATGAGCCACTCAACCCAAGACAGATATTTGGTGCGCTCGATTCCACTGACTGGCTGTACAAGTGGCTGGACAACGACAATATTAACCCAGTGACTCCATGGACAAGGACACCACTCCCAGTTGAAGACAATACATATGATCTTGCCATCACAGACAATGACCTCTCTATCGGTGGTGGTGTGTGTGACCCGTGTAATGATGGTTCACTGTGGCCCTGCCTTGGTGACGTTTCACCACATGACTTCTATGGTCGATTCATGGGTACCCTGGGTGATCCTTACTCCAACTATCCGAACCCGAACTCACTCCCTGCAAACTATGGTGACATAGAGCACTATGGAATCCCATGCGTCATAAGCCGCTGGACGGTAGGCTCTGACGGTGGACAGATCATGTTCCCAGTCAAGCCAACCAAGGGTGGAGACCTTCATGTGAGAGTATACACTCATCAGGCAGTGTTTGATTACAACTCTTCGGTTGTGCACTACCCAGGTCCTTTCTTTGTCAGTGACACAGCATACGGTATCGATTACTGTGGATACACCGTTATCAAGGTGCTTGAAGCCGATGCCAACGTTAACTTCGCTGAGTTCAGGATTGGAGATCACGCCCTTCAGAACTCACAGGTCAACTACACCACTGGCGTGAACCCGCTCTATCATATGGATCCACCGGCTCCAAGGATTCAAGCAACCTACAATCCAATTATATACGACTACAGCAGGCAATTCAGATGCTACCCCGGCGGTCAGACACACGTTGGTAGGTTGAATGGTGGTATTGGTAACCGCTGGAACGCATACCCTGCGATATGGGAGAACCAGTTTGTCAAGCTCGGAACGGAATTCTTCCCACTTACTGACTATGGTATCTATTTCATCCTCAAGGATGGCACAGGAAACCATATACACCCATGGAGAGACCGCGCCCAGGAAGCTGACCTTGCCATCACAAATATGAGGATCAAGGGTCCATTCATGAGACCGAAGTACTTCGATGAACTATCACTCAGGTGTATTGTGGGTGGAGATAACCCATTCTATGAGTACAACAATGTAATAGGATTGCCAATACAGTATGACTACTCAGGTGAGATAAACATAGACTCCTCAAACTTTGGTGCGTACTGTAGCGCAGGTGGTGGAGACTTCAGTCAGCTTGGTAACCCACTGTCCACCGAAAACAGCTATACCTATGCAAATCCCAACTACTGGCTGACTGAGTGGGAAGACCTCTACTACGGTGGATTCTGGTACATATCAAGATCCAACTTTAACCGACCGGTGGCAGACCCAGTTACCCCATGCTATCCAGCTGTGTGGGTAATAGACGAGATAATACCAGTTGGTTCTGGTGATATCGAGATAGAGGTAGAGCTGGCAAATGGAATAAAGAAAGTTTATGAGGATTGTTGTGCTAAGGATGAAGAGGGAACCAGAGAAGGTATCCCAACGCATGGTCTCCAGATAGATGGAGCTCCATCCTATATAACCGTTATGGAAGACAACGTATTCAACCTCACCCTCACCGAGGACAGAGGTGTTGGCATGCTCAACAACGGTGAATGGATGAACAAGGAGTGCAACGATGCTGTTCTGTTTGCATGGCAGGATAGAGGTGTTGTAGATCCCGACTCCAACTACTGGCTCGGACCGTTAGACGGTCAGATAACAATGCCACCAGTCTCTTCAGAGTTTACCGAGCAAGAGACTGCCTACGAACTAATCGTTGACAGAAACAATGATGGCTTCATAACCTTCAACGACTGGGAAACCGAGATTGTCGGCAGATACGAAATGGCAACGAACACCTGGACGGGCGGAATGATAGATGCACGTACCTTCCAGCGTGAGAACGGCGAATACACAATAGAGTTGCTCGAAGATTATGGAGCGCTCATCGACCAGGTGGGTATCGATATCGGCGGTAAGGACAAGAACGGTAAACCACTTCTGAGAAACCATGTTGACCACATCATCGACAGCACAGAGACATGTCCACTCAATATAACTGCATATAAGTATGGCGATGACAACCAGGACAGGGCTTTTACCCCACTTTACGATGAGATAAGCAGACAGATGTACTCTCACGAGGTATATCTCGCTGGTCAAGCCACGATTGGTGTTGAACCGATGAGAGACCTTAATGTGACCTATAGCCCAGAGCCTCTGACAGCTGGTGTTGTACCAGAATTAGTCAACGGTGAGCCATTCACACTGCACGTGACTGACTACAACGGAGAACCCGTAAACCTGTTTGAACTTGGTATACCAGATGCTCATGGTGACACAGAACTTATTGACAGGAGTGTTCTTGACAACCTGTTTAAGGATCCAACCCCCGGTAATGAATACTACTACGGTGATGGCGTACATATGCCCCAGTACTACTGGCTGAGGACAGACCTGCATAACCTGCCCGATGAAGAAGGCACGCTGATGTGCAACACCGAGATGTACAACGACTCATTCATGCCAATCGAGTTTGGATACGACGCGCAGAACGGTCAGTACTGGTTCAATGGCTTTATTGCAAACGACCAGACAAGTGAAGACTGGGATTTCGAGATATACGTCTACACACCAGATCGAAGACATTCTGGTGTTGTTGATGTAGAGGTTGTTCTGCCCAAGGTGAGTTATGAGGTAGCAAACAGGGATCAACCAAGCGACATATTTGATATTCCATCTACCAATGGTGATCCAGACTTTGTAATGACTGGTGGCGACAATAGGACATATGTAGTAACTGCTACCTGCAGAAACGCTCAGGATGAACTACTCAAGGGGATAGCAGACAGCGTGAGTGTGTGTTCTGGCGAAGGTGATGACTATGCAAGATTCACCATACTCAACACAATACCATTTAATTACTGGTTCGGTAGCTACTCGGTAAACAACGATGGTATAACAAACTCATCTTACTACAACAACTACTTTGGTGTTGATGAGAACGGAGACGGCTCTCTGACTCAGCTGTCAATTGACCACTATGAATACGGTGAGATCGGACGTGTCAACGGTCTCTATTACAATACTTTCAACTTCAAGTACACGGATGAAAGCTATGAGATACGGTCCTATGTCGGCGGTGACGCGTGGTGGCCAACAGCACAGAGATCACTTGAGTTTATAGTAATGCATGATATCTATTCAAACTTCAATTCAGAAAGGTCACAGCCACAGTTCCAGTCAATACCAAGGCAGTGGGGTTATGCTTGTGTCTACAACCATCCTTACCGTTACTGCTACACAGTAGCCGATCTGAACCGTGATAATGACCTGTCTTACAAGGACTCGCTCTCACTGAATGAACAGGGTAGAGCAAACTTCTTCTTCTTTGCTGCAGATGCTTGCTTCCTCACCGGATTGGTTGGCTACAATAAGTACTGTAACGTGGAACAGTTTGCAGACGTAGCCGGACTTCCTGGCTACAGTGATGAGTTTGATCCAAACTATGAGCGATACAGGATTAGAAACAACTACCCGGATGGTACCTTCATGCTTGACTGGGAAGCATTTGCTGACACAGAAGTCGCCTGTTTCCCACCCGAAGTGGAGATAATCAACCCACTCACCGGAGAGCCTTGGAGAAAAGACATGCTTGACCCAGACAACTATGACCTGACTTATGGTGTGAAGAACCACATGCTGGTCAAGGTTTACCCAGCAGACAGAAGAGATATGCCAGTGAGTGATGATGCAATTATCATGTACTCTGGTCCAGACAAGGATAATACTGAACCAAGCCCAAGATTTGAGAACCAAGTGTTAGGTAGAGTTGAGAAGGGCAGAGAAGATGAGACCGACAGAGAAGTATACATATATGTTGATCCAACGGGTACGGGTGAGGCAACTGCAGGTCTGATATTCCAAGAGCTTAAAAACATGATGTTTAGCTCAATGGATCTACCAGATTATTATCTAAGCACAGCCATACAGGCGTTAGACGTAGTCAAGGGTATTGAGCTGATACCAGAGGTTGCAGGATCACTCAAGGTTGGAGTTGAATCAACTCTCACCGTCAAGGTAGTAGTAGCCGGTGGAGCAAACGAGCCAGTCGAAGGTGTAAAGGTGTCCCTGGATGACGAAAGTGGTGTTGTCTCTGCTCAGAGTGCTACCACAAATGCTAAGGGTCTCGCTGAGTTCAGTGTAACCCCAACCAAGGCTGGTAAGATAATCATTAAGGCAAACGATGACAAGTATGGAATGGCTTCAGTAGGTGTTGACGTAGAGGTCGAAGTTGCACCTCCAATGCTAATCGTTGATTCCCCACCAACTACAACCAAGGAATCAAAGATCATGATCACCGGAAGAACCAATATCGGTGCTTCGGTCAAGATCGCCGATGCAGAAGCCGATGTAGATGCAGAGGGTGTCTTCAGTCGTGAGATAAGTCTTCAGAATGGATTCAACTCAATTGAGATAACCGCAACCAACACGGTCGGAATGACCACGTCACTGACCGTGGGTGTAACCCGTGATTCCATACCCCCAGAGGTCATATTTGATCAGGAAGGTGTCGATGTGTTCGGACCGGACGTCGTCCTGTCTGGTAAGGTTGAACCATACTCTAAGGTTACAGTCAATGGTCAGCCTGCGAGTGTTGTTTACGACACCTGGCGTATCGAACTGAAGAATGTCGAAGCTGGTGACTTCGCACTTGAGATAGTTGCAGTCGACCCAGCTGAGAATGAGATGTCCTACGACTTCACCGTGCATGTTATAGAACGCATAGTCATGGTCATTCAGGAAGGCTCAAGCTCAATAACGATGAATGGAAACCCAGCAGGTCAGTTCAATCGTGCCCCATACGTTGAAGGTGGCGTGTATTACGCACCACTTACTTTCCTCACCACATTCTTTGGAGATGCTACCCCCACCACCATGGGTGACAATACTACTGCAAATGTTGACGGTAAGATGTTGACAATGGTAAGCGGAGATACTGAGTTTACCATTGATGGTGAGACAAGCACAATGCCGAACGCTCCGGTGGACAGGATGGGTATCGTGTTTGTTGATGTGAACTTCTTCGCAACCCTGTTTGAAATAGAGACCACGAGAGACCAGGCATCGGGTAAGATGACCCTTGAGCTGGTAAGGTAGTCGAACTACTCCGAAGCTGATTTGAATTGAAAAATGTATCTCCTCGTGGTGATTTCACCCCGAGGAGCGTGAGACAGAATTGAGATTGATAACCAAAGGAAGAATAGCTTGATTGAACGATTTATTTCGATTTCATTAAGGAATGAAGTGGCCCTAGATTGGCCCCTTGGTGGCTTTAGTCTAAAAGGAGAGGTCAAATGAAGAGAGTACTAAGTTTACTCGTAGCGTCGTTGATGATTGTTGGAATGCTAACGAGTGGTTTTGTTGGTACAATGTCTGTCAATGCTGATGAGAATGGTGATGTAAGAGATGTAACCATGATCGTAGGCAGATGGAATCGGTGCGGATATGATCGCTACGGCAGACCGTTACTCAATGGAAGAGCTACGGACTATGAAGGTGTAGACGTAAACCTGAATACCGGCAGATTTGATGAGGAAGCCGGTCTCACAGGCACACCCACATATGATGCCCAAGAAGGTGTATTTTTCCCGTGGCAGTATGAAGATGACGACATGTGGGGTACTAGTAATAACCAGATGCCCAACTGCATGAACGCATACGTCGACACGGGGGAAGGTCTTATCAACCAGGGTGTAGATCAGTCTGCAGACGATAACTGGTCGGTATTGCCTTATCTTTACTGCGAGGTCTTCCTGACGGTTGATGCTGATGGTGGAGATAGCCAGCTGTATGATAAGCGACACATAGTCATGGATGAGATTGGACAGGTCTGGATTGACCCAGATGGCAAGTTCCATGACTGCAGATACTGGGAGCCTGCTGACCCAACCTCAGATTTCTACAGAAGCAACTCAATATTCTCCAGCGATGGTACAACAAGATGGAATGATTGTGATACAAACCCACGCATGGTTGTAGATCCAAGTGGCGACAACAACACCCAGGGACCATATATCTTCAACCCAAACTACAATCAAGGTGGTCTTGCATATCCTGTTCCAAACTACCACGAGAGGATTCACTACTGGTGGTGGGACGAAGAAGAGGGTATAGATCGAGTTTGGCAACTCGGTATTGCAGATCAGACTGACTACCTGCGTGAAGGTGCATACGCACCGGATGGTTTCCACACGTCATCAGGTCTTGTTGGTGGACCGGATGGTATAACACCAAACGCATACTACCCTGGAAAACCCGTATTGTGGAACACCCAAACATCAGATTCGGATATGACAAGATGGACACCCAATGATTCAAACATACTCGCTTATGATTGGGACCATGGTCTGGCTCTGTCTAACTTCTCTACTGGTGTATTCCTTATAGACGTTGACGGAAACGGCACCTATACCTACGGCGAGCCAATCTTCAGCGATGCCAATAATTCGGGTACATTCGACAACCTCGACCTCAGGCTTAACACATACACAATCGAATGGGGTGGAGAGTCTTTCAGCTTCACAAAGGGAACGCTTGTCGGTCTCATTGATCAGGACTACAACTGGCAGTTGGCGAACAACTACGCTCTGCTTGACATGAACTTACTGAGCATCAATGACCAGATAAGACACACCAGCTCAGCAGGTACAAACCTATATGACCAGGTGTACTTTGACGCTGATGATGACGGTGAGGTGTCCATAGGAGACATCAGGCTAACCAACATCAATGGAAGAATAAACGGAATGGGTGCAAGCTGTGGCGGATTCTATATGGGTGATGCCATTATCATGCTTGAAACACTTCGAACCAGCTGTTCCTACAAATATAACATCCATGTTGAATCAGACCTGTGGTCTGGTGTCATGCAGAAGGATACCTACGAACCCGTAGAGATGTATCCATCCATGACTGCCGCCCAGTTCCACTCCCCCAACGGTGATATAGTTGCGATGGCACAGAATCTCAACAAGGCAACAGCACTCGATGTAAACGGCAGAAGCTTCTATATGCCTGTCACTACATTCTACAACGTTGCCTTGCTTTACAGGGAGTACATCGGTCTTCAGCTGTTCCTTGACAACGGCATAGACAACAACCGTGCTCAGGGAGGCGAGTGTTATCAGCTGTCACTGGCTGATGACCATGTCAATTTCAAAGCCGGTGAGCTCTTTGTAGGTTGTCAGGACGTTGAAACAGCTATGGACTGGGATTTCAACCTGACTGAATTCAACGATGACTACCTTTATTACGAAACCTCATGGGACTGGACATCACTTCCAACACCTGGCTCTGTCGACATGGACAACTTCGACTTCGGTTGCGGTGAACCATTCTATCGTGACATCAACAAAGAGCCTGCTATTCTTGGTTTACCGTTCCAACCAAATCCTTTCGACAGCACAATAACCACTCCTTTCAACCCAGGTCTCGTTAATGAGGGTGACCAGAGAATGGTAGATATGGAGGTCTACTCCGAACCCCCAACAGGTCCAACCGACGCTGGAACCAAGATAACCTATCCAGCCGGTTCATATGTAGTCGCTGGCGACCTGGACTACGGAAGACCCATCATCACAATGCCTCCAGGACTGTCCTTCTATGACGAACCTGTAGGCTGTTGGGAGCCAAATGGTCTTTACGACGAGGGTGAGTTGATCTACTGGGATCCCTCCCTTGCCGCCGGTTTCGACACCACATACATGTTCGCATGGGATACAGAGGGTGTTCACCCCTATGGTATTGAGGACTTCAACGACTCCGATTTCGGCGCTGGACTGTACAGATGGAGTCCCGACCGTCATGGTGGAAACGCTGAAGGATTATATAATCGCGGTGAGAACAATATGGGTGCCGGTGCATTTGGAATCTCTGGATATACCGATGGCTCCACTCTTACAAACCCGCCAGCAGAAGCTACGGTGCAGAGTGCTGGTAGGGACTGGTTCTACCAGCAGGCGGGAGCACTCTCACGTCAATCACCATACACATATAATCCACATACTCACAACGCTGGTCAGGTGTACTCCTATAGTAGTGGATACGTCTACGACTACAGCTCGTGGAGTTACTATCCCTACGGCTATATGAGGTACTATTCGTATACGCGAGAGTGCGGAGACCTGCTTGCAATAGAGTGTGATGACCATCCAGACCTGACTAATGATGACAAACTCAAACTTTATGAGGACACAACAGTAACCAGCTCGTATTATCTAAGAAACTATACATATCAGTACAATGTCCCAGGTACATACTACGCAAGATACTACGGTTATGGTTATCATTTCCCCTACAGCTGGGGTAGCTATCACAACATAACACTCCCAGTCCCAGGTGGAAGAAACGCCTGGCGGCTCTACGATTATTCATATTACGACTCACAGATTTCAACAGCTCTCATGTGGTATCGCGGTCTTGATTCTGATGGTGACGATGTTTGCACAAACGATGGACCCGGCCTGTGGAATCAGTATCAGTTCAACTATGACCTGATTATTGAGGATCATAGGGATTCGCCAAGCTATGAGAAGAGAGTCGGAATGGGCTGTGTATACATGGACCATGACGGTGCTGGATTCGGTCAGATGTACTACTACTCGGGATACAACCGCAGTTACTACGGCTGGCACAACTCCGGTGGCTGGTCGGCAATGCACTTCCTCCGTTTCACACCTGACCTTGCACATGACTTTGGTACACCCATAGCCAGTGGTGCTGGAACAGGTAGATACTCGGTGGTTGAACATTTTGAGATGCTCAACCCGATGATGAGCGGTGATCTGCTTGTTGAGGATACAGTATATGACGTCGACTCCTACGTGTTTGGTGGTCAGTGGCACATCGAAACCGACTTCTGGCCAGCAGACATGGATATTGCACTAACCGGTGGCAACATAGAGGGTGCAGTTGGTTTCTACCATGCGAACTATTATAACTATAACAAGAATAGATACGGTATTGATGTCTACTTCGACAACGCTACTGCTTATCACATTGAACAGATTCCATCGGCTGGTAACCGCCTTAGGTTGAAAAAGGGCGGACACCATGTCGGTATGAACAAATACGTTTACAAGCTGAACGACACCGCGGGTGTTGAGAACTATGAAACCTCATCCGCAAATTCAAATGGTGACTCAGCCCTAACCCCATTCAGCTACTGGTACCCATGCGGAACAAGGCTGGCGGCAGGCGAGATCTATGACATCAAGTCAAAGGTCTCAATGGTCTCAATGGGCAGATGCGGAGATCCGAGATTCATGGACATCCCCGTTCTCCCAGGCAAGGTTGACCTCAACGTCAAGATAGACGGTGTGCCTGTTACTGAGGACGACGAGTTCCACCTGAAGGTCGAGCAGACCTCTGACATACAGGTGTCCGTTGACCCACCACCACAGCCAGGTGAAAAGTATGTTGTCAAGCTCAATGGTGTCTATCAGGAAGGAATACCTGCAAGAGAGCCATACACAGACTACATCCAGACGCTTGAAGCCAACACCTTTACCGAGTACTGTGATGGACTTGTGCCAGAGTATGCTTTGGACAAAGACGAATTCACAAGCACGTGGCTGAATGGCTATTGCTACACGGATGAGATTTCTCTACCGTTTGCCTTCCCACTCTATGACCATGTGTTCCCAGCAGGCTCACCACTCTATATCACACCCGTTGGCTACCTTGGTTTCAATATCCCACCAGTCAACCAGCATCCACGAATGGGTTACACCCCATACACCTACTACTGGTTTGGATACAGGTACGGCACCGCATACAGAGACTACACCATATGCCCACTTGGTACGTATCAGCACTGCTACTATGCCCCGAGCTCAGGTATTACTCCAAACGACAACCTGCAGATATTCTACTGTCAACCGGATCCATCACAGTTGAGGGTAAGATGGGCAACGCGTTCCAGCTATCCATACGACGAGAATTCACCTGCTGACCTGAACTTCGCCGCAACCCTTTATGATGATGGAAGTGTTAGATTCAGCTACGGTGACTGTGCCGATGGATACTATTGGCGTGACGCCGTTGTGGGAATCAGTGGTGACATATCAGGTTCTGACAACCACGACCAGTACATCGAAGGATTCTACCACGGGCTGAGAGTTTATGCCCTTGATTACCGTGATGACCTCGTATTCAACAGGTTTGAGTTCCCAGCAGATCCAGGCAGAGCAAGTGGCGGTACAGTTGACGACAACTACTTTATCGGAAACCCAACCGCACCACCACACGCACTTGAGGTCGGTGGAGCAGAATACTCTATTCTTGAGCTGACACCAGAGAACCCGCTTGAGCACATCCAGTACACCCCATACAGGGGCTCTGTACAGGAGGACGGCTCCTGTGATCCACTTACCATCGAGGTTTTCCTCGAGCGTGGCGGTGTGACCTATCCGGTGCCAACCGACTCAGTACTCTCTGGACTAAGAGAAGAGAGACCTCTCGAAGAGTACGAGGATGAAGACTACAATCTCTACGAGTACAACATTTATGACCCATACTGGGTGCTCAGACCATGGGATCAGGCAATGTATGAGGGCAAGTATCCCGGAGATCACACCCCAAGACCAGTACCTTCTACATCGGGCATGATCACAGCCGACTGCAGTCTTGACAACCAGTATGACTGCTACGGCAGTTTCGATATGATTGTCGAGCCAGAGTGGATTGATATTGAGTATGCAGGCAAGACATGTATCTCACCTGTTGACCAGAGATTCCCGAACCTAGTGCTGAGTGTCTTTGATGCTGACAACGATTATGACATCAACGACCCGGCAGGCATGAAGTTCTCAACGGTTGCCCTTCAGGCAGGCGTAAGAGGCAAGATGATTGCCAACGTCAACGCACATGGCGCAGGTATCAAGTATCTCTGTACCGCAATGAGTCCTGATGAACCAAACGAGCGTTATATCATCCAGGTTAACGAAGACGGTACATACACCTTCTGGCGCTGGTGGGAAGAGATTGGTAATGGTCCTGGTGGAGCCGTAGGTGCTCTTGACCCAACTGACTGGCTATACTCTGCCAGAGTGAACATCGGTGCTATTGGTGATACTGGTGGAAGATACTCATATGCATCTTCACAGCCATTCACCGACACAGATGGATGGTTACAGGCTATTACAGGTGATTCAAATATAACGACAGAACTCGATGATCATGACTGCTCATTCGAGAAGTCAATCTGCAAGGATGTTTGCCACATTGGCTCAGGATTCCCCAACCTCGGTTCAGTCAACAGGGGAGACATGATTGGAAGATTCAACAACAGCTATGTAAACTCCGAACCTCCGTTCTTCCAGGGCTGGACTAACCCAGGTCGCTTTGGCGCTATCGAGACATACGGTATCCCAACCATGATCACCAACTGGGATGAGAACACAGATGGTGGTGAGATATATGTCCCAGTTCAGCCAAGAAACACGAGTACTGACCTGTATATCAGGGTATACCTCGCCAACACTATCTTTGACTACAACTCCACCATTTCCAGCTGGTCATTTGACGACACACACCCAACATACCACCCACCATACTTCATCTTTGATGACTCACCAGGAATTGACTACTGTGGAACCTTCAAGGTTGATGTGCAACCTGCAGAGGTCATGAACTTCAGTGAGTTCGAATTTATAGACCACGGTCTGCAGTTCTCACAAGCAGACTACACATCTGGTACAGACGCACTCTCTGAGATGCAAAGACCAACCAGGCAGATTAGACACTGGTACGATCCAATATGTGATAACTACCGCGAGGACTGCAGGGCATACACCGGTGGTCAATCACACTGTGCACGTGCCATTGGTTCGCTTCGCGGTGGCGGATTCAACTCCTATCCAGCACTCTACTACGAACTTTACAACAAGCTGGGTACAGAGTTCTATCCATTCACAGACTACGGTATCTTCTTTACTCTAGTCTCACCGACCAAGTCCCTAAACGGATGCGATTGGGACAAGTACGCATTCGAACCAGTCAGCGGCGACAGCTGGTTGAAGATTCAGAAGATAGAGGTATCCGGTCCGTTCATGTATCCAGAGAGATATATCAGGCCGAATATCATCGGTGCAAGTAGCAATGACACTGGATATATAGAGAAGAGACTGGTAAGTGAATTCAGACACCGTGCAGTCGAAAACGTGCCGTTGAGATACAACACGTCAGGCTATCTAAAGATAGACGCAAGGAACTTTGAATACTACGAACTGCGTCCGGATAACTGGACAAATGTTGTGAATCCTGGATTCAGGGATGATACCCATCAGGAACTCGGTGCCAGACTACCATCAAATGCCGCACTAAAGCAGTCAAGAGCTCTGGTTTATCGTCATAGCAACATCTATCACAACCCGCCGGCCTCTACATACGGTGGCGGACAGGAAGTTCTTATAATAGATGAGTTGATTCCAATTCAGCCTGGAAACATCGAGATCAAGGTAACACTTGCTGATGGTACTGTGAAAATATTCCAGGACTGCTGTGTCAAACCAATCACGGATGGTATTGATGTTCACGCCTTGGGTATTGAACTCGAAAACGACGATGTAAACGAGTCAGGTGGAGTAACTGTCGGTGAAGAAACCCTTCTTAAAGCAAGGATAACCGAGGATGAGAAGGTAGAAAACATCGAAGGTTACGATGAATGGGAGCACAGAGAGTGCAACGACGCTGTTGTGTTTGCATGGCAGGATTGTGGTATCCTTGATCTTGATCAGGGGGTTTGGACTGGTCCCGGTGACGGATGGGTTACAGGTACTCCAAAGAACTCAGATGTATATGCGCAGGGAATCCAGTTTATGCCAGAGGATGACTTCAACGATGATGGATTCATCACTTTCGATGATCATGAAACTGAGATAATGGGTAGTTACCACCTTGCATCAAACACATGGACTGGAGCGTTTATTGATGCGAGAACATTCCAACGCAACGGTGGACTGTATAAACTTACTGTAAACCCGGACATGGTTGGCTTTGACTTTGGTGGCTACGGACCCACTGGCGAACCGCTTCCAATGGGTTACAGAGACCACGTGGTAAGTGCAGATGAGACGTTGCCCATCTGGATAAACGCCTACAAGTATGGTGACGATGATGGAGACAGATCATTCAGACCACTCTATGATTCAATAGATGGAGCCATCGGCTCCATGAGCCACGAGGTTTATTTGGCTGGAACCAAGAAGCTTGAGGTGTTCCCAAGGGAAACGCTCAACATGACCTACGGACCAGAACCAATAACCGCTGGTATGACACCAGAACTTCAAAACCCCGACACGCCACTGCACTTCACATTCACCGATAACGCAGGTGAGCCTGTTGATTTCACCAAGGGTATCGAAGATGCATTCGGAAACAGACACGTCAAGGACAGAGATATCTGGACACACTGTTTCAATGATCCACACCCTGATAACCAATACTACTACGGTGTGAATGCTGTTCTACCACAGTACTACTGGACAAGACTTGACCTGCACAACTACGATTCATCAACCGTCTGCAACTCACTGCTTTACGGTGATCCTCAGTTCCCATTTAGACCGATTGGCTTTGCTGTTGAAAGAGATGAAGCCGGTGAGGCAACCGGTCGATATGAGTTCACAGGATTCGTAGCCAACGACCAGGGTGAGTTTGAGGTCTATGCATACACACCTGACAGACTGCAGAGAGCAAAAGTTGCCGTGAAGGTCGTTCAGCCAGAGGTGAAGTATGCTATCACAAACCTTGAAACCACAGAGACGTTTGATGATATAGATTTCATAATGACTGCAAACGACGATAGAACGTATAAAGTCAAGGCAACATGTTGGGATGCTCAGGGATCTCTGATCAAGGGCATCGCCACAGATGTATCTGTCTGCTCAGGCTCAGGCTCAGACACAGCTAGGTTCACCCCATACATCACAAGACCACAGAACTTCAACTACCAGGTGTGCGGTAATACTGAAATAGGCAATATATTCGCCAACTACGGTGTGGCAGGTTACGGTCTTGGTGATGACATCATAAACTGGGTACAGACTTACTATATGATGAGCGAGGGTTTACGCTACTATCCGTTCATCGGTATCGACAGGAACAATGATGGTGAAATAGATCCAATGTATAGCAATGTCTCTGAGATGAACCGCTTCTGTTCAATGAGGGTTTATGTAAACTACATGTATATGGGCAGAGTAGACGGCTGGTGGTATACAAACTTCCCAGATCCACTAGTTCACTACAACACTACAAACTGGCGTTATGACGACAACAGCTACGAGGTTGAGAACTCTTGGGACCTTCCACCCGCAAACAACCGTGGATGGGGTTGGGGAGCTATCTATAACCAGCCTTATGAGGGTGGATATGTGTTCGCTGACCTTGACATGGATTCAGCGTTAACTTTTGCTGACTCACTGTCATTCAACCAGAATGGTAGCGTTGAGTTCTACTACTGGCCTGATGATGTGTGTGACCTTGGAGGATTGGTTGGAAATAATGAGCTGTCTAATGATGGTGAACATGCTGACGTAATTGGTTTCCCAGGTTGGTATGACGAATTTGATCCAAACTATATGGATAAGAGATACTTCGCAAGGATGGGCCCTCTTGGTACATACTACGGAACCATGGACCACACCTTCAGACTTGACTGGGAAGCTCTATCGAATAGAAACGCAAGAGTCGAAGCACCAACGGTCAAGCTCTTCAATCCTGAAACAGGCGAGGAAGCCTCTACAGAACTACTTGATCCAGAAGCGTACGATGCAACATATGCCCAAAGAAATCACTTCATAGCACGTGTTTACCCAGCAGACGAGAGAGACGGAATGATCAAGCCTGGAGGATGGTTAGAGCTAGAAAGATATCAGGATTGGAGATATCGAGATGCAAACCTCTATGAGCATTGGATAAAGGGTAAGTTGGTGGAGTCTGTGGATGACCCGAAGGCTATGGAAACCATCATCTACTGGAAACCAACTGGTACAGGTGAGAACACAGCACAACTTTCAATCAACAGAGAGCTCAGTATGAATGAAAGGGTAAACAAGATAGGAACAGAGGAAGAGACCGGACTCAGATATGACAATTCTTTTGACAACCACACAAGATGCGCGGTACTGTTTGACGTAATAGAGGGTCTCAAGGTCACAGCGACACCTTACAATGAGATTCTCAAGCTAGGACAACCTGACTCTGTGCTCGTGAAGGTAGAGAATGTAGGCTCAGAAAGTGATGTCGAGGGTGCCAAGGTGACATTCATTTCCGAGGATGGAAACATCGAGATGGAAGGCACAACAGACGCCGCAGGTGAGGTTACATTCGAGAACGTAACGCCTGAAACACGTTCAAAGATCTATGTCACAGCAAGCTTAGATGATAAACTTCAAGGAAAGACTGTGCTATTTGTTGATATAGACCTAACACCTCCATCGATTGATGTTGATGACTTTGAAGCAATAACCAACAAGTCAACAATCAATCTAACGGGAACTATATCGGTTGGCGCGACGCTTATGGTCGAAAAGAAGGATGCCAAGGTTGGAGCTGATGGCAAGTGGGAATCTCAGATAAATCTCGAAGAGGGTGAAAACCTGATAACTCTGCTGGCGACCGGTGCAAACGGAGTTGAGTCAGCGGTAGTAGTTAGGGTAACATTGGACACCATACCACCACAGATATTAATGCCACAACAGGCTGATATTGATGCATTCAATGTATATGGTGAATCCGGTAAGATATATCTCATGGGTAGGATAACCCCAGGTTCACAGATCCAGAAAATAACAGTAAGTCAGGGTGGAGATGATGTTCCGGTTGCAAACGTATACATCACAAATGATGTGTGGAAGAGCGATCGCTTCGAGATAGACACAGGTGAGAAATTTACGGTTACAGTAGAAGCGATAGATGTCGCTGGAAACACAAACACAGGTGGACCAACTGAATACTTCATCAAGAGAGTCACCGTTATCGACCTGGGTCTCTTTGATTCAGTGCCGGTATTCAACGGAGAACCAGAGAATACAATTCAACCACCTGAGCTGGACGAGGCGACAAACACCGTTATGGTTCCGCTCACGGATATCGCAGACATGATCGATGGCATTAACGCTGCTACGCAAGGCAACACAATGACCGTAACAGCTGGCAACATGACCGCCAATTGCATATTGAACACCATGAATGCCACTGTGAATGGTAACCCCTATACACTTTCCGTTGCACCTTACATGGTTGGAGCAAAAATGATGGTGCCAATTGACTTTGTGCAGAAAGTTATTGAACTGATAGGAAACAAGGTTACAGTCGAAAGAAACGACACGAGAATAACCATCACCATTGAAGGCTGATAGGTTAGATATGGTCTTACCCGCCTCATATTAGAGGAGGGTAAGACCTGAGAAAAAAGGATTGATTTATAAGAATGAATGATTGGTTATACGCGAGGCTAGAAGGAACATTAGTTCGCGGTTACGGTGCCTTACCACAAGTGGGTACCGTGAACCTTCAACTAGGTGAAGGAGAGAACAAATGAGAAAAGTTGTAACTACTCTAGTAAGTCTGGCACTGGTAGTGGGAATGCTAGTTAGCTTTCCACTTCTGACACTTGACATAGAGGCGAACGATTCTGGTGGAAACCAGCCTGCAACCATGGTTGCAAATAGGTTCAACCCCATCGGTTATGATCGTTATGGAAGAACACTGCCAGAAAGCAAGTTAGTCCCATGGCAGAAGCCCGGAGAGACTTGGTGGGGAAGAACAGGTTTCCCGATGCCTTATGCGATTAGAGCGGTTGATGATCCACCAAACTCTATTCCGCTTCCACCTGCAACACCTACATACGCAACCATAGCGATGCTGAATGATGGTTCGGATGGAGTTGCTGAGGACGGCATACCCACCTCTATCGCTCAACTAACATACGGTCTTTGGACTGAGGTATGGCTGACGATTGAAGGCATTGACGGGCAATGCCAGTACAAGCATCATTGGTATGTGATTCTAGATGATCATGGACAGTTGTGGTTTGATCCAGATGGTAGATTCAATGATTGTAGGTACTACGGATACGCTGACCCGTACGATGTAAACTACATGGATGACCCTCATGACTATGATCATGACAACTGTACTGACAACCCAAGAGCTCTCGTAGATCCAATTGTATCAAACAATACACAGGGGCCATACATTCTAGATCCAGACTATAATCCTTTCTCCAGCATGAATGCAAACATGTTCGGATTTCAATTCTACGATTCGAGTTATGACCTGAGCAACCAGGCAGCCCCCATTTATGAGAAGCGTATATACTTCTGGGATGCAGAGAAAACTGGTTATGACACAAACAGGCTCTGGAAGCTTGGATTTGCTGACATGACCGATTTCCTTGCTGAGAACGCAATGGGTCCAGCTGGCGCTGTTTGTTCAGGTATTGTCTATGACGAGTCTGGAAGAACTCCAGATGAGATCGACGAAACCCGAATTAAAGAATACTCAGACTGGGATATTGGTCTTAGCCTTAACTACTTCCCACTAGTTCCAGGTCCTGATGGCGAGGTGTCACTCGGAAGTATCCTCCACGCTGAGAATGTGACTGGTGCGGCAAACTATCCAGATAGCTTTGCATCCCCCATCTCTCAGGGAGGTACACCTGTTGCTTACAACTTCAGCGAGTTTATCTATGAGAAAGCAGGGACAATAGGTTGGTACATGCCTCCACCAGACTTTGCTACAGCACCTGTGAATTTTGTAGACCAAGGTGACATAAGAAAGACTGATGTTGTTGTGACCAGAAATGGTTACATTCAGTCTTATCCTGAGGAAACCGCTGTACTTGACGGTGGAGTTCTAGGTGTTTGGGATGCTGGTGACGACTATGATACGGGCACATCGCTTTGGTGTTTTGCAAACCCGAGCATTGGATCCTTCACCGAGTCAGAGGTATACCATAACAATGAGATAGCTGGAACCACAGATCCAAATCCCCCTGTGATAACTCGAAGCTATGATGCAGGTGAGTTTATCTATCGCAAGGGACCCGGAAACAGTGTTATGGCAGTTGAAGATGATGATATTCGTCTGACCAACGTAAGAGGATTTCAGACCTGTGATAGAGCTCAGCATCGAGCTGGTCGTCCCTATCTCATATTTGACACGGATGGCCTAACAAGAGCCGGTATCATCGATGGTGACTTGTTACTGATGGCTGAGGTTCTCAACGGTGGATGCAGATCTGCCTATTATGATATTGCAGTTGAAACTGATGCTTGGATAGGATGGCGAGACAATGGATACTGGATGCCCGTAAATCTTGGTTATACGGCTGCAGGATTAAGATCTCAGTTTGACACAACCATAAACCACTTCAACCGTGTCCAGGAGAGTGCTATGCTCTCTGAGGAAAGCGATGGATTCTTCGTACCCGCAACAATATTCCATGATATCCATTTCGAGGAAAGACAGTTTGCTGGCTGGTCTGTGTGGCTTGATGATGGTATTGACAACAACATAGGCAGCTATGACTATCAGGCTCTTGCTAACCCAAGTATGCCAATAAGGGATATACACGGTGAAGCAGCGTTGAACCTCGATCAGGACCTTGATGAGAAGACTTTCGTCGAGCAGAATGTCGGTGGTGAGTCACTGGAGAAATGGGATTTCGACTATGGTCGTGGAGCGCCATGGGACGACTTTGGAGAGCTGGTTGCGTTCACTGATCCAAAGGTTACAGATATACCAACAAATGTCCAAGCTGGTCCTCCCTATGGTTACTTTGATACAAACGGTATAGGCGGAGCAACATCCTATGGTTGTGGTGAGCACATATACCGTGACATGGATAGAGACAGGCAGATCTCTGCTGGAGACATCAGGTGTACAACTGTCACTACATTCAGAAATCAGGGTGGTGGTAGTACATCAGGCTCTATGATCCAGTACCTTGCGGGGTCAACAGTTGCTCCTGGTGACTTGGATGTTGGTGAAGTACTAACTTACTTCCCTGCAGTTGGTAGCAATCCCATATACTGCTTCTACGATATGGCACATCCAGCTGATGGTATCCCAAGGAACTTCGAGTATGACCCAGGTGAGGATATATACCTTGTTCCAAGTGATGGTGCAGGCGGGTATATCAACCAGGTTGACTACCGTGCTATAAGAATAACAGAAGTTGATGTTCAAGGCAGAGTTTATGCATGTGGCACACCTGTTGCTCTGTCTCAACCGTTGTATGTTGAGAATGAAGTAAACATGATCTCAATGGGACACAATGGACTCTCCAACTTCATGGACATGGAGGTAATACCTGGCGAGATAGATATCGATGTTGAAGTCGATCAGCCTCTGATGGTAGAGCAAACCTCTCATATAAAGATTGAGGTCCAACCAGAGCCCTATGATCCAGATGACAAGTATTATGTATTGCTGGAGAACGTGCCAAGGTCTTCCTACAACAACATAGCAGAGATGTCTAGGATTATAGACCGTGATCATAAAACAGTTAATTTTGAGATTACACCATACAGGGGATCTTGTGACTTGACTGGTTTCGTTCAGGACAGAAAGGTATACATCCACGTACTAAAGGAAGAGACGAACCTAAGTGCGTACAGTGGATTACTTATGGTTCCAAGAGACGGTCAGTACTATGATCCTTATTGGAAGAAGGTCTATCAGGATCCAGAGCATCGTGCATATGCGAACTACGCAAGATACGTATTTGATCCGGTCAATGATCCTCGTTATGAACTCTATGGTATACACTACAGAGACCTTTCTAACTCTTACGATTGCTATGGTAAGTGGTCTTCGACAGTACAGCCCGAGGACCTAATGATAACAGCTAACAGAAAGTGCCTGACGGTGCTTGAGCAAAGATTCCCGAACTTAGTGCTGACGCTTGAAAACTGGGATAACCCCAATGATGTCAATGATCCTGCAAATATAAGATTTGCAACAGAGTCCATACCAGACAAACCACACCGTGTTAACTACAATTGCCGTGGTGCAGGTGTCAAGTTCTTGTTCACAGCAAACAATGTAGATTTCACTGAGAAGTACATCGTTCAGGTAAACGACGATAACACGTTCATCTGCTGGCAGTGGGATGATTATGAACCACTCAATATGCTTTCACCTTTGGATATCCTCACATATAGAGATATTGTTCCCAACCAGACTTATGGTAATGTGAACTACAGTGTCCCAAGCTGGGGTAATGCTATAACCCCTGACCCAAGATACGGCAGAGGTGCACAGACACAGGCACCAAGGTTACCGGTTGATGCTGAGCCAGAGTCTGAACTTGAGAAGTGTACTGTTACTGATATTGACTGTTCAGGCAAACAAGCGACATGTGACCTGTGTAACATTGGTGGAGGTGAGGTAGAAGACTTCATCCCGACCGGCGCAATTACACTCAACGATACATACGGCAACAGCTACATCAATTTCATCATCCAGACCTTCGGTGTACCAACCATGGTCACAGACTACGGATACCTTTCCACCACCGACCCAGGTGGTCAGATGCTCGTAGCCGTACTCCCAAGAAACACAAAGACTCCTCTGTGGATTCGTGTAACAGCCGAGCAGACGATATTCAACTTCAACAGCGTTGACGGGCAGTTGTGGCCACCGAATGGTCCAAGCTTCCTCAATGACTACACCGGTGGTGTTGACTACTGCGGACTCATAAGGTTCGACGTAACCCCACCAGACCCAGATGTGAACTTCGCTGAGATGACCATGGTAGACCACGCTTTGCAGTATTCACGCGCAAACTACACGGAGGGCTCAGATGCAGATGGATACCATACGGATCCGATCTCTCCTCTGGGCGTTCCCGCACCACAGATACAGACACCGTACAACCCGATTATCAAGGACCTTACAGAAGAGGTAACGTGTTATCCTGGTGGACAGACACATACATTCAGGCTTGAGGGACCAGAGTCAAAGAGACGTTCTGGATGGAATGCTTATCCAGCCATTCAGAGCAAGGCTTATAATGGCACTGATGAATCGCAGTTCCTTAAGCTTGGAACAGAATTCTTCCCATTGACGGACTATGGTCTTTTCTTTGTACTGAAGAATCAGCGTGGTGAGCATCTCTCATTTAGTCCTATTACGCACTGGATACAGGATGAGAATGGAAACTATCCGGTCAGATACGATCTTCAGCTCAAGAGGGTTCTCATTGAGGGTCCATTCATGAGACCAAAGTTCATGGACGCTGAAGAGACCAACTTCCTTGCTAACAATGAGTATAATGGAACCGAGTACCTTCCGATCAAGTACGATTTCTCTGGTAAACTGGAGATAAACAGCAAGAATGCAAACTCATTCGTACAGAATGCTCTAAACTTCCATGGTGGTCAGTTCAGCAACTGCACAAGCCCATACATGACAAACGGTGATCCAGTCAGGAATCAGCTTGTTTACCCGGATGACACTAACATACCAGAAAATGACTATCTAAGATTGCTGGACAGATCGCTTGATTACACTTCGTTCCACTGGGCAAATATTGGTTCATGGAGACCGGGTGGCGCAAATGACCTGTTTGTAATCGATGAGATTATACCCATCAACTATGGAAACATAAGCATAACAGTCGAACTTCATGATGGTACTAGGAAGATATTCGAGGACTGCTGTGAGAAACCACCTGTTGATGGAATAGATGTCCATGCACTAGACATCAATGGTGTACCGGACGAGATTCAGGTTGACCAGGACAACGTTGTTGAGATTACCCTCAAGGAGTATGAGGACATACAGGTAGTTCAGGAATGCAACAATGCTCTAGTATTCTGCTGGCAGGACCGTGGTGTTAAAGCCATAGGTTCAGAAATGAGAATCGGTGTTGGCGATGGATGGATAACAAATCCACCTCGCAATAGCAACAGAGAGAACTACGGATGGCAGTATCTACCGAGTGATGACATAAACGGTGACGGCAAGATATCATTCAACGACTTTGAGACTGAGATACTGGGTACCTACGATATGTTGACAAATACATGGAGCGCTGGCATTATCGACGCCAGGACATACCAAAGGAATGATGGTGTTTACAAGTTTGAACTGAGTGAGGAAAACGGTTGTCGCATTGACGAAATCGGATTTGACTTTGGTGGAGGCGAGCAGTCCGGTGGTGTTTTTGCTTCACCAGACCATATCATTTCACAGGGTGAAGAACTGCCCGTTTGGATAACCGCATACAAGTATGGTGATGACAACAACGACAGGAGTTTCCAGCCGTACTATGAGATACCACCTGTATCTGAGTTTGGACCTGCTGGCTTCTCTCACGAGGTTTATCTAGCTGCCCAACACCCAATGAGGATCATTGGTAAAGAAGACCTTGTTGTAGAAACAACACCATCTGTGTTGACAGCTGGAGTGACACCTGAGTTTGTTGATCCCGATGAGCCTCTGACCTTCCATGTATACCATGAGGACGGTGTAACACCATTCGACTTCGTCGAGGAAGGCGTGCCAGATTGGACAGGTGAGTATCGAATAACAAATGAGAAGTTCATCGCAAACAATGGTTTTGTCGACCCAAGGCCAGACAATGTTTACTACTATGGTGAGGATTCTGAGTTGCCACAGCATTACTGGTTGAGACTTGATCTTCACAACAACGACCCGACATCCGATAGTGAAGGTGTTGATAATCATCGTATCTTTGCTTCCCAGATTGAAGCCATTGACTTTATCGACTATGACTTCGGAGAGCACGCGGAAGGTAACTACTCCTTCAGGAACTTTGTTGCAAACGATGAGGACTCATTCGATGTCTACGTGTATTCACCAGACAGAAAGCATTATGCGATACAGAATGTCAAGGTGAGGCCGCCGTTGGTGCAGTATGAGATACAGAACGTAGATGACAGCGATCTTGTAACGTTTACAACACCTAATGAAGCAGGTAGCCCAGACTTCTGGATGACAGCCGCAAACAACAACATGTACAAGGTTAAGGTCACCTGTTGGACTCATGATGGAGAGAAGCTACTTAGAGGTACTGCGAAGGGTGTCAGTGTGTGCAGTGGTTCAGAGCAGGATGTTGCAAGGTTCACCCCTGCGTTCTCTACCCCAATGTCATACAACTATGGTACTCTGTATATGAATGGTGCTCCAAGAGGCGATATAATTGCTATGGATTATTGGCCACTTGATATTGAGCAGTCATACATAGAAAGACAGAGACCAAGGATTGGAGTCGACCTTGACGGAGATGGAATACTCGAGGATAGCAACAACGAGATCTACAGAGCAGGAAACTTTGGTTGGACAGACTTCATCATCTACAACTATTCGTGGAGTTTCAACTTCTACGAAAGGGATGTGGAGTGGGCCACTGGACAACTCAAGTGGATCACATTCTACAATACCACAAACCAGGCATACGAAGATCAGTATGATGGTAAACTCAGATACAACACATACTACTTTGCTGACATAATCCCGTATGAGGATTATGAGTGGGCATGGGGTATGGGAGCCATTTATTCGGATACCCACCATGGTGGATACGTTCTAGCTGACTTCAATGACGATGACAGGTTAACATACAATGACTCACTCTCACTGGATGACCGTGGACAGACCGAGTTCTATGTAACCGCACCTGATGTGTGTAAACTAACAGGACTCGTGGGAGATAACCCATGGTCGAACACCAAGTGGGGTGATGTGTATGGTGGAAACAGCCCATACCTCTCTGGAATATCCTCATTCTCCGGTGGCTCATCCACACAGAATTTCAAACCTGACCCATATGCTCCGAGATATATGGATAGGAGATATGGATTCAGACCACCTTCAAGCAACGATCCAGCCGCCTACATCCCCGCATCAGACGGTATCTACAAACTCGACTGGGAAGCATTCCCTGCTGATAATGACATTATTGAGATAAATGCTCCAAGGGTTCAAGCTCTATCAGCTGAGACAGGTGAACCGTTTGGAACCGGGTTGCTTAACGAAGACTTCTTTGATCTTGTTTACTCCAAGGAGAACCATGTTAAAATGGTATTCCGTCCAGCTCATGACAAGGATGTACCACTACAACCTGGAGCTCAGATTGAAGCTGGTATACACAGAACAGGAGGAGCAGCTCCTCAGTACGTTTATACCAGAACGGAACGCTCAAAGACTGATCCGCAGGCAACAGAGGGTATGTTCCTCATTAGGACAACTGGCGTCGGAGAACATGTACTGAGCATAAGATATAGGCAAGAAAACAACCGCTTCCAGTGGCCAAGGGAGTTTACTATTGATAGAGATCTTCAACATTACTACATCTTACCTGGATTCGATTCAGTGAGAGGTCTTGAAGTAATCGTTGACTCCGAGAGCCAGCTGACATCTCAGGCAACAGGTACTATTAACGTAACGGTAAAGGAATATGGTACGAACACACCTGCTCCAAATGCAGAATTGGTTGTGGAGGGTGCTGGAGTCTCGATACCGCAGAAGCAGTGCAATGACAAGGGTGAAGCATCCATTGTTATCACACCAACCGAGACTGGTATCATTAAGGTCAAGGCGTCTCTTGCCGGCTTTGCAGATGGAACAGGAACCATATCAGTTGGTAAGGATGTAAAACCACCGACATTAACCATTGATCAGCCGGTCAACTACGTGACAGTAAGTAACAACTTTGTTAATGTTGAAGGAACCACAAGAGCTGGATCTACAGTAACGATCAATGGCAACAAGGTTGCTGTGGACATCAACGGTGCATTCAAGTACAAAGCTAACCTTGAAATGGAAGGATCCAACACACTCGTTATCAAATCCATGTCACCAACAGGTGCAACAACGATCAGATATGTAACAGTAATCAGAGACACAACCGCACCTAAACTCATCATTACCGATCCTATCGAGATGATAGCCGGTGCCACGACATACACCATCACCGGTCGAGTAGAGCCTGGAGCCACAGTTAAGGTAAATGGTGCAGATGCCAAGGTCGTCTTTGATATCTGGACAGCTGAGGTCAACCTCGTACCAGGCGACAATGAGATAAGGGTCACCGCAACAGACAGCGTTGGCAACACATCAGATGAGAAGACTATCGTGACTAACTACAACAAGGTAGAGATAGAGTTTGTAGTCGGAAGCACAACCGCCTATGTCAACGGAACTGCGAGGACAATGCCAACAGCGCCAAGCATGAACAACAAGACACAGACACTCATGGTGCCAATCAACTTCCTCTTTGCCCAGAACATTGGAAACCAGCACAATGTTACTCCAGTTGGCAATGGCTTCACCATCGTGTTGGATAACGCAACTGGACAGATCACGGTTGGTTCACCAACGGCAACATTCGGCGTCACAAAGACTATGTCAGAGGAACCATTCAGGGATCCATCAACAGGAGAGGTTATGATACCTATTGCCAATGTGCTACAGTATCTGCATGCATCAATTCCAGACACTGATGTAGACAAGCCAATCCTTGACATTGACTGGAATCCTTCTGCAAGGCGAATGACAATAACGAGGTACTGGAAGTAGTTTCCACACCCTCAGTCATATAGTCTGAAGAAAACAAAGCCCCGGGGGTTATCCCCCGGGGCTTTGTTTTGTTAGACCTATTTCAATTTCTTAAGCTTGGAAACAGACACTACATATGATAAAGTGTTAAATGTGCGGTGAACCACAGTAACAGGGTACATGTATTTATTTCGAAGTTCGCGTTCACCACACTGATTGCCATGGACAGAGCCACAGAAAAACGTGTAATAATCAGAGCGAAGCGTGGGGACGCAGAAGCCTTTGAGGAGCTTTACAACGCATTCAGGCTGGAGCTTTACCGTTCAGCGCTTCTGATTATGAGGCATCCGGCAGACGCCGAAGATGCCGTGTCAGAGGCGTTTATCAAGACGTTCCGCTCAATAGACCGTTTTGACACCAAGTACCCAATGAGACCGTGGATACACAGAATTCTGAGAAACGAGTGTAACAACATCTTCAAGAAGAGACGGGCGGGAACGGTCAGAATGGACAGCTTTTCTTCCGATTGGAAGGATGCGGTTGTCGACAAGAGAGCCAAGGATTCAGCCCAGATAATTATCGAATCAGAAGAGGATATGAGGGTTGTCAAACTGCTTGAAAAACTCAGTTATCCTCACCGTGAGGTGATAGTGTATCACTACTTCAATTCACTCGACCTCATACAGATTGCAGATATCCTGGACATCCCCGTTGGCACGGTAAAGTCTCGCCTGTATCACGCGCGAAAGCAACTGGCAAAAGCGATTGAAGGAGATGAAAAAATAACAAAGAGCACTGGAACAAAATGAAACACCTGAGCAGAGAACAGATTATTGACTACCTTAGCGGAGGGCAAACCCTTCTGGCTAGATTCGTCACCTGGCTACACCTGATGACATGCAAGGAATGCAGGATTCAGCTGGAACAAGAGAGACAGTTTGCAGTGAAGGCATCCCGTAGCCTGAAGCGAATCACCTC
>CAZTGD010000011.1:0-56426 GCA_964613055.1 uncultured Caldisericales bacterium | reverse complement strand
TTCATACCCTCATAGTAACAAAAATTCTGCGTATGTCAAGTGCATAATGCCGTTTAGTTTTACCCCCCTTCTTTTTCAAAGACCCTTTTTCACTCTAAAGGATGACAATATAATAGCGTTGGTAGATATGGGTTTTACAGATACAGGATATTTGCACTCTCTTCAGAGTATAAACTTAGTGACCAAGAAAACTAATGTCATACATGATTATGATGAATGGAGCGCTGTATTTGACCTATTTATCGAAGATAGCTATTTGTATTTCATAGAGGGTGATGGATACGGGAACTGGTATGGACCAATATTACATGTATATGATTTAGATCAGGAAAAGATATTAGACAGAACTGTTCTTTGTGACGATAATTTTTATTATCTTGGTCGCTATAATCTACATTCTTATTATTATGTCATACCATTACCAGATCCAGGGCCAAAAAATTCACATGTATTGGAAGAAAGCTATCCAGTCAAGGCTTTAAATATTGATAGAAAAAGTATAATTGATGTACTTCTGTTAAATAAAAAACCTAAGGAATTCATTGTTTCTGGTGATTATGCTATAATAACATTCAGAGATTCTATTGCCTGCTACTATATTGGCAAAGGGGATATACCAGAACCAGAGCCAATCCCAGAACCTGTTCCAGACCCAGAACCTGAGCCAGTTCCTGAACCAGAACCAGAACCTACCCCCACACCCCAACCTGATGTAACCATCCTGGAGTTCCAGATAGACAGAGAGTCTTACTATCTAAATGACAACATTGGATACATGGATGTATCACCCACAGTCATCAATGACAGAACACTACTACCTGCAAGATACGTAGTAGAACCACTTGGTGGTGATGTAGCATGGGATGAACAAGAGAAGAAGGTGACCTGCATACTGGGTGATGTCACCATTGAGATGTGGATAGACAACCCCATAGCCAAAGTCAACGGAGTAGAAGTACAGATTGACCCTCACAACCCAGATGTTACTCCTACCATCATAGATGACAGAACCTTTGTACCTGTAAGATTCCTTGCAGAGAACCTGGGTTACCAAACAGAGTGGGATGCTGAAACCAAGGAGATCATATTGACCTACACTCCATAGGCACCACAGAGTGGACATACAATGACATAGGCAGACCCTACCACAACCCCCCCTGACAGAGAGGAGGGCTGATTTATAGAGATCCCACTGTCAGGGTTTGATTTAGAGATACACACCTGTCAGGGCTAATTAACCACCCCTTCGAAACAAGGGGAGAAACAAAACTTGCCAGAAGGTATGTCTGCAGTTTTTTAGATTTATATGTGAACGATAGTAGATCTGAAAATTGTTACAACAATAACTATGATAACAAAGTTGATTGTGATTACCTTGATTGATTAGGACGAGTTAGAGAAATAAATATCTCACAACCAAGAAAGGGCTACCGTACGGTAGCCCTTTCTCTTATATATATTCTTTGAGATATATTATTGTTCTATTAGCTCAAGGGCTCGATTTAGTATTGTCGCATGAGTGTCCATGTCGTCATAGATGTCAAACATATCAAAACCCAGAACAACAGTTGCCTGGTTGTCATTCTTTACCCAAATCCCTGCAGACTCGCCTCCAACCAGATCGAAACAGGAAACACCGCCGTTAATCGGTTTCATGGATGGTTGGTTGGTAAGAAGACCATTTCGTGTGTATGGATGATATTTGGCAATTAGTACACCATCACCAATTGGATCATTCTTAACACCCTCTATGGTGAATATCCAAGAGTTATCGTCAACAAGCTCAAATCCAAGTAGACTTGCTAGGTCTTTATTGCGAGACAAACCTATCGGAGCGGTATTACCAATAAATATAAGTTTACCGCCTCCTCTGACATACTCCGCAACTATTTCTGACCAATCATCATCGCCGATCTCGTTATTGTATCCTGTTGTCCATATTATGGTGCCAAACTGGTTTATGTCCTCAAGAGAAACGTTTCCACCGGGTGGGATGATCATCTTCATTGGAGGTTTTCCCAAATCACCGAAAACCCTGTCGTAGTTCTGAGCGAGTCCCTGGAAAAACCAACCACCCATAGATGCAGATGTCCCCCAGGTTGGGTGCAACTGCTCTACAACACCATATCGTCCACTGTACCTGTTCATATCAATGGTCATTGGTTCATCAGAGGAGACCATATCTCTGGTTAGCTCAATGTACATGTTTAGATATCTCTTCTTATAGAACTTCACCTCATAGTCAAACAGAGGCAGATTCAACTCAAATTCACCGTTCTCATCAGTGGTGTATTCCTTCACCTCTTTGCCAGCGACCTTGAAGGAACATTGAATGGGTTCACCAGTATCTGCATCCACAACAGTGCCACTCACGTTGATGTTCGCCGGTTCAAAGAGTGTCATTCGAATCCTCTTTGTCTCTCCTGGCACTATCTCAATGTCAAAGCTTTGTTTCTTGTAACCAAGCGCTGATACATCAAGTGTATACTCTCCTGCTTTAAGGCTTGAAAGCATTACATGACCATCTTCACTCGTTTCGATTCCATCAAGCACTCCCTTAATTGATGCAATGCTGTACACAGGTGTTCCATTTTCGTTCTCGAATGTTATATCCGCGCTACCAAAATCAGAAAACCAATCCTCAATACGATGCAGAAGTTCTACACGGTCAGCTTTGTTGTTGACTACCTCAAAACCGAATGAAAGGTATACGCCAGCGTATTTTCCTGATTCTATTGAAGCTCCAGCATACACAGTGTCTCCATCATCTAGACTTGCTGGTCCAAGATAATAGAGAAATGGACTCGTTCTTACTCCAGATTTTGAATTCACATCAAAAGCGTCAAAACCAATCTGATTGGTTGCCCCATCACCGCCTGACAACGAGAGAAGCAAACCCTCACCGAGCTGAGTGTCATCCATTCCAACTAGCGAGGTTGTGTATGCCCCCTGGCTAATATAACTCACGCCAAAGTAATCGCTCAGGAATGATGGTTCTTCATTTGAGTAGCCTTTGTATCCATCATAGAGGAGGATGTTTGAAGATGACAGCATAAGTTTCCCGCCAGCATCAAGATATCCCGCCAGCATATCGGAGTATTCTGAGGACATCTCATTCGGTCCGCCAAACCAGTATAATCGATCAAACTTCTGGAGATCTTCAAGTGAAATGCTTTCTTTTTCTGGGTTGATCGGACAGTAGGAGATACCTGATTCATCTAATGCTCTATAGCAATAGGTATCAAATCGTCTGTTTTGGTATTGTGATGGAGTAATCCCTTGGGTTGCGACTACTAATATTTCTGTTTCCTGGAGTTCTATCGTGCCTTCCGCAGTGCTTATGTCGAGTTCTACCGTCATAGGTTCGCAACACATACCCCAGTATTCTACCTCATATGTATCCACAGGGACTTCCGCTTCAAAGAAACCGTTTTCGTCTGTTTCAATTTGGAGAGGAGTGTCCTTGAAAGTGATCCTTCCCTCAACAGGGTTACCATTGCTACTGACCATATTGCCTACAAACGTTTTAATTGGAAGCTTTTCCAAATCAAGACTTATCATCTGTTGTTCAGGGCTGATAGTACCCTCATAGTCCTCATATCCGAAAAGATCTAATTCGATATAGGAGGATTCACCTTTTGGTATGTATACGGATGTATCACCATCTATACGGTAGGTTCTGCTATCGGGTATTGTCAGTATCAGGGGTTCATCGTCCAATTGACCTGTGATATCTATGTCAACCCTTCGAGCGTTTTCAAGATACTCAATAGCAGAGGTCGGATCTACGATACCCTCTCCATAGCGAGTATCTCGGCCAGGCTCACCAAGATCCTTAGCTGTTTGCTCAAGCGTTTCTCTCATTGATATGCTTGATATGTGATTGTCGAATTGTTTTAAGAGTGCAGATATACCGGCTACGTGAGGTGCCGCCATCGATGTTCCGCTCAATCGAGCATACTTGCCACCAGGAAGAGAGGAATAGACCAAAACGCCTGGAGCTGATAGATCAGGTTTGGTGACTGTTTTTTCATAGGGGTAATACTGCCAGTCAATGATAGTACCCGATGAAGAATCCGCTATGAATCTATCCTCATTTATCGCTCCAACACCGAGAACTGATGGTATGTTGCCGGGAGAACCCGAGCTACCTTCTCCGCTGTTACCAATTGAGGCCACCAGTAATACGCCTGATCTTTCAAAAACATCGGCGATATCGACCATGTCCTGATCCGTCGCACCTCCAAGGGACATTGAAACAATCGATGGTCCATCATCTGTTTCTGGATCTGAGTCTGGGTCAAGTATCCAATTCATGCCTGCGATGACCTGGGCAAATGTGCCACTGCCGGTTGGCATTACAGAGCCAACGTACAAATGAGCTTTTGGAGCTACACCAACCGTTTCACCACAGATGATCCCCGAACAATGTGTTCCGTGACCATACAGATCGAACGGTTCAACATCTTCGTCTATCTCGCCACTCAATCCAAATGATGCAAACTCGTCAACCTTGCCCTTCAGTTCAGGATGCTCAGCATCTACACCAGAGTCGAGTATGCCTACAGTGATACCCTCTCCGTCTAGTCCTTTGTCCCAAACATTGCTGACATTGAGGACGTCAAGCCCCCAATTGGATTTCTCCTCTTCAGAAGCTTGGACGGAGTTCATCTCTGGCAGATGAAGGGTGTAGTTCTCCTCCATGCGAATGATATTTTGGTTTCGAGCTATCTCTTTTGCACCCTCTACTGTTGTCATTATATGATAGCAGTTGAACTTGCTGAACTCTGAATAGCTGGCAACTTTACCGGAGATGATCATGTTATCAAGTATTGATGAAACCCCGCTATTTGCCCATACGATAACAGACACAAGTTCGCCATCACTGGCTTCAAGTTCCTCACTCAATCCAGGCGAAATCCTTGCCAGGTATTCATCCTCAGCGCTTGCCCCAACGTGTTTTCCAGTTGGGAGCACCATGAAAGTGACTGCAACCAGTGCAAGTAATACCATGTATATTGTTAGTTTTCTCATGTTAGTTTCACCTCATCTAAGCCCAATCTAATTAGGCTTAATCGATAATTCAACTTATCCAGATGATATCCATGCTAAGTATCCGATGCAATACTGCTTATCCTTTCAAGTAATTCATCGATACCTAGTTTTTTTGTTGCGCTGGTGAGCACAACATCATGAAAAACCTGCTTTATGTCCTTCAATCGCTGATCATCCGTTATATCTGTCTTGTTCCCTACATACACTTTAGGGATATCAGTTGCTCCGAGATCATCAAGGATGCCTGTCGTTACCTCAACATGTCTGTTCCAGTCGTGGTTGTTGGTATCAAAAACAATGAGGATAATTGAAGCTGTAAGCACATCCTCCAGTGTTGACCTGAAAGAAGCCACAAGCTCAACAGGAAGGTTTCTTATGAACCCTACAGTATCGGTGAAGAGGAAGATTCGTCCATCCAGGTACCGTTTCCTGACTGTTGTGTCCAGTGTTGAAAAAAGTTTGTTTTCAATCAGGGTGTCAGCTCCAGTGAGTGCGGAAAGGAGTGTGGATTTGCCGGTGTTGGTGTAGCCGACAAGTGAGACGATTGGAATCTGTCTTCGATTACGAAGCTTTGCCTGAGTTTGTCTCTGTGCTTGAATCTTTTTGAGGGCTTTAACCTTAAGCCTTATGTCGGTTTTGAGTTTGCGTTTCAGTATCTCGGTTCTTCTCTCACCCGAGCCTCTAAGATAGGCTGATCCTCCTCCACCCGTTTGCTGGTCATAGTTCATGGTGCGGTCAGTCAACCTCGGAAGCTTGTATTTCATCTGTGCTAACTCAACCTGGAGTTTGCCCTCCTTTGTGCTGGCATGTTTGGCAAATACCTCAATGATGATGCCCTTCCTGTCTACCACAGGTTTTTTAAGAGACTCCTCCAGATTCCTGTTTTGAAGGGGAGACAGGTAGTAATCGAAGACGACCCTATCGGCTTTTAACTCACAAGCCTTTTCCTTTATCTCTGCTACCTTGCCCTTACCGAAGAGATATGATCTAGACGGTTCCTTAATAACCTGAAAGTTTCTCCCGACTACCTCGGAACCTAGCGTTGATATCAATCCCTCAAGCTCTGCAAACGATTCGAGGGATTCCTGTCTATCCTCCGAGCTAATCCTTGCTCCTACTATGTATACTCGTTCTGCCATTTGTTATTCTCCTGTTTGCCATATCAACCAGCCTTTTGATCGCCTCGGTTGCGGTTTTATAGGAGCTGGCTATCACTCCATCTGCAAATAGAAGTACCTTCGTTTTACCAAGTGCAATTCCAATGTCGGCTGATTTCGCCTCACCAGGTCCATTAACTTCACACCCCATCACGGCAACGGTGATACCTGTGATGCCCATAAGAGCCTTCTCAACATCACTGACAATTGTCAGCAAGTCTCCATGAGTCCTTCCACATGTGGGGCATGAGATGATGGTTGGAGAGTTGCTTCGTCTGCCTGCCGACTCGAGTATCGACCAGGCGGAACGCACCTCATGGGAAGGGTCAGCGGTTAGTGATATCCTTATCGTGTCGCCAATCCCACCTGCGAGGAGCGGTACCAAAGCCAGGGTTGACCTCACCAGACCCCGTTCGAGGGTGCCTGCTTCGGTCAATCCGATATGTAAGGGATGATGTGTTTTGGAAGAAAGCAGTTTGTTTGCTTCAATTGTATCGTTGATGTCTGACGATTTGACCGACACAACGATTTGAGATAGCCCGAACTCTTCCAGCAGATCCGCCTGTTCTAAGGCAGAATCCACAAGCGCCTTTGCTTTGTTGTCGCCCCCCTCAATGCTGAGCGAACCTGAGTTTGCGCCAACCCTTATAGGAGTATTCGCACTTTCAGCCTCCTGGGCTATCTCTTTGATCTTGCTTCGATCGCGGATGTTTCCTGGGTTGAGCCTCAGCTTGGCACAACCCACCTCAATCGACGCTAGCGCAATTCTATAGTCAAAATGAACATCTGCAACAACGGGAATTGGGCTTTCCTTAACGATCTCTTTCAAAGCGGGTATGGTGTCAAGATCGGGTACAGCCACTCGAACCAGCTCGCATCCCAGTCGCTTAAGTGTCTCTATCTGTCCGAGTGTAGCAGTGACATCCTTTGTTTTGGTGTTGGTCATTGATTGAACAACAACCGGTGATCCTCCACCGATGAACACATCACCGACTCGGACTTGTCTGGTCATATCAGAATATATTCATAATGTCTCGGATGATGATTAATACCATCAGACCCATGAGTATTATGAATCCAACAAAGTTTATCGCATTCAGAACGGTGCGTTTGATCTTCTTGCCAGACACACCCTCAAACAGGTTAAACATTATATGACCGCCGTCTAGACCCGGGAAAGGAATGAGATTGACAAAACCAAGCATTACGGAAAGATATCCCATGAATGTAAGAATCTTGGCTATACCAAACTTTGATGACTCTGATAAGATGCTGAATATTGCCACAGGTCCACCTATACCTGCTGTTTTACCCTTAAACAGTCCAAGGAGGAATGCCCATATTGCAACGAATATATTCCAGATAGACTGGAATCCAAGCTTAATTGATTCAAGAAAATTTACTGGAGTCCAGATTGATAACGGACTGATCCCAATTAAACCTTTTTCTGTTTCACTGTTTTCATCTTGAACGGGAGTGATTGTTATCTCTCTGGGTTCAAGTACATGATCGAATTCTAGTACACCACCACTTTCAACCATGCATTGAACTGAGTTCCAGTCGGTAGCATCTTCATCATCAAGTGGTGGTGTAGTATCATTTACAGCTGTCAGGTCCTCCAGAGCAACGAGTGTATCACCATATCGCATTGTACAACCAAGAGATACATCGCTGAAATCAATATCTCTTATTAGTTGGCTTTCACTTCCGTTGATTGAAACCATGTCTGAAGATGCAAGATCAATTTCGATAGATTTTTCAATTGGAGTTGCCACAAGGAAATTCAGCTCTTCGTCGGGGTGTGCATTTACTATATTCGCCATCTGGTTATAGCTTAGTATGTACTCACCATCTATGGAAAGAATTCGGTCAAAAGTTTTTACCCCCGCTTTGTCTGCAGGGAAACCGGGTATTGAGATACCCATCTGGTTTGTCTCATTGATACCCATTTCATTACCAAAGACAGCGAATGAAAAAATAAAAACCACAATCGCTAGAGCGAAGTTCATCAGTACGCCAGCTGAGCAGTACCATATCCTCTGCCACGGTGTCTTACTGTAATAGGTGTTATCCTCTTCGGTTTCCTCCTCTTCGCCGGAGACCATGCAGTAACCGCCAAATGGCACAGCCGAGATCCTGAACTCGGTGTCGCCAAATCGTTTCCATTTCCATTTCTTCAGTGCTGGACCCATGCCAATTGAGAATGTAATAACGGGCAGACCAATAGAACGCGCCGCCATGAAGTGACCGAGTTCGTGAACAAAAACAAGAACCCCAAGAACAACAATGAAGTAAATTATATTCAGAATAGTGCTTAGTACCGCCATAGTCTCCTTCCAATATCACCTGCAGAGTCGTACATCTGCTTGTAGTATTTGGTTGTATTCATTACAGAGGACACGTCCGCTGTGTCCTTAACCAGGTTGAGGTTTTTTGCTATCACCTCTGGGATGAGGTGGAATGGCAACTCCCCTGAAAGGAAAGCCTTGACCGCCCATTCGTCCGCACTGGCATAAGCTATTTGCCCTGCTGGACCCAGTTTTATCGCCTTCCTCGCCAAATCAATCGGTCGACTGACTGACTCTGATAGGTCACTCATTGTTAGTTCCATTGGGAAATGGATACCTGGCAGTTCATTCATGCTTCTGGTTGGGTGATACAGTGCGTATGATATCGGATACTTCATGTTTGGGGGGCTGGCTTGGAACTTGGTTGAACCATCTATGAACACCAAGCCAGAATGGATGATTGATTGAGGATGAAGCATCACTCGGATTCGATCAGGGTCAATGTTAAAAAGTCTTGATATCTCAATAAGCTCCATACCCTTGTTTACAAGGGTTGCTGAATCTATGCTGACCTTCTTACCCATATTCCATCGAGGGTGGTTGAGTGCTTCGGTTGGAGTGACTCTTGCCAATTGTGACCACGAGGCACCTTTTGAGAAGAAGGGTCCACCAGATGCTGTCAGTAGAATCTCTCTGATTCTTAATTTATCCTCACCAAGCAGGGTTTGATAGATGGCTGAAGGCTCCGAATCGATCGGCACAACCAAATCATCAATCGATCCTTCGGGCATGATATGAGTACCACACACAATCGCTTCCTTAGTGGCAAGAGCAACCTTTACACCCCGCGAGAGTGCAATGTAAACTGGTGTAACCGTTGCAATGCCATTCCCTGAGACAATCAGCAGGTCTATATCCATAGCTGAAATCTCAGCCAGTCCGTCGTCTCCACTGAGAACTGATAGCCCAGACGATTTTATCTTAAGTTTGTTGGCTGATTCATAGTCATGCAGGCAGACTGTCTTTACTCCAAACTCCTGAGCCTGTTCGCTGATACACATGAAGTTACTGCCAGCGGCAAGTGCTACAACCCGGAAATCAGAAAAGTTCTTCCTGATTACAGACAGCGCCTGGATTCCGATAGAGCCCGTTGAACCAATTATTGCAATGCGTTTCATGCGATGATGATACTATCAAGGAATAGGAGAAGATAGAATAAAAATGAGGGTGTTGCAAACAGTAGGGAATCCATTCTGTCTAGAATACCCCCGTGACCCATGATGAGTTTGGATGAGTCCTTCAAGTTGGCTGATCTCTTCAGCAATGATTCTGAAAGATCACCCAGTAATGATGCCAATATTATGACCCCACCTGCAATTATCAAATGTAGATGGCTGAATCCTATGCTTGTTAGCGTGTATGTGTCAAGTGAGTTGATGATGAGAAACTCCCCTGCGATAACAAAGATTACCCATCCAATGATTGCACCTATTATGAATCCCTCCCATGTTTTGTTTGGTGAAATGTGTCGGGTGAGTTTATGTTTTCCCGCGAATTTGCCACCATAGTATGAGAATATATCAAATGCCCAAACGCCAGCAAACAGCGTCATCAGCAGTCTGTGGCCAATAAACGTGGTTGAGTCGTATGTCACGTTTTCAAGCAATGTAAAGATTGAAAACGTACAACCCATAATAAGAATGAGGATGTTTGCCCCTATTCGAGAGATAGCACCTTTGGGTTTTCCTCTGGCCATCTCGGCAATAAAGACAAGGATGAGAAACAGGAATATTACCAGTGATAGCTTCAACCTATGAGCTGGGTAAAACATGAGTATCTGAACTGCTATGTTGGCAAGTATAAGCAGAACCAGTTGAGTTTTAATGCCTGCTTTCCTCGCAATTCTGGCTCCCTCCATGATCGCAATAGTTGAGATAATGATTATGAATGCTACGAACAACCAGGGATAGTTATTACCTGAACCGAAATATGTCACGAGTAATACTATCGGGATGAGGATTACCGCAGACACTATTCGTTTTATGTTCACTTGATCCTCCCAAACCGTCTTGACCTTTCTGAATACTCATCGATTGCGTACATAAGGTCTTCTTCTGTAAAATCAGGCCAGTATTTCTTTACAAACACGAGTTCGGAATATGCAGATTGCCATATCATAAAGTTGCTCAATCGATACTCGCCAGATGTTCTAATGATGAGGTCGGGGTCTGGTAATCCGGTTGTGTATAGGTGATTTGAGATGTCCTCCTCGTTAATATCATCTGGTGTAATCCCTTTTGAGATTATCCTTTTTACAGCTGTTACTATCTCGTTCCTGCCGCCATAATTTATGGCAAGGATGAGCCACATACCGTTGTTGGTGCTGGAGTCGAATTCGAGTTTTTCAACTGTGTGAACTAGCCTTTCGTTGAGCTTGTCTCTGTTACCAATGAGTTTGAAACGTATGTTGTTATTCATAATACGAGAGCGTTCAGAGAATAGTGTCTTCAGGAAAGTGTCCATGAGGAACTGTACTTCAGCAGGGGGTCTCCTCCAGTTCTCGGTTGAGAATGCGAACAGGGTCAGCACCTTCAGCCCCAACTCAGCGCATTGCTCGACTGTTCTTCGAACACTGGAGACACCTTGAAGATGACCGTCAACACGCTTCATATTACGACTCTCTGCCCATCTGCCGTTGCCATCCATTATAATGGCTATGTGTTTTGGAATGTGGCCAGCGTCGGTCAAGAATCCAGTATATCCTTGCGCTTTGCTTTTACTATACCATCTATTTTAGAAACGAACTCATCAGTAATGTCTTGAATTATACCCTGGTTCTTCCTCAATTCGTCCTCGGATATATCGCCATCCTTCTCAGCCTTCTTTTCTGAGGCGATTTCATCTCTTCGGATATTGCGGATAGAGATTTTAGCTTCCTCTCCATACTTCTCTATGAGTTTGACAAGGTCGTTCCTACGCTCTTCTGATAGTGGAGGAAATAGTAACCTTATCAGACCACCGTCTGAGACTGGATTAGCACCAAGATTAGCTGCTTGAAGAGACTTAACCACATCACCCGTAATGGACTTGTCCCATGTATCAACAACTATGGTTCTCCCGTCAGGAGTAACACCGATGTTGGCCAGTTGGTTCAGAGGCATCTTCGATCCATATACCTCAATAGCAACCTTGTTTACAAGAGCGGGAGTCACTCTACCAGCCCTGAGGCCCAGCAATTGATCCTGCAATGAGGCAATCGATTTGTCCATTCTTGACTTAACGTTTTGCTTATCCATGCTATCCTCCTTTGATGAGTGAACCTATATCCTCCCCCTTGGAAACCCTGTAGATATTATCGGGATCATCGATTCCAAAGACTATTATCGGGATATTGTTATCTCTGCATATCGATACCGCCGCACCATCTATGACCTTGAGGTTGTTGGAAAGAACGTCGGTGTGAGTTAGTTTTTTCAACAACTTTGTGTCGATATTCTTGGAAGGATCATCTGTGTAAACACCATCGGTTTTAGTGGCTTTCAACAGGCAATCCGCACTCACTTCAGCGGCTCTGAGTGCGGCGGCTGTGTCGGTAGTAAAATAGGGATTACCAGTGCCGGCCGAGAATATTACAATCCTTCCCTTTTCTAGATGACGGATGGCTTTTCTCTGGATGTATGGTTCTGCTACCTCATGCATCGCAATAGCTGTTTGCAGTCTGGTCTGAACACCCTCTGCCTCTAAGGCGGTTTGCAGTGCGAGACCGTTCATCACGGTTGCCAACATCCCCATGTAATCAGCCGTTACCTGGTCCATGCCAAGTGACACACCGGTTGAGCCACGCCAGATGTTACCACCTCCCACGACAACGCATACTTGAGTACCGCTTTCCTTAAGTCGAGTGAGAACTCTGGCTATCTTGGTGATGAATTGGACATCGATACCAAACTCCCTTTTGCCAAGAAGTGATTCACCAGAAAGTTTGAGAAGGATCCGTTTGAATTCTCTTCTCTCCCTCTCACCCGCTTCTTCCATGACTATTTGCCTATCTCAACCCGTTTGAATTTGACCACATCAACCGGGCTTCCAATCTCTTTGCTTGTTTTGTCTACAAGTTCTGATACGAGCATCTTTGATTCACGCATGTATGGCAGGTCAAGCAGGCAACAGGTCTTGAAGAAAGACTTGATTTTACCGTCAATAATTCTGTCCTTGATATTATCGGGTTTACCTGAGAGTTCATCTGATTCAGCGATGATCTTTCTCTCTTTGTCAACTACATCCTCTGGAATCTCACTCGATTTTACATAATCTGGATTGTCAACGGCTATCTGCATGGCTAGCTCATGAGCCAGTTCTGCGAGTTTGTCAGTATTATTGCCATCTGAAGCGACTTCAACCAGGACCACAAGCTTACTGCCCATGTGCTTGTATACGTCAACAAGGCCTTTCTCACTTTCAAAGGTCTCAACATCGGCTATCTGTATGTTCTCACCGATCTTGCCGACCGAAGCCTTCAAGTGCTCTTCTACGCTGTTGCCATTCAAGCTTCCACCCATCAACTCTTCCTTAGTAGTGAAATTTTTCTCCAGAGCAAGTTTTGAAAGATCCTCAGATATGACGATGAAATCCTTATTCTTGGCAACGAAATCGGTTTCGCAGGCGAGTTTGACCATGACAGCCTTTTTTTTGTCGTCTGATAGAGCGACGCCAATCCTGCCTTCGGTTGTCTCTCTGCCAGCCTTCTTTGATGCTTTGGCTATACCCTTTTCACGAAGTATATCGATTGCTTTCTCAACGTTGCCACCAGCCTCGCCAAGAGCTTTTTTACAGTCCATCATAGGAGCTTGAGTTCGCTCCCTAAGTGTTTTTATGTCATCGAGCATTCCCATTATTCGGTCTCCTTTTCAGTGTCTTCTTTCTTCTCATCATCGTCATCGGTTGATTTAGTTTCATTTGATTCAACAACCTTTTCTTCATTCTCTTCGGAATATTCGTTGTTTACCGATGATTCTGATTCTGGCTCATTCTCCTCAGAAACCTCAGTAGGCTCTTCTTCCTTTTCCGAATCAACACCCTCTCTACCTTCGATCAATGCGTTTGCAATTAGTTGCGTAAAGAACTTTATAGAGCGAATAGCGTCATCATTACCGGGTATGGGGATGTCAATTTCATCGGGATTGCAGTTTGTATCAACAATACCTATCACTGTTACGCCGAGTTTTCTCGCTTCAAGCACCGCGGCATGGTCTTTGATTGTGTCTGTAACAAAGATAGCTTCGGGGACGGTGTCCATATTCTTTAGACCACCTATAAATTTTTGAAGTTTTTCCTTCGTCTTTTTTATCTTCGCTCTTTCCTTAACAGACAACCTGTCAAGTTCGCCGGTTGCCTCTTTCTCAAGAAGCTCCCTTAGGAAAAGAATTCTTTTATGAATTGTAATGAAATTTGTCAGTGTACCACCGAACCATCGCTGGTTTACGTAGTAAGCTCCACATCTTTTCGCTTCCTCTTCGATAATGTCCTGAGCTTGCTTCTTAGTGCCTACGAATATAACATTTCCACCGTTATTCGCGATCTCTTTAACCGTGTTATACGCATTTTCGGCTTTTTCAGCAGTGATCCTCAGATCAACGATGTGGATTCCATTCCTTGCGGTGAAGATGAATTCCTGCATCTTTGGATTCCATCTCTTGGTCTGGTGACCAAAATGGACACCTGCCTCTAGTAGTTGCTTCATGTTAACTACGCTCATACATTCTCCTCTCGGTTTCTACCTCCGCCATGGTCTATGCTCTTCTCACCGAAGGAATCACCACAGCGTGCGAATTAAGGGCATACCTCCACCCAGTCCAGGGATTGTAGTCATGAAGACGCTTAAGTCAAATAAATGCCAGTTCAAACTGAAACCAATAATCACAGTCAAACAGTCAACTTGACGATATTCAAACACCCCCAGTTTGATTATGCATTAACGAGTTTATCCTCTGTTTTCATAATCGACCATGTCAGTCAGATGAGTATATTTCTTGTTGTATTCGACTATCGAATCCCATATCTGGTTAGCGATGGGTTTCCATTTTCGAGCTCTTTTGTCTATCTCCTTGTATATAGAAGGGTCAAGGAGGGGTTGCGATCCCTGTTCAGATACTGAAGCTCCCGATTTTCTGACCGCTTCTCTGAGTTTCCATGGTCTGTCTACTATCCAGCATGGGCGCATAGGATTGCCTTCGTATGCTGGGTTCTGTTCCTCCATCATGGCTTTGAATAGCTTGGATGTCTTGAGAACCTCAAGCAATGATTTATCTCTCACATTATCATCCCTGTTGTGGAAGTGAACGAATGCGCATGGTTCCACTGATCCGTCTGATGTTATGTGCAGATATCTCTTACCAGCCGCAAGACATCCATCGGTCACCGGACCATCATTCCAGAAATCAGCAACAACAATTGGTTTTGAATGTCGAATCTCATTTGTTCTTTTCCACATATGCCTTCGCATCTCAGGGGTTAGCATCATGTTGAAATCAGGATCTCTGCCGATGGGCATATACATGAAGTACCATGCCAGAAGGACACCCTTGTCGACCATGAAGTTCATGAATTCATCTGATGTTATTTCCTGATAAGAATGTCTTGTAGCCGTACATGAGATCCCAAATCCAATCTTCCTTTCGCTGAGGTTGTGCATGGCTTTCATCACATTATCCCAGGCTTTTTCACCCCTACGCGCATTGGTCTTATCCCTGAATCCCTCAACGGAGATGCAGGAGAAACCGTTGCCTACCTCGGCAAATTTATCTGCAAACTCCTCCCTTGCCAGCATAGAGCCGTTTGTGTAGAAGTGGAAACTCATATCATCATGTTTTTTCATGATATCAAACAGATGTTGATAAAGAGTTGGTTCACCCCCGCTTATCGTCACGAAATAGATTCCCATTTCTTTGGCTTGGGTGAGTATGCTGTCGAATAAATCATAAGGCATATCTTCACCATTGAAATTACCAGCCCAACATCCTTTGCACCTGTAGTTACATCTCTCAGTTGGATCGATTAGGAGGAAGAAAGGTAGCGTCATTGAGTGCTTCTTCTCAAGTTCAAGTGTTTTTCTCCTACCTACAACCAGTGAGTTCACAAAAAAATTGAGTAACGCTTTCTGTACCCACTGCTTGTCCTTCGAGAGGATCCTATCAAGAAGATCCATTTGAGGGCTGTTATCCTTCTGCAGGTTCATTCTGAATATCTCAAGCAATCTCCTGTCGCATGGCCTGCTGGTAATAATCTTTGCTATTTTGAATAGATTGTCGAGTCTTTCATTCGTTTTCCCATTCCTGATGTAACCCACTACAGACTCTGCAATCTTCTGACCTGCTCTTGTCTTTATCGTGTCTAACGCGTTCAAGGAATCTCCTTTCCAGTGAATAAATGCATGTTGCTAAATGATCTTTCCCGGCTTGCCAAACATCAACAATGATGTTGTTATGATGGTACCCAGACTTACCAATTGGGTTTTACTCAACTTTTTTACTGAGTTGGAAAATACCTCTCTGACTTTTGAGAGATTGCCGACTACACATATGGGCACGCCATGATTGCCGAGTTCAGAGTTGAGCTTGTCAAAGAGAATTGATGAAAAAGGTATGATCCATTTTTTACCACTATTGATTGATGGTTGAAAGGTGGTCAATAATTCTGGGATGTGTATGTGAGCCAGACTCATCGCGTAATTCATGGTAATAATGCAACGTGAAAGTGAGTCATCCATATCCATTTTACTGACCTTCATCAAGCCTGAATCTGTTATGTTAATAAGAAGTCTTGTTCTGCCTGGACCTTTAGTGTTTTCAAAGACTTTTATCGCCAGTCCCTCCTCCACAAGCGATAGCATCATGTCATATGAAGACCATTCGCTAACATCCATGACCTTAGCGATTTTTGAGTAGTGCACAGGCGTAGCCCCATTTTCGGTCAGTCTCATCAGTGCCAGCAAAAATCGTCTTCTTCTGTCTTTCATCCCAAAAAACCCAAATAATCGTGAATGAGATTCTACTACAGGTTGTAGATATGTCAAGCAATGGAGGCTAATGGTTATGCAACCATGAGTTCGATTATCACAACATCACACATTTGACTATAATATATTTAGTGTACTATACCCTTAACACATTCACACAGGTTTCATAAAAAACTCCAAGCCTTCCTTATCACCCCCGGAGGATTATACTCCTCGTCATTCAAGCTTGACCAGGAATCAAGCGTAAAACTAGTAGTTTATTGAGATATTATAAACTATTATTGCTGAACAGATGTGCCCGAGAATTCTAATGGATTCCCGCTTTCGCGGGAATGACGTAGAAAATGTGAATGACCTTGATGATACAGTAATAACGTAGAGGAAACAGGAATGACGAGTAGGATGTGATGCCCCTTTTTAAGGGAAGGGTGCATAATGCCCTGTATGAAAAATATGTTACCAGCGACCTAATAAACTAGGTCTATTTTCAACTGTTTCCAGCGACAAAAAGTTATCTGACTGCTGTGACCCGTATGAAAACAGATCCCTGATCGTCTTCGCTAAGTTCATCAAGAAGTGGGTTGATGGTGTCTTCAAATTCCTCAACCCTTTCGTAGTGTATGCCCATGTCTATGAGGTAGTTGCCGTATGAGTCGGTTCTGATGTACAGACTGCCAAAGTCCCTGAGAGAGTTCATCAACGTGTTCAAGTGGGTTTTGTCAACGATTCCACTGACGATGCTGGCAGTCATGTTTCTGTTACTGGTTAGTCTGGTTTCCAGGTTTGAAACCTCTGTACTGCCTGAAGGGGGTGATGTATACCCTCCAATGGGAATATCCATTGCTCTTACGGAGTAACTGTTGACGGATACACTTTCAGAGTTCATGCCAAAGACTTCTTCATCAACCCTGCCTTCATCAATTTCCATGTCCCTGGTTGGAGCAATATCGTCAACCATAACTCCGTTCCCATTCAAAGCTATGTTTGTTGTGGGGTTTATGTTGACTGATATTAAGATTACGAGCGCTGCAACCACTGCAACAGATATCGGTAGAAGCCAAGTCAGAGGGGATCGCTTAGGTTTGTCACTGCGTATTCTCTGCATAAGATGCTGTGAGAATCCCTTAGGTGCATCAGCCTTCATCCCCTTAAGGATATCGTTGAGTTGTTCGTCTGATATTCGCTTCATTCCGTCTTCCATACTCAATCTATTGTTCCTTTGTTCCATTGAGTTTTACCTTTAATTCACTTCTGGCTCTGAACAATCTGGATCTAACCGTGCCAAGGGGGATTTTTAGTATACTTGCCGCTTCCTTGTAGCTCATCTCTTCAATGTCACAGAGTGTAATTATAGCCTTGAAATCTGGTTTTAAGAGGTTGATTGCTTTCTGTACCTTCTCCTTTGTGATCGCAGTTAGAGTCTGTTTCTCTGGAGAATCCTCATTGTCAGGCACCTCGAAATTTATATCACCTGCCAACGCCTCAAGTTGAATCGAGCGATTGTTTTTTCTTATGAAGTTCAATCCAAGTGTGTACGTTATCCTTCCAATCCATGACTTGAAGGGGTAGCTGGGGTTGTATTTGTGTAGCTTTGCGAGAACTCGCATGAACACGTCTGACGAAAGATCCCATGCGGATTCACGATTTCCTGTCAATCTGAGCGCAAAGTTATATACGAATCCTTGGTATTCCTCCACGATCTCCGAAAATGAATCGTTGTTTCCAATCGAAACGGATTCTGCTATCTCAACTACTCTCTCCGGCTTCACTGTTGAGAGTATACATGTTAGGGAAATAAATGAAAGGAATAGCCTTGCAGGTGATATAAAAATGCAATATATTAGTTGCATTATGGAACTTTGGTCTAAGAAAGTGGAACACGATTTTCTTCAAGAATCATTACAATTTTTATCTATTGATAAATTATTCTGTAAGTTAGATGATGGACGTAACCTAGTATATTACCCCAGAAACTACAACTTCAATCGGGTTACTATGCAAAGCAGAAATAGCCATATTGGAAAATATACTGAAGAATTCTGCATAAGATTATTATCTTCAATTTTAGTTAATACAGAGTATTATCCTGTTAGGAATGTGATTTGCGAAGAAATAGGTTTAACAAAACACAGTGGCGCTGATATTGCTATCTGCAAAAGCAAAGGACGTTATAAAAAAGCAAAAGATATTATATGTATTATTGAAGTAAAAATGTCTTTGGTGTGGAATTGGGAGCTACATTCTGATGCCAGATTAGAATTATATTCAGACTATAATAAGCACTCAGCAATACCAGGTTTGTTAAGATCTGATTCCATGCTTAAAGCAATAGGAAAGGCTGCTGTAATTAGGACAACAAATATTGAATCTAATACAATACCTATCATTGTTTTAACAAATACACCAATAAATGAAAGTTACTATAATAAAGTGGATTTACTTAAACAATCAGGCATCATTCAAGGGTTTTGGTCAATAAACCCAAACCTCAATCCTAATGACCCTAAAAATATGAAATCAACTGAACAAAGAGGATTCATCAGGATTGATTCAGTATTAGAGTTAAAAAGATTGCTTCTGAAGAATATCCATTCAAGTAGAGTATTTTTCTCCTCATTTTCTGAAATGAAAGATATTGGTAGAGCAATAATAAAAACAACTGATTTCAATGAACTCGATAAAAAAGCTAGAATATTTATCGAGTATCTTCAGAAACATGTAAGGAAAATTTCATGAGAAAACAAAAAACACAAACAAGTGAATTTGGAACTAAAGGCAGAATTAACCACGATTCTAGTAGGTTCTACAATTCTAAGCTTTATAGTAATTTTAAACATAATCCTGACGAAATTGATGGGTATAGAGAAAACACTTGCAGAGAAACAAACAAACTCTTCTTGAAATCGAGTGAGGATATGTCCGAGATACCTTCACGTAGTGTACACCTTATGGTTACATCACCGCCATACAATGTAAGCAAAGAATACGATGACGATCTTTCATTGGACGATTATCTACAGATGCTTTCAAGGGTTTTTTCTGAGACTTACAGAGTGCTTGTTGTAGGAGGTAGAGCATGTATCAATATTGCAAATATTGGACGTAAACCATACATACCCCTTCATTCTTATATAATTCAGTTGATGCAGGATATTGGATTTTTAATGCGTGGGGAGATAATATGGGATAAGGGCGCTAGTGCTAGTAGTTCTACGGCTTGGGGTAGTTGGATGTCTGCATCTAATCCAGTTCTAAGGGATATTCATGAGTATATCCTTGTTTTTTCAAAAGGGTCTTTTTCCAGAAAAAAGGGTGAAAGTGGTGACACAATAAGGAAAGAAGAGTTTCTCTCTTGGACAAAGAGCCTATGGTCGTTTCCTGCTGTTTCTGCTAAACGTATTGGTCATCCTGCTCCATATCCTGAAGAATTACCAAGGAGACTGATTAATCTTTACTCCTTTAAGGAAGACATCGTCCTTGATCCCTTTGTTGGTAGTGGAACCACCTGTGTATCTGCTATTAAGTCTGATAGATTATACATTGGTTATGATACAAATACTTCCTATGTTGAATTGGCTAGAGATAGAATAGAAGAAGCAAAATTGAAGTTGTTCTAGATAAAAGTGCCTATTCTGATGGCAGATCCAGCTGAAACCTGTCATTGAAGAATAGCCTGATACTGAAATAAGACAACAACCAAACGGATATAGATACTGCTCCAAGGATCATGTACATAACCATTATTTGATACTTGGCGGCAGATATCGGTGTGATTCCTTGGACGCTCAATTGACCAACCATCATCCCCGGCAGAAATACGATTCCAACAACCATCATCGAGTTCATGACCGGAGTTATTGACTGCTTGAGAGCGGTCTTGATGCTGGCGAAACTCGCTTGCCTGGGTGTCGCTCCAAGCGACAGTAGACCCTCGACCTCTGCCTTCCTCACTATGAGATCCTCCTTAAGGTGTCCAAGGAAAAGAGAACAGGCATTCATAGTGTTACCGAGTATCATCCCGCCGAGTGCAATGACATAGGCCGGCTCAAACCATGGAGAAGGTTGAATTACAAGGAATATCAAAACACTCAGAGTGACAGATGCTGATATCATAATTGAAAACGTTACTACTGAGAATGCCTTGAAGTTGCGTATCTTTCGGGCTGAATCGAAACCCGCAAACAGATTCATCAACACAAGAGTACCCAGGATTACGTACCATCTGTGTGAAATAAAGACATATCTCAGTACAAATCCCACAGCCAGAAGCTGTACAGCTGTTCGGAGTGTTGCAATGAGGATGGTTGTTTCCTCACGTAGTTTTTCAACGATAGAAAAGGTAATTGCAACTGCAACCATCAACAGAGTGAAAGCCAGATTCACATAGTTAAGGTCAATGTATTCAGTGTTCATTCCTGATACTCCTCTCGCTGTGAAAGATCATTCAGGTCACCGCTTGCGATTATCCTGCCTTTGTGAATAAGAACGCCATTTTTTGAGTACTTAGAAGCGAGTGTTGGATCATGAGTTATCCAGATGACTGTTTTCCCTTCTGTTACAAATGACTGCATGATGTTAGCAACTATTCGAGACGAAGCGGGATCGAGGTTCGCTGTTGGTTCATCGGCAAGGAGTATCTGAGGTTGTGCCAGGAGGGTTCTAAGGGTTACGATTCTTTGTTTCTCCCCACCCGACAACGATCCTGTTTTCTTTTCGAGAATATCTGCTGGTAATTCAACCCTTTCCAGCATCTCCTTTACTTGATCCTCGTTATAGGATTTACCGAGGATGCTTGAAGCATATTTAAAGATCTCGTCTACTTTAACGTTGGGAAGGGCAAAAGATTGAGGTATCATACAAGCTGTTCTGCGTAGAAGTTGAACATGCCAGTCATTGATATCCTTCCCCAGAACAGATACAGTCCCTGAATCTGCGTCTGATAATCGATTTATCATGCGAATCAGGGTTGATTTGCCTGAACCGGTTCTGCCAATGATTGGGAACAACTCACCCCTTTCAACAGTCAGATTGATGTTTTTCAGCACATCAACGCCGTTTGGTTTGAATGAAACTGCGGAAAGTTTGATCGCAGACTTATTATCTTGGTTTGACGTAGTTTGATTACTCACAGTTTTAAGTATTACAAAAACCAGCCTTTATACAAGTTAAGGATGGATATTTTATATCATTCTGACACAACATCTTATATGTTTTCATATTCAAGATCGAAACTTACTCTATACCTCATCAATTTGATGTTCTGTGTTGCATATATTGCGCATTTCATCTTTTCTGTGAATGATCCCGCAACAATTAGTCCATAAACCTTGTCTCCTGTTTCAGCGAGGTTCTTAATTACCCAACCCATGTACCTCTGAACCTGACCGAGTGTGGCATCGGATGTCCGATCCTTTTTCAACTCAATTACAAGCCACTTATTATTATTCCTGTGCTTAGCAAGAATATCTATACTTCCTATGCTACCAGCAGGATATTCGATGCCCACAATGTCTCCCTCACTTTGGAATATTTCCCACTCCTGAAGCTGGTCAATTTGATCCCAGTTTTCGTGAAGGAACTCCTGCAGGTGTTTCTCAAAACTGAATACACCTTGTTTCTCATTCTCATGGGTTGGCGAGGTTTCTAGGGATGCGCTTGAATCAACGCCTTGTTCGTCATCACTCGGTGAAACCATTGCCCAGAATATAGTATCGAGTGTCCAGAGATCGAATCCTGTTTTTGAAGATAGTTCCAGTAGTACTTGATTGATCTTAGTATATTTTGAACCGGTAGATTCTCCACGCTTAAAATCTGGCCAAAGGTTCAATGCTTTCAAACCCGCTTCTGAGGTTGTATTCCACACGCCATATAAATCTGGGTAGGTGACCATCATTACAGCAGTTAAAAGCGCTTTTCCTAAACCACTTACTTTAGCCCTTCCCTTTGGGAGTGCGTACTCAATCCTGTTAGATAAAGGTCTCTTGCTGTCAAGAACCACCAGAAGAGTTGATCTTACATCGTCCATTACATTGATCAGTTGCTTGCCAGCTCGATATAATCCTCCCCAATGTTTATTATTATTTGGTAGAAGAAAACTATAGAATTCTTCGACGCTGATATCCTTGATGTTTGCAGGATTGAATAGTTTACCGTATCTACTGATAACCTCATCCTTTGCATTAATAATTTCCTGTATCTCTTCGTTGCTAGATATTTTGTGCATTGTGTTTCTTAGTGTGGTTACTGCTTTATCAACGCTATCTTCTCTTGTCATCGCAATACTCCTTTCGTCAATTCCTCTATCTCTTCTATCGTATACCACAACAACCGCATCATCGTTTTAGTCCTAACGGTGTCCCTGTCCCCAGTGAAAACCTCTTTAAAAACCTTTGTTTCATAAGGTGTTGAAAGACCCATGTAAACCAGTCCGACAGGTTTTTCATCAGTTCCGCCCGATGGTCCAGCAATACCGGTCGCTGAAAGAGCAATATCGCTTCCAAACTTTATTCTTGCACTCTCAGCCATTTCAGATGCTACCTGCTCTGAAACGGCACCGAATTGTTCAAGAGTAGAGGAATTTACTCCAAGGATACTCGTCTTTGACTCATTCGAGTAAGTAACAACCCCTCCAGTAAAACAGGCAGATGCACCAGGAACGTCTGTTATTTGCTTACTGATCAAACCTCCTGTACATGATTCTGATATAGATATTGTAAGTTTTTTAACAATGAGTAATCTAATGAGTGTTTCAGCCATGGGATGGTTGAACAGATGTCCACACAATCTATCCTCGATTTTTCTTGCCACTTCAGATATCCTGTTGGAGAAGTCATCATAGCTATCCGCGTGGGCAGAAATACGTAATCTAATCTGACCAATACCCGCATAGGGTGCCAGGTGCGGTTCTGTTTCTCGTTTCAACAGAGGCATTATTCTGTTTGCTATGGTAGACTCGCTCATACCCAGCACATAGAAATCCTTGTGAAATAATCGTTTACTCACAGGTAGGAAGGGCAAAACCTCATGCCTCCACATTGGTTGAAGTTCAATGGGTGGTCCAGGCAACAGGATTATCCGTTTATTCTCAATCTTAATAAGGATTCCAGGAGCTGTCCCAACAGTGTTTTTAAGTGGTTTTGCTCCCAATGGAACTAGAGCTTGCTTCAGATTCGATGAAGGCATATCAATGCTTCTTTTCTCAAAAAAAGACTTCATCCAACGCATGGCAGTCTCGGATTCTTCAAACTCTAGTTTTAATGATTTTGCCACTGATTCCTTTGTCAAGTCATCTGGTGTTGGACCCAATCCACCAGTTAGAATAACAATATCTGATGAAGCGAGTGCTGAATTCAGGATGTTGGTTATGTTTGATTCAGAGTCTGGGACAACTGAAAACAATGCAGGAGAATGGCCTATTGACTCAAGCGAATCTGCCAACCAAGGTGTGTTAGTATTAGTTGTTTTGCCACTAATGATCTCATTGCCAACTGCAACTATTGAAAATAACATACTTACAGTGTGACTAGTCTGTTGTCAGGTGTCAATCTCTTAAAATGATTATATCCTCTTCACTTGCGATTAAAGGATATTGAAAAGCATGATCGTTGCAGAACAAGAAAGCGAAAACATTTATAGGCACCATATATTCATCGCCTTTTTTCTCAGAGCTGAATCCTGCATTTTTAATATAGTTACCGTTTTCACAGAGCTCGCCTGTATTCATATTGTAGGTTAACTCAAGATTATCAATCCTTGTTTTTATTATGTTATCGTCTTTGTCGATGTGTATTGGTAGAGAACAAAGATTAAAAATTGATTTTATCGGAATAAGAGAGTAACGTTTCTTTGATGTGATGCTATATGGAATAGTCTCTTCTTGTTGGTTTACAATGACCGTGTCCGAATCTCGGGTCAATGTTAGATGTATGCTCTCGAACAACTCACATTCATTAAGGTGGAGAACGTTGGATACTGGGTGACAAGACACTCTCAATGTCATACCCTCTGAAGGTACAAGGTCTGATTCTTCAATGCCATTTTCATTGAAAACAGTGAAACCATCGTGCATTATGACAATTTTTGAGTTGATGATCATTCTATCAGCTTGATATCTTGTAAGTTCCCCATAGATTCGGTAATCATTATCTTGACTGTTATAGGGGGCATTGAATTTCCATATCTTGAATGTATTCCCTGAAATGTATCCATGAATTTTGATCACCATACCATCTTGAAATGTATCGAAACCTTCAAGCTTAGATCTTTTTGGTATCTGTATTAATTGTCCATTTCCCAACTTTATTCTTTCGTCTGTGTGAGATGCAATATAGCTGGTTATGGATTTGATTCTGGTTTCATTAACTACTGTGATTCTACTTCCTTTCCAGTTCTTTTTAAAAGGAATCACCTTTACGTTGACGAATTCTCCTACAGAAACCTTAAATATGGATAGCTTATTCCCGTTGGTTTTATTAACAGGAATATTTGGTGCAAATTCAACAGTTTGACCATCAACCACCAATGTGAGATTGCTTAGATCTATCTCCTCAATGTAACCCATTAACTCTGTGGTACCTGTGAAAGCATCAGAATGGACGGCTTCTCCGCTCCAAAAGAGAAGAGCCATACAAATTGACATCACTATCGACATTTTCCTCATGCTGAATGTACTATATTTACTGCAAAAAAATAAGCAACACCCATCGAATTCGTATATTCACATATTTACCAAAGATTAATTTATACAAATGAAACTAAAGATTTGCACTTCATTAGCAGGATTTATTGGGAATTGATCCGATTTCATAAATTTATTTACAGCAACTATATACATAAAACGAGTACAGAATAACATATATTGTAAATTTATTATATTAAAATATCTCATGATAATACCGAACAAAACCCGAAAACCATATATAGATTGACGTAGAAATAATGCCTAATTGTATTATCTCTATATACTAGTAAAAACCAGTAAGTTTACAATAGGAGACAATTTGTATTTCTTGAACATTTGTTTCTTTGCTTAATCCTTTTGAATGAGTTCTGAGAGGTCACTTTCCTCCAGTCTAGCAAAATCACATCTCCACTCTCCGTCTTCGTGTATAAACGGAGCTACTACTTTAGCCTCTTTCTCCGGTGATTCAACTTCCCCCAGTACAACTGTTGCTATAACAAAACCCTCGCGTTTCATTTGCCCGTTTATATTTTTAGGTTCGGTTGTATAAGCCGGACCTATCATAATAGAATAGCCTTCATTACTGGGGGTCTCACCTGAGGTTGTAGAAATTGTATACTCCTTGTATTCAGTCTTAGTCATCTCACTTCTAATCCTGTTGCTTGTGTGATCCCATAGCTTTTCTACCTCTGCATTGAGTATCCAGTCAAAAAACTCCTCCGAAATATTCCGAAGCCTTGTCGATACGTAGAAACCGGGCATCTCAGGCGTTTCCTGTTCAACTACTACTCCATCAATCCACCATTTTCCCTGATCTATTCTTATAGGAAGCCTAAAGTTCTGGGAGATTTCATCCATGCTCAATGCACCATAGACACAACCTGATATGTTATCCTCATAAATTGCATATGAGTCTGCTAAAAAATCAATACCCATTTCTTCTACGCTTGTTTTATCAACTGGATCTATCATGAAGTTTCGGAATGCATCAAAGTCCATCACGTCTCTGAGTCTAGGAGACAGTAAATCGTAAGCGGATTCGAATTCACCGTTCTCAATATGGTCAAGATAAACATTCGCTGTTTTAACGATCTGGTTGTTTCCGCATCCAATTGAAATGCTTATAGTCAGTACGAGCATCAAATACCACAATTTTCTCATGCCTTAAGAATAATTAAAAGTATCTAGATATTCAACCATTATAATAAACTTGATTGGAGGATGTAATATGAAACTGAAGGAAATGTATAGAATAGGCATAGAAACGGGTATCAAAAACGATCCTAGAGGTGAATCCGCACCAAAAGAATACATAGCTGATGCAAAGAAAACCTTTGATGAAATGAACGAGAAGGAGAAGCCGTTCTTTGATAAAGACAAACTCTGGAATCCCTATGATGATTCTAGGATACAGTTTGGTGACCCAGATAAAGAGATAGAAACGATACTAACGGGTGTTGATATCGATACCTCTGAGTTACTGCTAGCTGACAGGTTGAACGAAAAAGGTCACCGAATAGATGCTGTGCTGTCTCATCATCCAGGTGGTCCTGGAATGATTGGTTTGTCTGAGTTAATGAAGATACAATCGGGGCTTCTCAACACTTGTGATGTACCTATCAACATAGCAGAGGATATTGTTATACCTAGGGCTAAGGAGGTCGGTGATCGTATCTATCCAGCCAATCACTACCGCACGGCAAACTCTGCTCGATTGCTCGGTATACCATTGATGTCTCTACACACACCAGCTGACAACTGCGTACAGACTTTCCTCACGAATCTCTTCAATGAAAAGAAGCCAGAGACAATTGGTGATCTAGTAGAAGTTATCCACAACATTCCAGAGTATCATCTTGCCAGATTAAAGGGTCTTCCAACAAAGATTGAAGTTGGCGATAAGGAGAGAAAGTGTGGTAAAATAGTAGTTGACATGACAGGAGGAACAACCGGTCCAAAGGAAATGTACAAGCACCTTGCGAACAGGGGTGTCGGAACTATCGTTGTTATGCACATCCCCAAGGATTACATTGAAGAGATCAAGAAACACCACATCAATATTGTCAATGCGGGACATATGGCATCTGATTCTTTAGGTATGAATCATCTGTACGACGAGTTTGAAAGGAGAGGTATAAATATCATTCCAACGTCTGGCATCATAAGGGTTAATGCAGAGTATAGGAGGAATTTTGAATCAGGTATAACACCACCACCTGAGTATTTCTAATTGTTAGATATTATATCCTATGCGTGTTTGTCATGTTTTAGACTAGGTTGACTTGAATAAACTCAATCTCTGTATTAGTAAAATAGAAACTAGTATTAATATATTATTGTAATATATTCGCAATTCAGTATTGGAGTTGTTGACATAATGTGAATATCTGGTATAGTTGATTGTAATGGCATATACAAATCCAACTCATTACTATTTCTAGAAATAACTCCCTTCAAAACGATACTTAGGTGTACTGTGCTATTAATAAATACAGGAGGTGTTTAATGACCGAAGTTAACCTGAAATGGATGAATCTAGTTGTCAGTGGGTTGATGCGTTCATTCGGTTACGTTGTTGGAATCGAGCAACTGAAGATGTTTGTTTCAAAAGCAGGTGAAGCTATGATTGGCATGGCTGAGGAAGAAGGAGGTAAACCACCCATAGGTAAATCCATAACTGAGATTGTCCAATCAACTGGCGATAGTGTGAAATCGATGAACCCAGGACAGATTGACTGGAATGCAGAATCGGCAGACAATGGCACAAAGTTGACTATTAAAACATGCCCGTTCTCACATTTATGTTCTACTATGTTTGGAGAGATAATATCTGGTGGTAGAATTGAGAAAGAAAAGATCCCATGCATTATGGCTGAGATAGCATCCGGAGCATGTAGAAATCTTGACAAGAAAACAAGAGCAACATTAGATACATTTGCTCCAGGTATGAATTGTACTTCAATAGTATTAGACTTGGAGGTGTAAATGAGTGTAAGAGAAACCTTTATTGGCAAGATATCATTAGATCCAGAAAAATCAGAATTGATGGTGGGAGAAGAGTTATTCTCCTATCACTGTGACAAATTTAATACTCGAATACTCAAGGGTTTTGAAGATACACTTGGATTTGACAAGGCAAGGGATCTGCTGTTTACTTCCTCCGAATCTACAAATTATGATGCACTCAAGGGTATGTTTGATTTGATTGAAGGAGAAACTCCTCAAGATAAGTTAAAATCAATATTTGAGATGTTCAAGGTTTTGGGGCATGGTGACCTTTATGTCAAAGATATAAACGCAAAAGGTGGGACCATAACAGCAAAAAAGTCATATATGGTAGAAGGTTGGCTTGAAAACCAAGAGAGATGGCATTGGAGTAAGCGAACCAAACCAATCTGCCATGATGAATCAGGAGCCATAGCCGCCGCATTTGAAATCGCCAATGGTTTGGATAAAGGGTCTGTTACAGTCAATGAGACTGAGTGTAGTGTTACTGGTGCTTCAGAGTGCGTATTCAATGTGGAGGTGAAGTGATGATAGACCATGATGCAATAAGGGAAGCGTTCCTTAGTTTAGGTCTTGTTGGTGATGAAAATACTGGTATTCTGAGAAAATTTAATGTTATCCTAAAAGCAGACAACGCTGCATATCTAGTTGGAAGAGAGTTTGATCTAATCGATGAGATGGGTGGAGAACCTTCTAGGAAACTCGCTGAGAAAGTGCTAATTGATGCCGCACAGTGGTGTGCAAATGCTACTTTCGGTGGAATTATGGATTCTGATGAGTGGAAACAAATGATAGAGCCTAATATTGAAAACATACAAGATAAATTCTCTGCTCTTGTTGCTCTCACTAACTGCTTTGGATGGGGCAAGATAACTGACTGGAAGCTTTCTGAAGAAGATAAGACGCTGGAGTTTACAGTTTCATATAGTTACTACGTTGAAACATTCAAGAACCGTTACAGCAAGCAAGCAGAATTTCCAGTTTGCTATATGTGGACTGGTGTTGCAGGGGGATATCTTGATCTGTTGTTTGGTAAAAGACCACACGAATTCACAGGCACTGAACTCGAATGTGCGGCTGTATCTGGTGATGTATGCAAGTTTTCAGCCAAGCAAACGAAGAGTAAATTCGGTTTTGATATATAGGAAATAAAGGAGGAATATGCCATCAATTGCTGAACAATTGACAATTACGCTCAACACGCTGAAAGCGAACGTTCAAGGAGTACAAAAGGCTATTGTCGGTTCGTCAGATGGTCTGATACTTGCTTCAACAAGCAGAGAAGAATCAGATGAACGAATGTCTGCCATGTGTGCTTCACTACTTTCGATCGGAAGAAGAACTTCTGAGACTTTGGATAAACCCAGTCTCAATGATGTAACCGTAAGAACTGACCAGGGATACATCTCTGTATTTGCTGTTGGTAGGGAAGCGGTTTTGGTTGTTTCTACATCAGCCGAACAGAAAAACCTTGGTATGCTTTATCTAGAAGGGAAGAAAGCCTCAGATTCAATGGTAAAGGTGCTAACCTGATAGCAAGATATGAATATTTCCACTGATTTTCCATCTGCTAGCGGAGTCCATAATCTGGACTCCGCGGCTACTGGTCTTCTACCAAAATCCGTTATTGACACTGTAAATGAATATCATAAAGACTCTTGTCTTAATGCAGGAAGGTCTGCCTACTTATCCTCTATTGAGATAACGGATCGAATTGAAAGTTCCAGAGAGGATATCGCTCATTATCTCGGCACAAAACCTGATAATCTGGCGTTCACTCCAGGCGCTACACACTCAATAAGTTGGGTTGCTTCAGGTCTCAAACTATGCAGTGATGATACAGTATTAATAACAAAAGCTGATCACCACGCAAATATCTTGCCATGGCTTCGACTCCGAGACCACTTGGGGGTGAAGATCAGGCGGGTTGAATGTGACAAACAGGGTTACATTGATGTTGATGATTTTAAAAACAAGGTTAGAGGGTGTAGTATTGCCACCTTTTCAGGAGCTTCAAATGTTACTGGTGCTATTCAACCTCTTAAGGAATTGGTTTCGATAGCTCGAGATGAGGACTCTTTAACCTTAATCGACGCGGCTCAACTCGCTCCGCATGCGAATATTGACTTTGATGAAATTGATTGTGATTTCATGGCGTGTTCTGGTCACAAGATGCTTTCTCCAAAAGGAGTGGGTGTCCTTTTAGCGAGTGGTAAGGTGCATAACACAATTGATCCAATTGTTGTTGGCGGTGGCTCAATCGCTGATGTCAGATTGGATGGGTATGAGATGAAACCCTTCCCTGTAGGATTTGAATCGGGCACACAATCAATTGAGGGCATTTTAGGACTTGCTAAAGCAGTTCAGTGGTATAATAGAAATGATCATTCCAAGGTTTTTGAACATGAAACCAGTCTGGCAAATGAGATACACGTTTACCTTTCGAGCAAAGATATTGATGTTTACCATCCATCATATGCAACACCGACCATTTCATTTTCCTCGCGTAAGATGAAACCTCACATGATAGCCAGTAAGCTGGATAGAGATTTCAATGTTTGTGTTCGATCGGGTCACATGTGTGCCCTCCCCTTTACGCGTATGGTGTGTGGTAGCAACACAGGATTCGTGAGAGTATCGGTCGGTCCCTGGAACACCAGTGAAGATGTTAAGGCCTTTAAAGTTGGTATTGATTCAATCCTCAAACCATGAGGATTCGAGTGATAGAGTTATGTTCGTATGGAGATACAGCTGACTTTGAAGCCATCGACTTTGACGCGGACGAACTAGATCTAAACTATACTCCAGAAGGTTGGACACCCAGAGGTGGAGGCGATGAAGCCAGAAGATTTACAAAAAGGAACATCACTCTAACTGTTTATCGAGAAGGTAGGATTATCTCATCAGACATGCCAACTTCTACTGGCAGGGATGAGTTGAAGCTAATACTTGAATCTTGGCATAGAAACATCTGATTAGTATTTCTGTTATGGAAAATATAAGTTTCTAAACTTCGTTTGCAACCACAGTAAACATGGTCTCCTTCAGAAGGTTGGAAGAAGAATCTTTGTTTTTAGCTGAACACTCTAGGACAGGGCAATCGATTATCTTGTTATAGAAAGACTTAATTACCTGAATGTCTAGTGTCTCCTTGCAATCCGACTTGTTTGCCCCAATGATGATAGGAATGTTGGTTCGACTAGTGTAGAATTTAATGAAGTTAGTTGCACTAACGATTGATGAGAAGTTTGTTCTATCAACCATGATGATCACTGCAAGAGAACCCTTAAGTAAATCTTCCCACATGAAATCAAATCGTTCCTGTCCTGGTGTACCAAAGAGATACACATAAAGGTCTTCTGAGATAATAATCCTGCCGTAATCCAAGCCAACGGTTGTGAATCTCTTATCAGGAAGCAATTTGTCTTCAGTTGTTACCTTTTCTTCGGTAGAGACAAATGGTATGTTTGTCAAGTTTTTTATAAAAGTTGTTTTCCCAGCTCCGTAAGGTCCTGTTATAAGTATCTTGTATCTCTTCATGAATTCCTAATCCCCAGAAAATTACGGATCTTTGCCATAAAACGTGAACCAAGTGGTTCCTGCTTTTTGTGCCTGATACGTTTTATCAAACCAGCCTGTTCGAGGGAATACATGATTGAACGAACAATTTGATTATCAAGCATCACTTTTTCTTGAATTTCTGCTATACTCGCTTTTCCAGATAACATGGCAATGACTCTCCACTCATCTGGACTGAAACTTATTTTTGTTACTTTAGTTGTGGGGGCAAGTTCAAAAACCATATCACTTTGGTATAGATTCTTGTCCACTCTTCCGTTGATGATGTGTCTTGATAGCTCATGATAGAATTGATCAGGTGGTGTAGAAATTTCATGATAAAAGAAACCATTCTTTTCAGTGTTCGGAGAGAACATGTATTGACCTTGCTTGATTGAAGCTATTTGTTCGATGATACTTGAGTGCTTGTCAGCAGTTAAAGCACCTTGAATGATCCCATCGTTGAAAACAACTGATATTTCACAGTTACCTTTGATGGTAAGGGAGCCAGTAACCTTCATTGACTCAAGGAATCTCAGAACCTCTATGAGATCATTTTCGTTGACTGTACCACTAATATTCACACTACAATCATACTGAGTAACTGACTAAATCATATTAAGATACTTAAGAATTCATGTTAATTATGTTCATCTAGAGTCATATCAAATAGCGAATGTTATCAAATAATGTTAGTTACACAACAATCACAATAATATAACTATTCAAATAAGCTATAAAGTGATTCTTCTATTCATGTTACTCCAAGTGCTGTCATATTAATAGACAGTGTATATGTGCTTATTTATCTGTTTGTTACTATATGGCTGATATAATGTCCTTGTTCAGTCCAGGAAACTGTGAAATCCATTTCCTTCTCTCATCTCTGAGTTTGTCGTTTTTTTCTGTCCACTCAGTTTCTGTGTAGTACTTGGTGGGATCGAGTCTTTCTGTGTCAATGCCCTCGCATTCATCCAGAACTTCGTAACCCCAGTAGTTATCTTTTTTCCAGGAGACCCTACCGCTGGCAACTGCTTTTAAGATACCCACTGAATCCCTTATGCTAATCTTCTCCTGATGACCTACCTTACCCGTGTTTAGAAGAAGACACTCCATATTGGGGTTTTTCTTCAGCAGATTCATGATGTAGTTGCCTTCCTCATGCTCTGGCCCGACAATGAATGGGTTTGTGCCAACACATCGTTTTGATTGACCGGCTTTGGTTGGATCTCCGGCAGAAGTTTCAATTGATTCTCCAAGCATGAAGAAAGCGGCCGCTTGTGCGGGAGAAAGTCTGGCAACTGGTGGAATAATATCGTCCCTTCGAGTGATGAGTACCATTATATCAGCGTGGGGAAGATCGATCGAATCATCTGTGTATTTTACGTCCTTCCTCTGTACAATACAGCGACCGTTTGTTGTATATGAATAGTTAAGGAAATCCACCTTACCATTCACGCTCACATAGATATTCTCAAAAACTGCTGAATCAGATGTTGCAGCCTTGAAGAGAACTGGTTGATGGACACCCTCTAACCCCTCAGTTTTAATGTAGTAGCCGTGTTCAGTGCCGAAACACTTGGTATCAGGTGTGATGATCAGCATGTCATCCTGACGGATGGCAACACCCTCTTCTCCATCCAGGAAGTGATGATGACAAGTAAGAGTTGTTTTTCCAGTACCCGACAGACCAAACAGAATGACACCCTTCTCCAATAGTTTTCCAGACTTATCCTTTACTCGAATTAACTTAGAACCAGCGTGAAGCCCAAGGTTACCTTCCTGCTTGGCTTTGTATATGGCCATCCTCAGGAATGACTTCTTGACTTCACCAAAGTAGTCTGTACCGAGTGCTATAGTCACCCCATCCTCTGCATCAACAAGTACCTTTCTCTCTGGCCACTCCGGGATAAAGATGCTTATAAGGTGTTTTATCTTGTCAGCATCTTTGTTTTTAGTGAATAGCAATCGAGTCCACATGTAAGGTAATCTAGCAAATGGTTCTGTTGTATAGAGTTCACATGGAATCTGATAATCAGGATGCTGACAGATTGTCATCTCCGTCTTGATGACCTCTTTATCTTTTAGGTAATCCCTAACCTCTTTTATGAGTTTCCTCTGTTCGTCTGTGATTGGATTACCTCCATCACCTACGATCTCAGTGAATGCAGCTGACCTGCTTCTTATGCGAGAAACGTAAGAAGGAGAGCCGTATTGACTCGTTTGTTCATGTTGTCTTGCAATCTCTCTGAGTTCATCGGATGACAACCCATCGATAAGTCTGCCCACTTCCAGTGAGTCTGTGAATATATTCATTTAATAACTCCTAGTTTTGTATCTTTGTCTTTGCGTTGTTACGTACAAAATCAATGATTTTACTCGTTGGTGTACCTGGCCCAAAAACCTCTCTGACGCCAGCATCCTTGAGTTTTTTAGCATCCGCTGGTGGAATAATACCACCTACGAATACAGATCTTTTACTAAGACCTGCTTCCTTAAGTTTTTGCATTATCTTTGGCACAAGTGTGAGATGAGCTCCACTCAGAATTGACAGACCAATAACGTCAACATCCTCCTGAAGTGCTGCAGATACGATCATATCCGCTGTCTGATGAAGACCTGTGTATATGACCTCCATGCCAGCATCTCTCAACGCCTGAGATACGACCTTTGCACCCCTATCATGTCCATCAAGGCCAGGTTTTGCCATGAGAATCTTAATCATTTTCTTCCATCCTCTCACTCCATATCTGCTCTGCCAGATGCCATGGAGTAACACCATCGATCATAGCTCGTTGAATAATACCAGTTCTATCTGACTGCCACAATCTGTTGTCAATTCTATTATGTAACCAGAAATCAACCTCAGAGCTGAATCGCTCCTGCTTCTTCTCATCATGTTTTCCGTTTGCCCTGGCATATGTTCCATGCTCGTCTATATGTGAGAAAAGTTCTGACACACCTTTGTTTCTCATAGCGATGGTTGGAACGATCGGTGGGCGCCAGTCTTTTTTTGAAAGAGATAATCCAAACTCTAGGTCAGATATAAGGGAATCTCCACCAGACCTGTCAAATTTATTTATACAGAAGATGTCAGCGCCTTCAAGAAGCCCAGCCTTCATCATCTGTATTGAGTCACCTGATTCGGGTGTTAGCACTACAACTATCGTATCTGTTTTTAACACAACATCAACCTCAGTTTGACCAACACCCACAGTCTCAATGAATATGTACTTGTAACCACATAGATCGAGAAAATCAGCAACTATTGATGTTGTTGGTGCAAGCCCTCCCATATGCCCTCGAGACGCCATCGATCTTATGAAAACATCAGGGTCTGTGAAGTGTTCAGACATTCTTGTTCTGTCTCCAAGTAAGGCACCTTGACTATATGGTGAGCTTGGATCGCACGCTATAACAGCGCAATTGTGACCTTCTCTGCGAATGTGACCGATAAGTCCTGATACAATAGTACTCTTACCTGCTCCTGGTGGTCCTGTGATGCCGATTCTCTGTGAGTTACCTATCTCTTTGTAACGGTTGCCAAAAACGATGTCTGGATCGTTACCGTGTTCAAGGTGCGATATAACAGACGCTTGTGATTGTTGATTACCCGAATAAGCCTTCTCGACTGTTTCAGTATTCAATGCCCATTCGTCCATCAAGCTCCTCTTCTCTGTAGTAGTGTTTTATCTCTCTCATCTCAGTAACCAGATCAGCTTTATTAACTACCTCAGGTGGCGCCATGCGTCCTGTCATTATGAGTTCTGTCTTGTCGTTTTTAGACTCTATCATATCAAGCACATCCCTTATGGTTATGAGACCAAATCCCATTGCTACATTTATTTCATCTGCGACAACGATGTCATACTTACCACTACTGGCAGAAAGCTTCACATCAGCGAGTGCTTTCCTAGCTTCTGAAATGTCTATCTGTTTTGGGTTGTTTATGTCCACAAAGTCAAGTGTACCGTATTGAACCACCTCAATACACAGCTTTGCCAGTGAATTGAGTTCCCCGTATTTAGTAGAGCCTTTCATAAATTGTATGAATTTCACACTCATTCCATGACCAGAAGCTCTTATGACCAATCCAAGACCAGCGGTGGTTTTGCCTTTCCCGTTTCCGGTGTAGACGTGAATTTTTCCAGAGCTCATTGCATGTATTATTAAGATAACAGACCTCGCTGTCAACTGACTTGATTAACATAAAAGCAAGAATACTATCATAATGTGAAATCAAGGAAGAAAATTTCCACCAGAAGGGTGATAGCAAGAGCATTATTGATAGCTATCGTCCTCGTTGCATTTTATTTTTTGGTCAAACCCCTTGCAAAGGTTGATTACAGATTGGCTAACCTGAAGCTCAAATCCAAACAGCTTGATAGCAGGATATCAGTCTTGCAAAGAGAACTTGATAAATTAGAGAGTGATGTAGTCCAGTATTCGACAGGACCCGGAATCGAATTGATTGCCAGAGAGAAACTAAGAATGATATATCCAGGTGAAACATTGTATACATGCAGAGATTCACAGGGTGGTCAGGACTACCTGATATTTGATGGGACAACCCAACCACTCTCCATCAATTACAGAACCAAGAGTCCTTTTGCTAGAGCATGGGATATGATATTGTCTTTGTTTAGATGAAGTTCCTTGATTTGTTTGGATTGCAGGAGTAAATTTTGTATCCTGATGTGGCGGGGTAGCTCAGTGGTTAGAGCACACGGCTCATACCCGTGGCGTCGTGGGTTCAAATCCCACCCCCGCCACCAAAAGCTTTTCTTGCATTCCTTAAGTATTCTTTGTTATTTTCTTAATATTTTAAATAACGCCTGTTATGTATTCAAATTGTTACAAAATGAAGGGTTGCGTTTTGGAATCTTTGTTATATAATAGCCTCAAACGAATAAGGAGAGTGACACACATGGGTAATACACTCGGAGAGTTTCTAAACTCGAAAAGACTAGGAAAGAAAATAACATTCGCCCAACTTGCGCAGAAGTGTAAAATGGCGACACCAACAATCTGGAAGGTAATCAAAGATAAAGCAAGACCAAAGGATCTTACTCTGCAAGCGTTGTCAGAGGCACTCGACATACCATTATCAGAGCTATTCAGCTATAGGGATAAAACCCACTATCCATCAAGCAGAAGAAGACCCGGAAGACCAAAAAAGAATACTAAGGAAGCTTCAACTCAGGAGGTCATCACAAAGGAGAAACTCATCGAGTACCTTCAGAAGTCAAGGTTTTCAGGTAGTGCAGTAGAAGCCTTATATTACATAGCACAGGTCGTTAAATAAGAAATAAGAAGGAAGAGTTCAAAAATCAAATAAAAACTTTTTTAGGTATGAATTTGTTGGGTATTTGGTCTTTTCCGGCTTTCCCTGTTTATTTGTATTCATTCATCATGCTAGGGTGATCGGTTGAAAAGAGAAAGAAATGGTGCCAAGGGACGGACTTGAACCGCCGACACGAGGATTTTCAGTCCACTGCTCTACCAGCTGAGCTACCTTGGCACTTCCAGAGAATCTTATTCATATGTGAAAGACTGTCAAGTAAGTCAAGTGCATCAAATGAATTATATCAAGGGGTCCACCCTTGAGGTCGGTAGTTCTCAGGATAAAATATCTCTACAGTACGCTTTACTTCGTCCCATTGCACCTCTGCATGAAATGCTTCAGAGATAAACCTTAATGGAATCATAGTTCTACCATTTACAATTGTTGCAGGTGGCTCGAGTTTTACTTCTACACCATCTATATTTGCAGTTGCTCCTCCAATGAGTATTTCCACTATCCTTCTTCCACGTTGGAAAATGGCTGTTCTCGAATCTGCATCATAGTCAATGCTCGCGTTGATGGCTTCACCGATAAAGCGGAATGGAACCATTGTCCTGTCATCTATTATAGTTGGTGGAACATCAATTGTTACCGACTTGTTATCAACTGTTGCCGCATTCTTCCCAATGGACATGAGAATATAAACGGGTTGAGGGTTTGGACTAGCTGACACTATTCTGGGGATGCCCTCGCCTGATTGATAGACAGGCACAACGGAGTAGGTAAATGTTGACTCTGAATCTATCCCACCGTCAAGAAACTCTGTTTCATCCTGTTCAACGGCGATTATCTCTGGTAAACCGACTTCACTGCCCATGTATGACTCGGTGCGTGTTATCTTGTACTCAATTAGTTCTTCGTGATTATAGGTTGGAGGATTCCAACTCAATAGAATTGTTCCAATGCCAGCATCTGCCTGTAGGTTGTTAACAAAATCTGTATAAGGTGCTGACTTAAGAACGTTTGTTGTGATGGTAACCGATCTGTTAACTCCTGAGCCCTTTAGCATCAGAGTGCCTGTGTAGTTCCCGGCGACCAGATTTTTGGTGATCGATATTTTTACATCGATTGACTCACCCGCTTTCAAGGATATGTTTGTTGGATTCACACTTAGCCAATCTGTTTGAGGGATTATGATGCCATCAAAATTAACAGGTCCATCATTTTTTATCTGTACTGATCGGTACTGACCTAGCGGGTTAAGAATCTCTCCCATATCTACAATGGATGGCGAGATGTGTATTATAGGTGTTGTTACAATTGCTTTCGGTTTCGCACTGACTGTGTTTGATTTCAGTCCTTCGGTTCCATTTGGACAGACTGTCCTGATGTAGTATCGATAAGCTAAACCGTTAGTCAAACCATCATCAATAAAGTCGGTCTGTTCACTTCCAATGATATCATCATTTATCCTCTCAAAATCCTTACCTGCGATCGCTCTGTATATGTTGTATCCTTTTATCTCTTCATTAATGGGTTTCCATTGCAATTCAACTTGACCATCGTCTTCAATGTGGACCAGGTATGGTGCAACAACATAACAAGGTTCCTCAATTGGAGAATCTGTTAGGCTATACATCAGGTTCCATTCGGTGACATCATCAAGTCCTGGGCGATTCGAGTATCGAGAAACGACAAAGAAAATAATCCCTTTGGTTGATTGTAGGTGGACAAGATCTACTGACACCTCAAGTAAAGAATTCTCGTAGCTGACATCAAGTGTTGATATTAGCTTTGGATTGTTGGAATCTGAAAGATCGAATACCTGCCCAACAATTCCATATGGATCGATCTCAATCTCGATCATTTTGTCTTCACCACCCGCGTTGACAGAACTCGGGGGTAATCCAGTGGTCACATCGAGGTCGCTGTTTATCATGATCCGAACGATACCGCGAGAATTCTGTTCGTCGAGTTTCTCTTTAAGACCTATTCTGAAGAACAGCGCATTATCATTATGAACACATTCTACCTTTCTGATATCATATGTGCATTCGTCCTCTCCATCGTCAATAATCTTTTCGAAAACGAGTTCATCTGGTTCGATCGATGTTTGTATCATCAGTTTATCCGTCGAGTCCCAATACGATTCTGGTGCTTTCCATCCACCACAAGCAATCCTGACATCCATCTCGTTGGGGTTACCAAGACGCGAAAGTTTGCATGAAAAAGAGACAATCCCTTTCGAATCATCAATCTCAATGTCAGTCAAGTGAGGTTGATTGTAACCCATGCCTTTTGATACGCTGTAGAGCTTTGAGGTTGTTCTCCCTGACTCCGTGCTGACCTCCATGATGTAATTGTTGCTTCCATCACAGTATCTATCGCAATCAAATCCACCACCAGGACCCGTATCACACATTACCCAAATCTTGTAATCGTATTCCCCCATGTGCTTTAGCCCGTCCCAGAAACGAAAATTGAACCATATTCTGTCATCGGATATCTTGTAACCAACACTTGCAATGTTGAGTCTCTTATACATCGATGGATTTGATTGGTACAATTCAACCCATTCCTCATCATCGATTGAGTCACAAATAACATAATGAGAAACAGCGTATATTCTTTCATCCGTTTTAATATGGTATTGGTATAGCCCCGATTGGTTTATCGGATCAGTGGTTATTACACATTCACCATTTTTAATTATCGCTGTTACCCCTTCGGCATGCTCTGTTGATGTTAGAGAGTAGGTGAGATGGTCAGGCGAAAGGTCAGGATTTGTTGCCTGATAGACACGTCCGACTACTTTTAGGTCAAGTTTTACAGGATTACCAATCGCACGTCTTGGTATTGAAAACGATATCTGATCATCTTTGTAAACACCTTCGCCAAGACCACCGGTTTCTATGGTGTCTCCTCTTTGGCTGTCCCAGGCATCCAGGATAAATTTCTGATAGCCATAACCCGTTGAGAATCTAGCAAAGAAATCCTCACCCCCCATGTTGTATGAGTTCGTATTCAACTTTGGCATGCCAGTATTCTCATCCAAATCAGTATCAATGCCTATTGAAATGTATGGATCGAATCGATCCTCCACCTTTGAATGAAGTGATATCCTGACGTGGATTTCATAGCTGTCGTGTGATATATAGACTTTATCAATGTCAACCGGTTTGTCCGTGTCTACCGGTGAATCCCAGATCAGTTTTTCCTCTCCAGTGTCGGATAGAAAAACCTCTGAGCTTCCAGTTTTATCCGTCTTGAATCTGAAATTTGCTCTGTTATCGACTTGTGAAACAAATATACAATATTTTTCAGTGGCATCGAAAGCATCTACAGTTTCAAATTGGATGTTGAGTGTCCCCAACACGATCAAAACCGAAATCACTACACCTATGACTCTGTTCATAATTATCCTCCGGGATATCCATTCAAACCTTCTTACATACACCTATTTTCGATACATGGTTTAATCATTTGCCACATAGCGAATTCTAACATACACAGGTCTATCATCAAGCATGATACCATTGCTATAAATGATAAGGGTATATATCTCCGAAAGAATTTACACAACAACACTGAATTAGCGAGATAATTGAGACTGGATGTGTCACAATATTAAGAAAAAATACTGAACAGAGTGACATACGTTGTTTGCGAATCTGAAGAAACAACTTAATAAAACCCGCTTCTGTGTGGATTTATGGCGCTAAGCTCTTTGGCTGTTTGAGAATTGTTCAAATGGGTTTATTTCGATTTTGCCCTTGTTAGCCCTTATTATCCCGCAGATGCCGATGATTATACAAATTGGTATGAGCAAGTAATCACCGACAATCATTGCTATCGAACCACTGTCGACATTTTCGATTATCGTGGGATTTACAAGTGCGAATAGGCAAACGGGGATTGTTAGATACACTGCCAATGATGAAAGCCACAAGTCAATTCTACTCTTTTTGTCTGATATCCACAGCTTAGATTGTAGAAGTATCGTACTAAAAATAGATATGAGAGTGATAATAAATATAGCTAGTGTATTCACAACATATGGAGCAGAGACGATTTCAGGCTTGCCTGACACATAGGTTACAGTCTGAAGTGGAGCGTATCTGATGAAATAATAGAGATATCCGATAACCAATATTGGTATTGAAATCCATATTGAAATAAGGATCTTTCTCGGTGTGTTTTCGCTTATATGACTTTGGAATATGGTCACATTCAAACCCAGTCCTGCAAATGCTATCAATACTGCGAGTGTACCAGCGAAGACTGACCACTCTCCAAACAAATGAGTGCTGACAGAAAGGTACGCAATTGACATAATCAGAATTGTGATCCATATACCAAGCCAGTATAGCCTGTCTTCGTCGTATTCACTAGCTCTGAACCAGGCGATAAATGTGGACAGCAGAGTGAATAAAACCGACATGAAATGGATATAATACCGGACAGTGGAGTTATGTATGAACCAATAAAGTGATATAGCAACCAGTAGTATCATACCAGTGATTATAAGTATCAATCTTGTATTACTCATATTCTTCAAGGGCATGGATCTGTTTCCTTTTATACAAATAATTAAGATTGGAGGGGTGATTAAGTCACCCCTCCTGAATAAACATCGTAAGTTACTCTACGTTGTCGTCGGTTTCAACAGTCATTGATTCATCTGAGAGTTTGTTCTTAGAGAGGTATTTCTTCAGGAAATCCTCAACATCGATGCCTGTAGCCGCCTTCATCTGTTCCATAAACTTGACCAGCGCACCTGGTGCGGCATTCATCAGTCGGCTTATTGAATTGCCTCCTTTTGAATCACCACCACCATCGATAGCAACTACCTTGTCAAACTTGATCTGACCGAGTGCTTCAGATCCCTTCTGAGCTACATTGGTATAGGTTTCCAGTATGAGGTTGAGTTTGGCGGCGTCTCCGTAGGCATTCCATGCCTCAGCCTTCGCCTTCAAACCGTCTGCTTCTGCGACGGATACCTTTCTGATACCTTCAGCTTCAGCTTCCCTAACCCTCAATATCTGTTGAGCCTCACCTTCTGCTCGAAGTATCTGAGATTGCTTTTCAGCGTCTGCGGGGATGATTACCTCAGCCCTGTATCTCTGTTCCTCAGCCTTCACCTTGGCAAGCTCGACATGCTCTCTGGCTTTCTGTTCCTGAGCCAGCACATCCTGTTCTGCGACAACAACTTCTTTTCGAGCATACGCTTCGGCAAGTGGCCCCCTCTGGTCAGCATTCTTCTGGGCAGAAAGGGTTTCACCACGGTAGTTTTCCTTGGCGACATCACGATCCTTCTGAGCTTCCGCAATCATTCTCTCCTGCTCAGCCTTTACAGTCTCACCTTCTCTGCGAGCTGTCTCAGACTCGATCATCGCATCACGCTGAGCCTTTGCCGTACCTATGGCTGCGTCTCTCTTTACCTCTGCTGTTCTTCTCTCACCGAGAGCTTCCAGATAGCCCTTTTCGTCACGGATGTCCTGGATGTTGATTATGTCGATGATGACACCGATCTTTGCCAGTTCCTCGCCCGTCTGCTCAAGGGTTTTCTGTACAAACATATCACGTTCCTGGTAGAGCTGTTCTACAGTGAGCACACCGATGATGTCTCTGAGCTGTCCTTCGAGTGTCTCTCGAATGATCTGTTTGATGTGTGGCTTGTCGCTTCCAAGGAATCGCTCGATTGCTCTGCCTAGCATCTCCTCTTCAGCACTTATCTTCACATTGGCAACGGCGTCAATTGTTATCGGGACACCTTCTTTGGAATATGCATTGACTACTTTTACATCTGACAGATTCATCAGTTCGAGTGTTATGCGATTGACCTTTTCAATTATGGGTATCTTTAGGGTGGCACCACCAACGATAGATCTCCATCCCGTCCTGACTACTCGTCTGCCGTGTTCATCCTCAATTACTCTCTTGTGTTTTCGGCCAGTAAGGATTATTGCTTCGTGAGGTTCAGCCTTGATGTAGTTGGCGACAAACAGGGCAATTATGATAATAAACCCTACGATACTAGCAACAACCACGATTCCAATCATCATTCCATCCATTCTTCTTCTCCTTTCTAATTCAAATCAATCTCAGCTGAGATAACCTTTGCTACCCCACCAGTGATAGATTTGACAATAACCACTTCGTTTTTCCTAAATTCATCATCTTCGACGTACGATCGCGCTGTCATGTAGGAGGTCAACCCCGTTTTCACATCGGAGACCTTTATCTGCCCAACCTTGCCTTGTTGGATGGCAATCGAGACAGTGGCTTTTCTACCCTTCTGTGAAAGATGACTTATCTGGGTTGAGGATTGCTGATTGTACAACAGTCTGAGCAGGAGATAGACGAGGAAGTAGATTGTCAGACCACCAATGATCCCTACAAGCCAGTGCGGGATGAACCAGTTGTATGCGATTGCCAGGAAACCGCCCAGACCAAAGCCTATAACAAAAGCAAGGATCAGTCTGAGACTGAAGATGCCGGGACCTCCATCCAGGTCACCGATATCGATGTTTGCATCCATGCCCACATCGATATCAACGTCTGATCCCGAATCCAAACCCAGGAATAGCATAACTCCCAGCAACGCTGTTGGTACGATAGTCATCAGAAAATATGTCAGCTGTACTCCACTCATAACAAATACTCCTTTCTATGCACCTGATGCACTGTGGGTGGAAATCTCCTGCGATATATTAGACACTTTTCCATCGTTTTTGTTTACCCGTATTCCTTTTAATAATCAATTGTTGAGTTGTTTTAACATATCTACGTGAACTTCTGTTGTTTCTACCGTTTATCTCGACATACCCAGAGACCAGTATCGCGGCTGGAAGCGCTACAATTCCTATGGAAAGAATCGAAATGATGGCTGTTACAATCCTGCCAGATATGGTTAAAGGGACGATATCACCGTAGCCTATTGTGGTCAATGTGCATACAGCCCACCACATTGCTTGGGGTATGCTTGAGTAAATTTCTGGTTGATGTGGGTGCTCCAGGAAAAACAGAATCGATGCTGAGAGGATAATGAGTACCAGAACTATTGAAACAGATATAACCAGATCAGACAGCTTTTCCTTAAAAACCTGACCAAGAACCCTCAACGCCAATGAATACCTTCCGAGTTTCAGCACCCTGAGGAGTCTGAATAACCTGAATATCCTGATGAACCGAAGGTCAACAACACTTCCGATGGTAACTGTTAGATAGAAGGGCAGTATCGCGGCGAAATCTATTAATGCAAACGTAGAGCACATGTAGCTAAATCTTCCGTAAACTGGATGTCGATAGTGTGGATTGCATGGGGCTGTCCACACTCTCAAAGCGTATTCAACAGTAAATACGACCACTGAGAATAATTCAAATAAAACCAGCATTCTGTGAAACGAAATTCCAGGTAGTGTACCTATGATGAAACCAAGAATATTCAGCACAATGAGGATAATGATGAACCAATCAAATATTAGGCTGGCAGTATCACCTGGTTTCCCCTGTTCAACAATCTCATAGACCCGGTATTTCACGAGGTTATATTTTGATTGCATGAATAAGATTCTACAGATTGTTACGTCAAACTCAAGCTGACAAGATGGGAAAATATTACGTAAAAAATAACAGCGAAAGGAATCCTATGAAAGTGAAAGAGAAAATATTTGTTATGTCTGTGTTGGTGTTATCCTTTATACTACTGCCTATTGTTGACGCTGATGCGGTATCCGATAGGGGATTAACAGTTATCAAAGATGGAGCAGTCGAAGAATACACGCTATTTGCACCATTATCATCTACAACCACCTATCTGATTGATCTTAATGGCAACGTGGTTCACTCGTGGGTTGGAGAATCAAATCCCGGCAACTGTGTTTACCTTTTAGAGAATAGGTACCTCCTAAGGACTGAAACGGTTAGATCAAAAGCATGTAGGTCCTTCCCGAATGGTGGCAGGGGAGGAAGAGTCAAGCTGATGGACTGTGACGGTAACATTGTTTGGCAATACACTCTGGCAGAAGACGACATATGTTTGCACCATGACGTTGAATACATGTCAAATGGAAACATACTCATTATCACTTGGGAAAGGATAAGCAGAGACGATGCTATATCTGCTGGCAGGAATCCAAATCTGATTAAAAGTGATTACATCTTCGTTGATAAAATAATTGAGGTGGAACCAAACCTGGATGATGGAAGTGCTGAGATAGATTGGGAATGGAGGTTGATGGATCACCTGATTCAAGATTATGACAACAAAAAAGAAAACTATGGACGTGTGTTCAGACATCCAGAATTGATTGATTTCAATTTCACAGCGAACGGTATTGAGAACCCAGCCAATCCAGATTGGACGCATATAAACACTGTTGATTACAATGAACAACTTGATCAGGTTGTCATCAGTTCACCACACCATGCGGAGGTTTACATAATAGATCATATCGAATCTGGTGACATCCTTTTCAGGTGGGGCAACCCAATGGCATACAGGGCTGGGGATGAACAGAAATGGACACTATTCTTCCAGCATGATATACAATGGATTGATGAGGGATTGTATGGAGATGGCAACCTTCTCGTATTCAACAATGGCACGAGAACTACTGGCAGGAACTACTCCTCAGTAGATGAATTCAAACCGGCCATAGAGGGGAATACCTATAAAATGGGTAATTATTCTTATCTGCCCAGTGAGTTGGAATGGCGTTATACAGCCGATCCTCGGAGTGACTTCTATTCAGATCACATCTCCGGAGTACAGAGACTACCCTGTGGTAACACACTTATTTGCTCCGGTGCGGATGGGCGACTGTTTGAGGTGACTACGGATGGAGAAGTTGTGTGGGAGTATTTAAACCCATTCTCTGATTCACCAAAGAACACTAAAACAAAGCTATTCCGTGTTCAAATGCAGAAGGTACGCGTCTGATTTTCCAGGATTGACATCGATTATCGACTAACGTTCTAAAAGTACTTGACAAAATATATCAATTTTCATTCTCAAAATAGTGTAAGCCCTCTAATATCATAACTTAATTTGATTAACAAAATGTTATTGTCAAGGGGTTGACAAATATTTTCATGGGGATAACATATCCACAGTTAAACAAACAATGGAGGTGAAAATATGGCGATAGTCAGATTTGAAAAGAACGGAGATCCATTCGATTTCCCGGTTGAGTTTAGGAGACGTTTCCTGCAGAGTCTTTTCCCAGAGAGAGATGACAACTGGAGACCGATGTTTGATGTCAGTGAGACCAAGGAAGATTTCAGGGTGAAGATTGAAATCCCCGGTATCAACAAAGACGATGTCAACATTGAGATCAGGGATAACATCCTGATGGTTTCAGGGGAGAGAAAGGAAACCAAGGTAACCGATGAGGAGGAACTCCATATCAAGGAGATATCCTATGGCAAGTTCTCAAGGTCACTCAAACTCCCTGCAAAGGTTAACTCAGAGAACGTGACTGCTAAGTCGGTTGATGGTATCCTACACATCACGCTTCCGAAAAGCGAATCAGAAAAACCGAAGAAGATCAAGATAGAAGACTAAACACAGCAGGTAAATGGTCGCCCCCGCTCGGGGGCGACCGGAACCGGAGGAATAATTGCCGAGATTTATTGTACTTGAGCAGTTGCGATTGTATCCGATAGAGATACTCGATCTGTCGCATCGAGTAAAATCCAGGCTGAAAAGTCATGGCATAGAGACACTCGATGATCTATCCAAGTGCGACGAGGAGAGGTTACTCGCCATTTACCACTTCGGTTTCAAATCTTTGAATCAAGTCAAAAAGAAGCTTCAGATGCTCAATGAGTGTGCTTCAATCAATGGAAAACCGTCACCCGATTTCATTGAATGTCTTAAGTTGAACATGGGTAACAAGGATCTGATAAGGAGTATTATCGAATCTGTTGCCTGTTATGAGAACCAGAACTCTCTCGGTTTCCTTATCACAAAGATCCCACCCAGGTCGGCATATGTACTCATCGAACGTTTTGGAATGAAACATGAGAAAAAGCGTACACTTCAAGACATCGCCGACATACTTGACATAACCCGTGAAAGGGTGCGTCAGCTACAGGAGAGGGGTATGTACTGGGTCACCCAGTATGCAAACGAACAGAAGGTTGTTCTCTCTTGGAGGCAGATACTCGTATCCGCGGCTAACGCTCCGCCAATCAGTGAATCTCATTTCTTAGAGAGAGTAAGTGAAAGTCATATCTGTGGCAAGGCTAGACCTGTTGGATTCGTTATTCTAGCCACTCACCTCATCTTTGGGACACCAATACCAGCACTCATTAAAACAGCGAAAAGAAAAAAACTGTTCAGGTTCTGGAAACGTAGCAAATCCAGACAATATTGATATAATTCAGCTGTAGGGTTTTGCAGTATAAACAAGGGGGTTGGCTATGGTTGATGCTAAAAACCAAAAGGAACAGAAGGAAAAGATTGAAAAGTGCAACAAATATTTTGGTCCGGCACTCTTCAATCTAACCTGGGATCTAATTGAAAAAGGTGAGAAAAGAACTCCAGAGGATGAGTTGATGATGATCCATACCGCTCATGCATCAGCATGGCATTGGAGACAGGTTGGAACGCCTTTGAATTTCACCAGGAGTCAGTGGCAACTCTCTCGAGTGTATTCCATACTCGGTCGCACAAAGGAAGCTATGTACCATGCAGAGTTGTCTCTTGAATTGTGTAAGGATAATAGCATAGGAGATTTTGATCTTGCATTTGCATATGAAGCACTTGCAAGGGCTAGTTCAACAGCGAATGCCCCTGAAAAAACAGAAAGATATCTGAAACTGGCTCAAAAGGCCTCCGATGATATTGCAAAAAAGGGAGACAGGGACTATTTCCTATCTGAGCTAGAGACCATCAAACTCTGATAAGAACACTTATATAGTTAATCCGTTGGGTGTGTATTTACTGATTTATTCTCTTCCTCGGTCCAGAAAGGTATTTTACTATGTTCATGCAGTGATCTCCGACTCGTTCCAGATTAGACGCCATGTCAATGTAATATACACCAGACTCAGGTTTTACCAATCCTAGCTCAATCTCATTGAAATGGACTGTGCCAATCCCTTCAGTTTGCTCATCTATCTGGTTTTCCAGCTCTCTCATCTCCTGTTTCACCGATTCGTCAATATTTTTCAGTGCATAGCCGGATATGATGCAAGCTCTGTCAACGAGTTTGAATAGGTTATCCATGCCCTCTTTGGAGTGGTCACTGTACTTCATCCTGTTTTCTATGTAATCCTGTGCAATTTCAGCAATGTTTGTTGCGTGGTCTCCTATACGCTCGATGTCGTGTACGACATGTAGAAATGATGCACCTCTTTCGGCCTGCTCAAGCGATAGGGATTTTTGATTCAGTCTGATTATGTATGCTGTTATCTTGTGTTGCAGTGAATTTACAACACTCTCTGAATTTTGGATGGCCTTAAATATCCTCTTCTCACTGAGAAAAAGCATTCTCTTTGAGTCATAAACCATAACACGTGCGATTTCAAGCATCCTCGCCATCTCTTGTGATACCTGAGCAAGTGCCATTGATGGTGTCTGGAGAAGGTTGTCGGTAAGGTATAGAAAGCTATCATCGGGGCGTTTATCTTCGTGTGGAAATATCCTGTTTATAAGTCTCACGAATAATCCTGTAAATGGCAATACGAGTAAAGACATTGAGATATTGAACAGTGTATGGAAGTTTGCAATCTGTCTGGCAGCAACTGATGATGTCATACTGATCAGTTCAGCTGATATGGGTATGAGGAAAAAGAATATCAATCCTCCAAGCAGATTGAACATAATGTGAGCTACAGCAACTTTTTTAGCACTCCAACTTGACACACCAGCGGATGCTATGATAGCGGTAACACATGTACCTATGTTTGCTCCGATAATAATCGCTATTGCGCCAGTAATTGATATTAAAGGATCGCCTGCGGTTGTTGATTGGAGAGAAAGTGCAATGACTATTCCAGATGTAGCCGATGAGGATTGAATAATAGAAGTGAATAATGCTCCCGCTAAAACCCCAAGAATTGGAGTTTTTGAAAGCATCGTCAGAACATTAATAGCTTGTTGACTCTCCTGAAGGAATGCCAGTGAATTCTTCATGATATGCATACCCAAAAAGAGGATACCAAAACCGAGTAGAATCTCTCCGAGAAAACGAATCTGCTTCCTCTGTCCAAACATTCGTAAACCTATACCCAATGCAATTGATAACCATATTGCCCAATCCATGAAGGGGAATGAGACTAGCTGTGCTGTAAAGGTTGTGCCTATATTTGCACCGAAGATAACTCCAACAGCATTAGTAAGAGAAATAAGTCCAGCGTTAACCAGACCAACCAGCATGATCGTTGTAGCAGAGGATGATTGTATTATCATGCTTATGAAAGCGCCTACACCAACACCATAAACAGGTTTGCTGGTCAACTTTCTCAGTATCACTCTAAGACGCTCACCGGCAATTTTCTGCAACCCGTCACCCATGGTCTGGACACCGAGTAAAAACAGAGCGAGTCCCGCGAGTACTTTGACTAACATTAGAACGTATTCCATCTACATCCTCCGATTGAGCATCACTAGCCGGTCATTCTATTTCATCATAATGTGTGCCTCAAGAAAGAACAGCTTCTAACATGGATTTGTATCTTCTTTTTCAAGGTTGATATTGTATGATGATCTTTCTTTCCTTACCAATCCACTCTATATCAGCATTTAACACATCTGAAATGAATCGAATCGGTACCATCGTATGACCATCTATTATTGTTGGCGGTGGGTTTACTCTTTGTTGTGTGGTCTCGTCATCCTTGACTACCTCAATGGTTTCCAAGTCTGCCTTTAGAATTATACTGGTATTTTTATTTGTAAGGGTTATTTCCCCGGTATCAGCGTTCCAATTCACCTTGAATCCGAAGGTTTCCGAAACGAATCTAAGTGGTACGACCGTTCTGTTGTTGATGATGGTCGGCGATACTGCAAGGTCGACATCTTCTCCGTCAACGGTTGCAGTGTTTTTATTAATAATAAGCTCTACAACAATGGGATTTAGTGTTGGTGATTTTGGTTCTCCCTTGATTGTTGCTTCTATATCTCTGTCTGTGATGAGCATTATAAATTCGATTGGAACGTACATGCTTGTATCAACCAAAGCGACAGATGCCGGAAGTGAATAGGCCTCTTCGTCTATTACAAATCTATCATGTTCACAAGTCAATGTAACAGAGGTGTTCATGTATGTAATAGTCACAGCAGTAGCTGTCCAGGAAATCGATGTCTCATCATAGAAAAATTTTACGCATGAATATGCTGATATCATGGTGTGGCCATCAATCAGGTATGGTTCTCCCTCCATAGTGAATATCTCACCATCAACCACAGCTAGGTTCGATCCGTACATGAGTTCAATCACAGTGGTTTTTTCAGGAATTATTACATTCACTTCTATATATTTTTCGCCTCCATTTGACTCAATTTCAATGGAAGCTGTATGTTTACCATTAGTCAATTCATTTGTCACTACGCTGATATTTATTTCTGTATCGTTTGAGAACTCTGCTTTATCCGCAATCAACCATCCTGCTGAAGTGTCGATGGAGCCAATAAGCTCTGCTCCGCCTAGGTTACGGATAGTCACAGTCTGGGCTTGTGAGATTGATTCACCCTCAAAAACAAGCGTGTTAGGATGAACATCTAATATCGGGGGAGTGATTGATTTCTCTAGCTTTATACCAATCTTTGCATTTCCACCATTGCTTGTAACGTCTACGGTGCATGAGTGCTGTATACCTGACTCAAGATGGTCTGTGTGAACGTATCCCTTTATCGTCAATGGTTGGTCGTTTACTTCAGAGAAGAACTCTTCTTCAAAGGTTACCCAGTCACAACTCGCACTTATCTCTCCGTCAAGTGGCTCATCACCTTTGTTTTCAATAATAAACTCAAAACTCTTTCTGTTTTCTTCAACAATTCCCATGTCTACACCAAGGGTTGATAGAGATAACTGTGGGGGTTCTTTGGATGGTTCTGGTGGCAGAGTAGGTTTTCCCTCTATCTCGAAGAAAACAAACGCAGGTGATTGGAGAAATGTTGATGATGTTCCAATGCTGTCATCCCCAGAGTGAATGTGAATAGCGTACTTCTTTCCAGAAGGTAACGGTTCATCGGGAATTATTGTGAGTGTGCTTCCATCGAAACTTCCTGTTGAGTCATATTTTATATGGTCACTGTCGATTATCTCCCACACTCCGTCGTTTATTCTCTTGTAGTTCGAAAATGTTATCTCCAACTCATCAGGAGACTCATCAAATACAATACCCAACGGTGTATCAAATTTCTCTACCTGGAAGTAACCCCTTCTCCAGATACCCGTCTGGTAGATGTCATGATCTGAAAATGATTCAACAACAAAAAGGGCATATATCTCTTCCCAGTCAACATCACTGGGGATATTCCAATTCAGTTCGAATTCCTTGTAGTTGTAGTTCTCAAGTGTAAATGGTTGGCCATTTGGTCTGGGTTTTACGTCTCGACATACCCAATTATAGGTTCGACCAGATGCCTTCGCCTTATTCTCGCATATCAAGAAGGTATAGTTAAGGTTCTCTGGTAAAGCACCCCATCCCAATAAATACGCGTTCAATTTGAGGAAGTCTTCCTGGATGTCACCTCGAAGGTGGACTAGAAAGGGGGTTTTTCTGTTTAGCTGGTAGTCAATCTGCTTGATGTACTTACTTTTAATGTTCGGATCACCACCCTGCTCGAATGAATTTCCATTGAAGATTGAGGTGGGTGTAGCTATAGTGCCATATGCATACATGCGTTCCGTGCTGTTTTTGCAAGAGAGGGAATCCTTGTAATGATGGGATACGATTGCCAGTCTTTCTTTTGGATACTCTTCTTCAATTGACCTTAAGGCACTTTCTACATAGGGACAAAATCCACACCATGTAGCCGTCTCTAATTCTACAGTGCATGTCCTCTCAAAGCCTATACTGGAATGTTTTATTGTTCCGTTGGCTGGCGTAGTTACTACAGATCCAAGGAGTATGATGACAGCAGTGAACATAGATAAGATTCTCATGTTTTCAGTATACAATGATTGAAAGTCGGTTCAATATCCAGTAACATGGGTGGAACATATATAGAGAGAAGAATATAATAAAAACACGGATATGTGAATGGAGCGTGATGATGAGAAATATAGTATCTACGAGTCTTGCCTTAGTGATGTTGCTTGCAGTTTTGACAGGATGTGGTGATAGTAAAACTGATAGTACTCCTTCTGTCAGATACCTAGAAGAATGGCAGGTAAATTCTTCTGTTGTTGCATATGAAGGTTATCACCTCTTTGCTAAGATTGCCAAACTCAACAATAAAACGGATCAGAACTTTTCTGCAGAGATAAGGGGTTTACCTGAGACCATGGATGTGATAATCAAGGATCACGATACCATGAACAGGCATTATTATGATTGTTATGTTAACCCATCTATTGAGGATGTAGGTGTCTATGATTATCAAATTGAACTTACATCTGATGAGAATATACACAAGATAGAAGGTTCGTTGTCGATACTTCAACCTATTGAGTCAGTTGATACACTCATGGGTGGTCATACCAAATCCAGGATGCTTCCATCTGTTGACTTTGGAGGTTTGAGTCTTTCCAAGAGTGTTATGGTAGATGGTGAGGTGCTTACTGGAATTGTCTCCGATGGTGAGAGTGTTTATTCAGTGACCAGAGATGGTGTTATTACAGCGTGGAGCAGTGAATTGGAAGAGTTATGGAAGGTTGATATTGAATATGACTCACCTGTTGAAAAACTCCAATACGCTGAGGACTACCTCACACTGGCAACAGTTGATGGCCATCTTATGACATTTGAGTTGTCACGGTTGGAATCGGGAATAGGAAAACCATCACACTCTGTCAATATAGGCGGAAGACTGACTTCAAATCCAACAATAATCGGTTCAAGAAGGATGGTCTGTGGTACTAATGACGGTATGATTAAAATGGTTGCATACCCAGAACTAAAAGTAAAATGGAGCTATGAAACGAACGGAAAGATAAAGGGTGAAATACCTGCAATAGCTGGAATGAATGCAGATGGAGAGATTGAAGGAGCAGTATTCGCTGTATGTGATGATGGCAAAACACACTGTATTGATCTTGATGGGAATGTGTTTCGATTTAGAACACAGTTCACTGATCGACCTACAAATGTTACAGTCTCTGAGAATAGAGTCATCTACACCAATAATAAAAACTCAATAATGATTAGAAGTACGGCAGGCTCAGTTATTTTTGATATGTGGTCGCAGTATAATACTTCATACAAGCCTTGTGTAAATGAGAAATATGTTGTCACAGCCAATGAAAACACCATTTATAGTCATGATCTTAAGGATGGATATGTTCAATTGGATATGGTGGTAGACGAAGGTATATCATCTCAACCGATGATGATGGGGGATAATATTGTTTTGGTAGGAAATGATGGAGTATTGAGGGTTATTGATGTTAAGTATGGTAATAAATCAGCTGATATGAAGATACATGGAGATATACTCGGATGGCCAGTCATAACAGATTCTGGTGAGTTTGTTATTATGAATACAAGTGGAACTATCTTTGCTTGGAGTAGGCGAGGTTCAGTGGAATCTCTTGGTGAAGTAAATATGGATAGCGTCAACTACGTTGGTGGAAGAGGTGAGGTCAAGCATACTGGAGAATTCGATTTCGAACTACCAGTCAATCCATCAATTAGTCTGAGGATACCTGGTAAATACGCTCCTGCTTTGATAACAGAGAAATACCTTTTCCTCTATGAGATAGACGAAAAGGAGTTCTCTTGCCGATTGAGAGACGATGGAAGTGTTGTCTGGGCTATTGATGAGGCGTCTGCTCCTGGTGTTTTCACTGGGGCTGGTTTTGATGGTGGTTTTCATGAATCTCCAATATACATTACATCCACTGGGCTTTACATTGCAACGGATAATGGATTGTGGTTGGTTGAACCGACCACTGGAATGATCATACAGAAATCTGACTATGTGGGGATCCCTCAAATTGATGAAGAGATCATTCTTACTTCTGAGCAAGGTGTTACATGTTTGGACAATAATATGAATTATTTGTGGGATTATCCCATGGTTGGCGTTTCCTCCTCTGCTCTTTGCATAGACGGAAACGACGTGTTTGCCTACAGTAGGAATGGTGATGACTCAAAATTTGTTATTCTTGATAAGAAAACCGGAGGCATACTATTTGAAGGTGTTGACTCTATGCTTCAGTTTGCTACAAAACTCACTGTATCAGATAAATTGTTAGCTACCGGCACAATATCAGGTATGTGGTTTTTTGATCGAAGACAAAACCAAATTATTGGCGCAGTCAGAAATACGAATAATTCTATCAACCCCCTAGTTATTGACGGTGTCATAGCGTCTGTGAGAGAATTAACTGGAGAACTTTTAAAAATCAATCCAGTGGCTGGCTTTGTTGAGATACCTATGCTTCAATCTCTTAACATTGGTTCACGCGGTCCTAGATATGATATATTTCCAGGTAACGAGATTTTCTCTCCTACAAGATTTGCATGCCTTGCTGGGCACCACACACTTGATTCGGAAAATCTAGAATCAAGCAAGAACAAACCATTTGAGATACACGTTGTGATAAGAGACAGAATAAACGGAGGCATAGAATCTTCGGTTTCAATTGATAATAATGACACAACTGAATTTGCTATGACAGCAAATGAAGGGATTATTGCCGTGTGCAATCAGGGTGAAAATCCTGAATTGCTAATCATCGAATAATTCTACATTCAAATGAGAGGAGCTTAGGCCCCTCTCATTATCCTAGTGTCTATAATCAACTAATGACTAATCAGTATCCCGATGCACAACACTCTCTCTCGCCAGCCCATTTGTGGTATGTCCACCGGAGTATGTCACCGTCTTCAGCATATACAACAGTTATACAGCTCCCTGGTGGCAGTGTCCTGAATGTGTAGAATCCAGTTTCATCACGCAGACCCGGTTGAACCATGAGACTTTTTACCTTCATCTTGGAATCAACACAAGCATAATAGTCCAGAGTCATTATAGCTCCTTCATTGTCTATATTGCTATCATTGTAGAAGCCATTGAAAACGATCTTCGCTCTATAGCCATACGTCTCACAGCATTCAGCGTCTTTCCTTGACTCCCAAGCGATTATCCTATCCTTGTATGTATATACCCGGATACAATACAGATATTTGGATGTATACTCCTCTATTGTCATCTGTCCATGGATATCTCGCATCTCTGGGTTAACCTTGTACTGTAATGTGTATTTATCCTCACAGGGGGTGATTGTAACCATAAGATCACCATTGTCTTCTCGACCAATTCTTTTTACCATACCGTTCTCTTCGATTCCACAACAATCAGTAACATCCCACAGAGCTGTCCAGGAAACTATTCTTTGCCCTTTGACTCTTAAAAGAATGCACTTATTCACGCCATAGTTATTGATTGCGAATGCACCCGATGTGTCCTTCATGCCCATTGGTACAGTATAACTAACAGCGATATCAGACATACCTGGACACTCACTCACCCACACAACATTGTTGTTTCCACTCTCAGTGACATTGGTAATGACTCCGATTACTACCTTTGGGGGAACAAGGTTAGAACAGCAATCTCCGCCTACTGATGCAACCGTCCAGTCCGACACTGAAAGAAAATTGCTGTTTCCAGTAAGTTCAACACAGAAGGTTGCACATGTACCTGGTTGCACATCCTTTATTAAAATCTCACCGGTCGTATCCAACAGGTTTGGATCTGCAGAGATCATCAAACCCATATTGTTAGTTGGATCAGTGCATTCCTGTATGAATAGCAAATCATTCACGTTGTCTGACTCAGAGGGATTGCGACTTCTAACTGTCCCAAAAATCTTCTTACCCCTGCAAACACCACCCTGAGGTTGAGGTGTTGGCTCAGGATCTACATTTTCACCACAGCAGTTTTCCAGAAGTGGAAGGGCAACCCACTGGTGAATTATGTTGTTGGATATGCACATCTTTGCGCATCCTTCATAGTCAAAGATCATGTATTTACCGGATTCGTCCACTCTCTGGTCATCTGTTGCATTGAATACGTTGATCGTTGAGAATTCTACACCGCATACTTTAACAGAGACTTTCCAAGGATAGTCAGTTGTACCGTTTCTCTCTGCTGAGAAAATCTCGACTGTGTGCCATTGACAGTTGGAAGGTTCCGGTTCACTCCCGCCACAGCAATCCTTGGGTCTAAGCTCTGTTACATCAAACTCTGACCAGGGTG
>CAZTGD010000010.1:21909-59011 GCA_964613055.1 uncultured Caldisericales bacterium | reverse complement strand
TCATCCATCCTCTTGTGTTGTAGGTGTAGTCTGTGTCTACATCATTGGGTAGTGCAATCTCTGTTATCCATGAAGCATCATTGTAGGTGAAGTTGGTTGTAAGGGAGTCTCTTGTTGCAGAGGTCATCTGACCAGATGAGTTCCAGCTGTATGACCTGGAGTCACCCTCACAGGTGAGTGCTGTTATCATACCCTCTGCGTTGTAGGTGAGTGAGTGTGTGAAGTCCCATGGGTCATCTGTGGATGTCAGTCTGCCTATGTCATTGTATGTCCACTCTGTGGTGCCTATGGAGTGTATGTCAGTATTACCTCCTTACTCTCAGCATCCCATTCTGTCTGACAACCCAGGTTCTCTGCCAGGAATCTAACAGGTACAAAGGTTCTGTCATTGATGATTGTGGGTACTACATCTGGGTTGTCTGGGTCTATCTGTACTTCCTCTCCGTTGACTTTGGCAATGGGGTTGTCTATCCACAGTTCTACTATGTTTTCTTTGTATTCATCTGTATCAGGGTTGTCTGGTGCTACCAACTTACAGGTTACCTTCCTCTCATCACCATCCCAGAATAACTGACCACCGAGTGGTTCTACTACGTATCTGGCTGGGAGGAGGGTTCTGTCATTGATGACTGTGGGTGATACATCCATAAAACGTGAAATTCCATTTGATGTGAAAAAGAATGATTCATTTATTTGGAATGTGAGTCTTATTTCCATAGTGTTGATTATATCTTCAAGCCTGAAACAGCTGGTTCCAGATTCACCTGCTACATAGATAAGATCGTCTAATACTTTAATGTTACTCTCTCTTGAAGATATATTATTTTTAGGTATTTCAGCAACTAATGTGTACATTCCAGATTCAAGCTCTATTCTAAACAGAGAAAAAATACCTGCTAAGTACACAAAATCATCAAATACATAGGGAATTGATGATATTGACTTTAGATATTTTGTATCTGCATATGGTTCCCATTCATATTTCCATATCAATCTTCCATCTTCAGCACTATTGTAGAACAATCCTACTGAGTCTGGACCATCAAAAAAATACATACCTGGGTCATACGAAATCGTCACAATACCTTTTTCAGTGACATCAACTATCTCAAAGCCATGCGATTCAATACCGGTAATAATTTCAGTTTTCTTGCCATAACTATCAAGTGAATACAGGGTGTCATCAGAAAGATAGTAGAACTTATCATCTACCAAAACAGGTCTATAATCAATATTATTAAGTATTGCATGCCATTGCTCTTTTACTGATCGTGTATCTATACAAACAATTTCAGAGACAATACCCGAAAGTAAAAGATAGCATTTTTGCTCTACTATAAACATTTGTTCTGTCCTAATATAGTCATAGTGTCCGTACCCTGAATACCATGTTTTATTCCCATCATCCAAATCAATGAACATAATTCTTGGAGTATTGTGGTGTTCAGATTTGATGTTGAACGAGCATACCAATACATCTTTTGTTGCTTTAGCACATAAAACATCATATTAAAACGGATATGACCAGAGAACATTTCCGTCCAAAACCGATATCCCTAAAACAGTATTAGTGCTATATAATGCTATAATAACTCCATTATCAACATCAAAGACACCTTTGATATATTTTACAACCTCTCCATTATATTTTACTTCATCCCAAATAATATCCCCGGTATCCTTATCAAAGCATTTCAGATTTGAAGTTACTACTATATATTCATCTTGAAAATATACCTCTCCACCAGATTTGTTAATATTTTCCCATACTGGTTCAATATCAACTAAACTACCTTGTGTGGGGGAATGGTACAAAGATAATGTTATTATAACTACTAAGAGAAGCGATAAATACGTTTTCAATATATATTTCCTCATATTGACTCCTTTCTAAATGACAGTCCCAATGTTACTATAATCAACAATAGATTATAATGACTAAGCTTTCAAGCTGGATTGAATGATACTCAGATTAAACTTTTCTGAATCAACGAATGGTCTATATCTATAAATGGAATATAATCAAAAGTACACGCTACCACTGTATAATCACAACAAATACAGATGCTAGAGGATAATGGAATCTCTCTTTATTGAGTCGCTTACATAATCATGCATATCGACATCACTGATTGTTGTTTGATCTGAAGACTCTGATTTCGGACTGCGGGAATGGTATTGATATACCCTCAGCATCGAATGATTCCTTGACACCCTTGACTAGATCAAGCTGGGTATCCCACCAGTCGTCCTTCTTTGTCCAAGCATACGCTATCATATTGACAGAGCTGTCTGCAAGCTCAGTAACGGCAATGGTAGGTGCCGGTTCGTCAAGCACCCTCGAATCGGCATCATACACTCTTTGAATGATTGCATAAGCTTTGCTTATATCATCTGCATAACTGATCCCAAACTTCAGGTTCATCCGGCGGATTGGGTTATGAGAGAAGTTCTTAATCTCCGAACCCCAAATCTTTGAATTCGGCATCACAATATGCACTCCGTCAAATGTGTTTAGTCTCGTGTAAAACAACCCTATCTGCTCTACTACCCCTGTCAAACCAGCCACCTCGACGGTATTGCCAACATGGAACGGTCTGAGAGAAACGATCATAATGCCAGAGGCAATATTGCCTAAGGCGCCCTGCATGGCAAGACCGATTGCCAGACCCACTGAACCGAGTGCCGCAAGAATACTTGTGGTACCCACACCAAAAATCTGGAGTACTGTTATTACCGCTGTTATTATTATTGCATATCTGATTGTCTGTACTATCAGTGGAGTTATGGTCTGGTCTATTTTCTCTGTTTTATCACACGCCCTTTTGGCAATCCGTGCCATCCAACTTGCCAACCACCATCCAATAATCAGAACAAGTATGGCTCCCAATATATTAACTAATGGTATGATGACTGTAACAAGCCATTCAGGCAGATTAAACACCTTTAAACCTTTTTCTATAAGAGGTATCAGATTGTTCATTAGTCAAATCCTCTCCGTTTGATTCTACTCAATCAATGATACCTATAATGGCACGTTTGGCAAATTTAAAATGGATTGTTGTCAGCTATTTTCATCGATTATGATCACGACACCATTTCCACCATCAACTTCAACCAACTGCCCATCCTTCAGTTTTGATGTGACATCCACTATCCCAGCTACACATGGCTTTCCATACTCCCTTGCCACAAGCGCGCCGTGTTGAAGCATCCCACCTATTTCAAGAACAACAGCTTGAGCATTAATAAACAATGGCGTCCATCCTGGATCGGTTGTTCTGGTAACGATTATATCACCTGGCTTTATAGGTTTTTCATCTGGGTAGTGAAGCACCTTAACCCTGCCCCTTGCTGTTCCAGCAGAAACCGACTCTCCAAAAAGCTGATTCTTGTCATCACCTGAAACAGATATTGTTGGAATCCTGCCCCTTGAGTCGATGACTGTCGGAAAGTATTTCACAGGATCTGTCTTTCTGATATGCTCAGTATTCTTTCGCCCAAGCTGAATCATGTCTAGCGAGTTATCCTGGAGGGCATCATCAATCTGTTGGACCTTTAAATCAAATATCTGATCGATATTTTCAAGGCGATCATTGTCAACCAACCTTTGCGCAAGCTTGAGAATTTCTTTCTTCATCATGTAAATCGCCAAAACGATGTAGTATTTATGAGTTTCTCTGTACCCCCCCAGTTTTACCAGTACGTCATAGTTTTTAGTAAATGTCTTTTCCTTTCCTGCTGATCTGGCGATCTTCAGCAGTTTATCAGCCGCTTTTTCTCTCTGTCTTACAGACTTCTCATATGTCTCTATAGGTGATTCTCTGAGAACTGAGTATTGTTTGAGTTGCCTAAAAAGAATGCTGATATCCTCACTAGGGCGAACTCTTTTCATATCAAGCTCCATGGGGCTTCTCATGCCGAATCTTGCGATAAATTTATTCCATTTGTTCAAGAATATTTCAGATACATCATTTTTTTTCACTCTATCATTGAAATCACTGAATGATTCAATCTCATTAATATCTGGAAACTGTGATAATTCATACATATCGAGTCCCATTTCAATGGTGATGTTCCCCGGCAATGATCTCTCGAGTTTGTTGACACTCCTTCCCAATTCAGGATTATCAGCAAAAATACAATCCAAAGCTACTCTTGCCTTCTCCGCCGCATAGGTGACCATCAATGATTGACTTACAAATTCAGAGTATAACTCACCTATTCTCTCAGATAACTGATGCAAGGTGTGATAGTTTGATATAGCTTCTTTTAGTTGATCAACAAACCACCCTTCCTTTTGTTTGGTTTCTTCAAGGTACTGGTCAGGTCTGTTGTATGCGCGATAATAAGCGCTTAATCGAGGGCTGAAAACAAACTTGGTAAGTGTGAGAAATCCTGTAAAGCGAAGCTTTCTGGGTCTCTTTTTTATTTTGTATTTGGGTAATGTGTCTTTCATCAATCTAAGTGTCTTGCTGTCTGCAACTCGCTCCCACTGATTAAAGAACCTTTCACCGAAAATACTGTACATATTGCTGAGATTTATGTAACCCCTTCCATGCGAATAGAATGTCAGTCCATCTTTTATTCCATCTGTATCGGCACCAAACATGTCTCTTGTGAACGGTCGTTGTATATAGCTGAAAAAATCTATACCCAGAACAGAGAAGTTTTCTGTAATTCCCTGACGTGTGATCATGAAATCGAGATATAGTATCCTTGGTTCATCTAGAGAAGTTTGCATCTCTTCAGGAATAGGTATCCATGTCGTGATGGGTCTTGCCTGAAGGATGTAAATCCTACTATCCTTGATTGCCCATTCAATATCCATCGGAGTATCGTATTCGTCTTCAATGTGAGTGCAGATGCTTGCCAGTCGGCTTATCTGATCATCTGCCAAGCTTGACATTGAATTTTCATAGCCTGATGTTTGTTTGATTACATTATGATTATATTTGTCATAGACAATCGTATCGGGTGTAATCTCACCTGATACGAGTTTATCACCCAAACCACGGGTAGAGTTGATGACCATTTCGTCATAGTCGTTGTTTGTCGGGTTGATCGTGAAAACAACTCCGCTTGAGTCAGCATCTACCATCTCTTGAATTATTACGGGCATCTTAACATCAGTCTGGTCAATGCCTTGCCTATGCCGGTAGCTGATTGCCCTCGTCGTCCAAAGGCTGGCAAAGCACTTCTTTATGGCACTGATAACACCTCCGCTACCTACATTGAGGTAGGAATCCTGTAATCCTGCGAAACTGGCTGATGGAAGGTCTTCCGCTGTGGCAGATGAACGTACTGCAAAAAGTTTTTCTGGTGGAATAGTATTTGATATCTCTACTCTTACGGTTTCTGGTAACTTGCAAGAAGTAATTGCATCGCGAATGGTTTCTCCAGCTGTGTTTATTGATTGCTGAGAGGAGTAATCTATTTCGGACAATGAATCGGAGATGACTTTATCTACTACATTTGTATTGATGAGTTCTATGTATGCATCGGTTGAAATAACGAACCCATCAGGTATATTGAATCCAGCTTTCATAAGTCGCGCTAGATTGACAGCCTTTCCACCAAAGAGTTTTAAATCATGTGCATCTGTCAGATTTGTCATGTATGTCATGTTAGTTCCTTTCCATCATCTATGATCTCAATACACCACTCGCTATCACCCAGTTTTTGCCTTCGAAATGAATCTCCGGATAAAAACCACTATCTGTTAGTAACTCTTTTATCAGATTAGGATTGAAAAGGGTTGCCCCAAGCACACTCTCTCCATAACTAAGTTTATCAACGTTTCTTTTCTTCCCGCAAGCTATCGTCACTTTACTCTTTGGTAGCAATATCCTTTTTATTTCAGACAACACACTGATAACATCATGAAACAGATGAAGAGCTCCTGAGCAATGCACTGAATTAACACAATTATCTTTAAGCGGTATTCGATGTGCATCAGCTCTTATAAATCCAATGTTTGTTAGTTTTTCTCTGTTTGCCAGTTTTACTGATCTGAAAAGCATCTGGGGAGAAAAATCAATTCCAATCGAAAAACCTTCATGGACTCTTTTAGCAAACATCCTCGTGTAAAAACCAGTACCACAAGCCAGGTCAACAACGTTTGAGCTAGGATGAAGGGAATGAATTCGCTTAATCATCTTCATTTCGTCCTTAAGCGAAATACCAAAGAGTTTCCCCATCCATCTGCTGTTCCTCCAGAGTCTGCTTTCATAAATTGAAACGATGGGATTCCATTTCATCAGCTTCTGTGCGAGTGTATCCTTTGAAGTTGATGGATTAAGAAGATCAAGATAACCGTCCTTGTTAATATTATCATAGATCAATCCAGGTTTATCATTCGCTGATTGAGAATCTGTTAGACCAAAATCTACATAGGACACTAGTTTCTTAAATAGTTTTTTGTCTGTCATGCTGAATACTCCTTATATATTGTAATATTTCGTTTCATAGATTTCATATTATATAAATCATATTGACTGTCAAGTCGTATTTGAATAACATTTACAATATGAGTTCAAAAAAACGTTCAAGAGAAGGATTTGATAAACGCAAGAAGTTAAAGCGTAGAGCAGTACTTGATTCAGCGATCGAGTTATTCTCCAAGCATGGTACAGAAAAGGTCAGCATAGCCGAAATAGCATCATCCGCTCACGTATCACCCGTTACCATCTACAATCACTTCGGAAGCAAGGAGGATTTGATTCTCAGCCTGGTTCGATACATAACAGAAGACATCATAGGTAAGTACAGAAATTTGATTTCAGGTGATGCGAGTTTCCCCGAAAAAGTAGAACAGATATTCCGATTTAAGCTTGAGCAGGTTAACGATTCTGGTTGGTCATGGATAATAAGCGCATCTTCATCCGTTCCCACAGTCAGAGAGGTGCTGATTGATTTCTTTGAGAAAGAGAGTAAGCGAGAGATTCTGAAGCTGGTCAATGAAGGCAAGGAACAGGGATTCATCAATTCTGAACTGTCAGATAAAGCCGTGATCATCTTCCTGGAAATATTCATGAGTTACCTGCTGAATACGCCCGAATTGATAAATAAAATCTCAACTGATGAATCACTTATGAGACAGGTCTATTCAATGTTTTGGTGGGGGCTGGACGGGAAAAAGTGGGAGATTGAGAATCAAGATTAACCAAGATGATTTGCCATTCAATATAAGAAAGTAGCAATGAGGTTTATAATTACTATCATTCATAACAAATCACCTTTACAACTTGATAGATGATCTATACAGCATTGCCTACATCTAACAGCCTTGGTTGAAACCAACGGTGAAATCCAGATAATCACCGGCGGATGGATAGAAACTTCGAGCAGAAAGCCTTTCTAGGCATACTCCCAGCCAGGATAAGGGATGCACTCTCTCAAACGGATGATTTCGACAACCTATATGAGGTTGTGCTTGATATCGGTAGAAAACCCGAAGCCAGGTACAAGAATAGGAGTGTATTTCTCACAGATGATCCCATAACATTCTTTGATCTCGAATCAGTTATATCGCGTATCAGTGCCTTTGACCGCGACAACCGCGCTGGCATTGAGAGGACACTTCACAGGATATCTGGAATAATGAACCGCCAGGGAAGACCGATTGGATTAACGTGCAGATATGGCAGGGCCATTGAAGGGGTCATAGATGCAGTTTCCGATATCTTCAACAAAGGAGATTCGGTTCTTTTGTTGGGTAGGCCGGGTGTTGGTAAAACAACCCTTCTGAGGGAAGTTGCAAGGGTGCTTGCTGACTCGGGGAAGAGAGTAATCGTTGTAGACACATCAAATGAGATTGCCGGCGACGGAGACATACCTCACAGCGGTATCGGCGGGGCAAGAAGGATGCAGGTACCCATAGATGTAGAACAACATAAGGTTATGATTCAGGCTGTGGAGAACCACATGCCTGAGGTCGTTGTCATTGACGAAATCGGTACTGAGGATGAAGCTATCGCATGCCGTACAATTGCCGAAAGGGGAGTTCAACTGATCGGGACTGCTCATGGCCATTCACTCCCAAATCTGCTTATGAACCCAACACTTTCGGACCTACTGGGTGGTGTTAATTCAGTTATCCTTTCTGACGAAGAAGCCTACCGTAGAAGTAGTCAGAAAACTGTTCTCGAGAGAACAGCTCCACCTACCTTCGATACATTGATTGAAATCGCTGATAGAGGTAAATTCGTCATATACGAAAACATTGCAGACACGGTTGATGAATACCTCAGGTTTGATCGACTAAAACCCGAAAAGAGGACTCAAAACAGCGATGGCACAGTAAAGAAAACTGAACCTGAAGCAGTTGAAAGAGCCACAGAAGAAAAAACAGTTGAATACGGAATTATCAACAAAGAGAACGCTGTCAAGATAAAACCTGTCAATATCTACAGCTTTGGTGTATCAAGGGACTATATCCGTAGGGCTATTCATTCCTTCCACATAAATGCAGATGTATGCTCCATACTCGCTGAAGCTGACATGGTGTTGACCACAAGGACATACGAACAGAAAAAACCCAAACAAATAATGAAAGCAAACGCACTTGAGATTCCAGTTTATACCATTCCAAAAAACACCCTTTCCAACGTCAAGCGAATCATAAAAGGAATTAAAAGAAACCGAGTGCAAGAAGAAATAAACGAAACCGTTCTGCAGGAAGCTGTTGAAAGTGTACTTCGCGAGAACAAGTCAGTGAGGTTACCTCCAGCCTCATCAAATGTAAGACGATACCAGCATGGTTATGCAGAGCGCTTCGGTCTCATAACTTCATCCATAGGCAGAGATCCAGACAGATCTGTTGTAATCCATCCCCCTGATATATCAGGATTTGAAACGGAGTTTGACAAATGAGAAGATCAAATTTTTACTCACCCACCTTAAGAGAAGTTCCAGTCGAAGCTGAAGCAATCAGTCACAAACTGATGCTCAGAGCTGGGCTGGTTCGAAGATTGTCAGCAGGCATCTATACCATGCTTCCACTGGGGAAACGCGTTCTTGAAAATGTTATCTCAATTGTACGAGAAGAAATGGACTCCATCGGATGCCAGGAGATGCTCATGCCTGCGCTTCTTCCATCCGAACCATGGAAGGAAACCGGCAGATGGGACCTGTATGGAAGTGAGATGTTCAGGGTTGTAGACCGAAAAAGCAGAGAGTTCTGTCTTGGCCCAACACATGAGGAGATAGTAACCCTTCACGTCAGGGACGAGGTCACATCATATCGACAACTTCCACTCATGCTGTACCAAATCCAAACCAAGTATCGCGATGAGAGGAGACCTCGATTTGGAGTGATTCGTTCACGCGAGTTCCTTATGAAGGACATGTACTCATTTGATACCGATGTGGAAGCCCATCAGAAAAGTTATAAAACAGCATTCGAATCTTACTCTCGAATCTTTGCAAAGTGTGTCGTTACATCGATCCCTGTCGAAGCTGATACGGGAGCCATTGGCGGATCAGAGTCACACGAGTTTGTTGTTCAGGCAGAAAACGGTGAATGCCGATACGCACACTGTTCATCCTGTGGTTATTCTGCCAATGTTGAGATTGCCAAATCAGGTAAAAGGCAAGACATAGGAAGTGAAATAGATGAGGAACTCGAACTCATTGATACGCCTGGTACAAAGACCATCGAGCAGGTTTCACAGTTACTGGATGTAAACGCAAAGAAGCTAATCAAGGCAATAGTGTACAGATTAGATGGCAAGTTTGCTATGGTTTTGGTAAGGGGAGATGATGAGATATCCGAAACAAAATTGGCAAAATCTACAGGGGCAAATCACATAGAAATCGCCAGCCAGGAGGAAACTGAAAAGCTAACAAAAGCACCCTTAGGTTTCGCTGGTCCAATTGGTTTTGATGGATTCATTATCGCTGACAACGAGTTAATGGATTCTGCCGACATGATTTGTGGAGGACTCACACTAGACAAACACTACGTAGGTGTTTCTCATGGCAGGGATTGGAAGCAGAAGGTCTATGCAGACATTAGAGAGGTAAAAGAAGGGTCGCAGTGTCCAAACTGTGGTGAGAAGATGACTGTCCAAACTGGCCTTGAAGTTGGCCAGACATTTACACTAGGAACCAAGTACTCCAACCCAATGAACTGTAACTTCCTAGATCAAAACGGCAAGTCAAAACCAATGATAATGGGTTGCTATGGTATCGGTGTATCTCGCACGGTAGCCGCTGTCATAGAACAAAATAATGATGATAGAGGAATCATATGGCCAGTAAGTGTTGCCCCATTTAAAGCTATCGTCATCCCAACCAACATCAAGGATGAAAAAATCGTTGAAACAGCTGAGAAACTCTACAGCGAGTTGAAATCAAATGGTGTAGAGACAATTATTGATGACCGAAAAGACAGGGCTGGAGCAAAGTTCGCAGATGCAGAGTTAATGGGATTTCCATTGAGGATCACAGTTGGAAAAAAGCTTGTTGATGGATTGGTTGAAGTAACCATCAGGCGAACCTGTGAAACTAAAGTTATGGAGCCAGACCGAATAGTTGAGTTTGTAAAGGAGTTCATCACAGAGGCTGTGAAAAGGAACGAATGAGTGTTGCAGTAATAATACCCGCTTTCAACGAAGAGCGTGGTATTGCCGGTGTTATCGAATCCATAATAAATGCTGAACTGCCGGATGAAATCATTGTGGTGTCAGATGGTTCGACCGACAAGACAGTGGAGATCGCAAAGAGTTTTAACTCCATCAAGGTCATAGATAAACAAACGAATCAGGGAAAAGCATCCGCAATGAAAGCAGGAGTAAACTCAACAGATGCAGATATTATTGTGTTTGTTGACGCTGACCTTGTGGGGTTGAAACCAAAATACGTTGATGCTTTGATCAAACCAATAAGCGAAAACAAGGTTGATATTACAATGGGTCTTTTCAGTGAGGGAAGGTTTTCGACCGACTGGGCTCAAAAGATGTTCCCATTCCTCACTGGTCAAAGAGGCATGCGCAGACAGACGTGGGAGGATGCTAACATAGATCATGACATTGGTTATGGTGTTGAGATGATGTTGACCAAGTATATAGCCGCAAAAAACCTCAAGATACAGAATGTGCTGTTGAAGGGGTGTACACAACACCTAAAGGAAGAGAAAGTCAAAGGTAAGGCTATGAATGGTTTCAGCAGAAGGATGAAGATGGCATTCGAAGTGGTCAAGTTAATGTTTACTCCTACTCCCTCCAATTACAAGGGAAAGAAGAAGAAAGTTACCGGCTGAACAAAAGATCTGCTAAAATTGATTTCCATCAATGACGGGGACATTAGTTCGAAAAAATACATATCGAAGTGTCAAATACTACCAATTTCAAAAGAACTCCGCTTATAAAAACTATTAATCTGTAATTAATATTACATGTCCTTGACCTGTTTAGCGCAAATAATACACTTGCTACAGTGACTGGAAAAGACAATAGTGAAGTTATTAGGCAGTTAGTAATAAATCCTGGCTCGACTACCACCAAAGTCTCAATATTCGATGATTCAATCGAGTTAACCTCGGCTACAATCGAGCATGATCCAGCAAAACTTAATTCGTTTAAACGTACTTCCGACCAAGCTCCCTATAGACTCGAGGAGATAGAAAAGTTCCTTTCAGACAATGGAGTTGACCAGTCAAGCCTTGATGGGATAGCATCAAGAGGTGGAATAACAAAACCAATCCCCGCTGGCACATACAGGATTAATGAGGAGATGCTTAAGGATCTGGTTGAAGCCAAGAGAGCGGATCATCCCAGCAACCTCGGTGCTATTATAGGTGATATCATAGCAAAGAGGTTGGACATTCCATGTTTCATCGTTGATCCAGTATCAGTTGATGAGATAACCGATGTTTCAAGGATCGCTGGTATCCCCGAATGTACTAGGCATTCGATGTCCCACGCGTTAAACATTCGAGCAACGGGTCGCAAATCAGCTGAGTTGATCGGAAAACCGTTTGAAGAAACTAATTTTATAATTGCACATATGGGTGGTGGGATATCAATATGTCCGGTTGTGGGGGGGCAAATTACTGATGCTAACAATGCTAACGAGGGTGGACCATTTTCACCAGAGCGTTCTGGCTCACTCCCCCTAGCAAAACTCGTTGAGCTGTCATTTTCGGGCAATTACACAGTCAAGGACATAAAAGTGATGACCACCAAGAAGGGTGGAGTATCAGCATATCTTAAAACAAATGACGTGCGTGAGGTACTCTCAAGGATCAATGAGGGTGATGAGAAAGCCAAAACCGTTCTTAACGCAATGCTTATCCAGATATCATCTGAGATATGTGCCATGGCAACTACCATAGATGGCAGTGTTGACGGCATCGTCCTCACCGGGTCAGTCGCCTTTGCTCCCTATGCAAGGGACATGATCGGCAAACACACCTCACACATAGCTCCAACGATAAACATGGCTGGGCAGATGGAGATGGAAGCGCTTGCACTCGGAGGATTACGGGTGTTAAAATCATCCGAAAGGGCAAAGGAGTACTGATATGCAGACCCTTCAGAACTTCGAAAAAATACCGAGTGAAGAACTAACCGCGAAGTTTCTGGAGGAAGCTCCCCAGCTTGAGGAGAGAGACAAAGCCCGTTTGCAGAGAAGGCTTTTTGCTGACTCCCTGTCGGGTCTTTGGGATGAGATGTCGCAGGGGATGTCTGGTTTTGACGGGTATAAAATGCTCAGACTATCGCTTCTCTTTGACCCTGGTGATGTTCTTAAGGATATCCAAAACGCATACAAAGCATTAATGGCATTTTCAGCGTGGCAAAGGGTGGAGGATGCAATAATCAAAGCACGCAGGTACCTTTCTGGGCCATTCGTCATCTGGTCACTCATGATCGCAGACCGAACCCGACCTGAGGTGATGGAGAAATTCAAAGGTACAGTTGGTTTTGGAAGTATACCCCCCTACCTTCTAATCGGTATATGGCCATCTAAATACTCGCTGGTGCATCTGTCGGCAAACGCCTCAAGGGAGTATCATCATGTGATGAGGTCATCACTTTTCCCAATCAATGCAATCAGATACCCACTGATAAATTCACTGATTGCCGAGGGTTTGGCAGAGAATTTCGTAGAAGAGCTTTATGGAGAAGAGTATGTATTGAATACTGCTCATTCACTAGACAGGAAGGGTGTAGACAAATTCTGGTCCAAGTTCTCGAAAAGTGCAAAACTAAACGGAGTTGACCAACACAAACCATTCATGTATGGCGGATACCGCACAGGTCTGCCATACGGAGCTGGTTTTGCCGTTGGCTATCATATCGTCAAATCCTTTAGGAAAAATACTGGGGCAAAGGCACGCGATATTGTAACACTCCCAGCACGCAAGATACTATCACAGTCAGATTTCGATATTTAGAAAGGGGATTATTATGATAAAGAATTTCGCAGAACTAATTGAAAAGGCACGTTCAAAGAAAACGAAACGTTTGGTGGTCGCGGCCGCAGAAGACAAAGTTGTCATTAATGCAGTTAAGATGGCGGCGGATATTGATCTTGTAGAACCAGTTCTTGTAGGCGATGAAAAAAAGATAGCAGAGATATCAAAGGATTTGGGCATCAACTCCAACTGGAAGATAATCAACGAAACCAACAAAAAGAAAGCTTCAGCTAAAGCCGTTGCTGAAATATCAGAGGGCAGGGGTGATATCCTGATGAAGGGGCTTGTTGGGACACCTATCCTTCTGAAAGCAGTATTGAATAAGGATGCGGGACTCAGAAAAAGTAAGGTGTTGAGTCATGTTGGTGTTATTGGTGCTAAAACCTATCCCAAGCTTATAATCATGACCGATGGGGGAATGGTACCTGCTCCCGATCTGATGGAAAAATCTGAGATCCTCAAGAACGCCATAAGGGTAGCAAGAGGATTTGAGATAAACCCAGTTCGTGCGGCGATTGTATCCTCCCTTGAAACAGTATCCGACAAGGTTACGTCTACCGTAGATGCCGCGGCACTTGCCAAGATGGGTGACAGAAATCAGTTTGGAAAGGATGTTATTGTTGACGGACCATTGGCACTTGACAATGCCATATCCGAGGAAGCCGCAAAACACAAGGGTATAGTCTCTGATGTTGCCGGAAAACCTGACATACTGATCATGCCATCGGTCGAAGCAGGGAATATCTTCTATAAAACCCTAGTCTATTTAGGTAATTGTGAAGCGGAGACCGCAGGTGTGGTGCTGGGAGCTAAAGTCCCCGTCATCGTGCCATCGCGCACCGATACAGCAGAATCAAAGATGAACGCAATCGCAACGTCTGTTCTGATTGCAGAAATCACTGATTAACCGCCAAAAAACTGAAGGGCGGGGAAAAATACTTCAGGCAGACATTAAAAGGAGTTGTCTATGTCAGAATTTGTTGATGGAGTAATGGGCATCATCAAGAAGCGTGATGCCGCCGCCTTTGAGTTTCATCAAGCCGTTAAAGAGGTATTGGAATCGATCGAAATCCTCTATGAAAGAGAGCCTAGTTATGGCAAGTACAAGATTGTTGAAAGGATCGTTGAACCAGAAAGGGTAATAACCTTCAGAGTGCCTTGGATGAGAGACGATGGTTCTGTAGAGGTTAATCGAGGTATCAGGGTTCAATTCAACTCAGCTATAGGTCCATATAAAGGCGGACTTAGATTCCACCCGAGTGTAACAGTTGGCACACTGAAGTTCCTTGGTTTTGAACAGATCTTCAAGAATGCTTTAACCACATTGCTTCTCGGTGGTGGTAAGGGTGGTTCAGACTTTGATCCAAAGGGCAAGTCTGACATGGAAGTAATGCGTTTCTGCCATTCCTTTATGCTTGAGCTGTATAGACACATTGATCCAAACACAGACATTCCCGCAGGTGATATCGGTGTTGGATCAAGAGAGATCGGATACCTTTTTGGAATCTACAAGAAGATCGTGAACAAATTTGAGTGTGTACTCACCGGAAAAGGCAGACAGTACGGTGGTTCTCTTATTAGACCCGAGGCTACTGGTTATGGAGCAACATATTTCCTGATGGAGATGCTCAATACTAAGGGTTGCAATCTTGAAGACAAGAAGGTTGCCATCAGCGGTTCTGGTAACGTTGCCCAGTTCGCCACTCAAAAAGTTACAGAGTATGGTGGAAAGGTGATAACGCTATCCGATTCAACAGGTTATATAGTCGATGATGATGGTATCGACAGGGAGAAACTTGAATTTGTCATGTGGCTAAAAAATGTCAAGCGTGGCAGGATAAGAGAATACTCAGAGAAATACAAGTGCGAGTATCATGAGGACAACAAGATGTGGGCATCAAGAAAGTTCGATGTTGCCATGCCTTGTGCCACTCAAAACGAGCTTCAGAAAGACGATGCAAAAGCACTTGTAAAGAATGGATGTCAGGCAGTATCTGAAGGCGCGAACATGCCATGTGTACCCGAGGCGATCGATATCTTCCAGAATAATGATGTGCTGTTTGGACCAGGTAAAGCCGCAAACGCCGGCGGTGTTGCTGTGTCCGGTCTTGAAATGTCTCAAAACTCCCAGTATCTCTACTGGACAAGAGAGACTGTGGATGACCACCTCAAACGTATAATGAAGGACATCCATCACCAAGCCTTTGAGACCTCCAAAGAATTTGGACAGAAGTGGAATTATGTGCTGGGAGCTAACATTGCTGGTTTCCGCAAGGTTGCTGATTCTATGATCCACCAGGGTATTGTATAGCCTGACAGGTTAGTTTCATTTAAAGATTCACCAACTGCCTGTCTCTTAAGAGACAGGCAGTTGGTTTGGCTTGAGTGAGGGGAGAAAAAATGGGTAGCGTAGTAATGCCAAGTTGGATGGTTATTGTATTTTCAATATTATTTTATATCTTTGCTATCATTTTCACAATCTATTACATATTTACGTTTTTTAAAATGGCAAACAATGTGAAGACCATCAGAAAGATACTCGAGCGTGAGTTTGGAGACCTTGATGAGCATGAACTAAAAAAGAAGTAGATTCGATTCAATCTGTATGAAATATTTAGTGTTGTTTTATCAACACTCAAAACAATTATTTATGGGCGGACGTGTCGGAGAATTCTGCTGGATTCCCGCTTTCGCGGGGATGACGTACAGGGAACGGCGATGTCGAGAAGGGTGATACAACTTTTTAAAGGAAGGCAGGAGTTGTCAAGGATGGAGAACTTATTAAATGCATAACGCCTTATTTATTAGTTTATTTGTTGTATGTTTAATAGTATATCTAGCATGAGATAATTGTCAGTTGCCATCAATATGTAATCCTATAATATAATGATAGTGATTCGGAGGTGTGTAATGAGGATCAGAAGTATATTAATTGCGTTGCTTGTAGTTTCATGTCTATTGGTATTACCGTTTCAACATTCATACAGCCAGCAAATAGACCGGACATCTTCTGACAGTCCATGTGGATGGTCATGCTGGGGTGCAAACGGCAATCACACATTCTCGGTTCCCGATGAGTGCGCTCCTGATGTTGACACTTTGGAATTGCTGTGGAGCTTCGAGAGTGATGAGATGATCGTTGAATATGTGATTTCAGATGGGTTTGTATACTATAGTACAAAGAGATCTCTTAATTGTTTGAATATTGAAAATGGAGAAGTGACGTGGTCAAAAAACACAGGTTGGAATTCTGACATCATATTGCATAAGAACCAATGTATAACTCTTACTATTATCGACGATATAAGCGGATTTCATAAAGAATATAAGCTAATTAGCAGAAACAGGGAGGATGGAGCAAAGCAGTGGGAGAAAACTATTGGTAAGGGATTCAGATGCTATCCCCACATTTCGACTAATGGTAATGTAATACCAGCAATCAGCAAAGAATATTTTGAGGATGATATTCTTGAGCTTAAGCTATATGCAGTTGCTGATGGGAGATTAATAAACTCAAGAGAGATTACTGATAAGCCATCGAGTGATTGTGGTGGTTCAGTCAGTTACATTATAAACAAGGATTCTATTATTATCTGCATTGCATCGGACGGTGACTATGATTCTGAATGGGCAAAACTTAAATCATATGATTTGGATTCATTAGAGCTGAAATGGCAAATTGAAGCCAGTGACGAAGGGTACTTATTCGACGATTTCTTTCTATTGGATGATGAACAACTCTATATCCCATCGATAAGAATCGGTGATGAAAGGGGTGCAACGTTACATTGTATTGATCCTAATAATGGCACAACAACATGGTCTACTGAGCTACCTGAGGATATCTGGGGAATCATGGGTTATAGCAACAGTAAGTTATATATAGCTGAGAATGACTGTTTTCATGTGTTCAACGTTGAAACTAAGAACATAGAGAATGTAATAGAGAATTCATCCACGGCAAATAACGCAGTTTTTACTGATAACAAGATATTCTTTGTAGAGCAGAATATCGATTCATCAGATAGTTATCCAATATGTTACAGCTCAGAATCAGGTAATGTAATTTGGTCATCCCAGATTTTTGAATACAAACCAATGGACATTGTGATATCAGAAAGGAAACTTTTCATATCAACCGGTACATACAACATCGATCCCGGGAGGCTTTACTGCTGGGGAACGCCACCTCCAAAAGGCGAACCCCACCGCATTCGAATTGAACCATCTAGCGCAATACTCAACTACAATCAGAGTATGCAATTCACCGCAAAGGTCATCGACCTAGAGGAAAATGTGCTGGATGAAAAAATAACATGGTCTGTAGTACCAGAGGATGCCGGTAAAATAACCGCTGATGGATTATTTATGCCGAGTGGAGAGATAGACGTTTGCAATATCAAAGCAACATCCTGCGGTAAAGTATCATATTGTGCGGTAACTATCGTTTATGCAACTCTCATAAAAATTGAGCCGTCATCAGCGTCTGTTCGTCCCGGGGAGACTGTAGATTTTAAAGCCAGAATCGTTGATCGAGAGAGGAAAAACATCCTTGGAATCCCCAAGATTTGGTCACTATCAAACAAAGATCTTGGAGAATTAACACCACTTGGAACTTTTACTGCGGGAAACAAAGGTGGACTATCTGGTGAAATCATTTGTTCCTCCTGTGGTCTTGAAGATAGAGCCTCCATTGAAATAATTGATGTTAATATGGAGAATGCAATAACGATTGATCCTGAAACCATTAACTTTGGCAAAGTAAGTAGTGACGATGAGGTTTCATGTGAATTCACAATATTCAATCACCACTCATTGCCAGTCAGGGTTGACATAGCCAAGTTTGGTGGATGGTTTAAGTTAAGCAGATCAGAGTTGATAATTCAACCGGGAGAAAGCAAGACCTGCACACTGTCAACCGTCTCAGATCGACTTGAACCTGGCGTCCTGTTCATAGGCAGGTTATGCCTAGTGTGGGAAGGTGGAAGACTTTCAACGCAGGTAACCGTTGATGTCGAAGATCAATACTGAATCGGCAAGCAATCATCGGCTATCTCTGGATGTTAATCTCCTGATAAACCTTGTCCAAGGCATATCAGAGTCCGGGTTTATTGGATTAACCAATATTGCCTTCATCCCAGCTCGTTTTGCACCTTGGATATCAGTAAACAGCTGATCACCTATCATCACACATTCAGATGCATCGGCACCCAGACGTCTGGCTCCCATTCGGAATCCGAATGGGAAGGGTTTACCAATGGGTGCCGGTACAACATAGGGGATACCAATCCTTCTACAGGCATTTTTAACCTTCCAAGGCAATCCATTAGATATGAGTGCGAGCTTGAAGCCTGCATCTATAGCATCTCTGATCCATTCAAGCGCAGAGGGAAGATAGTCTACACTGCCTCTTGATGCAATCGTATTGTCCTTATCCAACAGAATAGCCTTTATTCTCCAATTCTCAAGAAGGCTAAAAGGGATGTCAGACACCTTATTGTAACATTTGTCAGGCTGGTATGCGGTCATAACTAAAATAACAGCTTTCTTTGAGAGTTGAGAGCATGTAGGCTAGATCACACTCAGCACCTTCCATGCAGTGTACCTTGAGGATGCCAAAGTCACCATCCATCTCCATTCTGTCAATTGCACAGAGGTTGTCAGACGAATCGAGAATGAACTGAACGAACCATATTTCACTCCTGTGGATTCGCAGACGATAGGTCACCAGATTAATTTGCGTCCTCCATGTGTTATATCAATCCTAATCCACTTCGCATCATCTGGGACAAGGTCGGCAAACTTGTCTGGCCACTCAATTATCTTTACTCCCTCAAGCTCAAGGTAATCCCAGTATCCGATACCTATTACATCTTCGCGTTTTTCTACTCTGTACCAATCAAAATGATAAAGCGGATATGTCCCACTCATGTACTCTCGAAGTAGTACAAAGGTTGGTGATACAACAATCTCATTAACCCCAATGGCCTTTGCAAGTCCCTTGACAAATGTCGTTTTACCCGCTCCCAAGGGCCCTTTCAAGGCAATCACCTCATTACCGCTAAGCCCTTCACCAAACCATCTGCCAAACGATATCAGCTCCTCTTGACTCGGTACAAACGATTCCATGTTGCAGGTAATTTACTAAATATTTCTGTCAAATGCAAGCTATCGGTTGTAAGGGTGAGTAAACTGGGTTATTATTACATCTGTTTAAGGAGGTTTGACATGAAGAGATTAGTGGTAATATTGCTGGCTGTATGCTTGATTATTCCGACATTAGCAAACGCTGATGAAATACTGGTTGGTGAAATGGATTATGACCTTGAAAACGAGATATCAGAGGATACCGACCTATTAGGGTATCTTCTGGAAAAGAGTAACACAACCCGAGAAGAGGCTCATCTGACGCGTGAGAGCATCGATTCAATGGTCAAAAGAAGTGCTGGCGGAATGGTCTCTCCTCATTTCGTTGAGTGCTGGGAAGACCCATATTATCTACCCCGATGGACAAAAAGGGTTACAGGGAGTCTGAGAAACTATGCAGGAAAATCATCTGGTATGTTCAATTTCTTTCTCAGTTCTCAGATAAGAACAGGATACCTAACCAACTGGCACATGCCCTATATGCCAACCATGGACACCGACCCTGAAGAACCTCTCAAGGTTGCAATTGAAGAGATATGCGACGATGAATGGCTCAATACGTTTGAGGAAAATGCTAATATAATAATGACAATTGGAAGTAAATCATTTTTTGTTAATGATGTACAATATACGCTTGATGTTGCACCAACAATAATTGATGGTTCCACTTATATCGAGCTTAGGAACTTCTCCGAAGCATTATCCGCTATAGTAGAATTTAACAATGAAACAAGAATTGTTAGTATCAAATTCAAATTCGCTGACATAATGTTATCTATTGAGGATGGTTGGGTTAAAATTAATAATAAAACGATTGACATGGTTTACCCATTAAAAATTATAAATAATAGAACTATGCTACCTCTGAGGATCATATCTGAAGGTTTAGGGTACACTGTAGATTTTGAAGCTTCAAGCAAAACAATTACAATTAAACAAGGTATAGGTCTACCTCAGAAGACACGAATCTTGGAGAATAACCTGAAGGCTATAGAACAAATGGACAACCACAAGCTAAACGATCTACTGGCAAGATACATCCTTCACCTTAAGCGAACCTGTGATTACCGCAACCTTGCCCTCAGAAAACTTCCAGAAGACAGACTCCAGGACATGCTAAACATTGGACGATACAATCACCTATCAAGCAAGGATTTTGACGATGAAGAGTTCGTTGAATACCTTGAAGAAACACTCCCTGACGATGAGGTTGAGCTGGCATACGACCTCGCACATGACTTTGATTACAACAATATCTACTATGCAACGAGTCCTCTTATCGTTATCACTGACAAACTCAAGTCATTCTTAAGCGACCCTCGAGAGAATTCAACTGAAAAAGATGAAGAGGGAAATGATATCCCCGGAGAACCCATTGACCTCTCAGCCTATGATCTTGAACTACAACTCCCATGGGGTAAGTTCGCGTTCAGTGGCAATGATAAAGACAACACATGGGATGGCGACATATACTCCTCAATAATCGACCTGGGAGGGAATGATACTTACAAGGGAGCTGTTGCAGGTACTGCGATGGCAAACAGGCCTGTATCAACATGCATTGACTGGAGTGGAAACGACAAGTACATCTCTGACAAGAACACGCCTTGTTCTCAAGGTTTCGGACTGCTGGGTGTTGGTATGTTAATTGATCATGAAGGTGATGACGAATACATCGCTTATGACAATGCCCAAGGTGGAAGCTACTTTGGCGTTGGTATCCTACTTGATGAAGCTGGCAATGATTTCTTCTACGGTAGACAAACCGTACAGGCTGCCGGTCAATTCGGAGTTGCCAACCTGCTTAACTTTGGTGGTGACGATACATACTACGCTCTGGGGACCAGTCAGGGATTTGGTTTCTGCGGTGGCTGTGGAATCCTTGCAGACTCTGAGGGCAACGATATGTACATAGGTGAAACGGGTCACGAAGGTGAGGGTTGGTGCAGACTCGACAGGGAAGGTGAAGGATGGGGCCTCCAGACAGCCGCGACTGGTGGTCATGACAATGATCGCAACTACTCCTTTGTTCAGGGCGCTGGATGGGGCAGACGTGCCGATCTGGGTGATGGTCATGGACTCGGTGGTGGTACCGGTATCCTTCTTGACTGCAAGGGTGACGACTTCTACGAATGCGGTGTTTACGGTCAGGCAACAGGATACTGGTTCGGGACAGGTATCCTCAATGATATTGAGGGCAATGACAGCTATCGGGGAAGTTTCTTCGTTCAATCAGGTACCGCCCATATGGGCTTGACCGAACTGCTTGATGAATCTGGTGACGACACCTACCAGGTATTCAAAGCCATATCAAACGGTGGTGCTCATGATTTTTCAAACTCCTGGTTCATCGATAAACTCGGTGATGATCGATACAACATGTATGATGTCTATAATGAATTAGATGATGGTGGCAATCCAACGGGTGAAACATACCGTTACGCTGGCGGAGAGCTCTGTGGTGGAGCTATCACCAACTCTCACGCTGTACACATTGACTACGATGGTGATGACTACTATGAGCTGTACACAGCCCGATCGCTTGGTTACTGTCTGCAGAGGACAGGCCCTGCTGGGGACTCATACCGTCACTACGAATGGAACGTGGGTTTGTATATCAATCGAGGTGGAGAGGACACCTACAAGCGAGTGTGGGATACGGAGAACAACGTTCCAGAGGGTTGGCCAACAGCGAGTAACGACGCCTGCTGGAAGGAAGTCAAGCAACCGGGTAACCTGAAGCTGTCTATTGGTTTTGGATTGGATATTGACAGAGGTATCGTTCCCGAAGCAGAATGGTAATATGTATTTTTGGGTAGCCGGATCTCTCCGGCTACCCTGAGTTTAGATGTATTTGAAAACTTTAGGTATCTTCTTTCCAATGTTTGTATTCCGATACTTGACTATATTACGGTTTGACTTCTAATTCATAATGAATATCGACCTCTTGGACAATCGGTAAATTCATTTTGGTGAATGTTCTTTTCATGACAAACTCAATTTCATTATTAAACGTAGAAAGCATTGAATATGCTATTAACTCAAATACGAATTTGTAATTGATTTGACCTTAAAATAATTGTGAATAGAATTACTCTCGGATAAAAGAGGAACTTATGCCAAAAAAGAATAGAAATAAAAACCTGCACAGCAAGAAAAGAGAACCAAGGATTGTCCTGAAGAAAAAACGTGAAAAAGCGAGCTGGAGGAACAGTTGGATCACATCGCTTATCGTCATTGTATTGATTACCATTCTTTCCGTCATTTGGTATATCTCAACTTCAAACGACTCTGCATTTAAAAGCAAGTTTGATATTTTCACATGCGAGTTACCCAATGATTGGGAGTCTCATGGCCTAGACACAACTGTTCAGTTTGATGGTAATCTTGGCAACTGTAGCCACCCACACTTGTTTAGCCCGAAGGGTGTAACATTAGGTTCAGACCTGACAACCCAAGAGATTATGCTCAACCCTGAACAAATAAAAGCTTTAGCAGAAAGCATGGATGATCCAACTTCAGAACAGGACAAACAGGTGAAGGAGCAGATCAGCAAAAGCATATCACAACAAGAAAACCCCAAGTCTCAGGAAGAAATCATAAGAGAGATGGAATCGGTTACTGCACTTACTTTTGCTATATTTCTTCCGGACTCTGATCCAAATTTGCTCAATCAATACGTAAACGGTATTGGGGGTTTTGATTATCCTCATGAGTTCTTCCTCGAAGAGCTCGAAACGGTTGGCAATAAAATCCCAAACGTTGACTACGGGTACTACATGATTCGTGCTGGCGGTCATCCTGTGGGTATACTCAAGAAAAACGGTGCAACTGTGATCATCAATGGGATAGTCTCAGAGAACAGATATGAAGACACTGAGAAAATATTTCAATCAATCAGGATGCCATGAGCAAGCAACAAGTTGATCTTATTGTACATAGCGCATCAGAATTGGTAACTGTTTCTGGCGATTCTCCCAAGATTGGTAGCGAACTGGCCAACATAGGAATAATTAGAAACGGTGCTTTTGCCGTGAATAAGGGTTCTTTTTTTGCAGTTGGTTCGACAGATAACGTATTAGACAAATACAAATCAGACAATACAATATCCGCAAAAGGCAGAGCTGTAATGCCTGGTTTTGTAGATCCTCACACCCATCTCGTGTTCGGGGGAGATCGCTCAAGAGAGTTTGAGATGAGGCTCACAGGTGCAAGTTATGAGGAGATAATGGAGAGTGGTGGAGGGATTGTCTCAAGCGTAAAAATGACAAGGGAAGCTACAGTAGAAGAGCTTAAACAATCATCAACCACAAGACTGAGAAACATGATTTCTCATGGCACAACTAGTGTTGAAATTAAATCTGGCTATGGTTTGGATGTTGAAACAGAAGTGAAGATGCTGAAGGTGGCTGGAACAGTAGCTGAGGAATGTGGAGTCACATACAAGCGAACCTTCCTTGGAGCTCATGCGATCCCAGATGGAACTGACAGAAAAGAATATATAAACCATGTAAAAGGAGAGATGCTGGATGCGTGTCAACCACATGCTGACTATATCGATGTGTTTTGCGACAAGGGAGTTTTCACTAATGATGAAACAAGAGGTATTATCAGCTCTGCCAACATGCCTTCAAGATTGCATGTTGATGAATTGGCAGATACCGGTGGAGCGAAACTGGCATCAGAGTTAAAAGCGATATCAGCCGACCACCTTATCCAGGCCAGTGACGATGGGTTTAAAGCGCTTGCAGAATCAGGGACAGTTGCAACCTTTCTACCCGGCACATCATTCTATCTTGGAAAACCATTTGCCAGAGCCAGAAAGGCAATTGAATCCGGATGTATCGTAGCACTGGCAACAGATAGAAATCCTGGTTCCTGCACAATTGAATCAATGCAGTTCATCATCGGTCTGGCGTGTAAATTCCTGAAAATGACACCAAAGGAAGCCATAGTCGCGAGCACGATAAACTCAGCGTATTCTCTTGGTATTTCAGACAGAGTTGGCTCAATTGAGATTGGCAAAAAGGCAGACTTTATTGTCTTAAAGGACTCATCATATAGGATGATACCATATGAACTCGCGCAGAATCATGTAGAGAGTGTGTACATAAAAGGCAAGGAGATAACATGGGAAAGATAGTTGAATGCGTACCAAACTTTTCAGAGGGTAAAGACAAATCAATTGTCGACAAGATTGCCATCCACGCAAAACAAACCAAGGGTGTTACATTGCTTGATGTTCAGATGGATGCTGATCACAACAGGTGTGTAATCACATTCGCCGGTGAACCAAAAGCCTCCGCTGACGCCGCATTCAAGATGTGCAAGACCGCCTCCGAACTGATAGATATGAACAAACACTCAGGTGAACACCCGAGACTCGGAGCAACCGATGTGATCCCATTTGTCCCTGTTGCTGATATTACAGTTGATGAATGCAACAAGCTGTCTGAGAACCTGGCACATCGTATATGGGATGAACTATCAATTCCAAGTTACCTCTATGAGGAAACAGCTAAAAGTCCTGAACGTGTTGACCTAGCCAAGATCAGACGTGGAGAGTTCGAAAAGATTAAAGAAGAGATGGGTGTAAAACCCGGCCGCGATCCCGATGTTGGTGAACCAAAGATGCACCCTACAGCTGGATGTGTTGTGGTTGGTTGCAGACTGCCCCTGGTCGCATTCAATGTTAATCTTGGTACTAAAGACGTGAGGATTGCCAAGAAGATTGCAAACATGATCCGAAATCGCTCTGGTGGATTCCAATACTGCAAAGCAATGGGTTTTGCCATTGAAGAGCGTGGATACGTGCAGGTCTCAATGAATCTCACCAATTACAAGAGAACCTCTATAAGAAAAGTCTTTGATATGATCAAACAAGAGGCTTTTAGACTCGGAGTTCTGCCCATTGGCACTGAGATTGTTGGACTGCTTCCACTGAGCGCTATACTCAACGTTGCAACCGGACACCTGAACCTGGTTGATTTCAGCAAGAAACAGATACTCGACCTCAGGGTAGGGGGAGGCGGAGAAGAAAGTTGGGTACCGGATTCTTTTGTAAAAGAGGTATCCAAGAAGGTCGTCGCGCCAGGTGGTGGCTCGGTATCAGCAAGCTCTGGAGCTTTGGCATCTGCATTGGCTTCGATGGTCGCTAAACTATCTCAATCAAAGAAGTATGCCAGTGTTGCCGATGAGATGAATGATATCGCCCAAAAGGGCGATGCGATAGCTGATGAGCTGGTGAATCTGGTTGAGGAAGACACCGAAGCATTCAAGGCTATCATGAAATCAATGAAACTCACGACTACCGATTCTGACTCTGAGGAGTTTAAAGCAAAACAGATGCAAGAGGCAACCATCTATGCAACAACGGTACCTCTTATGACAATGAGAGCATCCTCAAAAGCAATTCCACTGATAAAAGCAGTTGTCGAACGTGGGAACCAGAACTCGATCTCTGATGCTGGTGTTGCGGCATTGTCTGCCATTACTGCCCTCAAGGGAGCTCATCTGAATGTTCTGATAAACATAGGTGGCATCGAAGATAAGAAAAAGGCTGATAGGCTGAAAGGTGAAGCAGAGAAACTTCTTGAAGATGGCGTTACCGAAGCTGAAGCGATCTACAATATGGTTAAGTCAAAGCTGTCCTAGATATATTCAGCTTTACAGCATTTGATAGAAGACTTTTTCTATTGTGAACAGAAATTGTCCTGTTATGCAACATACAAGAATAATTATCCACTGAATTTTGTAGGTGATATCAGTCAAGACCAATTGTGAATACAAAATTGGATTGATGTTACAAATTTACATAAAGAATGATTCTCCGGTCAAATCCCAAAATTATAGTATTAAACTCAATAAATGCGATATTTAATAATTATTGAGAAATTAATATTTGTATAAAAGTGAAATATCAATATGCTAGTGATGTATCATATAGAAGTAGCTGGAGGTGGCAATGAAAAGGTTTCTAAGTAAAGGCGTTTTTTGTATTGTAGTCCTTTTAATTGTTTCAACATATTCAATTGCATGCAACAAACCTATTGAGGAAAATGAAAAATTTCATTCCTATGACGAGGAATCCAAACTTGCGGCTGGATATTTTGCATCAGGTGCCATGGACGGTGGTGGAGGTGGTCAAAGTTGTATCTCATATTCTACTGGAAGGGAAGGATCATTTGAAGACCTCGCCCAGACAATCTTTGATGCAAAGAGTAGTTATAATGAACCATTTATGGTTGATAATGCTCATATTAAAGAGGCAAATATTGAGGGATGTTATCTGCATCTAAAGGATGCAATAGAGACAAATCCTGATTATGTTATCACCAATGAGAATTTCACCAAACAATTTAAAAGATATACGGCTAACTAGAAAATAGGGATGGCGATAGTACACCAGACTGTATTGACGCAGACCCAGATGATCCAAGGGTAATAGCATATATAAGCACTAAGAAAGCTATAGGGTTGTTACGTTATCCTATTGGTTTGTATGACAGTATTGAAGTTGTTTGGAGGAAGACAGAAACTGATACGATAAAAGTTGAGATGCACCCATGGGAAGTAGAGTCAAGAGAGATTGTGATTAGGAACAACAGTGACAAAACGGTATACTATTCTCTTGCCATTCCATTGAAATCACAAAACAAAGGCTATTCAATATATGCTTGGCTTGGTGGTGTTTCTTATCGTGAAGAGTCCCTACCAAACCCAATCCCTATTGATAGCATGAAGAATGAAACAATAACGATACCTGTCTTTGTAAAAAACGATACAGTTAGAATTCAAATGAGTTTTGACCAGAACTATTCTTTATATCCCGAGTTGATTTTCGAAAAACCAATAAACATTGAAGTGAATGAAAAGAAAAGAAATATTTCCACTGATCAACTAGAGATTCTTTGGAATCAAGAAACTGATTACGAATTTATATCCTTCTCAGATGATCAAGTAATAACCAAATATAAAGATAAAGCATTTGCTTACAATAAGAAAGATGGTTTATTAGAGTGGAGCTGGGACCTTCCTTCTAACAAAATTGATATTCAGGTATCTGATGAAAATGATATAATTTTGGTTAACTCTTACTCAGATAAATCCGTTTACATACTATCATCTGCAACTGGACAACTTCTATACACAGAAGAAGATATGGAATTTGTTACTCTCTGCCACGATAAAGGCAAAATCCTGTACATAGAAAAGGATAATGATCAGGTTTATTGTATTGATATGATAACTGGAACTATCGATTGGGCTGTAGCTAACGATTATGATATTGAGGATTATACAATTATTAATTTAGATAGGTATACTTTGAGCTTTTACGATCAATCTAATCTAAACACCATGTATATAATGAATATTGATGATGGTTCTGTAAAACTACAAGATAATTCTAATAAATCATTAGATATTGACTGTGAGTATTGTTTATCCTACGAAAATAATAGTTCAGTAAGAAAGATAATAATTGATTGCCCTAAGAAAAATATACATGAAAGCGACAATACTCTTAACATGTTGAATAGTTTGGTCCAAACTGATTCTCATTCTTCAGATTATGAATACAATAGACAATGGTATAAAAAGAATGATTGTATTATTGCTATGTACACTAGGTTGGTTAATGAAAAGGACTTACCAATTGAAGATCTATTCCTCATAGAGGCATATAATGCCCAAACTGGTGACAGGATATGTCAAATCAATGCGTACGAAAAGATAGATGAATTGATTGTCAAAGGTAACATCATTTCTTGTGTATTCTCTGATCATTACTTGAGTTCAAGCGATTCACACTCAAACGTCTCATTTTCAATTGATACAGGTCAACAGCTTGACATACCCCAAACCTACAGACTGCTTGACTATGATGAAGAGGGTGATACATACTTCTTCTATGACCATGAGAAAGGGAAGGTAATCTGCGCAAGACTTGATTGATCAGCGTGCATAACAACAGACAGACAGCACAACACTTTGATCAAAATATAAATAACGCTTTCTTGATAACCTGCTTTTATGGCAGGTTATCATAGAGTTCTTCTCAATATCACTTAGCTTGTATTTTTGGCATAAATTGCATCGTATTTATGATGTTGCCCGGATATACGAGTGTTGCTGTCTTGGTTTGTGCATCATAAAGGATATTCTCTGCACCAAGGTTTTCACCACAGAACCTTAGAGGGATGTACGTCCTGCTTTTCTCGATGATCGGCACAACCTCAGGATTGGATTCGTCAATCTGAACCACCGTTTTCTTTCCATCGGTGGTGACTGATGAGTCCTTCTTCCCAATCCACAATTCAACCACTCTACCTCCACCAGCCGAAGCCAGAGTGACTTTTCGCTGACTACCATCCCAATCGATATCCATTCCAATATCTGTGCCAACAAAACGCACTGGCAGGAACATACGATTCCAACGGTTGATTGCTGGTGCGTCCATCTTTTTCTCCTCACCATTGAACCAGTAGCTGTCATTATCCTGCTGGTAGCTGAGAGTGACCCTGTCCTCCTCCTGCTTGATTGCCTGAGTGTCAGTCGATGAATAGTAATGAACCTCTCCATCCTCATTGCAAAAGACCATGGCTGAATCACAGAACGCCGAAGTCCTCCATGTTCTTTTGTCAGCACCGAGTGTTGATGGATAAAGGACTTCAATCTCTTCTCCTTTGTCAATCATATGTGTCACAGGATGATCAAGATCATGATCAAAGGTTGCCACTGTGTGCGTAGCAACATCTTCCTTCTTGAATAACTGAGTTCCTGTTAATCCCAGGTAACGGTTGGGGGCTGGCTCTTCAAAGAGTAGCTTTCCATCCTCTGATACTGTTTTTATTTTATCACCTGTCAGATATACAACCCTGTGATCATCTGATATAGCCACGGGATTTTCAAGCAGTGAGTCTTCCACAACTTCCCAAAGGACATTACCACCCTCGTCAAGTCCATATATAGAGTTACTAGCTGAGATGAATATCTTGAGGAATGAACAAACTGGAGTACCAATATTGTTTCCAAGTACTCTGTCCCATTTCATATTACCATTCACATCAAAACAATGGAGTGTACCGGCTTCATCTCCAATTAGGACTGCTCTGTCTGAGCTTGTTACAGCAGGCACGCCCACAGCCTGTGCACCAAGGTCAACTCTCCACATCTCCGAGCCCGTGTTTGAGTTGATGCAAACCAAATCTTGACCTGCACCCACAAACACTCTGGCTGAGAAGTGGGTTGGTGAGTCAACCGCTGGAGTGCCAAGTGTCGTCTTCCATACCTGTTTTCCATCGGCAAAATCGACCGCAATCAACTCTCCTGAGGCTGTTGAAGTGAAGACCCACTTATCAACGGTGCAGAGAGCAGGAGTGAATGGGTTATCTACAGGATATTCAGGGATAAACTTCCACTCTTCATCACCACTTCTGTTGAGTTTGACCATCTCTCCATTTACAGCATTTACAATTGTGTAAGTATCATGCATTATCGGTGATGTTGTAATTGATGTATCACTATCAAATCTGTATGTCCATTCCAGCTTTCGGTATTTTTTTATGCGTGCCAGAGGATCTCTTGATATGCCAGTATTCCAACGGTCTTTATGGTAAGACTCCCATGTACATGGACAGTAGTATTGATCATTGTCTGGTGGCTCCCTGGGTGGTGGTGGGGGACGATCGCCGTCATGTGGAGGAGGTTCTCCGGTTGTAGGTGGTGGTATCCTGGTTGGTGGTTTGGGTGCATCATCATCAGTTGGAGGTAACGGATTATCTGGTTCTGCTGGTTCTTCAGGATCACCGTGGGCTGGTCTTGGCACAGTTCGATACCTTGCTCTAGAAACTGAGTCCGTCTCCATGGTATCAGCGCACGGAAGAGTATCTGATTCTCTCTCGCCACACGCTCGAATCTGTTCCCCTTGCGTAAGGTTGCATACAAGTACCACGACTCCGTTTTCATCTGTTACCTTTGTGTCCGCATCAATTATCAACACAAGGATTTTCCCACCAAGTGTCTTCATCTTTATATATGTCATTCCACCAGCTTGCACCTTTTCAAGGATTCTGCCTGATGCGCAATGTGTTGGATCGGATTCACCACTACCCGAAGATCTTGGCACTCCATCTCTCCTCAGATATCCTGGCACATACCCACTGCCCGGTCCCATAGGTCCCCAGTCAACACCACCTTCTGGTTCAGGGGTGCCGGGTTGTTCAGATGTTTGTGGAGTGAGTTGTCTTACTCCACAACGTGTACAGGCAGGATTCCCTGCCGCTGAGTTGAGTTCATTGCACCAGAAATCAAGCACATAGTTTTTCCGCCGGGCATCCTGTATTCCCTGCCTCAGTCTCTCCTTTTCCCTTTCAAATCTGGGTGCAACCTCTCTATCGAGTCTGTCAAGCTCTCTTTTGAGTTCATTCATTTTCTCCTTCGCTTCATCTATCCTGTCACCCGCTTCCAACAGATTATTGATGTCACTCATTAAACCGATGACAGTACCAACAGGACCTGCCAGCTCAAGGGCGATTGATTCAAGTACCGTTGATGAATCACCCTCTGCCAGACTACTGCCTGCTTCAACCCCCGTTTTGATGAGACCGAGGACCTTCATGCCTGTACCAATGCCTGGGATCAATGATATCAAGGCAAAGCCGGCATTGAAAAAGAGTTTGAATCCTGCCCAGTCTTCTTCATCTTCAAGCTGTTCAACAACGGTGATCATCGTGTTATAGGCATTACCCATATCGTTATATTTACAAGCGTATTCATTGTAGGCTCTGACCCATCTGTTGTACTCTGCAATTGCAGAGTTGATAGTAGAAGTTCTTATCTGTGAAAAATTAGTCGATCCTTCTTTGTCTCGAATAGCAAGCAGGCAGGCACAGGTGATTTTAGAACCATTCTTCAGCTCAACACATTTGGATACAGTATCAGAGTTTCGAGGGTAACATACTCTAATGTCATCTCGTACTAACTTGATATAGTCATCTCTTGAAAATGTTGAATAATCGATGTTAGCTAATCCTAGTATATCATAACCATTGACTGGGTCATGATTTGCGTATGCATAAGGATCATCGGTTGTAATGTATGGATAACCGGGATCAAATGATGTAAAACTCATCAGCTCAGGGTCGAACTGTCTGGCTCCAAGATGATAGAGGTCTACATTTGGCAAGAACAGGTACCCCTTCCAGCGGAATGGAGATACCCAACTACCCTCAGAGTCATGTGCGCCAAATGGATTAAATCGAAAGGTCTCGGTTCTTCCACTTACATCGATTACTCCGATGATGTTTCTCGAACCATCATTGAGATAGTAATGCGTTTCATCTGAGACAGAAGCAACAGGAAATCCGCTTGGGTCAAAAATGTAGATATCCTTGACTTTACCATTTTTATCCATCCTTACTACCGGAGCACTAACCTCTGATAGGAAGAATGAATCATCAAACCTGGCTAGCCCCATACCCGTTATCTCTATGTTGTGTTTTATTTCTCTGGACTCAATTTCAGCTAAAACACCAGAACAATCATACTTAAGTGACGTATCTCCGCTTGTTGTCATCCTTCCTGAACGATCATAAGAAATACTGATATCACGGTACTCAGCAATCTTTGAATCAAGGTAGTGGATATCGTATTTATCGGCTTTCCTGAGTCTCGCACTTGTATATTCTAGCTCTAGATCATCTGTTGCGGTATTCCATGATACAAGCCTTCCTGCCTCATCATAGCTGAATAATTCGGTGCCCCACTCTGACTGCTTTTTTTTAATTCTACCCATATCATCATATCGATATTGGAAGTCGAGGTTGGTGTTCTCCCAGCTGATACCTGCGAGTTTTCCGTTCTGATTGTAGCTGTATCTCTGAGTCTTTCCGTCTGGCAGGGAAACCGATTCAGTACGAAGGTTATCATCATATGCATAATCAATATCACCCGATGGAAGGGCGATCTTTTCCAACATACCACACTCATTCCACCCATATGAAATTAGTGTGTTATCTGGGTACAGGATCGATTTGATTCTACCAGATGGATAATAATCTTTTTCAACTTTGGTTCGTGCTGTCCTGAATACAACTTCTGAGGTTGTCTGTTTTCCACTTTTATTGTATTTAAAAAGCTTAGACAGCAATTCTCCATCACTATCAAAATCAATACTCGTCAGTCTGCCAAGGTCGTCATACTCGTAAGCTTCAGTTTTATCGGTACCCATCATCTCTGTGAGTAGACCATCCTCATACTCAAGTCTGACTTTCCTACCGTTGCCATCTATTGTTTTAATCGGTCGACCCATTGAGTCATATTCTACTTCTATCAATCCCTGACCCTGATGATAGATACGCTTTGGTAGTCCTCGTTCTTCATAATAAAACCACGAGGAGAGCCCAGATACACTGACCAGGGAGGTTATTCTGCCCATTGAATCATACTGTTTGAATAATGATTCACCAGCATTATTGGTGACGGCATAAGGTTGATTATTACTAACTTCATATGAAGCATAACTTGATTCATCACCTTGCGTCACAGAAATCAAACGACCTAGATCATCATACTGGTAAGCCGTTTTTATCCCACCATTATTTGTCCCTATCAACCTGTTTTGAAGATCATAGGCATACTCCGTATTGATACCACCGGTTGAAACAGATCGAACCCTACCGAGTTTGTCATATCCAATCTCTTCTGTTACTACACCTCCAACAGCCTTTTTATACAGTCTACCTACAATGTCGTATCTGTAGGTGGTCTCAACCCCATCAGGATCGGTCGATTCAACAAGCAACCCAGAATCATATTCATAGCTGGTCACTCCGCCATCCTGGTTTATCTGCTGTATCAGATAGCCTCTGTCATCATATTCATAACACAACTCATTGCCCACCGGATCGATCTTTTTAGTAAGATATCCAGCGTCTGAATATTTGAATGACCATTTCTTTCTCTGTTCATTAATTGTTGATGTCAGCCTTCCAATCTTGTCATAGCCGTACTTTATTGAGGTGCCATCTGGATTGTTTATCTGTGTTATCCTACTCAACCTGTCGAACTCTGTCTCGGTTTTAAAACCCGCTTCATCGGTGGCTGATATCTGACGATGAAGAAGGTCATACTCAAAGCTACGCACGGTTTCATCGGGGTTTCTAACCCTAAGTAATTCTCCACAACAACCCCATTCGTAGAACGTGCAGTTATCTGAAAAATCACAGTTTTTGATGATGTTGCTTAGTGAATCATATTCAAAAGTCTCTGTACTACCTACTGGATCTGTAACGGTGGTTACTCGATTCAGACTATCATACTCATATGTATACTCACCATCAGGATAGTTGATTTCGGATATTAAGTTTCCCAGTATATCGTACTGATATGTTGAAATGAGATTACCATCGTGTTTCTTTGAAAGGACGTTTCCTACACTGTCGTATATAAATTCAGTAATCACATCAAACGGATACTTGATGCTTATTAATCTGTCAAGGGCATCATATTCATATTCATAGACGGCACCCCATATGCCAGTCACTCTGACCAACCGACCCAACTCGTCATATTCATACGATTCGCTCATCCCAAAGGGGTCAGTCGACGATACGACATTGCCCATCTCATCGTACTCATTTGTGGTCGCGTTATCTCTGTTATCTATTGTTTTAACTCGGTTGCCCTCATGGTCATACCTAAAATAAGTACTTACTCCATTTCCGTCCTTGCTTTCAACCAAACTACCTTCTTTATTGAATTTCTTCTCTATTTCTGTGCCGTAGGGATCTCTGACTTTAACCACATTACCCCACTTGTCATAATGGTATTCAGTTTGTTTGCCCAGTGCATCTGTTATCTTGGTAAGTCGATCTAAAACATCATATTCGTACTCTGTGATTGCACCATTTGATTCTGTGTGGGAGATCATCCTTCCTGCGCTGTCAGAGTCATATTCAACTAAATCGCCGTTGGGTAATTTCTCAAAGGCAAGGTTATTCAGATCGCTGTATTCGAATGACCAGGTTGATTCAATTGGGTCGGTTTTCGATTCAAGACACCCGTTTGAATATGTGTTAACCCAGCTTGAATTTAAGGCATTGGTAGTCTGCAACGGTAAACCATCTTCATTGTATTCAACGGTTGTTTCAGCTCCAAGTTCATCTGTGAATGACTCCAAAACTGGTCTGGCCAGCGCTTCTGACCAAACATAGGTTCTCTTACCTCCAAGGGCATCAGTGGATTCGAGAAGATTCCCATCTGAATCGTATTCATACTCAGTCGCGTTCTGAAGTGCATCAGTGATCCTTGTTACGTTATTATTTTCATCATATTCAAACTCAGTAGGAGTGAAGTATGGGTTCAGCACAACCTCTGGTCTGCCAACATCATCTAACAATACAGTCACTGTAGAACCAGAATAATCTTGGAATTCAACTGAACTCTGATTGTCATAGTACATTGCTGTAATAACAGGTTTAACGGTGTCTCCAGCCAAGGATATCTGAGTTATCCTATTATCATTGTCATAGCTGAACAGCGTTTCGATATCGTCAAATTCTCTGTCGGATGAAATGAGTCTACCTTTTGTGTCATACCTGAAGTAAGTGACCGTGGTATCTTTGGAGGTAATCTTAATCAATCTGCCTTTTGCATAGGTGTAACTGCTCTTCCTGCCCAATGGATCGGTAATCGAACTTACATAACCCCCTCGCCAATTAATTCTGTAGATAATATTATTATTAACTGAGATAGCCTTAATGATCCCTGCATCTACTGTAAATGAATAATCTGCGTATCCAGTGGATGAAAAAACACGATATTTTGTTGGTAAGCCCTCATCATTAAAATCACAAATATACTGCTTCCCCACAACTCTGTTTTCACCATCAAGCTTTGGATAACCTCTACTGTTAAGATCGATGACAGCGCCATCTTCCCTGATAAAATATCGACCATCAAGCAAACGCATATCGAGGATAGACGACCACGCTTCCCCAAAGCTGAGATTTGACCCAGCGAGGTTTGAATTATAATACCTTTTTATTTCAAATGGATTACCGCCAATCGTTACTGTTTGGTCTGTTTCACTAAAAAACAGCTGACCAGTGCTGGCTTCAACATTGCAATAATAGAAGAGATGACCCTGTTCACCGGTTGTTCTAATGGCTGTATCAATGCTCCATGGATCAACGGCTTCAGCTGGTGGAGAAACACCCAGAGATACAAAAGTTAGTAGAAACGACAACAAAATAACTGTAACTCTTCTGTTCATCACTCACCCCCTTTAATGGTTATCGGAATCAGTTTGACAGTTTCCCTGTCGCCCACCTTAATCTTGACCAATGCAATGTCGCATCCCCTTTCAGCATCAGGTTCGGCTTCTATCTTCAAACCATTATCCTCAGGAGTGATCTTTACGTCTATCTGCGGTTCGCTGACTTCAATTATTGGTTTGTCATACTCTTCTTTGACTTCTGTGGGTGGCTCACTCGTTGGTTTAATTTCTATAACAACAATTATAACACCGCTTGGAAAAATGATTATTGGTTCAAACTCAAACGGTTCAGTTACAAATGGTGGATAGATAGTATCGACCACCTCAATCCTAACGGGAAGGGAGACCGTGTGACACATATCGGTTAACTCTAACTCACTCGCTATAGTTTTCCCAAGGTCTTCCTCTCTCGTGTATACGGTGACAACAGCCTTTGTGTTCGTCATTGAAACAACACTAAACGGCGGTCTGGCAACGAGTCGCAGTAACTCATTATCCCAATCCCTGAAGTCAACCTGGAATGTCTTACTCTCTCCGGCTTTTATGCTCAGCTGGATAGGCTCTGAAAGGAATTCAGGTGGGGTACTCCATCGATACACAACACGACATGAAGATGGATACGATTCAATGAGAGGACAGTTTGTTGTTTCAGCATTTATGAGTATTGAATGTTTTTCGCCTGCGGATTCCTTTGGTGATGGTGGTTCAAGGTTTAATGTAACGTCGACAGGATAACCTGTTGTTCGAGCGGGAATTGTATACTCCCTGCCCATTATCCGAACATGCGCTTCACAACCGAAGTTGTTAATATATAGCTTGATTCGATGTTCGCTTTCTCCAGAGAGTGGTGACGGGCAAAGCGTGCCGAGATCAATTTCTGATTGAGAAAACCGTATTTCTGGTGGCATCATCTTTACAACAATATCGTATACAATTTTATCAAATTCACCGTTTTCATACCATATATCGATATCCACCGTGCATGTATTAACAGAACACACATCAAAACCTTTTGTGTTAATGGTGTAATTCATTTTCACGGATTGTCCTGGACCCAACGAAAAGCGAGTTGGTGAGATAGAAAACCAATCTGGAAGATATCCAATTAATACTTGTCCACGCAAACCGATTTCACCAGTATTAGTAACGGATATCCAACCACTTAATGGATCACCGGGACATCCCTCCAATTCTATCTTATTTTCACTACCCGATATTGAACATAGAGAATCAGGTTCAAACTCACCGTGAACACC
>CAZTGD010000010.1:0-21809 GCA_964613055.1 uncultured Caldisericales bacterium | reverse complement strand
GAACACCAACACAATGCATATCGTCCACTTCGACATATCCACCCCCTATCAAACTGCACTCTGTGGAAGAATAATAGCACGGAAAATCGATATGGCAAACGCGTGAATCACAGTAGACACCGCTTACTCTCCGTGCTTTGGTTGGATACCTAACTTTTAATCACTAATCTATATATCAGTTGCGAATTATCCTCGCGCCAATGCAACTATCATTCCTATCGAGTAGGATGGCATATAGCAAATCAGAGGATTCAGATAAGGGTGTTTCAGCGATAATCTGTCTTGATATATCTGGTCTGCTAACATTTACCGAGTCCACAATCAGCGGGGTTTTTGAACCTTTTACTTGCAGTACTAAAAGCTTTGTATCGAATGGCTGATTCATTCCATCAAGGTTGACTGATAATGAGTTGTGATCTGAATCATGGGACAAATGATTCACTGGGTTCTCTATAAAACACTCTCTGATATCATCTGCATATCCAAACGGATCGATCAATTCTCCAAAATCATTTGAAAAGAATCTACCATCAAGAAATATCCCCTCTGTTGGCATGTTGAAATCATAGTCATTGTTTGTATCAAATACTGCAACCAATGTCCTTGGGTAAAGATATTGCTGTAGTTTCCAAATATCGGTTGCATATTTATTGTAATCTTCTGAAGACATAAAAATCGATACAAAATGCATCGATGGTTCTGGAATTAAATTTACATCACTCCTTTCCACAGCCAGACCATGTCCATCTTTTCTTGTAAGATAGAAGTAATCATCGCCAACATCAATGCTGTTCGCTGGGAACACACCATCTCTGCCAGCGATTGGATCACCGTTTATACCCCAATGATTTCCGTATCTGTCTATGTACTTGTCTCCCCAACTACCCCATCCTCCATCTTCATACCAGACTGTTACACATCTGTCTTTTTGGAGAAACCAGAAATTACCTGAGCTATCTATTGACAAGTCGATTGGATCTATGAGTTGATTTATATAATGTCCATTAAAATCATCAGTTTCAATGGTATTGAGTTCAGCATCAAAGGTTATAAGCCTGGAGTCAGTGGTTAAGGCGAATAACTTGTCACCATACGTTTCTATACCTGCACAATCGATGTCAGTCTCCTCGGCAAGATCCAAACCATAATACATTGATATCAGTTTTCCATTGTCAAGAGAGACGTACATGTAATAGTCGTTCAAGGCAATCGACATGGGTTTCGCCTCTGGATAACCGAGTTCACTGGTAGTGATGCTTGAAGTTACCCTCCCGTCAACCAGCTCTTTGATTGCATTTTCCTTGTGACAGGTCGCGTAAACAACGTTGTCGATCTCTGCGATTTTGTATGGAGAAAAGTTATCTGATCCCTCGCAATTGCCATCTTTTGCAAGGTTACCAGTGAAGGTTCCCGTATGAGTAAACGTATATATCTGACCAAGAGAGGCATCAGAAAACAAAACATTATCATCTGTCACACAGCAACTTGATGTCTGAAAAGGACAATGACACCATGTGACAACAATAGGTGTTGTAGATTGACCACCCGATATGATGGGTGTTGAAAAAAGAATGCAGGAAATGGTTAGAGCACTACCAAACCGGAAGACGGTCTGGCAAAAGATTGTAAGTAGTTTCATTAGTCAAATCATCCTCGTTTGGAAGTGAAAGTGTCGCTCTTACGGCTGGGAGTTTCATAACGGTACCTGAATCCCTTTTGAGTGTGGCATCTGACATCGAAAATATAGAACCAGTAGAGGTGGTGAGTATTAACCTGTCCTCTGCATAGATACACGATGAAAAATCAATCCCAAAGTCATGACTCCAGATGGTTTCTCCAGAATCAGCTGATAAAATGTATACAGAACTACCTGTCAACACACACAGTCGGTCATAGCAGTGAATGATGCTTTGATTACTTCCATCCAGAATCAGCTGTTTGCTCCAATTATCGAGAGAACCATTCTTCAAATCCCTACTTGAAAGAACACCATTGTTGGTAAGTACAAATATCGAGTTATCGGTTACAGCTGTGTTCGCAATTATCTCAGAATCAAAGTCGACTTCCCAGACTATCTTGAAGTAACCAACATTTCTCACAGAGGTAAGCATACTGCCAGATGCAATGTAACCAAGCCCTATTGCTGAAGAAGACGCCCTTTTTATTGTGCCTGCAGGATATGCCCATTCCCTGTTACCGTTAATTCTATGGAATTTATAGAACAAACCATCGCTTGCACCCACAAAAATACCATCCTGTGTAACAGTTGGGGATGTCTTTATACACCCAAAGGTTTGGTATTTGCGCTTAACTCGACCATTTATCAGATCATATGAATATATGTAACCATCCCATGTCCCAACAAACACTGTATTACCAAAGATTGTGGAGGCAGAGTTGATATAGGTGTGTAAGTCATTCGTCCAGATAACATTCCCATTGTTGTGGGCATCAAGACAGTATACGGGCTTGTTGTTAGGTGTGACAATGATCATACTGTTCTTTATCGATGGAGAATTGTTGATACTTGCATTGAAATTCTTTGACCACAGCTGTTTGCCACTGTCCATAGTGAGAGCCCTTATGGTGCCATCTGACATGGTTACATATAATCTGCCATTGCTGGCGATTGGAGTGCTCCTGCTCAAACCTCCTAAATCACACGACCATCTTTCAATAGAATCTCCATTGGAAAGAGACATACAGAAACCCTTGCCGTAGGTAGGGATAATGAACAGATTCTTCCCAGCTGATATACCACAGCTGGCTGGCGCATCAAGCCATTTTTCCCATATGTGCTTGCCTTCTGACAGAGCTAAACAGTGAATGTGTTTGGCTGGTAACTTAGTAGCTACATAGAGTTTACCAGCAGAGATTGCCAATTGCGAATGAGAGACATCTTCATTTAGTGCATGCCTCCAAATGGCATATCCGTCATCAATAGACACAGCTAGGATATCTCCGCTTATCGTTGAAAGGTACACGGTACCTGCATCTTTGACTATCCCCGAAAGTGACTCTTCACCGATGGGTAATGTCCAGATATCCTGGCCGTTATCCCAGCTAATATGGTGTAGAATACCATCAGTGTCTACAACCATCAATCCATCTTGTGTAGCGCAGAGAGCTCTTGAACCAGAATTGATGCTTAGTGATCTGTCCCACTTTCTGGATAACTGAGAACCATGCGAGATATCATGACAGATTATTCTGTTATCTATTGTAGCAATTGCAATTGATTGTTGTCCAATAACGGGGTTTGTAAATGGTTTTGCTTCAACACCCAAATCCTTAACACTGTGCAAAAAGCATCCAGCCTTGGTATACTTAGACAAAACACCATCATCGGTCAGAGCCATCACAAACAACTTGGTTACCACTGGTGATGATGTCGTCACGCTTCCAAGATCAACAGAAAAAACCTTTGATCCGTTATCAGCTCTAAGGTAATGCAAAGAACCCTCGTAAGAGTTTACAAGGACATAAGGTCCCAGAACGACGGGGTTGGAGACGATCTGTGAATTGGAAACACTAGATCTCCAGATGAGTGATCCATCATCTTCATCGATACATGTGACTGCGCCAGAAGCTTGCCCGATATAGTATCTGCCAGGATAAACCAATGGCGTGACTGTACTGCATACACCTCCACCTGAATCAAATTTCCAATCAATGGTATATGTTGAAGGTAGTCGCTCTGAAGTTGAAAATGTGTGACTGGAGTTGAACCCATGCATTGACCACGACACATGTCCAGCTATGGCTATCACGGGTAATAGTAAAACAAAGATAACCGTCAAGACAACTACACTGACAGAGCTTCTACTCATCTTCGCACATTCAGAGTATACTAAAGTTCAGTAAAATTCAAGGGAGTAATGATTCTCCAAGGTCATTGAGCATTTTAAAATCACCTGATAACTCAATTATAAGCTTAATATCACTTGAATCCTCGAATATATTCACATCTAAAACCATGTTCGCTTTGTCAGCTATCTCAGAGACCATCGGTATGGAGAGAAATGGATTGTCCTCAGCAGAGGCTTCAATCATATTTTCTACCATAGAAGAGTAGTCCACCATCATATAGAAAGCTGATTCTTTCATTGACTGGATGGGGCTTGGCTCCCATATCATATCCAGAACTGATTCAGAAGATGCTATTATGAGGTACTCTGAGTGATCCTTTACATATGCCTCTGGTGTGGAATACATCAACCCATCTTCATTTTCAAGCCAATACCTATCGTACAACTCATTACCACCAAACACTCTTTTCAATACATACTCTTCCTTATTAAACATCTCCCACAGTAGATTGTTTGGCTCATAAGTATCAGATTTAGCCATCATCCCAAACTCAGGTTCAGGATCGCCATAATCACCCTCATCAAAAGTCAGCCATATACCAGTAATACCTTTAATTAGCTGTTCGTTTGGATCCATAAAATCCTCCAACTCAATTGGGACTACTGGCAATGTCATCTTCATCGGGCTGGGTGGCAGTTGTGAGAGAATGTCAGACGGATCTCTCTGGTTGTCAAAGATTTTATCCACAACTGACATAAACTCTTCAAATTCATCTTCACCGTTAAATACCTGTCTAATTCTTTCTCTTCCCCCAATAAGTGTTATCTCTACTCCAGCTCTCTCGTTTGGGACTTCATATGCGGATCCAACTACTACGAGTTTTGGTTTGTCCGTGCTCTTAACGGGGTATGAAACCGAATCCTCATTGAACTGAGCAAAGAACGAGAATTCATTTGATGTCATGTTTGATTCAATCTCTTCCCAGTCCGGATTTTCTTTTATACCTTTGCGTTTGCCATCTTTTACTGCTAATGCTCCCTGAATACTGCCCACATCCGGGGAGAGGAGAATATATCCATCATCTACGTATATAACGAGTTCATCTTCAACTCTGATATAACCATCATCGTCCTTTTCAATTGTGATGTCTTCAGATGTGTAGCTACTTATCATTGATAGAAGGTTGTCAATGCCCAATTCAGGATTGCCTTTTCCCGAAAGCTTTATCCCAAAAACAAGTTCTTCATCAAGAATGTTTGAGGAATTAGCGACAAAGAATCCAGCAAGATCGATGAATGAAGCGTCAAAGTCTAACATTTCACTCATCGAATCGTCAAGCATCGACTGATACATCTTTGTCAGGGGTCTTATCTGGTCGAGTAGTTCATCAGCGTTCAGGTGCATGTCAAATTGAGCAAACACTGAGGAATCCCTTGAAACGTATGATATTGGATCTACGTCTACACCACTGCTTCCCCCCAGCATCAGTACTAACGCCACTGCCCCACCAATGAGTACAACAGCCAGTGTAATGGCTATCGCCGTTACTGTGTTATTGTTATTCATTTTAGACCTCCAAAGCCGTTACACGGATTATATAGACATAATCCGTGTAAAGCAAATCGGCTCTATCGAAAAGCATGAACTCAAGGGTTATTAGACATCTGTTGATGTCGATTATATTCGATACAAATATGAAACAGGAAGTAGATAAATTCATAACCCTATCTGCTTGACAAATACAAATTTCAGTGTAGTATTTCGAGGCTGTGACACTCAGAAAGAGGGGGGTTGACCCGAATTGGCCGCGAAACTCAAACTTGTACGCGTAGGTAAGAAACACGAACCCAGCTTCCGCCTGGTTGTTATGGACAGGAAACAGTCAACGAGCAGTGACTACATTGAACTGCTTGGTCACATTGACTTCATCCATGACAACAAGATTTCCAACTTCAAGGAAGACAGAGCACTTTATTGGCTTGGTGTCGGTGCAGAGTATACCGACAGTGCGCTGGCGGTGCTCAAGAAAACTGGAACCTGGGCTAAGTTCAAACAACAGGATGCAAACAACCAAGAGGCAGAAAATGCCACTAACCAAGAAGAGGAGTGATCCATGTTTAAAGACACACTGAACTACATTGTAAAGCAGTTGGTTGATAACCCCGATATGGTCGATATCAACGAGCTTATTGGTGAACAGCATCTGACATATGAGATCAAGGTGGATCAGTCAGATCTGGGCAAGGTCATAGGCAAGCAGGGCAGAACAATCAATGCCCTCCGTGTTCTCATCCGTGCCGTCTCCAACAAGCATGGCAAGAAAGCCGAAGTAAACGTCATCGAGGCCGCAGAGTAAGTGATTGTTAGCAGAAAAGTAACTCTAAAGTCCATCATCACTGATGACTTCAAGAAGCGATTTGCCGCTCAAGTGAAGGACATGGTTTCAGAAGTAAAGGTTGAGCTTGACAAGATCAAAAATTCTGAACAGCAGTTGATGCTTAAGAGTGGCAACATGGACTACAATCAGCTGATGCAGGTCAGAGGGCAGATAGAGAAGGAGAAAAGTTCCCGCGAAACCACGATCAAAGAACTGGAGTCTAGAGTTGACCAGGTCAACAAGATGAATGAGGGTGATGTATTCAACCAGGGATTACTCGATGGTTTTGTAGAAATAAAGGTTGGCGACAACCTGGACACAAAGATTGCAGGCGCTGAAATCGTAGTCAAGGATGGAATCGTACAATCTGTAGCTGAAGGGTAGTTAATTGAGGCTGGTCTTTGCAACCACCTTTCCAGAATTCTTTCGAAGCGCTTCAAGCGTTTCAATAATGGGAAGAGCTATAGAGGCTGGCCTCGTTGAGTTTTGTTCTGTTAATATCCGCGACTACGCGACTGACAGACATAAGACAACTGACGATTCTCCATATGGTGGTGGGGCTGGTATGCTCATGAAAGCTGAGCCCATCCTGACGATGCTTGGTTCCCTTGGTTTACAGGATAACGCTAGGGTTGTATTAACAACGCCAGCAGGTGATCGATTCAATCAGGATATTGCACATGATTTGTCTCACAGCCCAGAGATCGTGTTCATCTGCGGTCGTTATGAGGGAGTAGATGAAAGGGTCTCGATGGCATGTACAGACTGGCTATCATTAGGTGACTTTATTATGACCGGAGGCGAATTCTCAGCTCTTGCGATGGCAGATTCAATAACGAGACTCATACCAGGTGTGTTGGGTAAATCTGAATCACTTGAGACGGAGACGTTCAATGAAAAACTCGTTGAGTACCCCCAATACACACGTCCTGCAGAAATTTCCGAGTTTAAGGTACCTGATGTTCTTAGATCAGGCAACCACGAACATATTGACAACTGGCGAAGGAAACAATCACTCAGAAGAACACTGCTTATGAGGCCGGACCTTATCAAAAATGCTCAACTCAATGATGCTGACCGAAAAATAATTCAAGAGATTCAACTTGAGATAAATGAAATCATTTAGGTATATCTTCGAATAGTGAAATCCTTAGTACTTATCCATCACCCAGTTTATGACAGACGAGGCGATAAACAGGCGTCATCCGTAACACCATTTGATATTCATGATCTTTCAAGATCATGCAGAACTTTTGGTGTAGATCGATTCTACATAACGCACCCCGCTCCTCTTCAGCGAGGTATTGTTGAGAGGATACTTGGATTCTGGAATGTGGGGGGAGGAAAAAGTTGGAATCTTCATAGATCAGATGCGCTGAACGTATGCAGGATAGTTCCCGATCTGACACATGCTTTAAATGATATTATAAACTCGTGCTCTGAAAACGTAACGATTATTGGTACAACAGCCAAGCAATCGGAGAATGCAATAAGTTATTCAAACCTCAGATCAATGGCATTTCCTAACATTGTCATATTATTAGGAACCGGATGGGGTCTAACCAATGAAACATTCGATATATGCGATTATATCCTAAATCCAATCCTTGGAGCAGGTGATTTCAATCATCTTTCCGTTCGTGCGGCTGGAGCTATTATTCTTGATCGGATTTATGGTGAAAGAGATGAAAATAAATAAAGAAATATCAAGCTCTCTGAAGATGGCACTTTCAATAATACTCATTGTTTCCATGTTGCTTCTACTGAGATGGTATGTACTAGAACCAAGGGTAGTCGAACAGAGGTCAATGTTGCCAACACTTCAGGAGGGGGATGTGATTCTTGTCAGCAAGCTGGCATACTTTCTCAGCGATCCAGGTCGAGGAGATATTGTTATCCTGAAATCCCCAAACGGGAGTCAGGATTTTGTCAAAAGGGTAATCGCAACTCCTGGTGATTTCGTTTGCATAGATGGCGGAAAGGTCTTTGTCAACGATATACGCATCGTGGAAGGCATAAAGGATATCAATTCTCTACCGATACCGGGAAGTAACACAAACAAGGTCTTTAGAGGAAACAAACTCAGTGAAGATGAATTTTACATTGTTGGCGACAACCGCGACCTGTCAAAGGATTCAAGAACCTTCGGTGCTATCCAAAGGGATGACATACTGGGAAAGGTCTTTGTCGTGGCTTGGCCGGTCGAGAGGTTTTCAATCGTTGATTAGGATGATTTGGAATAATTCAATCCTTGACCAAACAACCACCTTAGAGTAAAGGTATTGATGTGAAGAAAACAATTGTCAGAAATATTCTTGAATGGATGGTTGTAATACTAATTATTGTCAGCCTCGCAATCATTGTAAGGTATCTAGCCGTAGAACCAAGACAGGTGCGGATGAGTTCAATGTACCCTACGCTTGAAGATGGTGACTATGTACTTGTCAACCGAATGGCTTACATTACAAATGGACCAGAACGCGGTGACGTAATTGTTTTTGAACCACCCTACTCAGGTAAGGATGACTATATAAAACGAGTAATTGGTTTACCCGGTGAAACGATAAATAATATTGGTAGCGAGATATGGATAGATGGGCAAAGACTGGATGATGATTTCAAGCTTCTACCACAAACAGATGAACTTAATGATAATCTGAAGCTACAGCCTGACAAATTGAATGAGGGAGAGGTTATCGGCCCAGATGAGTACTATGTGGCCGGGGACAATCGAGCTCATTCAATGGATTCAAGGTCATTTGGAGCAATAAAGAAAAACCATATAAAAGGCAGAGCTTTCATAATATTCTACCCCCTAAACCGTTTTCAGTTTATTCCTTAAGCGGAACTACTTGTATAATGGTATGCGTCTGGATATATTCACATATCTGCACAAGACGTATGCCCTGTGACCGTTGTTTTACAGGGAGATTAGGAAGGCATAGAGATGCATAAGTTGGTAAATGATGCTGTACAAGATCAGTTAAGAAAGGATCCTGCGATCTTCGAGATTGGTGACACTGTGAAGGTGCACCAGAAGATAACTGAGGGTTCCAAGACCAGGATTCAGATTTTTCAGGGCACTGTTATCGCAAGGAAGCACGGTGACGTAAAAGAGACCTTTACTGTAAGAAAGGTAGTCAAGAATCTTGGTGTTGAGAAGGTATATCTTCTACATAGCCCTCTAATAGATAAGATTGAAGTGCTCAGGCACGGTAAGGTCAGACGCGCCAAACTGTACTATCTGAGAGATCGAATAGGTAAGAAACAGCGTTTAAAGGATCGCATCGCTAAATCTAAGAAAACCCCGGAAGTCAAGTCCGACTAATCTTTCTGACAAATGACAAAAAAAACTGTTAGGAGAGAGATCTTGGAATGGGTAGCAGTCATCGCTCTTGCTCTGCTTCTCGCATTCGGAGTGAGAAGTTTTCTGATTCAACCATTCAGGGTTCAGATGGGATCTATGACACCAACAATTCTAAACGATGATCTTATTCTGGTTAATAAGATGTCGTTTGTAACATCTGGACCAAAGAGAGGTGATGTAGTCGTATTCACTCCACCAAATGAGCCGGCCGACAGCGAGGAATTTATCAAGCGTGTTATTGGCTTGCCCGGCGAATGGGTCGACTATGACAGAGACACCGAAACGGTGTACATAAATGGTGTACCTTTGATAGAAGAGACGAAACTCCCAGACTCAGACTACTCTCAGGAGTTCCCACCACCACCGTCCGAAGGTCACAAGAGGGGAGAGCTTCTTGAAGATGACCAATACTATGTCCTTGGTGACAACAGAGACTCATCAAAGGATTCTAGGTATTTCGGCGCTGTCAATCAGGATGATATAACTGGAGAGGCTTTCATCATCTTCTGGCCATTAAACCGCTTTCACTTCATCAGATAGCGAGTGTCAAGCAATCTTTTTTTCACACCATCTTCGATAGGTATTGACGAGGTGGGGCGAGGACCGATAGCGGGACCCTTAGTTGTTTGTGCGTGCTACCAACTTCAATCAATTGATGGCATCAAAGATTCAAAACAGCTTTCTGAAAATAAACGTAATAATCTTGCAGAGTACGTAGTCGAACATTCTGAAATCGAGGTTTCAGTTGTTTCACCATCAGACATTGACAGACACGGTATTTTCGCTTCTGTTCTCAACGCTATGCGTCAATCAGCTGATAGACTCATCAAGAGAGTTAAACCCAACCAAATACTAATAGATGGCACTCACATGCCAGCTGGTATGCCATCTTTTTCACAATCGGTAATTAAAGGGGACCAGAAGTATCAGTGTATTGCATCCGCGTCAATTGTTGCAAAAGTTATCAGAGACCATATCATGGAGAGATATGCAAGGCTGTATCCGGGATATGGTTTTGATCGTCATAAGGGCTATGGTACAACTACACATTACGAAGCCCTTTCAAGGCTCAAACCATGCCCGATACACCGAAGGAGTTTTAGGTTATGCTAGTTTATAATAAAAGGGATTTTGTCAAGAGAAAGATAGTAACCGAGACAATTCTTGTAGTAGTAGGCGCAATATTTTTGCTTATGGGACTTTCAGCATTAAGCATTGGAATCATGTACACGGATCAGCCTACACTGGCGGTGTTCATACTCGTTCTCGGAGCAATCCTATTTATTTTTGGCGGCGTGCTCCTGATGAACCGTATTGGCGAAATCGCGATATGGAGAGCCGGCCTAGCAGGGCAAAAGATTGTCCCACAAACGCTAAAACCACTGAGCAACGAATATGTGTTACTCAACAACATCTCACTGAAGGGTAGGAACTGTGATATTGACCACATTGTTGTTGGTAAGGCAGGTATCTACACAATTGAAAGCAAACACTACAACGGTGAGATATACGGACAGGGTGACGAATGGAGCTACCTTAAGCGTGGCAGAGCTGGTGGTTTCTACAGGGGTCATATCGGTAATCCAGCAAGACAGATAAAACGTTCCACGTGGGAGTTGAAGGAAGCTATTGACGAAGGTTTGAATGACAAAGCCGAAGGTTTGTGGATTGAACCAATTGTCGTATTCACTCATCCAAACACATCACTTCGAATAACCGATCCTCCAATCTCGGTTATTCTCGCTAGTGATCTAAATGAGTACATAGAGAAACAAGACAAAGAGAAGAACGCAGTACCGGATAAATTAAGGATTAAACTGATCGAATTCTTTAAGAGTCAGTGAGTAACAGAGAGATTGGTGATAAAGGCGAACGTTACGCTGGTAGATATCTTTTGGATCAAGGCTTTGACATAGTCGCAAGGAATTTCCGCGTCAGGGAAGGCGAGATAGATATTATCGCCACCAAAGGTAACAGGTTGTACTTCTTTGAAGTCAAAACGAGAAGGGGCAACAGTTTCGGTTCAACCCTGGAGTCATTACCTGTGTGGAGGATCAAGAGAATGCACTCTGCTGGATTGATGTTTCTCTCTGAAAACCAGGAGTATTCAGATTATGAAATTGAGTTTACACTTATCTCAATAGACAGGGGGGATCTTACTGTTGTGCCAATTGACATAGATGATTAGGTCGGACTACCCATACAGTGTATCCTTGGAATAATAAATGAAGATTTAAGTGAGAACTGCCGATCAGGATTGAAAAATTTCTCTCATGGAATTAATAACAATGTTCTTTACAAGTGTTGAACCAGAATCTATTTGACTTTATATGTGTATCGACTTTTTATTTGGAGTCTTTAAATCTCCTCGAGTTGCTAAATCTGAATTCAAAGTTACTTTAATATTGACTAAAAGGACTAGAATCAATGATCCATTACAAAATAATTGAAGAAAGTGACTTGGAAGATGACAACACGGTAGGTGGGCTACATGCCCTGACTCTCGAATATTGGGATGAAATAAAGGAATTTGGAACACCTCCATCAACTGAGAACACAATCCGAAAGATCTTTAGAAAAGATCCAACTTGGAGATGGGTATCATGGATTGGTATAGACAAGGAAGAGGTTGTCGGACGAGCCTCTCTACAACTGCTGAAACCGGGAGTCGAGGCTGGTGAACAGATAAAGCACTACACGCAAACATCGATGTTTGTGAAGAAGACCAAACGTAGAAATGGTATTGGCAAAGAGCTTCTCAAAAGAGTTGTCAATAAAGCTCAAAAAGAAGTAATCACGGGGATCGATGCAATATCAAGATCACCCAGTGGGAAACAGTTCTGTGAATCATTAGATGGTAAGGTGGTCTCAGAGACAGTTGCTTTAAGATTACCTCTTGCCGATATTTCAGATGAAAGACTGGCAGATCTAAAATCAGATTATCAAAAACTTACCTCTGATATCTCAGTCCAAATCACAAACTCATTATCTCAAAAAGATATCAGCGATTATGTTGCCCTCGAAATGGTCATAGCTGAAGAGAACTGGAGACGCTGGTATGATGATAAACCGTTTGATGAGTCTTTTGCAAAGAGGGATTTCCTCGAATATAAGAAGCATCAAATTTCGGAGGGAATAAAAAAGACGTTTGCCTTTGCCAGGAATAAAGACGGTAGAATGGTTGGTTACACAAGATTTTGTTATGATGAACATAATCCCGATTCAGTAGAACTTGAATCTGGATGCATCCTTCCTGAGTTCAGGGGCAAGGGGCTGGGAATGCTGATGAATGTGAACCTTATCTGTCAAGCTAAGAAAAATAGTGACATGATAAGATTTGTTCAAGCTGACACTAACATGAAGAATAACTCTGCAAGAGGAGTGCTTGGCAAACTCGGTTTCATCGAGATGCAACCTTCGACAGTGTTCACGTTTGATATTGCAGACCTTAGAAAGAAGCTTGGGATTCCCTAATCTGATAAGACAACAGCATTATGATTGGGTGTGATCTTCTCTTTACATAAAATTTTCTGGTATTTGATTCATGGTAATGCTTCACACAAGTACTGAACCAGAGTCGATTTGGGTTTACATGTGTATCGACTTTCATTGGATATATTTCAAATTTCTTTTCCTTTTCTTGTGCCAAATGCGTAAGAATTTTAGTTGCTGAAAGGGGGCTACGTAGTAGTGTAAAGCCGTGGACAAGCAAATAATTGATCAGATAAACACAGCCGAAAAGAGAGCTCAGGATATCATTGCGAAAGCGAGAGATGATGCTTCTGAGATGATTGATGATGCTTCCAGGTCGATGAGGAACGAGACTGACGTTCAGCTGAAAAGGGTTAGACAATCACAGCTGGAAGCACTCAGACGAATCGCTGAATCTGACAGTGAATATATTGAAAGTAAAAAAAAGAGTTTTGAGGAGAAAACAAGTCAAAGCATCAAGGATTATGATAGCAAACTGCTTGACATAGCTAAAATGGTTGCCGATCGGATTAAGGATCAATGGCGATAAAGCCCATGAATAAGGTGACCCTTGCTGTTCCGAACAGGAGGGTAGATGAAGCCACAACTATGCTTAAGAAACTGGGGCTTCTGCATCCGAGAAGGGTTAGCGGATCTGATAAGAATAAGCAGGAGGATGCAGATCTTTTGCTTGAGAGATCAAAAAAAACACTTCAAAGCATTGACAAGCTATTCCCTCCCAAACTCCCCTTTGTGGCAAACTTTGCGTGGCCAAGACCAAGACTCTCTGAGCAGAAATACAATAAACTGTTGAGTGAAATCGAACTATCTACTTTTTCGGACAAACTGTTAGAGTTGATGCATGATTTGGATAGAATCCAAGACCAGGCAAGCAAGCTTTCAAACGAGCGTCACTTACTCTCCCGATATGCATTTCTCCCAGTTCCTACGAGCATTGATGACACTGAACATGTAAGCTATATCTTGGGCCAAGCGCCTAGAAGGAACCTGACTAGATTAATCAAGCTGAATAAGAGATCGGATTGCGCTGTTGATAAATATGGGCAGGATGTTATTTTGGTGACCTGCCTGAAGAGCTGTAACCCCGAAATTAAAACAGAGCTATCAAAGATAGGATTTGAATCACTACCCATCCCCAAATCATCACTCACTCCTGCCATCCAGATCAAAAAAATTGATAGGCAACTCGATAAACTAACCAAAAAACGAAAGGCAACACTTCAAACCATAAAGAATGAGTATCACTCAAAAAGACTGGTACTGCTTGTTAACATCGATTCGCTTGAGATGAAGTCTGAGGTTGATAGAGTCAGGAATCTCGCTTACAACAGCGAACATTCTATCTTGTTCATAGGGTATATCCCCACAACACAAAGCCAGGATTTTAGAAGTGTTTTTCAAGATAGATTCCCTGAGGGATATCTAGACATCCAGGAAGTGCCAACAACAGAGGAACCTCCTGTTGAATTGATCAACAATAGATATTCTTCTCCATTTGAAATGCTGACAGGCATGTACGGACTTCCAAGCTATAGAGGTTTGGACAGTACATTCATAGTATCCATCATATTCCCAATATTCTTTGGTATCTGCTTTGGTGATGTACTGTATGGTCTAATGCTGATGGGCTTTTCCCTGTGGTTTGGTCGAATATACAAACATGAGAAAAGTGCACGAAAGTTCTTTTGCACGTTCCTTATAAGCTCAATATTCGTTATCGTCATCGGCGCTCTCACAGGTGCATGGGGTGGGAATCTCGTTGGATCTGTTATCACTTGGCAACCTATTCTCAATCTGCGGGGCGCATTATGGAAAATTGACCCGATTAAAGAGACGATTCCCTTTTTCATTGTAACACTGTACATCGGTATAGGCACACAGTTCCTTGGTATTATCAGTAAGGGATGGATGCAGGCAAGGGATGGGAAATGGATAGATGCCATTACAGACTCCGGGGGATGGCTGATATTTCTTTCTGGTCTGACATTGTTTGCAGTCAATTTCCTCAGCACAAACGGTCTGTCTTCTTCGCTTACAACACTGATGTACTTACTCATAGGTGTTGGTGCAGTTCTACTCATCTTCTCACAAGGTAGGGACGCTAAATCGGTGGTTGGCAGGATAGGTGTTGGTATAACATCTCTTTATGGTGTACTCGGTGGATACGGCACAACGGGCTTCCTTTCAGATGTTATGAGTTATTCTCGATTACTGGCGTTGGGGCTTACCACCTCAATTGTCGGACAGGCATTCAACTCAATTGCTCAGATGATGGGACTAAAAGGGATTGGACTGATATTTGCGATACTCATACTCATAGTCGGTCATCTTTTTAATTTCTTCCTCAACATAATTGGTAGTTTTGTCCACCCTGCAAGACTCGTTTTTCTTGAATATTATACTCGTTTCTATGAGAGCGGTGGAGGTAAATACCGTCCGTTCTCTGGAAAGAATCATACTCGAATCAATGTGGTTTATAATACAAACGAGGGTAATAATAACCTTCAGGAGGTAGCATGAACGAGATGTTTTTAAGCGCTGAAACCTGGATTGTCCTTGGAATGATCATCAATGTTTTCCTCAGCGGTATGGGTTCTGCTCGTGGTCTGAGGACAGCATCTGTGCAGACAACGGGAATTATGTCAGAAAGACCAGAGCTATTTGGCAAGCTCTTCGTACTTACGGTTCTGCCAGGTACCCAGGGTTTCTACGGATTCATAGCATCCTTCCTGGCTGGTTCTCAAACACTGATGGCGGGAAATATTCCATCCATGGGTAAGGCTCTTGCATTGATGTTCCTGCTCATCGGAATGGGTGTTGTGTGTTATTTCTCCGCCGTTGACCAGGGTAAAACATCAGCCGCCGCCATCAACATGGTTGCCAAACAGGAACAGACATTCGGGCAGGCTATCATCATGCCAGCGCTTGTAGAAACCTACGCTGTTCTTGGCCTACTTATCACAATTATCCTTATGGGCATAATCGTATCCTGATGAGTAGAGAGTCACTGACACAACTCATAATTGACGAAGCTCAGCGAGAGGCAGATCAGATAACTCGCGATGCAAAAGCTACAATTGAGAATATTCGACATGAAGAGACAAATCGGCTTTCTGAAAACAAGAAAAAAATTGAATCTGAGTTTACAAAGAAGAAAGCAATACTGGCTTCATCGAAATCCGCACGAATAAACTCAATGGAGAGAGCAGAGAAGTTGAAGGCAATCCACCAAGCACTGGATAGGGTTAAAAGACAATCAGCTGACATCCTGCTTTCTGATTCCTTTGTACGAGACAGGCTTCGAGAGATTGCGCTGGGATGGAAAGACGGGACTCTTTCTGTGGGCAAAAGGATTGCTGATTCTCTTCCAGAAATAATTGAAAAAACGTTTCTTCAAGTGAATCATGATGCACCCGATTATGCGATTATTCACTCTATTCACGGCATAAGTGACGTTATCGATCTGGCTTATGAATGCGGGAGAATATTGGACGATGATGCAGACGAATTCGTTGCCATCCTTACCTCTTCCTGATCGCGAGGACTTCAGGTATACATCCGCTAGGGTCAAGGTACTCGAGAGTCAATTACTGACCCAGTCGGATTTCCTGCGCTTCAGGAACCTCTCTCCCGCTGATAGGATAGCCATTATACAGGATACATTCAGCTGGTTTGATGGCAATCCGAAAACATTCACGCGTCAGTGGACGGAACATCTCTATAATGTTACTCAGACAATGACGCAGGAATGCAACGCTCCCGACCTTGGCTACTACTTCCTACTGCCCAGAGGTATAGAGCAGATACAGGCATTGCTCGAAGGTGCAAAACTGCATACGACTCCTGTTCCAATGGCAGAGTCATTCTGTAGAAGTGGCGATCTGTCCGAACTGCCTGTTGAACTGATCGAACCTGTCGCTGAAGCAAGACGGTTATATAAACTGGGTTTGACCGGTAGCGGAAGACGATTGTTGTCAAAGAGCATGGTAAACCTTCTGAGTGGTTCGAGATATTCGAAATTGCCCTACTTCAAAACGGCACTCACGCATTGGGTTGATACTCTTGATGTGCGTTTACTCATCAGTGCTACTCTCCGTAAAGGTACCTACCGAGGATTGCCAGGTGGCTCGTTGCACTTGCGTTCAGACAGTGACATCGAATCGGTGGCAAGAGATCTTGGTATCCATTCAACAGATCTGTTTGAAATTGAGAGGGTGCTCGACGAGCGGCTGTTTAGAACAATCATCGAAGCGCGGCTGATACCGGCAGGTCCAGAGGTCGTTTTTGGGTATCTATGGGAACTGGAACGGGAGTTCAGGAATGCTTCCATGCTCATTGCAGGCGCTCTTGTCGCAATACCACCCAAGGAACTGGAAAATGCCTACAGGAGAACATATGCCAAATAAAACCAGGCAGGACAAAAGGAACAAGGTAGTTGCTTTTGGCGAATCATTCCAGGTCGCACCATGGGGGTATATGGGCGCTGATGTGGTGATAGCCGGCGATGATATTGAATCAAAATTCACAGAGTGCCTGTCGAGTAAGGAATACGCAATAGTGATGGTTTCTGAAAGTATAGCGCGTGATATGGAGGAGATCATCAGGTCAGCGGGACTCGGTGGTCCTGTGGTCATGGTAATACCCTCAGGCTTCAGCAAGGAAGACCAAGCCTGGAGTACTTTAAGAAAACTGGTTACAGAGGCGGTTGGTGTAGACCTCCTCGGGAAAGAGAATAACTCATGGGTAGAGTAAAGAGGATATCAGGACCCTTAGTCGAAGCGGATCAACTACCAGAAGCTCGAATGTATGAGTTGGTTAGGGTCGGTGAGATGGGATTATTTGGCGAGATCATCCAGATGAAGGGTGGTGTATGTTCTATCCAGGTGTATGAGGATACAGAGGGATTGCAACCGGGTGAACCGGTTGCATGTACCGGACTTCCACTGTCAATAATGGTTGGGCCAGGACTCATTGGTTCGATACTCGATGGTATAGGCAGACCTTTGCCCATTCTTCAAGAGAAGTATGGAGATTACATCTCAAGGGGTGTTTCTCTGCCAACGTTAGATGAGAAAAAACAATGGGAATTCCATGCAAGCAATGACATTGGTGAAGAGGTTTCTCCAGGAGACATCATAGGGTGGATACAGGAGACTGATGTAGTCAAGCACCACATCATGATCCCACCTGGTGTTACCGGCAGAATAACGGGTCTATCATCTGGAACCTATTCGATAAAAGATGTAATAGCTGAGGTTGAAGGTAATCAGATAAAACTGGCTAACCGTTGGCCAGTCAGGCATTCAAGACCTGTTGCCAAGAGGCTGTCACCTTCAATACCAATGGTTACAGGGCAGAGAGTCCTTGATATGCTGTTCCCGATCGCCAGAGGTGGAACAGCCTGTGTGCCTGGTCCATTTGGCTCGGGTAAGACAGTCGTACAGCATCAACTCGCCAAGTGGGCAGACGCTGATATAATAGTTTATGTCGGGTGTGGTGAACGTGGAAACGAGATGACAGATGTACTCAACGAGTTTCCCGAACTCCTCGACCCCAAGACAGGTGCTCCACTGATGAATCGAACTGTTCTCATAGCCAACACCTCGAACATGCCCGTTGCGGCAAGGGAAGCATCGGTTTTCTCCGGTTCAACCATCGCACAGTACTACAGGGATATGGGCTATAATGTTGCTTTGATGGCAGACTCAACCTCCCGCTGGGCTGAAGCTATGCGCGAGATATCCGGCAGGCTTGAGGAGATGCCCGGTGAGGAAGGCTTTCCAGCATATCTGGCATCAAGAATATCATCCTTCTACGAAAGAGCAGGGTATGTAGAGCCTTCAGGTAAGCCACCAAGGAAAGGATCGCTTACGATGATTGGAGCGGTCTCCCCACCTGGAGGTGACCTCTCTGAACCCGTTGTCCAAGCGACCCTTAGAGCTGTTAAGGTCTTCTGGGCACTCGACTCCCAGCTTGCATACAAAAGGCATTTCCCCTCTGTCAACTGGCTAAATTCATATTCCCTGTATGCAGACGATGTTGGTCCACATCTGGATGAGAACGTTGGAACAGACTGGACAGAGCTTCGACAGAGGATAATAGCCATCCTTGACGAGGAGTCGCACCTTGAGGAGATTGTTCGACTGGTCGGTCAGGATGCCCTTTCACCCAACCAGAAACTGACACTTGAGTTTGCCAGGTCAGTAAGAGAGGACTTCCTTCAACAGAACGCCTTTGTACCTGAGGATACCTATACATCACCAGAGAAGCAGTTGAATCTTGTCAGATGTATCTGCGCTTTGTACATAGGTGCAGAAAGGGTGGTTGAAGACGATTATGGTTTCAATCTCTTCATGAAGCTTCCCGTTCACGAAGAGATTGCAAGCTCAAAGAACGCCAACGAACCGTCTGAAGCGCACTTCAAATCACTCATGGAAAGCATAGATAAAGCACTCGACAGCATTGGGGGTTCAAGATGATCGAATATATGACAACCAAGGAGGTTGTTGGTCCATTATTGCTGGTGACAGACTGTGGTGATGTTCCCTTTGCTGAGATAGCCAGGATAACGCTTCCATCTGGAGAAGTACGTCACGCTCAGGTGCTGGAGACATCGCATGATCTTGCTCTTCTTCAAGTATTTGAAGGTACATCAGATGTCAATCCCGGCAAGACAAAGGTCTCCTTTACCGGCAAGCCACTTGAGATTGGTTTAACACCAGACATGGTAGGCAGGGCATTTGATGGACTTGGCAGACCTAAGGACGACATACCCCCACCCATACCAAAGAAGCGTGTTTCCATAAATGGAGTTCCCCTAAATCCTGTATCAAGGGCTTACCCAAATGAATACATCAACACTGGCATTTCTGCCATAGATGGTCTCAATTCTCTTGTAAGAGGTCAGAAACTACCTATATTCTCTGGTTCTGGTCTTCCACACGCTAGAATTGCTTCCCAGATTGCAAGACAAGCCAGCATCAAAGGTGGAGAGGATTTCTCTGTTGTGTTTGCGGCACTTGGCGTCACCTTTGAAGAGGCGGATTACTTCCTCAGAAACTTCAGAGAAACAGGAGCAGACTCACATGCCGTTATATTCATCAACCTAGCCTCAGATCCGGTCATTGAACGCATCGCAATCCCACGAATGGCACTGACAACCGCTGAGTATTTAGCGTTTGAGTTGAATCATCACGTGCTTGTCATTATGACAGATATGACCAATTACTGTGAAGCTCTCAGGGAGATTGGCGCCGCAAGACGCGAGATACCAGGCAGGAGGGGCTACCCTGGTTACATGTACACGGACCTCGCCACTATCTACGAACGGGCTGGAAGAATTCAGGGCAAGAAAGGATCTATAACACAGATGCCAATCCTAACCATGCCCGACGATGACAAGACTCACCCCATCCCCGATCTGACGGGTTACATCACCGAAGGTCAGATCATCCTCTCGAGATCACTTGAACGATCTGGTATCCATCCACCTATTGACGTACTGCCCTCTCTCTCTCGGTTGAGAGATAAAGGCATAGGTGAGGGTAAGACAAGAAAGGATCATTCAAGCCTCTCTTCTCAGCTGTTTGCCTCATACGCAAGGGGGCGAGACGCGAGGGAGTTGGCTGTTATCCTCGGTGAGTCAGCCCTTTCAGAGGTTGACGTTGCGCATGTTCGCTTTGCAGATGAGTTTGAGAAACGATTTGTAGCTCAAGCAGACTCTGAGAACCGCTCGGTGGAGGAGACGCTCAATATCGGATGGGAACTCCTTAAGATCCTACCAAAGGGTCAACTTAAGAGGATAAAACCAGCTCTGCTGGAAGAGTTTATGGGAGAATAACAGATGCCACTGAATCTGCCAGCCAATAGAATGGAGCTTTTTAAGCGCAAGCGCATGCGCGCGCAGGCGACCAAGGGTCTTAAGTTACTCAAGGACAAGCTCGAAGCAGTCATGGCTGAATTCCTGGTGATAGCTCGCAGATACAAGGAAGAGAAAGGCAGATTCACTGGAGAGCTTCTTCAAGCACAAGCAAGGTTTGCCTGTCAGTCAGCAAGTATGCCGTTTCTTGAGTATGGTGGACTGACCAAGACGAGTAAATTCACAATCAAACGCAGTGAGAAGAGGCTGATGACGCTTGTACTGCCCAAGCTTGAACTTGATGTCTTTGAACCTGACACAGCTCTTCCTCCTCAAACTGCCACAGCCGGAGCAATGCGAGCGCTAACCAGTTACAAGAAGCTGGTCAGGGGCATGATCAGGGTGGCAGAACTAGAAACGAGCATGCGAGAGCTAGCGCTTGAAATACAGAAGACTAGAAGACGTGTCAATGCCCTGGAACACGTTATGGTTCCTCAACTGGAGAGTGAAGTCAAGACCATTCAAAGCAAGCTTGACGAAGCGGAACGTGCGAACCTGTCTCGACTTCAACGGGTGAAGGACATACTTGAGCAGAAGGAGGTTATAAATAAAGATAAGTGATAATATTAGTTATAAAGAATTAAAAGTACTCTGGAACAAAAGAATAGAGAGTATAAAGAAATTTATAAACATTCTTGATTCTGTTTTGTTACAATCTATTCCGCTTAATGAAGCTCATTATCCAAAAGAAAAACCTGATACATTTGAGAAATATAAAGAACAAAAATACTATTTAAGGTATGTTGCTAATAGATATCTTAAATACATTCGTCCAAAAGCTAATCCTTGTATTCTAATTAAAGAGTATTCAAAGGATATTAATGATATTAAAAAACATTGCAATA
>CAZTGD010000009.1:0-61259 GCA_964613055.1 uncultured Caldisericales bacterium | reverse complement strand
CATTCCCGGTTTTCCTCTACGTCATTCCCGCGAAAGCGGGAATCCAGTAGTATTCTCGGACACGTCTTTCTATAAATAAAGTTTCATATACCATACGCTACAAGTTTTACCTGTCATTCTTGGTAAAGCCTGAATGACGGGGAGTATCACTCTTCACGGAGTGATAAGGGATGCTTGCAGTTTTTTGTGTGTGTTACGAGCATTGTGCACTGAAGACATTTCACATTACAGACAATGCAATATTTATAATCAACTTAAAGGAACTAAACACAGGTTCAGCTTGAGAAAATATGATCTGTGTGTTATGCTACTTGCAGAGTTTGGAGAGACCATTGATCTAGTCTTAAGCATGGTTGCACAGGTGAATGGGATCAGTTAGATATAAGGAGGTAAAAATATGAGGAGTATACGTGCAATAATAGTAATGCTTATCCTATTTATGGTTTCCGGCTGTGGAGGAGGAATCATAGCTCCAGGATGGTATTGTGCAGATGGTACAGTGTATGACCCAGTCGCAGAACCCAACCCTGCTAATGTCAGTAGGAACACTGATTTACCCTATACCAACCCCTGCCTTGCCCTAGACTCATCAGGAAACCCACATATTGCATGGCGTATTGATAGCTATGAGAACCGTGAGATACTCTATGTCCACTGGAATGGAAGTGACTGGGTGTCCGCAGATGGTACGGTATATAACACAGTAGCAGAACCGAACCCTGCGAATGTTAGCGGGAAAAGAGGCACCTCTTGGCAACCCTCCCTTGCTCTAGATTCCTTAGGCAATCCTCATATTGCCTGGGAGGATTGGGGTTTTGGGAAGTATAACCATGAGATACTCTACGTTCACTGGAATGGAAGTAATTGGGTGTGCGCGGATGATTCGGTTTATGACCCATCAAAAGGTAATGCCAATGTCAGCAGGAACAGTGGTCGCTCTCACCACCCCGCCCTTGCCATAGACTCATCAGGAAACCCACATATTGCATGGGAGGACGATGTAAGCTATGGATGGGAGAATGATGTAAGTTATGGAATAGATCAGATATTCTACACACATTGGAATGGAAGTGACTGGGTGTGTGCTGATGGATCAGTGTATGATCCATTGACAGGCAATGCCAATGTAAGCAGGAACAGCGACAAATCATATTGCACTTTCCTTGCCTTAGACTCCTCGGACAATCCCCATATTGCGTGGTCGGATTGGAGCTATGGAAACATAGAGATAATTTACACACGATTGAATGGAAGTGACTGGGTGTGTGCTGATGGATCAGTGTATGATCCATTGACAGGCAATGCCAATTTAAGCAGAAACAGTGATGAATCATCCAACCCCTTCCTTGCAATAGACTCATCAGGAAACCCACATATTGCGTGGCATGATGAAAGCTATGAGAGTGATGACATGCTCTACACTCATTGGAATGGAAATGACTGGGTGTGTGCAGATGGTACGGTGTTTGATCCAGTCGCAGACCCGAATCCTGCGAACGTAAGCTGGAGCAATGGTAGCTATGGTAAACACTCTCTTGCCCTAGACTCATCAGGAAACCCACATATTGCATGGTATGATTGGAATTATCATGATATACTCTACATCCGGTGGAACAGTAGTGACTGGGTGTGTGTGGATGGTACCCTATATGATTCGGTCATCGGCAATTCCAATGTCAGCAGTAATGGTAACTCTTTCAACCTTTCTTTTGCTCTAGATTCCTCGGGGTATCCTCATATTTCATGGGAGGATGAAAGCTATGAGAATGAAGTTATATACTACATCCATTGGGATCAGTAGCCATTGAGTGTCATCAGATGATGAAGTGCTAAAATATGAAAATCAGCTATTTTCTAGTCACAGTTTATTGATTGATAGTAACACAACAAATACAATTTGCCAACATGTATTAGGCAACAAGGATACCTCTGCTACACAAATTTTGCAATGGTGAATAATTGATAAATATTTGCTATTCACCCTACAAACATCCTTGACATGAGGATAAATACGTACTATATATTTGATAGGTTGAAGGCAGGATGAAAGGAGTTTATTATGAGGATGTATAAACGAACAGTAATTTTTTTGGTAGTCTTATCCGTAATAATTTCCCCCTGGCTGGCGTCCACAGATGTTGCCTCAGGTTTAACCTCAGACAATCTAAACCTCCAGGCAGAAGGCATTTGTGGTGGTGTTATGCTTACCTGGAATAACGCATACCCAGGACAGTGGTACATGCCTGAGATGGTGTTGTCCGATGACAGCAGTTATCCACTGATTGACTATGCAATAGATGACACCAGCTTCTTTCACCAGGGTGTGGTCAATGACCAGGAATACAGCTATGTACTCAAGGTTGTAGATCAGGGAGACAACCAACTGCATTGTTCTGAACAAGTGTGTGCAACGCCACACTGTGATGAGGGTGAAGTACCGGGCACTCAGCTGGACTGTGACGGCGAGTGCATGCTGTTTCTATGCTTCCAGATAGACAACATAGAGGCTCAGGTAACATGGGCAGAAGAGAGCTTCCTTGATGTAATAGAGGCTGGCGGACTGGTAGATGGTAACGGTATGATAATCAGCAATACAACTCTCAACACCCCACCCATCATCAGTGGCGGTAGAACATGTGCAGGACCAAGAGACATAACAGACAACATCCCAGGCGCAGACATAGGATGGGACGCAGGTGAACAGAGGGTTGACATGACCATACCTACTACAATCTATGGTGACAACACCGAACCCACTGACTTCAACAACCTCAGCCTGTGGATAGGTCAATCTCAGGCAGAGATCAATGGAACAACAATGCCCATAGACCCAACAAACGCCAATGTGAAACCCTTCATAGATGAAAACAATAGAACACAGGTTCCCGTACGCTGGATCAGCGAGAACACAGGTGCGCGTGAAGTCAAGTGGCTACCTGACAGCAGGATAGCCGTGTTTGTGTTTGATGTGGTAAACTGTGAGGGAGAGGGTTGTGAAGAACCAGAACCCGAAGTACAAGCTTGTTGTGAGTACTCCTTTCAATACGGAAGGCTACCCGCTCCAGTTTGCGCCGGTGAGAAATTTGGCGTGCCTCTGTTCATCAAGAATCTGTGCGATGATGACATGTTAGAATTCAAAATCGAACCCATGGAATATGAAATCGAACAAGCTGGTATCGGAGAAGTGTATATGATAATACCTGATAGAATAGAGCTTGAAGCTGGGGAATCATATAAAAACATAATAAAAACATTCTGCAGGATGCCAGAGGGCGCAGTTGCCGGACAGGAATATGAGTTTGGCGTTACTGTGTTTGTGTTCGATAGTCAAGACAATGAGTGCGACTCTAAATCTCTTACCTTCAAGGTTGAATGCAAGGATTGCGATTGAGATAAAAAGCGACAGTCAATTTTGCCAGTCAATCAATTTGATAAATGGGCTATCATTTTACCTTCATATATCCCAACGCCTGAAGTGTGATCTACAAAAACACTGGAATTGTCGAGATTAGCCAACAGCACAAATCAAGCAGAATGATCTCAGGGAAATAAAAAAGTTGGTACCGAAGGAGGGACTTGAACCCTCACGGGAGTTTACCCCAATGGATTTTGAATCCACCGCGTCTACCAATTCCGCCACTTCGGCATACAGTAGAGTGGATTCTAACAACCCTCAAACACATTGTCAATTACAGATATTGCATTTACTCAATAACTAACATACAATCCATTACGGAGGCGAAATGAAGAACAACAAAGTCAACGGCTTTCTAGTCGCCGCCATCGTTGTGGTGTTCTTTCTGCTGTGTACCACGGTGTATGGGGGTTATCTGATATTTGGCATGGAAGAGATTCAATGCGAACCGAATGCATACAGCGTAGCATCCATCGATGACATAGTAACAGACGATGACGTTGAATCAGCATTCTACATCAAGACCATGTCCACCATAACCGGCACGGAGAGTCACTCAGCGTTTGGTGAAATCCCAAGTTCACTAATCCCCGACCTGCTGTCCTGCTCCGCTGAAACTGGGATCTCCATAAAACACATTGGATTTGTCATGTACACCGACCACCCAAAACTGCTTGCCGTTGGCATTTCATCAGGTTTGCACAGGGGTGCGATCATACTGCCAACTGACTACAACGTAGCCGTGTTGTCTCCAGCAGGTCTGTTCATCGAGGAGGAGATTGCATGGAACAGAAGAGACTACCCAAACCTGCTTCCCTTCCTTAGGTCTGATAGAACAAAGGTTGCGTATACTGATGATGTCAATCTCTTTGAATCACTGAAGTTTGATGCAGGGGGCAACATCACCTGGAAGACCGATGATTTCAGCATGGCATACTCCGCAGGAAGCCTGACATACACACCAAAGGCTGATCTGATGACCAGACTTCAAAAAAACTCCATCATCCCAACCATGCCCCCCTACCTCTACATGGGTATCGCTACACTGTTGCTGCTCATCGGCGGAATCCTGCTGTGGAAGATAAAATCATACGACATGAGCATCGCCTGCTTTGCCTTAATACCCGCCATGGTGATGGTCGGTGGCATGTCACTGTACCTTGTCATGTACGGTTTCTATATCCCGTCAACTCTACTGCCTATGACCGCCTTCATCTTTACGGGGTTGGCATGGTCTATCCCCCTCGTCCTGCTGTGGGTTGCCCTTGGTGCTGAGAGGGCATTGGGTCTGTTCTGGCTTTCATTTGGCATTCTGTTTACCGTCACCATCCTGGACAAGTTGTTCCCATTTGTGTGGCTTGTTGCCATCGGAGTCATAACCATACTCGTCATCATCTCCGCCATTCTAGTACCATCAGACAACCAACAGATAAGGTTGTGACATATTGATAACACAGAAAGATCACCAAGCGTATAATTTAAAGTATGTTTGTGGCTATCAATCATCCAGGATAAGAGTAGCTTTATAGATTTTTTCGTTAAAACCAACCTTCAACCCTCCATATGTTGCTGACTTGACGTAGTGATCAAATGTGTGACGCGTGGTATCTATCAGTTCGCCAATCACCTCGCATCGGGCAGTGTTCCCATCTGTAGCAACTACTGCATGGTGGGGTATGAATTCTTCAACCTCAAACAGATATATCAACTCATTCACCACGCCCACAAGCAAGCCTTCAGGTGTGTGGGCTGATATGGTAAAAGTCTTTTTTAGTTCAGCATGAACAGACTCGGGATTGGTCAGCAAGCACACAAACGCAGACACAGCTGATTCAAGCAACTCATTCATGGTTTTACCTGTGAGTTCCACCGCTAGGTCAGCCATATGCTCAATTATCTCAAACGCCAATTACACCTGGTCTTCATCATCGGGTTTTGCCTTCTCGCGTGATATTGAGATGACCTTGTCCTCATCGCGAAGCCTTATCAGTCGGACCCCCGTTGCATACCTTCCGCACTCGCGGATGTCACCAATTGACATCTTGATGGTCTGACCCTTCATGGTTATCACAAACAGCTTGTCATCAGGCTGAACAACCCTGCATGCACAGACCGGGCCGGATTTTGTGTTGATTTTCATGGCGCGAACACCCTTACCGCCGCGCTTTATCAAGCGGAACTCGTCAAACGAGGTTCGCTTGCCGTAACCATTCTCAGACACGCACAACAGGCTTCCACCCTCCTCGTAAACGTCCATGCCGACGACCATGTCATCGATACCAAGTCGTATACCGATGACACCACGAGCAGTCCTGCCCATTGACCTTATGTCGTCCTCATTGAATCGAATACCCTGACCGTGTTTGGATACGATGATTATTTCAGTTCCAGCGTGAACAGCGCGAGTTTTCCTAAGCCAGTCATCGTTGTCCAGCGTTATGGCTATGATTCCCGTTCGCCTGACCTTCTGGAATGAATTCAACGGACACTTTTTGACTGTGCCTCTGGCTGTTACCATGAACAGGGATCGGTCATCCCAGTTCTTCACGGGCAGGGTGGAGGTGATGAACTCCGAAGGTGCCAGTGGTAGAAGCGTTGTGATTGGAGTGCCCTTTGCAATACGCTTCACCTCAGGGATATCATACACTTTGAACTTGTAAACCTTACCAAGGTTGGAGAAAGCGAGCATGTCCTGCTTGTTATCAACGGAAAAGATGTCTTGAGCCTGGTCCTCACCCAGTGTTGTGAGTCCAGATACTCCCATCCCTCCACGGTTTTGAGCTCTCCATTCATCGGGGTTGACGCGTTTGATATAACCATCACGAGTGGTGGCGACTACCATCGGACCGTCCTTGATCAGGTCTTCTTCTGTAATGTCACCCTCCTCAATATTGCCTATACCTGTCCGCCTCTCATCAGCGTATTCCTTCTTCATCTGGCGGAATTCCTTAATTATCTCCTTCTTGAGAACGCTTGGATTCTCAAGGATCTCAGTGAGTCTGGCGATAGTCGCTATTAACTCCGCTATCTCTTTTTCGATCTTGTCCACCTCGAGTTTGGTGAGTCTGCCGAGTCTCATATCCAGGATTGCTTTGCCCTGTTTTTCAGACAGAGAGAATCGCTCTCTCAGTTGAGTCAGAGCTTCTGTGTTTCCACTAGCTCCACGGATAATGCGTATAGTCTCGTCGATATTCTTTATAGCGATGTTTATCCCCTCAAGGATATGCTTCTTCTCTTCAGCCTTCCTCAGTTGAAACTTGGTTCTTCTAGTGACCGTGTCCATTCGGAAGGATAGAAAGTCCTTAAGCATCGGGATGAGACCCATCGTTACTGGCTTGCCGTCCAGAATGGACAGCAGTATACCACCGAATGTTGTCTGCAGTTGTGTGTGCTTGAAAAGCTTCTTCTCGATGAACTTCCAGTTAGAACCCATCTTCAGCTCCAACACAACCCTCATCCCATCTCGATCGGATTCATCCCTAAGATCGGTTATGCCAACTATCTTCTTATCCCTGACCAGGTCTGCGATCGCCTTGATCATATTTGACTTGTTGACAAGATATGGAATCTCTGTGATGACATAGGATTCCTTCTTTTTCTTGGTCTCGATGTGTCCCTTGCCCTGAACGATTATTGAACCTTTACCCGTCTCGTAGAATGAACGCACACCAGCGGGAGAGACTATGCGCCCTCCAGTTGGAAAGTCTGGACCAGGCACAATCTTGAGTATCTCGTCAATATCTGTCTCTGGTTTGTTGAGAAGCGTAATCATCGCATCAACCAACTCACCTAGGTTGTGGGGTGGGATGTTACACGCCATACCAACACCGATTCCAGAAGCGCCATTGAGTAGAAGATATGGTATTTTAGCCGGTAGGATGGTAGGTTCATCGATGGTGTTGTCAAAGTTCTTTACCCAGCTGGCGGTATCCTGGTCAATCTCATCCAGGAGGTGAGTTGCAAGTTTTGTAAGTCTTACCTCAGTGTAGCGCATAGCTGCCGCTTCATCACCATCAACGCTTCCGAAGTTACCCTGTCCGTCAACCAATGGATACCTATAGGTGAAGGGTTGCGCCATCCTGACCAGCGAGTCGTAAATGGCTGTTTCACCGTGCGGGTGAAACTTACCAAGCACATCACCGACTACCCTGGCTGACTTCTTGTATGGCTTTGATGGCACATTACCCAGTTCGTGCATTGCAAACAAAATTCTCCTGTGTACTGGTTTCTGTCCATCATGAGAAAGTGGTATCGACCTGCCGATATTGACTGACATGGCATAGTCGAGGTAGTATTCCTTGAGCTGTCTGTCTATAGGAACAGCTCTCATTCTTTCGCCTAGATTATCTGTACTGCTCATTGCCTGTTCCCCTAGATATCAAGATTTGACACTTCGTGTGCGTGTTCTTCAATGAACTGCCTGCGTGGTGTTACCCTGTCGCCCATCAGGAGGGAGAATATCCTCTCCGTCTCAGTGGAGTCCTCTATCTCAACCCTGATGAGTGTGCGCCTCCATGGGTCAATTGTGGTCTCCCACAGCTGGTTCGCACTCATCTCACCGAGACCCTTATAGCGTTGAACATGGGATTTCTTTCCCATCTCCTCTAGTAGAGCCTTTAGTGACTTGTCTGTATACGCGTACTTCATCTTCTTGCCTGACTTGACGCTGTAGAGTGGTGGTTGAGCGATATACACATGTCCATTCTCGATGAGTGGTCTGAAGTGGTTGTAAAACAGCGTTAGCAGAAGGGTGGCTATGTGTGCACCATCCACATCAGCGTCAGCCATGATTATTATCTTGTGATAGCGGAGCTTGTCGATGTCAAAATCCTCACCGATGCTACAGCCCAGAGATGTTATGATGGAGCGTATCTCAGCGTTTGAAAGCATCTTGTTTAGGTTCGCCTTCTCAACGTTGAGTACCTTTCCTCGAAGCGGAAGGATCGCTTGGAATCGCCTGTCCCTGCCCTGCTTTGCGTTGCCACCAGCTGAGTTACCCTCCACTATGAACAGTTCACACTTGGACGGGTCCTTTTCGGAGCAGTCCGCCAGCTTGCCGGGTAGCACAGAAGACTCCAGCAGTGACTTCCTGCGCACCAGCTCGCGTGCTTTCTTTGCCGCTTCCCGTGCCTTCTTTGCAAGCAGACATTTATCTATTATGGCCTTGAGTGTTGCAGGGTCTCTGTCAAAGTACATGCCAAGTCGCTCGGATACGAACCTGCCGACAGCAGTTTTGGCGACCATGTTACCCAACCTGCCTTTCGTCTGACCCTCAAACTGTGGGTCGGGTATTCGGATTGAAATGATAGCCACCAGACCGTCTCTCGTGTCCTCGCCAGACAACTTCAGGTTTGGGTCTTTGATGATGCCATGTGTCACACCACGGTCATTGAGTACTCTTGTTAGCGCAGAGTGAAATCCTGTGACGTGTGTTCCGCCATCGGTTGTCTCAATAGAGTTGACATAGGAGAACAGATCCTCGCCGTATCCGTCCGTATAGTGCATAGCCAGATCTACAAAGACATTATCCTCTGTGTCATTGAAGCTGATTATCTCCTTGTGAAGAGATTTCTTGCCTTCAGAAAGGAACATCAGAAATTCAGTCAACCCGCCGTCAAACTTGAAATCCTCATCCTTACCGGATATCTCATCCTTAATCGTGATCCGGAGACCAGAGTTGAGGTATGCCAGCTCACGAAGTCGATTCTTTAGGGTGTCGTATCTGAACTCAATCGACTCGAACAACTGAGAGTCTGGTTTGAATGACACGATGGTGCCAGTCTTTGATGTGTCTCCTGATACCTCAAGCTCGGTTTCCTGGATACCCCTGCGGAATCGCTGTCTGTACACCTTGCTGTCCCTCATGATGGTAACGGTCAGCCACTCTGACAGCGCATTGACCACAGACACACCCACACCATGGAGTCCGCCGGAGACCTTGTACGTGTTCTTATCAAACTTACCACCAGCATTCAGCTTGGTCAGTGCAACAGTTACACCCGGTATGCCCAGCTGAGGATGTATGTCAACGGGAAAACCCCTGCCGTTGTCGGCAACGGACACGGATCCATCCAGATGGATGGTTACATCTATCTTTGTGCAGAAACCAGCCATCGCTTCGTCAATGGAGTTGTCCACCACCTCATAGACGAGATGGTGCAACCCTCGCACATCGGTGTTACCGATGTACATGGCCGGTCTCAACCTGACATGTTCTATGCCATCAAGTACTTTTATGTCATTTGACGTGTATTCGTTAGACATTTTTTCTCCTTCAAGACAACCTGATTATTCTATCATAAAGGGGGTGGGATTCAACCAATTAACATTACCCAAGACACTCAAAAAATGTTGCCAAGAAAACCTTTCTGCAGTACTTACAGTGTCAATCCTCCACCCTCTCAATACACTCACGGTTGTCATACGCTGGCGAGTTACACAGAGAAGACAAGGGGTAGTATTCAAGGTTGTGTGTGTCACTCGATCTGAGTATCGATTCAAGGGTATCAATTGAAACCCGCCTGTCAAGCCACAAGTTCTCATTGTCATCGCTTATGACAAGGGGCATCCTGTGGTGCACAGAGGAAAATGGTTTGTCTGCCTTTGTTGTCATAATAGTACAGGTATAGAGGGTGTTTTGTTCATCCATCACCTTTGCTTCCCACAGACCGGCAAGCGGGAGTATGTCATCGTCACTCATCTTAAAATAGTATGGCTGTTTCCTGCTACCGTCATCAAGCTTCTTCCACTAATAGTATCCTGAAACGGGTATGATGCACCGTCTCTTTCTGTACGCTGATCGAAACGATAGTTTTGAAGCGATCGTCTCTGCCCGGGCGTTGATCATCTTGTTGCCAATACTCACATCATCTGCCCAAGTCGGCACCAGTCCCCACCTCATGAAGGCGAGCCCTCTGCCCTTCGGTGCTTGTATGACACAGGGAATATGTGATGAAGGAAACACATTGTACCTAGGAGTAAACTCCTCTACCTTGCCATCGCCCCTTATGTCGACCTTGAAGCGTCTGTATATCTCCTCGATGTTGTGAGTTAGAGAAACTCGACCACACATGATGCTTTCCCCTTCCTGTCAGTTTCAATCATCTAGCTTTCACCACGGGAATCTCTTCCCATTTTGTGGTGTAGCGGTTGCTTCGGTGCGCCTGCCTCATCTTCCAGGGCTTGCCATCTAGCCCCACCGAAACAAACCTAACCAGGCCTGGCTCCATCTCGGTGTTGATGATGTCTATAGCACTCATCAGCTCGCGGTCTGATGAGTGCTGGTAGGGTGTTAGAAACAGATACTCGGGGGCATCCTTCTCCGACACCAGATTTGAAAGCATTACTCCACACCTGAGGTAACGATAGCCCGGCTTGTATATCCTCTTCAGTATCTTGTGCGCCACCTTGATGAGTGTGGGTGTGTCAGCTGTTGGTGCCGGCAGTTTTCCGTATGCCCAGTTTGAGTACTGAGGTTCGTTCTTGTGGGGATGTGTGCTGATGAATACATGCGCTATCCAAGCAAGCAGGTTCTGCTCCCTCAACTTCACACACGCCCTGCTCATGTATGACCCTACAGCCTCCTCCAGTGCAGACAGTGTTTCTACAAGGAAGCCGAACGACCTAGAGCGGGTGATGTTTTTCTGAGGTGGCGGGGAATCTTCCAGCGTGAAGCAAGGTATGCCCTGCAGTTCCTTCACCGTTCTCAGTCCCACTACGGTCATGTGCCTTCTGGCAAACTGGTATGAAACCCTCTTCAGATCGAAAGCGGTATGAATATCCTTCTTGTGTAAAAACTTTGAATATGCCCTTCCCACACCCCAGATATCACCTACATCAACCTTTTCAAGAAAGGCATCGATGTCCTTTTGCTCCCCGAGATCAAACACACCCCCCAGCTCTGGATTCTTCTTGGCAAACCGGGTGGCAATCTTCGCCAACGTCTTAGTCGGTGCTATGCCAATGGAAACGGGCACACCGACATTTTTCCACACGGTCTTCTGTATGCGTCTGCCGAGATTGGTCAACCTTTCCCCACTAGACTCAAGTAACAGGAAAGCCTCGTCAATCGAGTATATCTCGATGTCAGGGGTGAAATCTGAAAGCGTTTGCATCACCCTCTGCGATATGTCACCATACAACGCAAAGTTGGCGGAAAAGACCTTTATACCGAGCTCTTTTACCTTTCTCTCTACCTTGAAATATGGGTCTGATATGGTCTCGATCCCAAGTGCTTTTGCTTTTTTACACGCGGCTATTATAAATCCGTCATTGTTTGACAACACCACAACGGGAGTATTGGCAAGGTCGGGTCTGAACACCTTCTCACAGGAGGCATAGAAAGAATCACAGTCAACAAGCGCATAGACACCCTTACCGTTCATCGACTACACCGGATGGATGACATTTGTTACCACGCCCCAGATGGTCAGCTCCATCCCGTCACTCATCTCGATTGCTTCATACTCGGGGTTCTCAGGCGCCAGATACAGTCTTCCATCGATGCGTCTAAGGCGTTTGACGGTGAATTCACCGTCAATCATGGCGATGACAATCCTTCCGCTGGTCGGCTCAACAGAACGGTCTACAATGAGCAAGTCATCAGAGTGGATCCCCGCATCCTCCATTGAATCACCAACCACACGTACGAAGTATGTGGATGCAGGATGCTTGATGAGAAACTCATTCAGATCGAGTTTGTACTCGGTGAAATCATCTGCAGGTGAGGGGAATCCAGCTGGTACACCCTCTGTGTACAGAGGCAGTTCCATCTTCTCGCCCTTCTCCAGCGCAAAGATTCGAGTCACTCTGGTCCCTCTCTTATTCATGTCTGCCAGTATACCTGAAACCTCGTCTCTATTCCAGAGTCTTATGAACCATCTAAATTGTTGAATCCAAACTCATCCCAAGCATGAATACTATCTTCATGTCATCCCTTGGTTTTCTCAATTGACACTCCCAGAAGCACATTGATTAGTAACTCAGTCACTTAACCCTTGGATAACCTTTGATCAGAATTTGACTAGTGTTTTCAATGCCCTGCACCTATAATCATTTTTTATGGGGCACAGGCAAATGTGTAGTTACTCAACATTTTCATTTCACAGCGATCATTTCCAACCGACAGATAACCTGTTACGCATATCTGCATTCATGGCTACAGTCGAGATGATGAGAAATATTTTCCCGAATATGAACTGTGTCGTATTTTCACAAATAGTGAAGGAATGTTACAACTGGACGCAGAACCGATGAATATTGACTCATCTCAACCACCACATTGCCTACTGCAACTTGACAGACAACACTGACAGGATATAATACAGCAATAGTACGTCTCAGATGTGGTCAATCTTGCCCACACAACTATTTGGATTGGAGAGTACCTAGAGGTATGGACAAAGGCTATGACACAAAAGAGATGAAGATTTTGCGGTTGTCTTCTGACAATCGAAGACCATTCACCGTCAGGTGGGGATTCCTTTACATATGCACCGCAATCTTTGTGGTCATATTCACCCTGGTCATAAACTTCGTTTTTGTGCTGTACCCAGATAAGGTCGAAAGCTACGAGGTAGCAACATCAATAGACAACACAAGCCTTCTTTCTAGACTCAGCCAGATCAAGGCTCAAGCCACCCCCGAGTTGCGCGTCTACGCTGAATCGTCTGACCTCGCACTCAACAACCTTAGGATATTCCACGAGGAAGACATCGTTCTTAGAGAGGCAAATGAACTTACCGCTCCAGTTCTGTCCCCGGCAGACGCCGAGAACTCCTCTGTGATGTACGAGAGCGCCAGCTACAGAAATCCCGCAGACATAGCCACAGAGCTATCTTCCGAGTCCATCTCTATGATGGAGGTGCAGGACACACTGGACAAAGCTCTCCCACGCATGAAACAGGATTCGGACAACATTGCCTGGTACAAGGCGCACACACCATCCAGGTTTCCACTGAGGGGAACAGACAGCAGTGATATTGATTCTGGATATGGATACAGAATACACCCGGTATATGGTTACTTAAAACATCATGATGGTGCTGATATGCACGCCCCCTATGGAACAGACATTCTCGCAACAGCGGATGGTATCGTTACAAAATCACAGTATTTAGGTGGATATGGCTACATGGTCGAGATCCTTCACCGCAGGAATCCCAACATCACAACACGCTATGGACACATCATCACAGGTGGCTTGCTGGTTGATGTCGGTGACACCGTCAATCGAGGTGACATAATAGGTCTTGTAGGTTCTACGGGTGTATCAACGGGTCCTCACGTACATTTCGAGATCAGGATCGATGGCATACACACTGACCCAGAGGACTATATAAGAAAATACTGGCATTGCGGAGATTTCCCTCCTGCACCAGTTAATATAAATGATGGCGAGGATAATCCAGATGAAGACTAACACCCGTCTCTTTACCACCTGCGACAATCATCTGGTCGTTTTTTTTCACAGTCAATTGTCAGGTTTATCATCTTCAGTTATGCGTTTGAAGTTGAACAATAGCGGCAAACAAGGAGGTCAATAATGCTCCTTTCTAGTAAGAAGAGAACCAATCATATCAGCTTCATGGTGGTGCCCCACTATGACGCGCCTGTGAGAACCATTCGCATCCCATATGCACTCGTCTACGGGCTGGTTGTACTGATTGTGCTAGGTGGTGTGATGCTCTGGCAGATGTCCTATCGATACAATGCGATGAGCGAGGAGATTGCACTCTCCGAACAGACCAACAGCACACGGACAATCGCTCTCCTGCAGGATAGCTTTCACCGTATGAGCAATGAGCTTGAACGCGAGCAAAGGACAGTATCATCGATATCGGAGTGTCTCTGTGAGATCGAGAGACTTGACGATGAGATAATGTTAGCCGCAGGTTTTGACGCATCCAGCAGTGACTGGGACGCAAGCCTGCTTGCAAACGGTCTGGCACCCTCCAAATCACTTCAAGCCGCATCTGTGAGTCCAGACGTGTCCGATAATATAGACAGACTTTCAAACTCCATGGTCTCTGAGAAAAACCAGCGCGAGCGTTCACTTGCCATACTACGCGCCAACTACGAAGAAGCACACAGACAGATGGACGCAACCCCCTCTGGTTTCCCCTGCGCGGGATACCTGCAGGACGGCTTCGGCTATTTCCCATGGAGGGGCAGATTTCATTTTGGCATCGATATAATTGCTCCGCGTGGTACCCCCATCTATGCATCCGCTGACGGCAAAGTCGTTCGAGTTCAATACCCATTTGGTGGTTATGGCAAGGTGGTCGATGTTCTGCATGACGGAGGCATCCTCACCCGATACGGCCACTGCAGTGAGTTCTTTTGTGAGGTTGGAGACTATGTCAGCAAGGGTCAACTCATAGCCGCTGTCGGAAACACCGGAAGATCATCGGGTTCTCATCTTCACTACGAGATAAGGATAGGCGCAAGTGTCAACAGCAACGGCTTCGTCCATCAGGGAACAGCCGTTGATCCAATGCAATTCCCATAGGAGATTATCGCCATGCTCAAACGCGTACCAACTGACATGAAGGATCGGTCGGAGTCCTATGTAGCCTCTACCGTTCGAATAGTGGGCAAGTTCATCTGTAATGGAGTCCTCAGGATAGACGGCACCCTCGAGGGCAATGTCGAAGGGGAGGGTCACCTCATAGTCGGCAGGTCAGGGCACATCAAGGGCGACGTCACTATGCGCTCGGTTACCAACCTTGGCACAATCGAAGGCGACCTGGACTGCACAGAACTGATTGAACTGTTGGAGGGGAGCAAGCTTCTGGGAGACGTTTCCATCCAGACATCCAAGTTCCGCATCGAGGACAATGTCACCTTCTCAGGTAAATCAAACACGAACCTGGGCACAAAGAAGAAATAGCTCAACGGTTACTCATACATCCATCAATCTGACCGGTGGTCAGACGTCGTTGATTCAACTGTTTTCTCATAGATACAGCTTTTTTTAAGCTTTGATCAGTATTTTGATAGAGTTCTGTGCCCTTAACACATACACACAGGTTTTAAAACTATAAACCCCTTCCGTATCACCCACAGAGGGTGATACTCCTCCTCATTCAGGTTTGACCAGGAATCTTAGGGTAAAGTGGTTTTGTGATATGTGAAACTTTTATTTATGGACAGACGTATCCGAGTATTCCACTGGATTCCCGCTTTCGCGGGAATGACTTAGAAAAAAGGTAATGATGTAATGGAAAACGGAGATGACGGGGAGTAGTGTGATACTACTTTTTAAGGGAAGAGAGGAGTGGTCAAGGATGGAGAATTTATCGTGTGTCAGGTGGTGCACAATGCCTATATATTTTTCTACTGTTCAATGCGCAGACTTCAATGGACATTCTCCCATTTTTCCTGTATTGTATTAGGTCACACTCAACCAAACCAAGGAGGGCATCATGGCAAAGCAAGGTTGGAATGGAACCATAAAACGATTGGACAACTCAAGGGTGCTGATACCAAAATCAAATGCTCCCTGCATGAACGTAGACGGAATCGTCTACTGCAACCGTGAGTTGGAGGAGAAGCTGGTAGGCGACAACGCCCCTGCTCAGGTGTGCAACGTTGCCTGTCTGCCAGGCATTGTCGGTCAATCGATTGCCATGCCAGACGTTCATTGGGGGTATGGGTTCCCCATCGGTGGTGTCGCCGCTTTTGATGAGAGCAACGGCATCATCTCGCCAGGGGGAGTGGGTTACGACATAAACTGTGGCGTGCGACTCATCCGCACTGATCTGAATGCGGATGACGTGAAACCCAGGATCAAGAATATAGTAAATGAGCTGTTCACAAACATCCCCACGGGTGTCGGTTCATCGGGCAGGTACCACGCCCATCGCGATGAATACAGCGACATCCTGACCAAGGGTGCTGTGTGGGCGGTGCGAAAGGGTTTTGGCTTCAAGAGTGATATCAACCACATCGAAGAGGGTGGCGCCATGGGTGGCGCTGACCCTTCTGTCATATCAGACAGGGCTTATCAGCGTGGCGCAAAGCAGGTGGGGACACTGGGTGCGGGTAACCATTTTATTGAGGTTCAGGAAGTGTCGCACACATTTGATGCTACTTCAGCAGACACCTTTGGTCTGTTCCCTGGACAGCTTGTTGTACTCATCCACACGGGTTCAAGGGGGTTTGGTCACCAGGTGGCGTCAGATTTTTTAGAGGTCATGCAGAGAGCGGTCAACAAATACAACATCAGACTGCCCGACAGGCAGTTGGCTTGCAAGCCCTTTGACTCTCCCGAGGGGAGACGCTACTACAGCGCCATGGTGTGCGCGGCAAACTACGCGTGGGCAAACCGCCAGCTGATCACCCACTGGGTCAGGGAGAGCCTGGTGAACACTCTGGGTGTGGGCATTGGCAAGATTGGCGGAGAGATTGTTTATGACATCGCCCACAACATAGCCAAGCGCGAGATCCACGATGGACGCAGGCTCATTGTCCACAGGAAGGGTGCAACACGCGCATTCCCCGAAGGGTGGGTGGGCGTGCCAGACGACTACCGCGATGTGGGTCATCCCGTACTCGTGCCTGGTGATATGGGTTCATGTTCGTATGTGATGGTCGGTACAGACAAGGGTGCCAGGGAGGCGTTTGCCTCCTGCTGTCATGGGGCTGGCAGGATGATGTCCCGTTCAAAGGCAAACAGGCGTTTCACCGCGGGTGCTCTGTTCTCGGAGTTGAATAAGAAAGGCGTATACGCCAAGCCCAAGAGCAACCGTACATTTGTTGAGGAAGCCCCTGGCGCCTATAAGGATGTGTCAGAGGTGGTCGGCGTGCTGGATGAGGCTGGAATAGCCATGAAGGTTGCCAGGATGAAGCCGTTGGGGGTGATTAAGGGGTAAGTATGTGTTATACTGCCCAAGATTGGAATTAGTGCGTTGGTGGAGGCACATACGTGAATACACAAGAGTACCTTGATTCAGTAAGAAAAAGGCATAAATCAGGCATTTCCAGAGAGCACGCCTACAGAGGAGACCTTGAATCTCTAATCAGAGGTATTGCAGGCAATGTTGAACTAACCAACGAACCCTCTATTTCAACTGATTGTGGAAACCCTGATTTTGTTATAACGAAAAAGAATATACCCATTGGTTACATCGAAGCGAAGGATGTCGGTAGCGACCTAGATAAGAAACAGTATTCTGGACAGTTCACCAGATACAGAAATGCTCTTGATAACCTCATTATCACAGATTATCTAGAGTTTCGCTTCTATCGTGAGGGTAAGCTGGTTGAGAAAATAAGTATTGGGCAATTAAACACCAAAGGTAAAATTGAGTTTCTATCAAAAAATATCGATTTGTTTGAAAACCTAATCAGGGAATTTTGTTCTTTTATCGGTGAAACCATCACTACCTCAAAAAAACTTGCAGAGATGATGGCAGGTAAAGCCAGATTCTTACAGGACATACTGGAAAAGGTCATCCAATCAGACGAGGACAGCGAAGCGAACACATCACTGAAAGATCAATACAAGTCATTCAAGAAGATACTCATACATAAATTGAAACCCGAAGAGTTTGCGGACATATATGCACAGACACTCGCATATGGAATGTTTGCGGCACGCCTTCATGACCCCACACTGGAAAACTTCACAAGACAAGAGGCTTGTGAGTTGATACCAAAAACAAACCCATTCCTCAGAAAGCTGTTTGGATACGTTGCTGGTCCCGAAATAGACGAGAGGATAAAAATAACAGTTGACAACCTGGCAGATGTATTCAGAGCGACAAACGTATCTGCCCTAATTGAGAATTTCAACAAAACGACTCATGCCGATGATCCTATGGTGCATTTCTATGAAACCTTCCTATCCAAATACGATCCGAAACTCCGCAAATCACGGGGTGTGTGGTACACCCCAGAGCCTGTAGTCAAGTTCATTGTCCGAGCGGTTGACGAAGTACTTAAAACTCATTTCAACCTTGATAAAGGTCTTGCTGATACTGCTAAAACGGATATACGGATACCAGACGATGATGGCAAAAAGATGAAGAAGAAGGTTCACAAGGTGCAGATACTTGATCCTGCGGTAGGGACGGGAACCTTCCTCTCTGAGGTCATCAAGACCATCTACAGGGATAACTTCAAGCATCAGCAGGGTGCGTGGAGTGGGTACGTTGAAGAGCATCTTATCCCAAGAGTAAACGGCTTTGAGATACTCATGGCTTCATATGCCATGGCGCATCTGAAGTTGGACATGCTGTTGACGGAAACTGGTTACAAACCCTTAAAGAGTGCGAGACGACTGAATATATATCTGACAAACTCACTTGAGAAGTACCACCCAGACACAGGAACACTCTTTGCAAGCTGGCTTGCCAAAGAAGCCAATGAAGCCAATCACATAAAGCGGGATACGCCCGTGATGGTTGTGATGGGTAATCCGCCGTATTCTGTAAGCACACAGAACAAGGGGGAGTGGATTACAGAATTAATCTCTATCTATAAAAGAGATTTGAATGAGAAAAAAATCAATCTTGACGATGATTACATCAAGTTCATTCGTTATGGTCAGCATCTGATTGAGAAGAATGGAGAGGGCATACTCGCCTACATCTCCAACAACAGCTTCCTTGATGGTGTTACTCACAGACAAATGAGAAAAACCTTACTGAAGACGTTTGATGATATCTACATAATGAATCTGCATGGCAGTAGCAGAAAGAGGGAGGTGTGTCCAGACGGTAGCAGGGATGAGAATGTGTTCGATATCACTCAGGGGGTGTGTGTTGGGATATTCATAAAGAGTCATTCATCTGGAAGGAGCAAGCAGAACAATTGCATCAAGTATGTTGACCTCTACGGCTCGAGGGTGAGTAAGTATCTGTCCCTGCTTGATGAGGAGAACACACTGAGCAATACAAAGTTTGAAAAAATATCATGCACTAAGCCATATTTTTTCTTTGTGCCAAAGAATTTTGAATCTATTGAAGAATACAATAATGGAATAAAGATATCAGAATTCTTTATTCATGGCACCTCAGGTGTTGAATCAGCAAAGGACGATCTAATTGTAAGATTCAGTGAACCAGAAATTAATAAACTTATGGATGATTTGGATTCTATGGATATATCAGAGATATCGATAAAATATGATACAAAACCTGATAAGGTTAGGCAGGTGCTTGATGATATTGGTAATGCTAGAATAACTAAATTAGTATATCGACCATTCGATTGCAGAAAAACACTATACAGTCAAAATAGTCAGGGTGTGCTTTGGAGACCAAGGTATTCAGTTATGAAACATATGACACATAATAATATAGCATTATTAACATGTAAACGACAAACATCATCGAAATTCAGACATGTTTTTATATCCAAGTATGTATCAGAAAGATGTATTGTATCACTTCAAACTGGAGAATTAGCATATACGTATCCTTTATACCTCTACCCAGATCCAGATGAAAGATCATTCAACCAGGATGAAAACTCACGCACACCAAACCTGAATATGGAGATTATCAGTAGTATGGAAGACAGGCTGAAGCTTCGATTCATGCCAGAAAAACAGAATGACAAAGGCACATTTGCCCCGATTGATATACTCGACTACATCTACGCCATACTTCACAGCCCGACATACAGAGATAGGCACAGTGAGTTCCTCAAGATTGATTTCCCCCGTATTCCATACCCGAAAAACTGTGACACCTTCTGGAGGCTGGTTGAACTTGGATCTAAGCTTCGACAGATTCATCTGTTTGAATCACCAGAGCTGAACAAACTGATAACGGGTTACCCAAATGATGGTGATAACAAGATAACCCGAAGACTCTCAAAACGTGATCCTGGCTGGCAATTTACTGACAAGAAGAAAGGAATAGGCAAGGTGTGGATAAACGACAACCAATACTTTGACAATGTCCCACTTACCGCCTGGGAGTTTTTTATCGGTGGATACCAACCAGCCCAGAAATGGCTGAAGGACAGGAGGGGACTGACACTGTCGTTTGAAGATATTGAGCACTATCAAAAGGTAATCGTTGCACTCATGCTCACAGACAGACTAATGAAGGGTATTGATAGGATTGAGTTTATGAGTTGATTCCCTCCGAATCTGTTAACAATCTTTACATCCCCTCACCCTCCGTTTAGAATCACCCACAGATGAACCTGGAAATAAACGACCAATTCAAACACGCCCTGCACCTGATGAACGATACGGACAGCCACGTGTTCATCACTGGTAAGGCGGGTACGGGCAAGTCCACACTGCTGATGCACTTCAGGAACACCACGCCCAAGCCCATCGCAGTGGTCGCCCCAACGGGTGTGTCTGCCGTCAACATCGGTGGTCAGACCATCCACTCGTTCTTCGGCTGGGGACCCGACATCACCGCAGGCAAGATCAAAGCGCTTAGGGGCGACAAGCGGAAGGTCATAAAGAACCTCTCTACACTGGTCATCGATGAGGTGTCCATGGTTCGGGCTGATCTGATGGACTGCATCGACCAGTCACTGAAGCTCAATCGAAACAACTCTCTCCCCTTCGGGGGCGTGCAGATGGTCTTCTTTGGAGATCTGTTCCAGCTGTCCCCCATCGTCACCCGCGATGAGAGGGAAGCTTTCAGCTCTCACTACGCCAGCCCATACTTCTTCTCATCCAGAGTACTGAGCCAGTGCGAGTATGAGGTTGTCGAACTGGAGAAGGTTTATCGCCAGAGGAATCAGGATTTCATCAACATGCTTGGCAGGATTCGAAACGGCAACCCAACCGATGCCGACCTGGTTAAACTCAACAGCCGATTCGATCCAGACTTTGAACCCACCGGGGGTGATATGTTCATCCACCTAACCACCGTCAACAGGAGGGTGGACGAGATAAACAGCAGACACCTTGCCCAGATTGACGGCATTCAGTGGGAGTATGAAGCAACAACCACCGGCGAATTCACAAAGAACAGCTTCCCAACAGACGAGATCATCAATATGAAGGTGGGTGCACAACTGATGATGCTCAACAACGACTCGGAGGGCAGGTGGGTCAACGGCACTCTCGGCACGCTTGAGGGGATAACGTCTGGTGATGACAGCGACATACTGCGCGTCAGGCTTCAAAACGGGAACATTGTTGAGGTGACCCACAACACATGGGATATCTTCAGGTACACATATGACAGAGCCAACAGCCAGATAGTCAGCGAGAGCATCGGGTCTTTCACTCAATTCCCCGTGCGTCTGGCGTGGGCGATTACCATCCACAAGTCTCAGGGAAAGACGTTTGAGAATGTCATCCTCGACCTTGCAAGTGGCGTGTTTGCCCCCGGACAAACCTATGTTGCCCTGAGCAGGTGCGTCAGCCTTGATGGACTGATACTCACCTCCAGGATCACAAGAAAGCATATCTTTACCGACCAGAGGATCAGGGGTTTCACCAATCGGCTCCCATACGATGACGTTGACCGGAATCTGACTGTTGATATGGTAACCGACATGCTCAAAGAGTGTATCGCCTCTGGCAAGAGGGCAGAGATCGACTACCTCAAGGGTGGATCTACCCGTGTAACCAGGTTTCTTCTACCAGAGAGGGTGGGCAATTTCAGCTACAGGGGTAGGCAGTATCTCGGTGTCAGGGGATACTGTTTCACGAGAAAGGCGATGCGTGTGTTTCGAGTTGACCGGATTCTTGGTCTGAAATTAGTCGGTTGATAGCAATCAGTTGTTTAATGTTCGGTGGATATGCAATATATATTCAACATATAAAGTTATCTTAACCTTCTAACAAAGACACGTTGCCTAGAACCATATATCAATTCTTAATAGACAGTACATACTGATGTCTGCCATTGAATGTCATAAGTACTTAAATTATTTACAATTGTTATTTCGTTGTTTATTAAATTTTGTATGTTACATATCGATTTGAGAATCGTATTGATCATCGGATGGGTTTTTCAAATCCATCGAAGATTGGTGATTGTTCTGTGTTTAGTTACATAGCTGTATTTTTGTGATATAGATATGCTCAATCGATGTTTATTTATCTTAAATATGTTACTTAGTATATTATTTTACAACTTTTGACAGACATAGCGTAACATTTTATTATACCTTCAGAACTCCAAAGGAGGTTGTTATGGACTCGTTCATAATTGGTGACCACATGCTGATGGCTGATTCGTTAGTTGTCGAAAATCATAGGCAGTATTGCAGGGACGCAACAAATCTAGATTTTGCTAATCTTGAGGGTGTCTGGGTTCCTCACGAGCAGTTCAATAAATACATGAATGCCCTCAGGGAAAAGGTGGGTGCCGTTGGACCAAGGATAATCGGTCGACAGGTCGCTGGAGTTATTGAAAAAGTTTTTGGTTCAATGACAAAGGCGGGTAATGTTCAGAAAGCGTTTATGATGATACCTGAGATGTACAAAGAGAACAACACGGGTTCAGAGTGTGGTGAATACAATGTTGAGAAGCTTGATCCTAACTTCATTCGTGTTGTCACCACAAGTCCCTTGGACGAGGGATTCCATATCGGTGTTGGAGAAGGTGTTATCCGATTCTTTGTGGGTGTTGTCACCAAGACAGAGGCTGTTGAAACCAGAGCAATAGATGGTAGATCCGTGTTCGAGTATACCTTCATGGGTGGTGCTGGTCGAAAGTTAGGATAGCTTAAATTCTTTTGTGATCTAAGCATCTCACTCATTCCCACCGCCACTTGACAACGGAATGAATTGTTAGCATTATTTAGGCATGGCTCAGAGATTCATATCGAATTGGTTCAAGCTCATTGAATACATACTAGCTAGCTATCTGATATCAACTGGTCTGGCTTTGATTGCCCTGTTGGTGTCAGGGGGAGGCGAGACTGTTCACTGGATAGTCAAGATGGTCCTCGCTGGGATATTGGTTTTTCTCTTCTCCTTGATGTACTACAACGGCAATCACTCGTCAATGGAGGCGAGGAGGATGCTGATAGTGTGGTTTCCGATGTTTATTCTGCTTGACATCTTTGTCTACATTATCATCGGAGGCTTCAGTTTCAAATGGCTTTTTGTCACCCACCAGCCCTGGTCTGCGGTGTATCTGATCTTCGTCTTTATCTCACCACTGTTTGTCAGCTACATGCGCGACTGACAAGTGTATACCTTTATTCACCATCTGACATTTCATAAAGCAGTGATTAATCTAGTTTTCAAATATTATTTCTTCTTATCGCAGTAACCAATACTGTCACTCGAAGTTTATCTTGAAGGAGACCTCCTGATCATCGCACCCACTCACCTTCATCAGGAACTTGAAGGTGGCGTATTTCAGTTTGACAATACCTATATTCCTCGGCATCGTAATCCCCAATGTCACCATCTTCTTCTCACCTGCTGTCAGTGTAACAGAGGTAGGTTTTATATAACTCACATTCAGTTTTGGCGACAGCGTTACCGTTAGGGTCTTGTTGCAGTTGTTTCTGATATAGAAAATGACTGATGATGACTCACCTGATTCAAGCGATGTCGGCACCCTTTGAGGGATGGCTGTCACATCGCAACAAACACAGGATTTGCAGTATACATTGAAGCTCCCCTCAATGGGTTCGCAGTCATCAGGGTATACTGCGAAACTGAATGACACATACTGCCCCTCCTTGCACTCGGGTATGGTGAACCTTACCGTCACAGTTTGCTGTGCTCCCGGTTTCAGCGTGAACTTGGTTGGAGCGATTGTTGTTATATATGACCCTCGGCTCCATGTAATCTGAATGGTCTTGGTCTTTGTCTTGCAGTTGTTGGTCACTACCATTGTCTTTGATAGCTGGTCTCCTGGGCAAGCGGAGAGCATTTTACGTGAGTATGGATTCACACTGATATCGCAACACTTGCAGTCCTCACACCTGGCAGTGAATGTTACCAGCTTTGAATCGCAACGCTGTTCGTTCTCATTGTACACATGCATATAAAAGCTGAATGTAACTCTTTGATTCACCTTACAACCTTCGGGCATTCTAGCCTTTATGTTGATAGTTTTACCGGATTGAGGTGATACTGTTAATCCACCAGGCACGATGTCCTCGACATAGCCGGATTTATTAAGTGAGAATTGGAATATAAGCTCCTTCTTCTGACAATTGTTCTCCACTCTCAACTCAGCATCAAACTCCTCACCAGCGCAGACCTGATATTCCTTTGAGTGAATGGTGAAATCATAATCACAGCATTTGCATTGTTGGCAGTATATCGGTCCAATTTTAATCAGATCATTGAAGCATTCCTTGCCATCTTCCCCAGTTACAATGAGTCTAAGTAAAAATTCAACCTGCTGGTCATCACAATCATCAGGCATCTCGCAGGTCACATTTACAATTCTCTCTTGTCCGGCTTCCAGCGTGAAGTTGAATGGATTGGGTGATAGACTCACTTTGCCTTCAGAACCATAGTACTCACTAAGTTTGAAATCAATTTCCTCATCATCACACTCATTTTTGATTTTCAGCATGATGTTCTGGCTGTCACCGGCGCACATTGATTCGGGAACATCATCAAACCAGTACTCGAATTCACAGCATGCACTGCAATCAAGACACTCCACCTTAAATGTTACGGTCTCTCTTGCACACTCCTGCCCATCTTCACCGTATGCGACAACCTCGACTGCAAACTCCACATCCTCTCCCTTCTTACAGTCAGATGGTAGCATGCAGTAGAGATACTTCTTATCGCTTTCTCCAGCATTCAACTCTACACCTTTGCACTCGTCAGTTATCTGGACCATACCCTCCGACTCTGTCTCACATATGTCGAAGGTCATCGCATCATCCTCGCATTTGTTCTCCAGCTTGAGTGCTACTGAGAACTCATCGCCAGGACATGCTGATGTCGGCGTATCAATAAAGTGTGCAGAATATTCACAGCATATAATACAATCTAAACAAACGACATTTATGTTTACCTTCTGTGGTTCTCCACAATCGCTTAGGAACTTAACGGTATGCTCAAACTCCTCGCCTTCCTTGCAATCCTCTGGAGCTGAGACTGTTACTGAAATCTGCTCTTTCTGTCCACCAGCAAGCTCAAAACCCTTCATATCAATTCCCAAATCAGCGTCTGCCTCGATGTTGAATTGAATTAACTCTGTGTCTCTTTCGCAATTGTTTGCAACCTCAATCGACACATTCTTTTCTTCACCTGGACACAGCTCAATGGTGTCCAGTCCGGTCACCGTCCAGTCGCAACAGCACGCCGATGATTGTATGTCAATTTCTATAGTGTCTGTACCACACTCTTCGCCCGTGTCTGAGTAGTAGGCTGTTATAGTAATTTGTGTCCAATTATCAACACCTGCTATCCAAGTGACCTCAACCGATTGAGTCTTACCGGCCTCAAGCTCAAATGTATCGGGTGTAATCCCCTCTACCCACTCGGAGTCATGGCTGAATGCAAATGAAAGTATTTGCTCTGAGCAGATGTTCTTCACCTTGACCGGAATAACAACCTCATCACCATCACACACCGCAGGTGACACCTCACCAAACTCATAAGTGAATTCACAACAGCAACAATCAGCATCGGGTAGTGCCTCCCATAGCAACACTCGGTAGTTCTCATCCACACAGAATCGAGCACAATCGTACTGATATCGACTTAACGTGAACAGTGATGGCTCATCAAATTCTTCAGCATTAACAGCCTTCATGTTATAATCCGACGTCAGAAGCGTCAGCCCTTTGCCGTCACAGTCAGGATCAAACTCAATAATAACATTCCCATAATCCTGAGGTGTCTTGGAAATTATCTTGCCCACCTGAGTCCAGGTGCAACAGTCCTCTTTAATAAAATGGAGTTCGACTGTCTGTGAGTCAGCAATCCAATTTATATCCTGGGCATCCAGGTTTTCTCCAATGAAACGGAAGGGAAGGAATGTTCTGTCAGCCTCAATAATCGGAGTAACATCAGGGTTGTTTGGGTCTATCTGCGTTTCAACTCCATCTATTTTTGCGATAGGGCTGTCAATCCACAGTTCAATGGTCTTGCCCTCGGGAGTGATTATACCAACCTTCCTCTCAGCTCCATCCCATGTTATCTCAACACCTTCGAGATGGTCTACAACATAGCGGATCAAAATTATGGTTCGGTTGTTTCTGATCATCGGCGCAGACTCCATCGGTCCACTCTCCACACCGTTGACCCAGTAGAGAGGGTTGTTTATCTGATAAGCGAGGACAAGCGGACAATCACCTTTCTCAAGTTGTTCTACAGCTTCCGTTCCAGATGAAACACCACTAACCAACAAAACCATCACAAGAACAACAACAAATGTTCTATGTATTCTCATACTCACCCCCTTAACAAACTTCGATGTAATTCTAGCACATTATAAACATACATTCAAACGGCTCATTTTGACAATATGTTTACATTTTGTGTGAAGATTCATGTATAATAAATAACATGGGTAGTTTGTATCCAGACTATGTTATTGGATGTGCCAATGAACGGTAGTTGGGTTGGATTAGTCATTGGCTTCCACGTGTCAGTTATACTGCTGATAGCGTTTCTAATAGTCTATACCCTAATCCTCAGAAAAAGATTTGCGTATCAAACAGAGAAATCATTTGAGCTTGACAGAGAGAAGAACAGGCTTCTGCTGATCAAAGAGTCATTCACTGCTTCTCCAATTCCAAGTATCATCATATCATCGAATAATTTCATGATAGAGATGGCAAATGAGGCCTTCCTTTCGATGTCTGGATACACCAGAGAGGAACTGGTAGCCGAAAAAAAGGTTGATCTGATCGAATTGACAGCAGATAAAACCTTAAAGAATCTAGCCATGTCAGCCAAAACAATGGCTTCAAATGTAAAACAGACATTTGAACTGATCACCAAACATGGATCCATTAGAACCGTTGAAGCCTCGTTTCAAAGCATTGCTATAATGGGAGATGATTATGTTCTGGTGGTTATGAATGACATTACCATTCAAACATTGACAAAGAAACAGGAAATAATAGAGGATGGTCTCCGGCAGGTAATCATAAATGCAAGGATGACCTGCAACACCATTGAAGGTTTCTGTGATTCGGTTCTGCCTAAAGTAACCGAATCACTGGGCTTCACCACAGGTCTGATTCGGTTTTTCGACAGTGAGTCAAATACACTCGTTCGGATGGGGACATACAATTACACAGAGGTAATAAAAGGTGATATCGATGACATCGTAGATGTTAATGAAAAAGAGAATATCTGTAGTGCAGTAGCAAAAACAAGAAAACCAATGATCTGTGGTAATGTAGCAACAGATCCCATAATAGAGACATTCACTGCGGCTATCTTATACAACCATATCGGATCAGTAGCCACATACCCCCTGATCAGTTCAACAAATCAGCTTCTCGGCACCTTCTGCATGTGGTCTGAAGACAGTATCGACAGGCTTGATGAATGGAAGTGGATGATTTCAAGGATCATGTCTCTCATCTCTACAGGGATCGAGCAGATGCAGGCAGACGAGGAGATTACATCAACGCAAGCCAGGTATATAAGCCTGTTTGAGAATGCCAATGATGCGGTTCTGTTCCATGACCTGGATGGTAATATCACTGATGCAAACCCGTCGGCTATCAAACTGTTAGGTTACTCAGCGGTAGAGATGATCGATAAGATGAGTATCTTTGATATCATCCTCGACTCCACAGACAGGATCAGCAACGGACTGCTTACAAGGTTGAACGCTAACGATACAGTTCAATTCAATGAAACATTTGTCTCAAAGGATGGAGAGAACATCTTTGCAGAGGTTTCTTCCAGCCTCGTTTACATCTTTGAAAAACCTGTCATCATCGCCATCATACACGATGTAACTCAGACACGTCTGTTCCAGAAAAAACTGAAAGAGAGTGAGGAGCAGTACAGACACCTGTATGAAACAGCGACAGCTGGTCTATTCAAGATTGAGATGGAGGAGGGTATGCTCCTTTCCGTTAACAGACAGGGTGCTAAACTGGCTGGATACAACAGTATCGAGGACATCCCCTCAGAGGGCTTCAAGATGTCAAATCGGATTGAAAGAAGCACTCTTAACACCATAAAGAAACTACTCAGGCTAGAAGGTGAACTGCATGATGTCGAGGTGATATGGTCGAGTGAGGATGGCTCTCATAGATACTTCCTGACATCACTAAAATACTATGAATCCAAGGGGTATATTGAGGGCTCTTTTATCGACATAACCGACCGCAAGCTGGTAGAAAGTGCTCTGGTCACCAGCGAGGAGAAACTCAGGAGCATCATCGATAAATCGCCTATCGGCATTCATATATTCGAACTTGTTGATGGAAGGCTTTGTTTGAGTGGTGTTAATTTCTCATCAAGAGAGATTATCGGGGATGATTATACATGCACTATCGGTGATGACATCTCATCGATATACCCCTACTCAACAAAACCGAGTCTTCAAGAAGCCCTTTCTAATGTTGTAGAGACGGAAAGGGGATTTCATGATGAACTCGAACTGCATGAATCTGGTGATAAAAGAATCGATAGGATTTTTGAGTACTGGGCATTTAAAAGCTATGAGGGCAATCTGGTGGTTGAGTTCAGGGACATAACACAGGAGAGAAAAGCTGAGTTGGAGAAAGCTCATATGACTAAGCTGATTAGCGACAAGAACAGGGAGCTCGAACAATTGCTCTATGTCACATCCCATGATCTGCGCTCACCACTCGTCAACATTATTGGGTTCGGAAGTGAGCTTGAGGATGATATTGTCCAGCTGTTGGGTTCAATTGACAATTCAAATAACTTGGTAACGGTCAGAAAACACATTGAAACATTCGGTGGAGAGCGACTGTTTGAGTCGATTCGTTTTATCCAGGCTAGTGCCAGAAAGATTGACATACTGCTAAAAAACCTGCTTAAACTGTCTCGGATAGGCAGAAAGAGGATCGACATCCAGGAGATCAACACCGAAGAGTTGATATCGGTTATCCTGGACACGCTTCAGTTTCAGATACAGTCAGCGGGAGCAACCATAGAGGTGTCTTCACTGCCACTATGCTGGGCTGACCTTGATCAGCTCAACCAGGTGTTTACCAACATCATCGAGAATGCGATCAAGTATAGAAAGCCTGATGAACCATGTGTCATAAGGGTTAGCGGGAATGAAGATAATTCCAACTGCATCTACAGGGTTTCAGACAACGGAGTGGGGATAAAGAAAGAACACCAGGACAAGGTCTTTCAGCTCTTTCATCAGCTTAATCCGACGAAGGGGAGCGGCTATGGGATGGGCATGTCTATAGCAAAACGCATTGTTACCAAGCACAACGGGAAGGTGTGGATCGAGTCCGAAGAGGACAAGGGGACAAGTGTATTCATCAGCCTGCCAAAGAAGAGAGGAGAATTCAGTGAGTATCAATGATTCAAAGAAGGAAGTCAAGATTCTTATAGCCGAGGACGATGAGGGACACCGTCTGCTGATCAAGAGGAACTTCGTGAAGGCAGGCATATGCAACAATCTGCAATTCTTCGAGGACGGTCAATCGATACTGGATTTCATCAAAGACACCATACTAGACAGTTGTAATTCAGATAACGAATCTTACCTTCTTATACTCGATATAAACATGCCTAAGGTATCAGGTATTGAGGTGCTGGAGTTTGTAAAAATGCACGAGTATCTCAAGAAAATACCAGTGATAATGCTCACCACAACCGATGATCCGCGTGAAGTGGACAGCTGTTACGAGCTGGGTTGCAACTCATACATAACAAAACCCGTTGTATATGAGGATTTCATCAAGAAGATTCGAAATCTTGGTTTGTTCATCACGGTCACAGAGATCCCTAAGATAACCAGAGACGGGAAAGATGACTATGAATAAGGTATTATTGGCAGAGGACAACCTTGGCGTATCGAGGTTGATTACCAAGAATCTCAAGAAGGCGGGATATGACGTAACCAGCTATGCAACGGGCAATGATACGCTCAAGCACCTCTATTCAGAGAATGACACCTTGCTCCTGCTTGACTACATGTTGCCTGATTTCACAGCAGACGAACTCATATCGACACTCGATGAGCGTGGGGTCAAGGTACCGTTCATCATCGTAACGGGTCAGGGAGACGAACGCGTAGCCGTTGAGATGATGAAACGTGGTGCAAGGGACTACATCGTCAAGGACAGCCATTTCCTCAAAACCCTTCCAGAGGTTGTTAATCGCATCTATGGTGAAATCAATCGAGAGCGCAGACTCAAACACACTGAACATGAACTTGAAATGAGCAAGCTCAGTCATAGGATGATGGCTGAGAGTATTTCGGACGGTGTCATCATCATCAAAGACAAGAAATTGTCATACACAAATCCAAGCATGACAGATATTTCTGGATACAGTCACACTGAGTTGGAGGGCATGTCATATCTTGACCTGCTTGCGGCCTTCGAGAAAAAGCGCGTAACGGAGTTCATACAGGAGAATAGCCAGTCGGATCACAAGAGCTTTGAAACGGGGTTCTGGATAGAGCGAAAGAATGGAGGTTTCAGATACGTAATAACCAGAATATCGACGACTGAAGTGAATGGGTCGTCATTCCTGTTCATCTCCTTCACTGACATAACCAAGGAAAAACTCTCAGCCAAAGCACTCAAGGACAGTGAGTATCGATACCGAATGATCTTTGAAAAGACTCCCCTTGCCATCATAACCACCAGTGACACAGGCTCTATTCTGACTTTCAATTCCACAGCAAAAGGGTTATTTGGGTACACGGATGAGCATCTCCTTGACATGAACATCACCAAGCTCCTGCCTGAAATCCACAGCCATATGGAGAGTGATGAAACCAACAGCTCTGACTCAGAAAAAAGTAAAACAATTGAAACAACCGCTGTGCTTGCCGGTTGTAAACAGATATCAGTTGAAGTTTCAAGAGCCTCCTGGTCAAGCAACCTTGGTGACATAAAGGCATACGTCCTCAATGAGATCACAGCGAGAAAACAATACGAGAGATACTTACTCAGCTTCCTTGAGATGAAGAAGGTCATTTTTGAGGAGCATGACAAACCAGTTGCTATAAAAAAAGCACTTGAGATCGTAGGTAAGGTTACAAACACCGATCGTGTCTATATCTTTAAACACGATTACAGATCTGACGATGTGTACACCTCACATGTCCATGAGTGGTGTCGAAACCCAAACAAAGCTGTTATTGACAGAGAAGAACTTCAATCAATACCACTTGAAAAGGGCGGTTTTGGTAGATGGAAGGATGCCTTTGAAAATGGGAAATATATAAAGGGCTTGATTAAGGATTTCCCGGAAGGTGAAAGAGAAATACTCGAACCTCAAGAAATACTCTCGATTATTGTACTGCCGATTATTGTGAATCGGAAGGTGTGGGGCTTCGTGGGTTTTGACGACTGCGAGAATGAGCGTGAATGGTCAGACCAGGAGGAATCCATGCTGGAGTCACTCGCTCATACGATTTCAGTCAGAATTGAGAGAGACAAAGCTCTTGACAGTATATACAGATCCAGACAGTTGCTGGAGACAACCATTGATTCCATCGATGATGCCGTGCTTGTACTCAGTGATGACATGCTCTCCAACTATGTCAATTCAAGGTTCTTCTCTATCTTCGGATACAATGAACAAAAGAGCTGGACCCAAGAACCACTGGCGATAATCGAGAAGATGGTTGAAAACGGAGAGCACTTCACCTCCGAGATGATGAACATCAGCAACACAAAGGAGAGCATCCGCCAAACGTTCAGGCTGAATAACGGACGGTACATCGATCTGTTCACCTGTCCCTTGGTGCCCGATGAGCCAGACTTTCGAAGGCTGTGGACCTTCAAGGATGTAACCAGTAGGGTTAGACAGGAGAGGGCAAAACGTGAGTTTATCAACAGCGTTGCGCATGAATTGCGCAACCCCCTAGTACTCATACAGGGCTACACAGAGTTGCTCAGGGACAAAACACCAGACGGTACCGACGAGAGTGAGATGCTTGACATCATCTCCGATGCTGTCAAGCGGGAGATTCGCCAGATCGCCGATTTTGTTGATGTAGGTCGCACCAATCCCGAATACAACTTCGTGAAGATGAACGCATTCAAGTTGTTCTCACAGATAGGCGCCAGGGAGCAGGTGTTCATAAAGAAGCGTGTCTCGAGCACCTACGGTGATACCCCCTACAGCTACAGCTTCGACCTCGATGAAAACACCAAGTGCACCGAAATAAACATTGATCCCGACAGGATTGATGAGATTGTCAACAACCTGCTGATCAACTCCATCAAGTACAGCAAACCCGACAGCATCTATATCACCTTCAAGGTCAGCCTTGAAGGTGATAGCATTGTTATCATCATCTCCGATAAGGGCATCGGCATTCCAGAAGACGACATCGGGAAGGTCTTCAAACCATTCTACCAGGTCGACCGAGGTGAACAGCTTAAAACCGGTGGGTTGGGTCTTGGGTTGTCAAACGTGCTTCTGCATGTAAACTCACACGGCGGTGACATAGGCATCGACAGCAGAGAGGGTGTCGGCACGAGTGTCACTATAAAGATACCGGTGGTGGAGAAACACGAACAGGCATGATAAAATGGCTCATTGTGGGTCTGGGCAACCCCGGACTCAGATACAGGAACACACGTCACAACGGTGGTTGGTGGGCAGTCGACAGACTCGCCAAGTCGCTGGGTGTTCGTATAAAGAGAAACGCCTGTGGGGCGAAGGTGATTCGCATTGAAGACGACGACACTCACCTCACACTAGCTAAACCGCTTTCATTCATGAACCGCTCTGGCATACCAGTGGACTGCCTGCTCAAAGCCTATGAGATCTCCTTTGAAAATCTGATTGTCATCTTTGATGACATCGACCTGCCAGTGGGCGCGCTTCGAGTCAAGAGGAGCGGGGCGAGTGGTGGTCACAAGGGCATCACCTCCATCATCACTGAGACGGGTATGGACGATTTCTACCGCATCAAAATGGGTATCGGCAGGCCTGAAGACAGGGATGACGTGGTTGAATACGTGTTGTCCAATCCACCACCAGATGAAAAAAAGATACTGATGTCTATGGCAGACCTCGCCGTCTCAGCCACAAAGACGCTTATTGATAGGGGATTCCAAAGAGCATGCAACGAATTCAACGACACCAATCCTAATATGGATGAATAATCTTTTCTATGTTTATTTCAAATCGAACAGAACTTCTCTGGCTTATTCTTTGCCCTATCAATAATCCCAGTATATCTCACAGGTCGCTCCATGCCCTTTTGTCGTTAATCTATCTGCAATACCAGAAAAACGGAGTGGATATCTATTGCAGGGTGGTATGTCTGATTGATTGAAATCAAGTACCCCATTTGAATACACAGCCAGCTTGAGGAAATGTATACCATCATCCTCTACTTCCTCACCTGTCAACCTCAGAAGGTCTGACTCCATCAGAACCGAATCCCTGTCCGGTATTCTCAAGGTTACCTTCTGTGACTCACCCGCTAAAAGCGGTCCAATGCTTTCAATATTTGAGTCAAGCTCCGTCATGACGGGCTCAGTCGGTTCATATTCTTCGGTGTAATACCTTGCTAGTGTTGGTTCCTTGTGTCCCCAGGCGGTCAGACACGCTACTCCACTCCAGGCTTCAGCGTGAGTATCGCATCTGGTAGAGGTGAACTCAAAGGTTATCTGATAACCATCCCTTTCCACTTCACGCACAGCAAATGTCTGGCATGGAGTCAGGGTTGTGAATAAACCTTTAGAATCGATCGATGTGGACACGACCTTATCCTGATATATCATCGCATTATCGTAATCAATAATACTTGCAAACTGGATTGAGTTTACCATGCTTGAAGCTGTTCTACATGAAAAATCGCTATCCCACGAGTAACAATCCTGACCCAGTGAATACAACAATTCAGAATCTATGGAGGGGAAAAGCTGTTTATCGACAAAGTCAAACGCTGTTTCTTCCGTTTCTAAATCAAGCCTGTGGAATGAATAATTGTATGGTTCACCCTCATATTCATCTATGTAACAGTATCGATCTGTCAAGTGGGCATAATCAAACTCATACTCATTCTGAACTCTGTCAAACCTCTGCAAAACGAGTTTGCATGGCCTCTCATAGCCCTTTTCATTGTAGCATGTCCCTCCTCCGTAGGTCACGGCATCTCTGTTTACAGATATCCAGGTGGGGATATGATTGAGGTGAAACATATGCAGACTTCCCTCTATGGTGTCAATGCATATCAATGCGCTTGCATCATGCCTCGTCTGCCTATCCTCCAGCTTGAGAGTCAAAGCGATCGAGTCATTCTCGATTCTATATGGTTTCAATTCCTCTCTTCTTGTTGTCAATATCTTGTATCGGTCTTTGTCGATTGGCTCAAATGAATACGATTTCATCTCACCCGTCAAAAGGTTGACGACCCTCACCAAACCATTTTCATGACACGAGACGAGTTGCCTGTCATTCTTAAAATAGAACCATTTGCCTGTGAATCTGTCTGTTGGGACGGGAAAGGAAGCGATTATATCGTCAGAATTCCTTAAAACCCTCACACTAAAGAAACCATCAAACTCCACCACTTCACACTCGAGAAAGTTATGATTGATGCCCACATACCTGGCAGGGATGACCTTCGTGTAATCAAAGGTCATATCTTCTCTGACGGCGAAAGCATATTTGTCACGTTGTGCGTATTGGTTGTATGGATGAGAGACATCTACTGCATACAACTGTCTGTCAAATCTGCCGACTTCCTTAACAGCGGGGATGTTCATTCGTTTGACCAGTTCACAACTGGGCAAATACCACACCTCAACAACACCTTCATAGCTCAAGCTGATGATGTAATTTCCGTTTATCACAAGGTCTATATCGTCGTCGCTGATTATTATTAGCTCCCTGTCTTTGTGAACGTCAAACACCCTGAATACATACTTTGAATTCCAACTGTTTGCACTAGGAGCTCTGTAGACAACGTAGTCACTACTGAATGTATAAATTCTATTCTGATAGTTGTCATCGGGCACTTGAGACTCTACCAGCAGGTTTCCCTGAAAATCAGTGATGAAAAACCTGACTGAGTTGTCCGAGTAAGGGGAGACTGATTCGGTTGTTTTACTAAGAATTCCGCTACCAGCGATCATCGGTTTGGATATTATACCCTGGGGCATTGGATATATTTCATCCTCCTTAAGATCGATTATCTCATCCCTTCCGATTATCAATCCCGCATCACTGTCGAACAAATGCTTAGAACCGTTTCTCTCATATATGACTCGATCATCCTCATAATCGTAGTACATGAAGTCAAAACAGTCATCCCAGGAACGCCTGCAATCTTCACCTTCGGGTAGCTTCCGGTACACAACAACTTTATGATCTTCAATCCGATCCAGATGATAGTCACCCATTCGATGTGGGACCACAACTGCAATCCCCCTTAGCGTGTCGTCCATAATGTACTCATACTCCTTGTCATCACGCAGATACGTAAAGGAAATCAAAGGATATGATGAAGCCGAATTATTTCTGAAACCGAACCACTGTTTCTTATCATTCGACTCATCGAGCAAGAGGCTCCTGGTTGTTCTATGATAAGGGTTTTCGACCCTCTCAAAACCAGTTGCCTTATAATACTCATCACTACCTACAATGAATGGACCAGAGAGTTCGAGGTGCTCATCCAGCACACAGCAAGAATAGTTTGAACATCCGTTATTGAAATATGTAGGGTTATCCATGCTTTCATCCAGGGGTAAAACAACCAGACACGAGCTAGCCGGCAAAACCGTAGACGGTAGAAGCGGGAAAGCAACGGATGTTCTGTTATCGGCAGAACCAAGACACAACGGTAGACCAGTCAACAGCACACAAACTACAAGCACGGCTATGAGCCTTTTCATTTCAACCTCCACAATCAGATACTTCTTCAAAGGAGTGAAGTTCATCAGCCAAACCCCTTAACTAACTTTTTTAGAACACCCAACGTAATAGTGTTATGAAACAGCAACCGAAAGGAGTTTGACATGAAGAAGATAATGACACTAACACTGATTGGAGCGCTCGCGCTCGGACTGGTTTTCACAGGAACGGTAAACGCAGAGAGTCCAATGGACAACGCAAAGGACAAGGCAAGACATCTGCCGATGATGGGCACGGTTAAGGTTATTGCCTCAAACAAGGTTACGATTACACCTCCAGGTATGGACTTCACAACAATCGAGATCACAACAGACGATGAGACCAACTTCTTTGATGCAACCGGCGAGATTGAAAAGGGTGAGACACCACCAGAGATCGCCTGGAATGAGATCAAGAAGGGCGACAAGGTGGTTGTCAGAGGTAGGATCGTGCGTGACGGTGACGATGAAAATGCCACCACTTCTTACCTTGCAGGCAGTGTCAGCAAGGTGGACAAGTTCCCCAGACCAGACCTGCCCGGCAGAGAAGACAAGGGACCGCCTCAGATGAATGTCATCCTCAAGTCTGTCAGCGGTAACACACTTGTAGTAACAGACCCAGCCGGTGAAAAGGAGTTTGAGGTAACGGTCTCTGAGGACACAAAGTATGGTGAAGTCGCAAAGGATGAGGATGACAAACCCTCCCGCGTTGAGATAGGTCTCAGCGACTTAGCGAGTGGTGACAAGCTGGTCATCATGGGTAAGCTGGAGAAGGATGACGAGGGCAATGTCACCATGAACGCCATGGCAGTCATGGTTGTAGACGAGTTCCCTCCAAAGCGTGACCCAAGGGACGATCGCAGAGATGACAAGCGCAGAGAATTCATGGGTACATTCAACAGCTGGGATGGCGACTACATGGTGTGCACCCCCGCCCTTGGCTCTGAAGATGTGAGATTCAAGGTGACCGATGACACCGAGTTCTGGGCAATGGAAGCACCAACAGTAGAGGGCGAGAAGCCAGAGAGGATAGAGATGTCCCGCTCTGACCTGAGCCCAGGTCAGGTTGTTGGAGTGCTGGTTGTACCCAGCAGGAATGAAGACGGTGACCCAGAACCAACCGCCAGAGCGGTCATATTCCATGACACCCTCAGGGGCAGGGTAGGCGGTCAGATAACATCCGTTAGCCCAACCTCCATCACCATAACAATCAAGCGCGGTGAAGAGACAGTAACACTCAACATCACCGGCGACACCAAGATTCAGAAGCACGTCAGAGGTGAAGATCCTGTTGATCTGACCGTTGCCGACCTTGCTGTGGGTGACTTTGTTGGCATCAGCTATGAGGATGACAACGCGATTGTGATCATCAAGTCCGACAAGCTAGAGACACCACCAGAGGGTAACCCCGAAGGACCCGGTGGACCCGGCGGCAACAGACCGTAAGCATCCATTAAAGCAACGTATACACACTCCACGTCCTTTAATTTTTTATCGGCTACCCCGGATGGAGCTCCTACCATCCGGGGTATTTCATTTTGGGGACAAAAATCTTGTAAAGCATCATGCACCTGACACACACAAGAAGTTCTCCATCCTTGACCCATCCTCTCTTCCCTTAAAAAGGATTATCACCCTACCCATTATCCCCGTTTTTTCTACCTAAGCCCCTTTTTTTACCCCGTCATTCCTGTTTTTTATATGTAATTCCTTTTCTGCTATATCACTCCTTCTTCTTCAACATTCCCTCTTTGCTCTACCTAAATTCTGTTTCTACTTCGTCATTCCTGTTTTCCTTTACGTCATTCCTGTTTCATCTTCGTCATTCCCACGTTCCATACGTCATTCCAGTATTTCCCTACGACATTCCCGTTTCATCTTCGTCATTCCCGCGAAAGCGGGAATCCAGGGGAATTCTCGGTTACCTCTGCCCAGAAATAACAGCTTCAAACATCCTAAACTTAACCAGTCATAACCCATCATTACTGGTCAAAACTGAATGCTTGGGAGTATCTCCCTTCGGGTGTGATAAGAAGGACTTGCAGTTTTATGAAACCTGTGTGTATGTGTTAAGGGCATAGTACCCTACGATGCTATAAAATGCTGTCAACGAAAATCATAGATATTCGACTTGGATTTGTAGCAACAAAGGAATATAATGTGCAACATGAATAATGAAACCTGGGTGAACAAGCTGTGGTTTGGCGATAATCTGGAGGTCTTGCGCAACAGAGACGAATTCCCGAATGACTTTATTGATTTGATATACCTCGACCCTCCGTTTAACAGCAACGCAACCTACAACATGCTGTTCAAAGAGACATCCGGTGACCAGTCAGAAGCGCAAATTCATGCGTTTGAGGACACGTGGCAATGGGTAACAGGACAAACGGAGGCTGTCTATAACGAGCTCATCAGGGATGCCGACTATCCTGACCTTGCAAACCTCATTCAATCTCTAGTAACCTTTCTGGGTAGAAACGCTATGATGGCATACATCGTCATGATGGCGGTGAGGTTGAAGGAGTTGCACAGGATTCTAAAGCCGACTGGTTCGCTTTATCTGCACTGCGACCCGACAGCCAGCCATTACATCAAGCTAGTTCTTGACGGGATTTTTGGGTTCAAGAATTATAGGAATGAGATAATTTGGAAGAGATACTCTTCACATGGAAACGTATATAAAAGGTGTGGCAGGATTCATGATATTGTTTTTTGGTATTCAAAAACAAACAATTTTGTATGGAACCAGCAATATACAGAATTAGATGAAACTTACATTGATAATTTTTTTAAATTTGTAGAACCAGAGACTGGTCGAAGATATCGTAAACAAAATGTCCTAAATCCAAATAAGAATCGACCCAATCTCAGATACAAATGGAATGGTTTTTTGAGAGTTTGGAAATGGACAAAAGAAAAAATGCAAAAAATGCATGATGAGAATAGACTAGCATATAGCAGTAATGGGTATCCGAGTTTGAAGCAGTACCTTGATGAAACAAAAGGACAAAAAATCCAAGACATATGGTTGGATGTAGGTTCATTATCACATAGTGGTGAAGAACGTCTTGGCTATCCAACACAAAAACCAGAGGCGTTATTAGAACGTATAATCGAAGCCAGCTCCAACGAAGGTGATCTGTTGCTGGACCCCTTCTGTGGTTGTGGCACCACGATAGCAGTGGCGGAGAGGCTGAAGAGAAGGTGGATAGGGATAGACATAACCTGGCTTTCAGTTGACCTGATGGAACGCAGACTGAAAGACACCTTTGGCTCAGAGCTGTCAACCTATGAGGTTGAGGGAGCACCAAAGGACATTGCCAGCGCAATCAATCTGGCAGACAGAGACAAATACCAGTTTGAGTGGTGGGCGGTGACACAAATCGGAGCAAGACCATATCAGGGTAAAAAGAAAGGTGCTGACACTGGAATAGACGGGATAATGTACTTTCAGGATGACCTTTCAACACGCAAGCAAGAGAAGATTGTGGTACAGGTGAAGGGTGGCAAGCATGTGGGTTCACCTCATATTGACCAACTCATTGGTGTTGTTGAAAAAGAGAAGGCGGCCATTGGCATTTACATATCCATTACTGAGCCGACCAGAAACATGAAAAAAGAGGCAAACAAAGCGGGTGTTTATGAATCCAGCAACGGCAGGCTGTATCCCAGAATACAGATATTGACCATCGAGGAAATAATGGACGGGAAACAGCCCGAGTATCCTTACAGAGACACTGGAGGGTTTACACCATTCAAAAGAGCTGTCAAAAAAGACAAGGAAAACACTAAAAAGGAATCCAAGCTGTTGTAATATAGTTCAAAAGGTACTTATTGAACGACTTCAACAATGTATTACACCAAAAGGAGGAGGAGCAAGAATGAAATTGATAATGTATGCAAATTTCGAGTTAGTCCATATTGATAAGATGACTAAACTCGTCTGTGGGATTCAAGAAGACGATAATTGGATAGATTTTGGTTATCTTAAGTGGGAATTTAAAGACCCCAAAGAAAGAGACAGAGTTTTCAAGAAAATTACACAAACTCTAGTGAAAGAAGGTGTTTTACTAGACTGCACACCAAAACCATCAATACCTGTTGAAGTATCTAACATAGATCGCACTAGACGAAGATAAGATTACACTGGATTTATCAGTGTGTTTCCTGTATAATCCCCCACATGAAGACAATCAAGAGGTACGCCCTTATCACCCTGATCCTTATCCTTGTCATTTCATTTACAGGCATAAAACTCCCTGCAGGAGGGCACTCTTGCGATGTCATCGCTGAACAGACATGCTCCTGGTTCTGCTTCCGAGGCGACACCCGAAGGACAGGGGCCACCCACAACGACTGCGGTCCGATGTCCTCCAATCTGACCTTCCTGTGGAGCTTTGAGACCATCAACCAGATAGTGTCATCTCCAGCGATTGCAGAGTCCAGGGTTATCTTTGGCAGTGATGACGGTTATGTCCACTGCCTTGAGCAGTCAACGGGCAACCAGCTGTGGGAAACGCACATCGATGCAGACATCCACTCCTCCCCCGCCTACTCGATGGGCAACATCTACGTTGGAAGCGAAAACGGCAGGATGTACTGCCTGGACCTTGACACGGGCAAGATAGAGTGGTTCTATGAAACGGAAGCCCCCATCCACTCCTCCCCCGTGGTCTACAACCAGAGGCTCTATTTCGGCTCTTATGACTACTTTGTCTACTGCATAAGCCCCATCAGCGGAGAGCTGATATGGCAGTTTGAAACTGGTGGCGAGGTGTTCTCCTCCCCCGCCGTCTACGAGGAAAGGGTGTACATCGGCTCTGACGATGAGAACCTGTATTGCCTGGACTTCAAATCAGGGGAGCTTCTCTGGCAGTTCGGGACAAGCAAAGAGATCAGCGCCACACCAGTCTACATAGACGGCAGGGTGGTGTTTGCATCAGATTCTGTCTACTGCTTGTCCGCCAGTACAGGTGATATCTTCTGGGAGTTTCCCGTTGGTCCTTACGGCGTCTCCAGCTGTGCATTCGCCAGAAGCACGGTGACAATGTGCAGGTGGGACGGGATGCTGTTCAACTTCAACCTGCACTCAGGCAACCTGAACTGGTCTCATAAGATAAACGGTTTTTCAAAAGCCCCGTCAGTCTGCGCTGAACGCATCTACCTGGCAACCGATGAGGGCTGGTTCAGCGCTGTTGGTATCCATGATGGCGAGACCATATGGGAGACCAACCTTGGGGAGCAGATAGCAGGTAACCCAGCCATTTCCGATGGTCTTGTGGTGGTGACCAGCACGGATGGCAAGGTCTACTGCTATGGCGATGAGATAGCGCGCGACTGCGTTTCACTGAATGTTGAGGTGGTAGACTTCGGCACAACAACCTCTAAGGGTACGGGAGAGGTAGAAGTCAGTATACGCAACTGCGGGACCAATGATGTTGAGCTGGAATATGAGATTGAAGGCAAGTGGTTTGGAGTGAGGCGTTTTCCTGCGGGTCCCATCGAGGTTCGCCACAGGAAACATTTCTATGTGTATCTGAAATCCCAGTCCATCGGCTTCGACGGTGTTTACAACGGAAGCATAACGCTTACATGGGCTGGACAGGAGAAGGTGTTGCCCGTGCGTGTGTTTGTGGATAACCAGAGACACCTGGGTGGCGGTTGTCAGTGGTGGTCACACCAGGGCAATCTATCTGGTGCAGGCAACGCTTTTGAGGGTTGCTTCCCAGACCGCAAGAGGCTGTCCAATCACTGGCACGTGGAATTCTCAGACGTTCCCGTGTCACAGCCTGTAGTTACCAAAGACAGGATAGTGGTCGCCAGAAAATACGGCTCAATCGATTGTGTTGACTTTGGTCTTGGTAACAATCTGTGGAGTTATAACTGTGACGGCAAGATGGATGTCACACCGTCCATCTATGACGACAGGGTCTACTGGGCAACACTTGACGGGCATCTCGGATGTCTGAGTCTCGAAGATGGCTCCCTGCTTTGGAACACCAACCTTGACGATTACGCTACTTCTGACCTTCGGGCTTGGAGAGACAGGGTTTTCTTTGCCAATCAGTATGGAGAGATCGTCTCGGTTGATTCAGCAACAGGTAGGGTGGATGAACGATTTCAAGCTGACGGAATAATAACGGGTACACCAGCTGTGCAATCAGCGAAGGTCTACTTCGGCACAGACACTGGAACACTCTACTGTATTTCTGCCTATGACCTGAGCAGACCCATCTGGACTGTCCATTGCACCGCACCGATCACCACAGCCGTATCTGTGAATGACGGCATGTGCTGTTTCGGTTTGTCAAATGGTGTGTGCATGAACGTGGGTAGTCGATCGGGAAGCATCCTCTGGGAAGCACGGCTGGGAACGTATATTGAAGGTGATATTGCTGTAACCGATGATGGTGTCTACTGTGCCACCAGGTCAAACGTGCTGTTTGCTCTAAGCTCAAGAGATGGCGAGGTTATCTGGCGAACAGATCCGTGGGACAGTATCGTCTCGGGACCCATCGCAACAAGCGACCGCATCGTCATGTCCGCGGACAACAGGCTTTTTACCATCTCCAGAACAGACGGCTCTGTCATCTGGGTAGGAGACTACACCAGAGAGATACGCAACCTGTCGGTTGCAGTTAGCAGGATTTTTGCCTGTTGTCAGGACAGGAATCTGTACTGTGTAGGCAACATGCCCTTTGTGACCTTCAGCCCCCAAATGATAAACTTCGGTACACTGTCCAAAGCCAGCCTCAGGGAGCAGTCGGTAAAGGTGACCAACAACGGTGACAGCAAGGTAATTGTTCGTGTAGTCTCCAATGCAGAATGGTTTACCATCTCCGACAAAACGATACCTCTTGACCCTGGTTCCACCAGCAGTTTCAAACTGTCAACCATCCCCTACAAGGTCAATGATCTGGGCATGCACACGGGTACAATAACCGCCTACTGGGGTGATGAAACATACCATCTGAAAGTGTGGGCATATGTTCAGAGAGACGTAATGCCCAGGGCATGGACGAGTTTTGGCGGAGACCAGGCAAATTCAGGCATAAACAGAGAGTCGAGACTGACCGTGAGTAAGCTTGAACAGCAATGGAGCTACGTAACAAACGCACCCATCCTCTCCTCTCCCCTGCTCGACAAGGGGGGAGTGTACTTCGGTTCAAACGATACGGACATCAGGTGCCTCGATTCTCAACTGGGCGTTCTGCTGTGGTCCTTCAACACAGGAGCGGACGTTGTATCAACTTCTGCTCTTGCCAATGACATGCTCTTTGCGGGTTCAGAGGATGGTCATCTGTACTGTCTTGATGACTCAACTGGTGAACTGCTGTGGGACTACTACGCCGGCGGACTCGTCTCCTCTGTCACCACCCACTCCCCCAGCTCCAAGCTGACCTATGTCTACTTCAGTTCCTCTCATGGCGGGGCTTACTGCCTGAGCGTACTGGACGGTGAGATGAGCATGAGATGGCATGTTGACCTGGGTTTTTCAGCCACATCCCCACCTGCAATAGATGGAGCGAATATCATCTTCACTGGACTGGATGGCTCTGTGTCTTGCCTGTCGGTAACAGACGGCAAAACCTGGTGGAGCATGGACATCGGCATGACCGCCTCCCCACCGCTTGTTGCGGACGGCAAGGTGTATGTGGAGGGACTGTCCGGCAAGGTCTACTGCATCAACATTGATGACGGTGAGATCGAATGGACCAACAATTCTGTGACGGGCATCACCTGCCCTTTGAAGGTGGATTATGATATCATCGCCTGCGGGATAAACGGCTGGATTGTTTCCATGGACGCTTATACCGGCGAGAACAACTGGACCTTTGACGTAGGCAAACCGATATACTCCTCCCCCGTCACTGATGGTTCGGTGGTCATCGTCACCGATATGGGTGGAACAATACGCATCCTGGATTCCTATGGTGGCAAAGAGCTGTGGCATCACAAGCTCCGCCTGCCTATCATATCCTCCCCCGCCCTTTGGGAGGGCAGGATTTATGTGGGCGGATGTGACAGGAAGATGTACTGTTTCGGGGAGTAGTCCTCAATATCGTCACTTTTATCTCTCCAACATCCAATTTCAAGTACTGAATTAGTTATTCTAAACAATTGATTATTATCTGACATACACTATAATACATCCTGATGATGAAGCTGATGGAGAGTGCAGAGTGAAGAAACATTTCCTGTTTACATACGTGTTGAGTATAGTTTTGGTAATAACTGTCGGTTGTGGAGCTGTCTGCAGTCTGTCTGGTGTGGGATTTGAAGCAGAGACTGGCAGTTTTGTAGAGTTGTCTGCTGATGATTCAGGCGGTGGTTTGCCAGATGAGAGGGTGGTTGCTCTCAATTCTGCACTGGATGTGGCACCAGGGCTTGCAGGATTGATCTCTGGTGGAGATGGACTGGACAGATTCAAAGCTGGTTATGTGGGATTCTGTGAGGAATACAGTGGGTTGATACGCAAGGCATACAGGGGTGTATCAGACCATGACATACTCTTTTGTTATGCTGTTGGATATGCACTTGCCGACTCTGTGTTGATGGATGATACAGACTGCGTGCTGTTTGCCAAGGAGACAAGGGAGAGGCTGGAGGACTACTCTGGCATGAGCTTTGCTGACTATGTCCTTGTTCATTCCTTCTGGACTGCATATCAGTACCTTGTAAGAACAGACATAGCAGATTGGTTGAGCATACCATGGTCAGGTGATCCTCTTGGCAGTGGACTGGATGCGCCTGCAGGGATAATACAGATTGCCCAGACCACCCTTGAGATGCCTGTTGCAATGCTTGAGGCGAGTCCCAAACAGAAGACAATGTTCTACATCACAACAGAGTTTGACAAGGACACATGGAAGTATACCAGGGACTTACTGCTTGAGAATGGATTGTCATATGGTCTTTCCATATCTGACTACAGCAGTCACTTCCTTGAGGTTGGACTGATACACCACTTCATGACATTGAACATAGAGGATGTGAGGTATGATATGGTGGTGCTTGGGGATCTGTTTACTACGTCGAAGGATTATATGTTAAGTGGCGCTGACGCTTTAAATGAACTGTATGGAGGTCAATGGCAAACAATGACTAATAATACATTGTGGAGCTTAATTATCGGCGGAGAAGATTTTAACAATTTTGATTATGCTGATTGGGTGGAAGACAGATACTTCTGGAGATACTATGATGAGGATGAACCGTAAAGTCAAAGGGGAGAAGAGAGAGCATCAGAAAACAACATCAATGAGGATGTGATATGAGATACAGATTAGGAAACAGGATGGTCATGGTTGTCCTGCTGGTTGTGTTGACAGCTCTGCATGTCGGTTGTGGAGCTGTCTGCAGTTTGTCTGGTGTGGGATTTGATGCAGAGACTGGCAGTTTTGTAGAGTTGTCTGTTGATGATTCAGGCAGTGGTTTGCCAGATGAGAGGGTGGTTGCTCTTAATTAAAGAAAAAAGGGTCGTACAAATGAAAACTAGAAGTGGATTACTTTGTATAGGTGTATGCATAATAGCGATTCTTGTTTCACAATTGATAGGTTGCACAGGCAGTGAACATAGACAGCTCATCTCTGGCACCATCTCTCCCGATATTATGCAGTGTGACAGCCACAACTATAGAATAAACAGCCCTGGTGCCAGACAATTTCTTAATATGGTTCAAGAGGATGCAAACCTTGACGAAGATAATAATGATATTTCACTTGACATCCTAAAGAACACATGGATCAAACACACTACCGATGAAACCATCGAGAGAATCCCTGGTTAACTACTGATAATGGAACAATTACACTGTACAACTATTTCCAGTTGATCTCTGAATGGTCTTATAGCGTTGCTGGGTCTATTGATAAAGGTAAACGCTTTCAAATTGGTATTACATTCTATGGACATAAAAACCGGGGTGATCTTGCCGCACTTATCTTTGACGCTATCTGTGAGTATGATGCAAAAAGAGGTGGTGCTATGAGTTGGTATAAAATGTCAAATCAGAATGAGTTCTATGATTGGTTAAAGTATGCATTACAGAAAGGTACAACTGGGATGGATCCTGTAATGTTAAACTGCATAATTGATGATTATCTCTATAAATTGGATCCGTGGAGTTCAGATAGAGATAATCCTCTTGGTTTTGGATGGGATTGAAACATGAAGAAAAACAGAATAGGGTAAGGAGGAAGGATTAGAACATGAAAACATAAACACCCTTGTTATTATTGAACGTTGCACAATGGTATCTAATGCATAGTTTATTTTGATATAATAGTAATTTTATCCATCAATTACTATTTAAGATTGAATCCTATATGAGGTCGATAAGCGTTCGTGTCTTCAACCTTACCGGAGCCTTTATAGTTCCCTATTATATATTTCTTTCCCTTATAAGTTGCACTTATTCTTTTCTTTCTGTATTCATCTATAGCCTTTAGTGCTTCAAACTCTGATCCAAACTCCACTGGCAAAACAACTGTTAAATTATCATTGGACAAAGGTGGTTTTTCTAGATACATAAGAACTTTTGCCTTACCTACACCTTCAATGTCAGCATAACCTAGCTCCATTCGAACACCTCCTTAGGTAAAAGATTATATGATTTTTATTGATTTATGTCAAGTTTACAAAGCCCGATAATCAACACCCCTCTCAAGCACAGACTTTCGGTCAAAGGCAAACCTGGTGTCCACTATCAGTGCTGGTTTGTCCATCCCGTCAAGCAGTGACACGTCATTGACCGACCCCGTCACAAGCGGCGATTGCCTTGCACCCACGATAACCGCCGAAGCGCTGGCGACCGCTGACTCGAGTGTGTCAGCATAGTCAAGATCAAGGTTAACGTGTTCCCTGTCCACATTGTCATCCCAGACGGCAAGCTCTCCCCCGTGGTGCGCCTTTAGGTATCTGGCGATGTCAACAGCGGGACTCCACCTGGCATCAGTGCTGTAGTCCTTCATGGCGAGACCCAGTATGGCGACCTTGCCCTTCTGCCTGCCAGCATCTTTGAGCCAGTCCAAGGTGAGTCTTGCGATGTGGATGGGCTGGTTGCAGTTGACCTGGCGTGATGTTTCAATCACAGGCAACCCGACTCCTGCCTCCTCTGCGGGGGGTTTGAGGTAGTGCATCGCTTGAGGTAGGCAATGACCACCAACACCTGGACCCGGATGATGCATGAATACAACCCGTTTGTGCGTCCTGACCAGCTCCAGCACCTCCTTTGTGTCCAGCCCAAAGGCGGTGCAGAAGTTTGCGTATTCGTTAGCGAGTGCGATGTTGACGTCCCTGGCAATATTCTCAAACACCTTTGCTGTCTCCACCGCCTCGGGACAACTTGCTTGAATTACCCTTTTTATCCCCAGCCTCTCTAAAAACCTTGCTGACCGGCTTGTTGCACGCGGGGTCAAGCCAGCAACGGGAGTGACCATGCCGACCAGCTCATCAAAGGCGGAACCCTCTGCCATCCGCTCGGATGAAAACGCCAGGTCAAAGTCATTTGTAGGCGACATTCCCGACATATTCTGCAGTTTGGGAGCGATGAAACCTCTGGTGTAACCCACAACCAGCGTTGAGCGCGCCACAACCAAAGCCCCTTTGCGGAGTCTGGCACCGAGGGTTTCAAGGGCAGAATTGAGCATGGAGGGGTCAGCCTTGCCATCTCTCAGCGGTATACCCACTGTCAGGATTATCTGCTGGTTGTCATAGCCCAAGGCTTTGTCTGGGTCAGTTGTGGGGTGATATCTGCCTGATTCAACCGCTTCGACCAGTATGTCCTGGATGGAGCGACCACCCTGAGTCTCCGCCATCTGCACATCACCACGCTTCACCTTGTCTATATAATCAGCACGTACATCCAACCCGAACACCTCGAACCCAGCGGAAAGCGCTGTCAGCGACAGCGGGAGACCAACATATCCCAGACCAATGACTGTTACCTTGTCCATGGTCAACAATTCTACTTTATCGACTCGCATATTCAAGAATAGAGACTGCGAGGTTGGCGGGTGAGTCAATTGATATGACGGTATCAAAACTCTTACAAATATATGTGTAATCCTTGATGGAAATAGTTCAGGAGGTACAAGCGATAGCTCTTATAACAAAATGATTATGGAGTATTATGATAACTCTCTTTCTGATAAGGAAGCTCTAGCTATTGGCAATAAAGCAAAAGGGGAAGGGGATATAGACAAAGGCTTATCTGATGAAGCTACTATTGCCTATGTGAGAGCAAACATAGAACTTGCCAGCTGGGGTGTTGACCGGCGGGGTAATATACATATCCAAAGTTATAAACTTAAGGGTCTACCAACCAGGGTTTTCTGGGGGCCGGATGCAGCTCATGGTAGTGAAGGAAAACTGTTTCAAGATGATATGGAAGAGGACGAGAAAAACCCAGCAACTGGGGTCAAAGAGTGCTACCAAGGCGGTTGACTATTCAATAGCTGGACCGGTGGTTCAGCCTCACAAACATGTGTTTCGTTTCATTCTGTAAATACAACTGGTAAATCTTACACTCTGACCGTTTTTTCTAAGGTAAATACTAGAGGACACCAAAGTTCTTTTTCGATTGAATATGCAGTGGGTAGAACAGATTATACATGGAATTTTAGCAAAGGAGAGACAAATGATGCTAAAGTCGCATTTTTTAGTTGTCTACCAGGAAGTTTCGCTAAGTACGTAGATGGAACAGTTATTATCAGAAACGATGATTATGATATTGTGTTCCAATGGGATCCTGTTAATGGATTGATTTTGGACTTAATCTCATCAGATGAAGAGGAATAATCTGATATGGGATACAAATACAAGGCAGATTGAACAAAATGAATCATGAGTGTTTTTTGTATGCGGAAGGGATATAATTCAAATATGAAGCGTACCATCATCGCATTGGTTGTTGTGTTGCTGTTCTTGGTGAAAATAACTACATATCTAGATTCACCATATAAAGCTCATGCTGTTGATAATGAAGAAGTCCAGGTATTCCCAGAGTACAAATGGTCTCTCAAGGATGCGAAGATAATTGGAATATACGAAAATCGATTGTTTTCTATAAACGATGAACAGGATCAGTTATTGGCTACAAATCTCTTTTCTGGTGAGACTGAATGGCAGAAGGAAATATCAAATCCATTGTCGCTAGTACACCTAACTGATTCTGGCTTAATCTGCTATATTAATTCCGATGGTGAGATAGTTAGCATAGAAGACAACGGGGAGACACTTTGGATAAAAGATATCGGAAAAGACATTCAAGATGATGTTTGGTTTTGTACATACACCAATAACGAAAACATTTATATTTCATATAACAACACATTAGAAAAAATCTCTTCACTGTTTGTACTTAGGTTAATTGATGGGCATATCATCTGGGATAACGAAATTGATAGGGTAGGGTTTTTCCCCGCATATGTTATTGATAACTACTCATATTGGTCTACAGGCTCACAACTCCTTGCATTTGATACACAAGGCGACCTAGAATGGGAGTTCAACATTTCTAGCGGTCGCTTTTTTCAAATGTATCATTGTAATCATATTCAAGGGAACATATATCTTCCTGTATTGCAGTGTAATCCCTATGAGTGGATGTTGTATGTCATTGATTACAGCAAAGGTGAATTATTGCACATATACAGAAATCTTTGCTCTTTATTCGGTTATCTTGCTTTCGATAACAGGTTAATCTGCGATCATGACAATGGGTATGTATCCATATTTGATAAATCTACATATGAAGAAGTATGTTCTGTTGATGCACTTATCGGGTTATCATGTGATATACAAATAGATAAACCTATTTTAAGATCAATCAAATCGGATGAAGAAAATATACTTCTTGACATAGACACTAGTTCATGTGAGATAAAAACTGCATATCATTTCCCGGACATAATTGACATATACGCAACATTAGTGATGAATAATTGTAGGTATTTCTTTATCGAAAGTGATGATAAAGTGGCTTGTTATTCTTACTGTATTCAAATGGAAAACAACACCGATGATATTTCATTGTCATTCCAGATAGACAGAGAGTCTTACTATCTAAATGACAACATTGGATACATGGATGTATCACCCACAGTCATCAATGACAGAACACTACTACCTGCAAGATACGTAGTAGAACCACTTGGTGGTGATGTAGCATGGGATGAACAAGAGAAGAAGGTGACCTGCATACTGGGTGATGTCACCATTGAGATGTGGATAGACAACCCCATAGCCAAAGTCAACGGAGAGGAAGTACAGATTGATCCTCACAACCCAGAAGTTACTCCCACCATCATCAATGACAGAACAATGGTACCAATGAGATTCCTTGCAGAGAGTCTTGGTTGCCAAACAGAGTGGGATGCTGAGAGTAAGGAGATCATACTGACATATTCACCCTGATAACCCACCTGCCCCCTGACAGGGGAATGATTTTTGGATATCCCCCCCTGAAAACACACTCCTTAACATCCCCGCTCTTCGAGGGGGGGGAAGGAAAGAAGAGCCATCCGGAGTATTTAATTCAATGAAGTTGATTCTCCAACCGTATACTCAGGATTTCTTTGAGAATGATTCATCAAAGAAAAATATTGGTGTTTATTGGTTTCACTGGATTCTCGCTTTCGCGGGAAAGACATATTTTTTGCATTTCATTCTCTTCTTCTGTCATTCCTGGCTTGACCAGGAATCCAGGGAATGATTGATTTCTAGTCATATCTTAATATCTAAACGAGTCACAGCTAAGTAGCTCGAACCAGTATCCAGTGTACTTAATCAAATAAGCATACTTATCTAGTCTTAACTGCTTGACAATGTGAATAAGCATAGTAAAGTAGTCATAGAGGTAAACATGCGAGGCATTGACAAGGATGTAATCAAGAGTCAGATCATCAGGATGAATCCGTGGTGGAAAAAACCACATAGAGTGCTGGATTTGTATCGAAGGCGCAAACCTCGGGGGTACATGAATGTGTTCTATCCAAAGGCAATAAACACTAAGATAAGAAGAGCGGTTGTGCTTATGGGTCCAAGACGTGTTGGCAAAACATGGATGTTGCACCATACAATCGATCGCATGCTTGAGGAAAAAGTTTCCTTACCCAAGCACATACTCTATGCGTCAATGGAGCATAGCGCTTTCAATGATGTTACAGTTGACCAACTGCTTGAGTACTACTCAGAGTTGAAGGAAATTGATGTCTATATAGAAAAATGCTTCATAATTATCGATGAGATTCAGTATCTCAATGACTGGGAGCGACACATTGTACCACTAGTCAACCACCAGCCCAACCTTAAGATAATCGTCTCTGGTTCTGCGGCGGCGGCTCTTAAGAGGAAGAGCGCGGAGTCTGGCGCAGGAAGACTCACCGACTTTATCCTTCCTCCGCTGTCCTTCTATGAGTTTTTGGAGATGAGGCATCCAACAAAAAATAATGAACTATGGATAGATCATAGTACGATTGAGGAGACAAACAGAGAATTCATCGATTATATAAATTTTGGTGGATTCCCAGAAGCCGTTACAAACGAGGAGGTACGAGAAAACATACAGGTGTCGCTTGGTGATGATGTCGTTGGCAAAGTGCTTCAAAAGGATCTTCCAAGTATTTATGGTATCTCGGATATACAGGAGTTGAATAACATCTTTACAGTGCTAGCATACAATACAGGAGATGAGATATCGTATGATGAAATATCACAAAAGACATCTGTTTCAAAAACGACTATAAAAAAGTACATCGAATACCTTGAGTCAGCCTTTCTGATAAGGATTATTGACAGGGTTGACATAAGCGCCAAACGCTTTAAGAGAAGGAACAGGTTCAAGGTGTATCTAACCAATCCATCAATGAGAAGTGCTATCTTTGGTCCTGTTAAAGCGGATGACAAAGCTATGCCACATCTAGTTGAAACAGCTATATTCGCGCAATATTTCCATGATGACACCACTGGTTTGAGATACGGGAGAGGTGATAAAGGCAAGTGGGAAGTTGATCTTATAGCACTTGATCCTGACCTTTCAGTGGGGATGGTGACTGAGATAAAATGGTCGGATAGAACACCTGACCATCCAGAAGAATTGAGAGGACTGATTAAGTTCTGCCATAAAAATAATATAAAAGAGGCTTGGGTAACAACAAAAAGCATTGTCTATGATCTTATTATAATTAACAGTGTAACGATTTGGTCTATACTATCGATTGATTTAGCTTGGATAATTGGTAAACTTATCATGGAGCAGAAGGAAAAAGATTTAAAAGACGAACTCAGCAAACTCATGAAAAAATAATCAATTAGTATTTACTTGTGTTCATCCCTGGGTGGGTAGCCACCCAGGGATGAATCAATATCGATTTTATTTCATCACAACATTACAGTCGTCAATGAGTATCCATGGGATCAGGCAATGCCCTGCCCATCCGGGCTGTAGTATAGCGTCACTGCTTATCTGGGTGATTGAATCCCTTATAGCCGAAAACAGGTTGACCGTCAGCATGGCATCCTTGATTCGACCGAGTACTTTGCCGTCCTTCACATGATAGCCAAGAGCGATGTTGCCAGACAGCATGCCGGAGTAGGCGTTGCCCATCATGGTGCCAAGAAGTCCGTCAACCAGCACCCCTTCATCCATGCCTGCAAGTATTTCATCAGAATGCTTGTGCCCAGGCGTCACCACCATGGTGCTGGAGGCGGTCACTGGAATGGCGTCTATCAATTCACTCGTGCCAAACATGCCCCCTCGTTTGAAACCATTGCCGGTTGGAGCTATTCCAAGCTTCTTTGCGGTCTGGCGGTCTGCGATGAAACCCCTCAGCACACCCTTCTCAATAATCGGTGTTCTCTGGGTGGGCGTTCCCTCGCTGTCAAACGGACAGGATATCGCCATACCATCAATGGTTGCATCATCATAGATGGACAGTCTCTCATCGGCAATCTTCTCGCCAACCTTACCTGACCAGGGACTTATCTGTTTGTACACGCTCTTGCCCGACCAGCTGGCTTTCAGGATCCCCATGATGTGAGTTGCCGCTGACGGAGTGAACAGCACCTTGTACTTGCCAGACGGAGCCTTCACGTTCTTCATGCCCCACTTGAAAAGTCGCTCAACATCAGAAAGCATGTCGTCTGTTTGGTCAACGTATTCGGCTTTGGTTGTAATGGAATGAGCTGAAAGCATATTCTCTCCATCAACAAGGTTTATACCTATACCAAAATCCATCGTATCCTTAGTGTATGTATCCTCGAATCCATCGGTCGAGCGAATGGAAATAGTCATCCTATCGGTTGAAACCCCACATCCCACCTGCGCCTTGTCATGAAGCTTTTTAATCCTTTCAATGGATTTCTGACCCAGTTCGATCTTGTCGCTGTCTGTCATCCCCGCGATCCTGTCGTCTGTTATCTTCGGGTGGTGAAGAGCTTCAGGTTTGCCTGCAAAGTCGAAGTCCATTTTGGTAGAGAATGCTATGGATGCAAGAGCTTGGTCAACCAGCTCCCTTCCCGAGTTTGGCTTTGTTGAGGATGAAAACGCCAGCTTACCATCCTTTACACCGCGAATCGCAAACCCATCTCTCTGGTTAGCGTTGATTGATTTCAGTACACCAGCGGAAAACTCCACAGGCTGTTCTGTCTTCTTTATCTGGCAAACCTCGCAGTGGTCAAACTCCTTGTGTGCTATATCAAATATCTTGTCTATCATGTTGCCTCCTAATCTCCCGACACAACAACATCGTCTATACGTACCGATGGAGAACCGTGTGTCGTTGGTAGCGGTCCCTGACCACCCTTACCGCAACCACCGGCTGAGTCTGGGTCAATGTAGTCCGTGCCAATTACTGAGATGTTACCAAGCGTTTCAAACACGTTGCCCTGAAGCATTGGTCCTGACATAAGCCTTGTCTTCTTGCCGTTTTCAATCATGTAGGCGTAGGCTGACTTGAAGGTGAACATCTCACCGTTTGTCTGTCCGCCAAACACACCCTCACAGATTATACCATTCTTTATGTTTGCTATCATGTCCTCTGGAGTGGTGTCACCCTTCTGAATGCAGGTATTCCTCATTCGAGGTATGGGTGGATGCTGGTAGTTGATGGCGCGTGCAGAGCCGGTTGCTCTTTCGCCCATCTTACCCGCCGTTTCTCTTGAATGTAGCCTGCCCGACAGCTTGCCCTCTCGGATGAGCCAGGTCTTCTCGGTAGGCACACCCTCATCATCATACTTCAGGAATCCCCTGACACCAACATCGAGACCCGTGTCGTAAACGTTGAGCAGTGGCTTGCCAAATGTTCTGCCCATGGTCATCACACTCGCAAGTTCCGGGTTTTCATACACGTTGTCACCTTCAGACAGGTGACCAAATGCCTCATGAATAAAGGTGCCGGCGAGTTTAGCTCCGAGTATGACTGTGTATTTATTACTCTTTGGCAGTGGCGCTGAAAGCAGTTCAACAGCCAGCTTGCCCTTCTCCCTCAACTTGTCTTCTAGCCCCAGGAGCTTTGACCAGTCGTTTGAACTGCCGACAGAAACGGGTCCATACTTGGTCTTCCCGTCACCGGTCGCTATCGCAGTCAGGTTGCATCCCATGTCCATCTTCTCCTGGATGATGGAAGTGCCTTCAGAGTTTGCAAACTGAAGTGTTGTGAACGCATCGCGATAGGCTATGGAGCTTGACTTGATCGAGTCATGGATGGAGAGGATCAGGTCGTTATAAGCAAGCAGTGTATCCATCTTCTTCTCCAGCATGATGTCACGGACATCAGCAACCGTGTTGATCCTGACAACATCCTTAACCGGATCAACCGGGGCAAGCTCAGTCTTGCCAGAGACCATCGAACCTATCTCCCTGGCTTGTTTAACAGCCTGCTCAACGCTCTTCTCAATGCCATCGAGTGAGTTGAAGGATACAAAGCTCCAGCCTCCCTTGTGGCAGGCGCGAACATTGCCACCGAACTCACGCTTGATTAGTGATTTGTCGATATCTCTGCCAGAGAACTGGATATCAGTCCTCTGACTGTCTTCCAGCCTGATCTCAAGATAATCGCAGTTTCTTCCCTTTGACAGTGCCTCTATGTCTATTTTCATAGTTTATCCTTTTTCATGTAATTTATGGTATAATACATGAAATCGATAAAATGTCAATGAAGGGAACGGAAGGGTTGATTAAATAGATTTCTTATCCAAATATATCTTCGACGAGTCGGTACACTGTGGTGCCTGTGGATTCTGGCCATTTGCATTTCATTATATCTCGGTCTTTCTTTGCATTTTCAATCGCTTTATTTATGCAGTTTTCAGTGAAGTACTTGCAATTATTAACGTTTTTAAGTTTTTCGTAGTTAGGTATGTGTTTTTTCAACTTATTGGTTATATTCTTCGCTGTGATATTTTTTGGTTTTTCAAAGTGAAGCAATAGCCAGTATTCGAAGCAGGGGTTACTAAAAGCCATTTCAAAAGAAACTTCTTTATTTTCCCCTTCATCATTGCTTTTATTCAATTTGCATATTTTTTTGTAGCACTGCTCAACATGCTTCATATCCCACCGATCTCTATCGATTACTATCCAAACCTCATCTCCATCGTTTAGTGTTTTTTTATCAATCACTTTTATTTGAAGCAAATCCATAATTATTTTTGCGTTTAAACCATGCTTTTTTGTGTGAACATTGATATTAATGTTCTTTCTAAATCGACCAATATGTCTAAAATAAACCTTTTCAGTCACTTCACCTTCAGTTACTATGTGAAAAATTTTCCTTACTGGGATAACACCGTATGGACGTTTTCTACGCATAATCTCTTATAACTCTTTTTCGATCTTAGGAATCCCATCAAAACGTCCGATAAGATAATTGTTCATTAGGTTAAGGTCATATCTGAGCTCCTTAAACTCTGCAAGTGAATAGAGCTTTGAAGAACCGAATTCGTCCTTATCCAGCAAATGTATTTCGTCTCTTCGTAGAATATCTTGATCCATGAGCAGTATATCATGAGTCGTAAAGATAAGCTGATCTCTGGAATCCTTGTTGCAACCTTCAAGGAAGTTTTCAATATATTTTCTGGTAGCCAGCGTATGCAGGCTTCTATCTATCTCATCGATTATTATAGTAAGAGGTCTTTTGCCAAAAATCCCTTTCTTTGTCATTGGATGTAGAAGCTCCAAGATCCTCCTTGTACCATCCGATTGCTCATGTTCGTCTAAAAAGTAATCTTTGCCTTGATCTCCTTTATGTCTGAAAAGAATTTCTTTTTTCATTTCATTGGATAAATATAAAAAATATGAATTATTTTCACTAGATTTATCTAATTCATTTATAAATTTCTCTGGTAGTTGATGTTCCATTAATTCTATATTTGAAATACCGGTGTCATAATCTCTAATAATTTGGCTAGCATCGCCAAGTATTTTATTCCCTACATCAATATCGTACTGTTTATACATACTAGAAATATTATATGGTTCAATTAGTATAAGTTGGTGATACAACCAATCCCTGAAAAATCTGAACTCATCAATATTGTCTTCAACGGTTTTTGAAAGGAAAAGCATGTTTGGTCTTGTATTCTTGAATGCATATTGCATCCTGTCCCTTTCTTTCATACCCTTCGCAAGTCTTGGATCATCATTGCCCTTCTCTCTATGAAATAATACCTTTTCAGAACCACTTTTTCTTACTTCAACTAGTTTCTCCTCCAGCACTTCCTCTTTGGAGACAGAGAACATGTATACGTATCGTTTCTCGTTTATCAGCACATCAAACTCAAAAGTGGATGGATTATTGCGTGAGTCATCATCAAGCTTGTATGGATTGATTGGAATTTTGGTTTCTGGTTTTGGAAGTGGTGTGCAAATAAAATCATGTGCAAATTTTATCGCTTTGTACAGACTAGATTTACCCGATGCATTCGCTCCATAGATAGCACCAATGGGAAGGATGCTGATATCATTAGCATCAGACCTCGGTATCCTGTCGCTGTGTTGTCTCTCCCTAGTCTTCTCCATGTAAAACGTAATCTCTTCCTTAAAGCACATCCAGTTCTTTACTGTGAAACTGATTAGCATTTTGTGTACTTCCTCTTCTTATTTTTTTGTTTACGATGCATCACATCAGTTCTAAAGTGATATCATCACCTTATATACAATAAATTAGCATATTATCGTAGTATGTCAACCCCCTAACGTGAATATTTCTCTTAATACTGAATATCTACTTATTATCCGCTTGTGTTTTCTTCAGGATGAGTGACAGACCGATAAGCGCTTGCTGGATGAGGTCGCTGAGCAGAAGGTTGGAAAACGATGACGTTGAGATGTAGGGAATGCCATCCACAGCGATCCTCAGCCGGACTCGTTCTGCTTCAATCTGCTCAATGAAGAACTGTACCCTTAGCGGGATGTTGTCCCCAAAAGGGTTGTCCTTCATCTGAACCATCAGGTGCCCCACCTTGAATACCTTGAGAACGCCCGTCAAAGCCAGCTCTCCCCAGCCCCGTTTCCACCGAAGCCAGAACCTGCCACCCTCGCGAGTGTCGGTTACCACCTCATCAGCAAGCCAGCAGACGGATTTCTCGGGATTGAGTATCATCTCACGGATGTGGTCTGGTGGAGCATCGTACTCCATCCAGCAGTCTATCCCCGTGTGAAGGTGGACGCATTTATCGGTGTCGCCACCCAGCTGTTGACCGATTCTCGACACGAATGTCCAAAGCCACTGGCATACGGTGAAGAATGCGCCGTCATAGCTTCTCGCCCTGTCAAACCCACTCATGACAATATTCGTCTGGTCATCAGTGGTAATACTGATATCCTGAGGTACATCTGGGTTGGAGTGCCAGGGACCGTCACTGACGTTCAGTTCGAGCAGTTCCATCTCAACAAACTGGCTGGTATGAACGTCCCAGCTTACACTTGAATCCTTAGTTTTGAATCGGATGAATCCATTTTCACCTGGTGTTTTACTCACACTCACCAGACTGCCCGTCTGGGAAGACACCCTTGCTGAGTCGAATATCAGCGACCAGAACTCCCATGGAAGCGTAGACAGATCGAGTCTCGCGTGCAGGTGACGCGCACCTTCAGGTCGAGGTGAGTTGTTATCGTCTACAGGCATGTTCTCAGCTTGCCAATCTTTTTTGATATCATCTTGTCAATTATCGATGACAGATACGATCCCTTAGAGTGCTTTTCTATTACTCCAGTTGGATCTATTACCTCACCGAGTTTTGCAATGACACGATTCCCAAACAGATTCAGGTCGTTTTCTCCATCCCAGGCATTCATCTCAGCGTTGAGTCTGCTTATGGTGCCCTGATAACCCAGTCCAAATCCCCAAGCAGAATCAGACAGAGGGAAGGTTCTCATTAAACTTTCAATGTAGTTGTTGTCGAGAATGCAACCCTCCAGGCTAATCCACCTTTTCTTCCATCTGATCTCAGGTCTGAGGTGCAGATAACGCTTGCGCATGAATCGCTTGATATGGTTTGGTATGAGTTTTGAATAGACCGAACAACCTATGATGTGTGCTGTGAAACGTGCAGGAAATCCCACCATACGGAGCATTGCGACGATCAGTATCGATTTGCTACTACCACTACCAAAGCCCTGTTTGATGGTCTCGCTGGCAGGCACAACCGAACCGGGTGTTCCTGCAAACCAGATGTTATCCTTGACAAAGTGAAAGATGGTCATGTATTTCTGCTTATTTGTAGCATCCTGCCTGATGAGAGACGACACAAAACTCCTTATATTGCGACTGTTGGAGTCGCAATATGCGTCGGGCTTCATATACCTCTCCATCCCAACCTCAAACTCACCTGTCTTGATTAGATTATAATCCACGGTGTTATTGTATGCTGTATATGGTTCGATATCAATTATTGATGGTGAGTAAAAAGGTGAGGGTTTGATGAAAACTTATTCACTACCGGGATTTCAGTCTCTTGTCATAGAGGATTGCGCAGTCGAAATGACTCGGAAGAATCTATCAACCTGCTTGTTAATTATAGAACTACTTTAGCTGTCTATTGCTCGGTTTCCTTCATTGAATATGGTATGGATTCCAGTGTCCATTTATTTCCTTTTACATTGAAGTACAGGATTCTGTCTTCCGCTATGAATGGATGAAAATAATTTCCCTTGATGTTAGTGACTGTGATCTTCTCAGCTGTATCGGCATCAAACATCTCTATGTTCCAACTGTCAGTCTCACCTGTGGCATAGACGGCAGTATCATCAAAAACGCTGACGCCTGGTTGGGGAATGTAATCATTGGGTCCTGCTACCCATTCCTTTACAAGGTATGCCTTCTGTGTTTCAGGGTCTACAACCCACAGCTTCCAACCAGTAGCACCTTTCAGCTTTTCTCCAAGGTGTATCGTGAAGATATCCTTTGTAAAGGAGGCTTCATTGCCCACAAAAATGTTATAGTTGCCCCTCATCTGATCGATCTCCCAGGTCGAGTCATTATCCATATCATAGCAATACCAGTCTGTAATGGCTCCATCGTCTGTTTCGGTCTTGGTTCGGTAGAATATATATCGCTCATTTACATCCCACACATCCCCTTCGTTAAAAAGAATCCTTATCAGATTGCCATCCTCATCCAGCAGGCTGACAGCTTCCTCTCCGAAGGAATAACATATATAGCCTTCAGCAACTGGTATGAGTCGACCAATACCTGTTATACTTGAGAAAGACTCCAGTGATTCCGATTCAATGTCGTATACGTACAAACCATTCTGATCTTCATCACTGAATGTTAGACTGAGAAACACTTTGCCTTCATGCATCAAAACGATATAGCCGAATACAGCCTCTTCTGCTATCCTCTTTTTCATTGAGCCGTCCAGCTTCCCCAGCTGTATGTACTCTTCCATTGAATTGACCTGCCACACCTTTGAGCAATAGTATTCACCATCAAAGAAGGTTCCCGTTCCCGGAGAAGAAAATAGTCCATTATCCAGATCCTCGATTAGAGTGACCTCACCTCCAGTCTCCAGGTTGCGTGATTTAAGTGACCCGTTGAACATCCCATCCATCCACACGATGTATCCGTTTACACAGACGGGAGACATGCTTCTGGCCTTGACTTTTGTCAGTGATTCAATTTCACCAAACTCGAATTCCCTATCAGTGACCTCACCCTCTCCCTCCGATTCTGATTCGGTGTTGCCCTTCTCGGGTTCTTCTTCATCACAATCATGCATGGTGCAGGGAATGGATTGAACAGACCACTTGGTATGGTCTTCCTTGAAAAAAAGTATACTTTCATTGTTCATTACGGGACAATAATAGTCCATTTTTTTATCTGTGAGTGTGTGTGTTTTATTGGACTCAGAATCAAACAACTTGATATGACCATAAGCATGATCGCTTGATGTGCTGTATACCACAAAATTGTCATAGACTCCGTGATCATGGGCATCTTCTAACATAAATGTCTCTTTTTTATCTGGGTTTATCACCCATAAATCATACTCGATTTGCCTGTCATCACCGGTTGAATTGCCCAAATAAACGGTGAATATATCTCTACTCGGTATGTTTAAGTACTCCACCACGTACAATCTATCATAATTTTCTGCAAATCCCTCAATATGCCAGGTTTCACTATTATCTACATCATAACAAAACCAGTCTCTGTTGCATGCTTTTCTGTCTTCTCCCTCTACAGAGTAAAGGACATAACCCCGCTTACTCACCTCATGGATCTCAACCTCTTCATCGAACTCAACTGTTTTAATCAGCTTTCCATTGAAATCCAATATATTTATAAATTTGGTACCTAACCCAAAGAATGAAATGAGGCTATCACCGCATTCAAAGAGTTCACTGCCGATCCTTCGCTCGGTGAACTTTTCAGTTTCGGCATTATGCACTTGACATACGCAGAATTTTTGTTACTATGAGGGTATGAA
>CAZTGD010000008.1:0-64107 GCA_964613055.1 uncultured Caldisericales bacterium | reverse complement strand
CATCATTCAGTTGTTTGAATGATTCACTGAGTATATTAAGAATTATTTCTTTTCTCTTTTCTGCTTGCATTTTACCTTTATCTGTAAGGCAAATAATCTTCTTTCTACGGTCATCTTTTGAACTTCTGACGGATACGAAATTCTTATCGGTTAGAAGGTCGATGATTGCTGTCATTGTACTCTTTCTCAAATCCATATACTTACTCAACTCAGATGGAGTAAGTGGTCCTTTTCTATAAAGAATTACTATTGTTTTAATAAAATTCTTCTTACCATGTCCAGCATTCTTTTCACCCAGATTGTGAAAACCTCTGCTTACATGTTTTGTAAGAGCAAGCTTAAGATCAAAAATAACGTCTAGTATCTCTTCAGTTGATATGTCACTCATTGGTTACCCTCTTGTTCATATTAAGACTGTTGAATTATGAACTATAATAACGCTCTTGTCAAGTTCATTATTTTGTGACCTTCTCGTTATTGCTAATCTATTCTGTTTTGTTAGAATAGAATTATGAAAAGACTTCTCTACTATCCGGTAGTGTTAGTATTAGCAGTTACTTGCATATATGTTACAGACAGTTTTCAAAGTGCAACATCTAGTGAAATGAATGGTTATCTGATAATCTCATCCTCCAACAAATCGACTCTAAAACCACTTATAGAACTCAGGGAAAACAATGGCTTAGTTGTTCACTTTGTAGAGATTGAAGATATTGCCGAAGAACCTGATCCAAAGGTAATACGGGATTTTGTCAAACAACACCTCAATGAGTGGAATCTCAAGTTCCTATTAATTGTTGGAACAAATTCAACTATCCCCATGCTTGAGGCAAGGCCAGATCCAGATAACTTATCTCATATGATGGTTGGAAATACATATACGGACTATTACTATGCAACACCATCAGCTGTATGGGATAGAGACAAGGATGGGAATCTCGGTGAATACAGAGATGATGGGATAGCCTCATATGAACCAGAGATATATGTAGGGAGGATTCCCTTTGATGATAATGAGAATGTCTCTGATTGCGTATCCAATATATGCGAATTCAGTTCACTATCTGATGCCCAGAGATCGAAGATACTCTTCCCTGCTGGGATTTTGAGCTATAAAAATCAGCTGTGGGATGGTGTGCCGATGGAACGAGGAGATGGTGGAGAGTTTTCTGAATTGATATATGAAGATTTTTTTAGGTACAGAGGTTTCACACCTCACAGGATGTATGAAAAAGAAGGACTTCTAAAATCTCCATATGAATGTGAAGAACCCTTAAACAATGATATACTGGAGGAAAGGTTTAATGACAGATTCGGTTTTGTATGCTTGACTGGGCATGGAAGTCCAAATCGCGTTGTAAGAACTGTGTGGAATACAAATCAAAATGTTATTGGAATTCCTGAAGACGATCAAATATCGCAACCTAAAATGATCCACTCAAATGATTTAAAGCGTGTCGATCTCAACTGGGGGATAGTTCTTGCCGCCTCCTGTAGCACGAGTAATCCTAGAATGCTCTACAATCTTGGAGCAATGTCACTTAGAGCCGGATGCGCAAGTTATATCGGCTCAACTAATGTTGCCTGGGGACCATCATTTTGGAAGAAACCAGAGGATGGAGGTATGGATACAATATACTATCTGTTTACCAAGAATATCACTCAAACTGGGATGACTACGGGTCAGGCACTCGCTGATTCATTATATAAATTCTCAACTGATTATTTCTGGGGTGACACTGAGGATCCACCTGAAGCATCACAAATGAATATATTTAATTATAATCTGTATGGGGACCCTGCAGTTACATTGATAGATGGAGATGAATCGAGTTGGATTTCGATAAATGAACCAACAATACATGTTGAGGCTGGTGGAACGGCATTGTGGGAGGGGGATATTAGTGGAGATATTTCAAAAAACGATCGCTTCCAGGTACTCCCAGCAAAGGAAGATATGATCTGGGCATTTCCAGAGATAGAGATTGACCATGAAAATGCTAAATGGAGGATCGAGATTGAGATACCTGATGATGTTGATTTGGGAAGACGGGAATGGTTGGTATACCAGTATGTAGATACAGGTAGAATAAGGAAGAGCTTATTCCTAGACATTCATCAAGCTGAACAAGCCGATTTTATATACAGCACCATACCTGAGAATATTGCTCCTTACAGAACATTTGAAATCGACATAAAAGCAAGCAAGCCATTTGAAAAATCAAATGTCACATTTAAATATGATCCTTCTCTGCTAAAACTTGAAGGAATTACATTTCCAACCGATGAACAAATGGATAGTTGGCATTACACCGATAACTTCTTTGGTATGGCGTTGATACAGTTTAGAGATTCAGAAACAGGAAGCATTGCATCTCTACATTTTCGAGCCAAGAGTGAGTTTGAACATACGAAGATAAAATTATCTAACCTTAGTGTTACTGATGAGATGAATGACCTTTGTTCATTACCACGAGATATCGTTTTACTCATAAGCCAAGATGAGATAACTCGATCCAGAGCTGATTTCAATCATTCGGGGTATGTCGACATGGTAGATCTGTCCATGCTATTGACTAAGTTTGGGGGAACCTCAGATGACTCGGATTGGGATATCCGATTTGACCTTGATTCGAGTGGAGATATTGATATTAGAGATTATATCAAGGTCATTGAATTTATGACTCCAACACCCTAGTGCCGAAAATGCCTTTGCCCAGAGAAAACCAGACCAACACCTAATTCATTGGCTTTTTCTATTACTTCTTTGTCTCGAATTGAACCACCTGGTTCTATTATGGCTTTTACTCCAGCCCTGTGTGCAACCTCAACCGTATCTGAAAATGGTATGTATGCGTCAGAAGCCAAATATGATTTTCTTGTCTTATCTCCAGCTTGACTGATGGCTATATTGGCGGAACCAACCCTATTGGGTTGACCTCCACCGATTCCTACCGTGGCAAATCCCTTTGAAAGTGTTATAGCATTTGATTTGACGTGCTTGACGCATGTCATCCCAAATGCAAGCTCGTTGAGGTCTATTTCGGATACTGGTGCTGAACCAACCACTTCCATAGATTCAATCAGACTCATATCCCTTGTTTGCACAAGTGTTCCAAACAATGTGCTTCTCAAAGAGATACCATCTGCTTTCATCTGAGGATCATATGTGAGTAATCTGAGTTTCTTTTTCTTTGAAAGTAGCGACAGTGATTCTTCCGAAAAGTTGGGTGCAATGATGATCTCAGCGAATAACTTAGATACTTTTTCTGTAGTAGCTAGATCCAATTCACGATTGAATGCAAATATACCTCCGTATGGTGATATCTTATCGCATTCGAAGGCATTAAGGTATGCCTGTTCAATTGTATCAGCAACAGCGATTCCGGTTGGGGTTAGATGTTTGACGATCACAGATGCTGGTTTTTCAAACTCTAGTATTGCCGACAAAGCGGAGTCGGCATCGAGTAGGTTATTGTATGAAAGCTTTTTCCCCTGAATCTTGTCAATCGGTATCTCTGAAAGATCAAGTGAGTAAAGATCAGCATGCTGGTGAGGATTTTCACCATATCTCAGTGATTGGATTATCCTGGGATAGATTACCTGCGAAAGACCAGAACTTCTAGAATCAGAATTATCAATGAAGTACTGAGCTATAGTGTTATCATATTCCGTTGTCTGTTTGAAAGCTGAGATTGCCAACTCTTTTCTATACTGCATATCGAATCGACCGTTTCGAATTCTCTCAATAAACTCCTCATATTGGGACGGTGAACTCAAAACAACTACATCCTTATAGTTCTTTGCAGAAGCCCTGAGCAACGATACTCCACCAATGTCTATCTGTTCAATGGCATCCTCAAGATTACAGTCATGTTTTGAGATAGTTTCTTTAAATGGATACAGGTTGCAGATAACTATATCAATTGAATGTGCACCTATAGATTCAAGATCACATGCATCATCTTCATTGTCACGTCTGGAAAGTATTCCAGAAAATACCTTCGGGTGGAGGGTCTTTACTCTACCGCCAAGGATCTCAGGGCTTCCCGTGTATTCTGAAATGTCGGATATATGAAAACCCATTTCTCTGAGATGATCGGCTGTACCGCCTGTTGATAGGACCCTGTATCCCATTGATCCAAGCTCTCGTATGAGTGGTTCGAGACCTTCCTTGTTGTAGGTGGATACCAGTGTATATCTCATTGTTCCTCCAATATTCTGATTCGTCTGCCTTCTATGATAGTTCTTCTGTCAAGAACAAGCTTGCATGCTCTCCAGATAGTTTCATGTTCTGCTTCAAGTATCCTTGATGACAGAGAGTCCTCTGTGTCTTTTTCAAGCACTGTAACTGTTTTTTGAATAATAATTGGACCAGTATCGCATCCCTCATCAACGAAGAAAACTGTACAGCCTGTTACCTTTACTCCATAATCAAACGCTTGTTTTTGAGCATGAAGACCGGGGAACGAAGGGAGAAGAGCTGGGTGAATATTGACCATTCGACCAAAATACTTCTGGGTAAACTCTTTTGGAGTAAGAAGCATAAATCCTGCTAGCACGATAAGATCAGCTTTATGACTATCGATGCAATCAGAGATGTCCGAGAATAATGACTCTCTATTTGGATAGTTTTTCTTATTGAATACTTTATGAGGAATATGGTTTTCTTTGCAGTATTCAAGTGCTTTTGCATTGCTTCTGCTGGATATGACAATTGTTATCTTTGCATCAAGCTTTCTATCTATTATGGCTTGATGTAAAGCCATAAGATTCGATCCCCTTCCTGATACGAGAACTGCGATTCTGTTTCGGATCATCAGACAATATCAACGGAGGGTTTGCAATCACCCTCTATCCTTCCAATTATCCGTGCTCCAGGATATAATGCAAAAGTTTTATTAGCATATTTCTTTGGAACAATCACCACCATGCCAATACCCATGTTGAAAGTTCGATATGCTGATTCAACATCCATGTCTGCTTCCCTTGTAAACAAATCAATAATTGGTGGAATCTGAATGAGTTTTTTATCGATTATGGCAGTGCCGGATTGTATTGCTCTGGGAATGTTATCAATGAGACCGCCACCAGTTATGTGTGCTATTCCATGCACATCAACAACAGAAATCATTTTGAGAATGTATGGAGCATATATAGTTGTGGGTTCAAGCATAGCCATACCCAGATGTGGTATACCTGGAAATGTAGAGTCTAGTTTGTAGTTCTCCAATAGCACTTTTCTTGCAAGTGTGTAACCGTTTGAATGGAGTCCAGATGACGGCAGTCCGATTATGACATCTCCATCACAAACGCTCGAACCATCGATTATCTTTGATTTCTCAACGATTCCAACAGCGAATCCAACAAGGTCATATTCGTTCTCTGCATACATATCACCCATCTGAGCTGTCTCTCCACCGATTAGAGAACAACCAGACTGCTTACATCCTTCAACCACACCGTTTACGATATCGTATGCAACTCTCTTATTGAGTTTTCCAAGCGCTATGTAATCAAGAAAATACAGTGGTTTTGCTCCACTACAAATGATATCGTCTACGTTCATTGCAACACAATCAATACCTATTGTGTCGTGTTTGTTCATCTCAATTGCGAGCAGTACTTTTGTGCCTACACCGTCAGTACTTGATACCAGCACTGGCTCTTTGTAACCGGAGGGGATTTCAAACATACCACCAAAAGCACCGATATCACCAAGTACCCCAGCAGTCTTTGTTGAGTCGACAATTGATTTTATGCTATCTACAAAGTCATCACCCTTGGATTGAGATACACCTGCTTTCTCGTATAGGTCAGCCATCCATTAGCTCCCTAAGTGAATTAAAATACACATCTGATAGCTTGCTGACTGGTATGTCAAAATTGCCAGCAACGGAGAGTGTATTGCCACCAACGATACCAATTATCTCATTTGTAACACTGTGTTGGTGAGACAATTCCTGCACATCCAACACCTTTTCTGGTGATACTGATATCATTGCCCTCGCAGATGATTCTGAAAATAACATCTTTGTTAGCATCAAGGCATTTGCTTTAAGGGTTATCTGCGCACCCATGCCCGATTCACATACAGATTCGATCAGCGATTGAGCGAGACCTCCATCTGAAAGATCAACAGCTGATGCAATCAGATATTTATCAGTTGCCTCTAGCATGAATTTACCAAGAGATATCTCTTGATCCGGTCGGAGTGAGGGGAGTCTGCCAAATGTTTTACCTGTGAGGATTTTATAGAGTGCAGAGCCACCATATTCCTCATAAGTATCACCAAGAAGCATAATGACATCACCAGGACGTTGGAATCCTGGTGGATTGATTCGACCCTGTTTACCTAGTCCAACCATTAACACAACGGGTGTGGGCTTAACAGCAGATTCTGGACTCTCATTGTAGAAGCTGACATTCCCAGAAACTACAGGTATTTTTAGGATTTCAAGAGCTTGGATCATACCTCTTAAACACTCAGAAAACTCGTAGTATATCTCTGGTTTTGTTGGGTTACCAAAGTTTAAACAATCAGAAACAGCTAATGGTTTTACACCTGAAGTATAAAGATTCCTTGCGGCTTCGAACACCGTATGAGTCCCACCTCGACTTGGACTCAACCAGCAGTAACGGGGTTTTGTATCACTGGTGACAGCAATTACTTTATCTGTGTTCTTTATTCTTATCACTCCAGGTCCAGAAGAAGGAGCAATCATTGTGTTTGTGAGAAGAGTGGTGTCGTATTGATGGTATATCCATTCCTTTGAACAGCCCTCAGCAGAACCAGCCATCTTGATGATCAATCCTTCGTGATCCCATGAAGGCAAAGTAAAACAGGCAGGTTCCCTAGCTCTCAATTCAAGATCAGGTCTTCTACTTGGAAGATCTAGTTCAGGAGCAGAATCAGTTAGATAAGTAACTGGTATACTACAGACAAGACCGCCATTATCGATAATCTCTATATTTCCAGTATCTGTAACCTCTCCGATAACGGTTGAATCTAGATCCCACTTTGACAGGACACTGTGAACCTTTGTAGTGTTTTCTGGTTTGATCATCAGAAGCATCCTCTCCTGAGACTCAGAAAGCATTATTTCATATGCACTCATATTCTCTGCTCTTCGGGGAACAGAGTCCATGTTAAGTACAATGCCTCTTCCTGTCCTTCCACACATCTCTACAGATGATGAGGTCAAACCTGCGGCACCAAGGTCCTGAACTGCTTCGATTAGGTTATCAGATATTAGCTCAAGTGTTGACTCAATAAGGAGTTTTTCCAGAAATGGATCCCCTACCTGAACAGCTGTCCTCTTTTCTTCTGATTCTTCAGATAATTCATCTGAGGCAAAAGTAGCGCCATGTATACCATCTCTGCCGGTCTTTGCACCAATGAGTATGACAACGTCCCCCGGTTGAGAGGCCCCTGCATATTTGATCTCATCGTGTTTGACAATCCCCAAACAAAATACATTAATAATTGGATTCTTCTTGTAGCAATCATCTAAGTGAAGCTCCCCTCCAAGGTTAGGCACACCCACACAATTGCCGTATCCTGAGATACCTCGAACAACTCCATCAAGCAGACGCTTTGATTCAGGATCGCTGGTTGATCCAAAGAAAAGTGGGTCAAGTGTTAGAACTGGTCTTGCACCCATTGTAAAAATGTCCCGTATTATTCCACCAACACCGGTCGCAGCGCCCTGATAGGGTTCAATTGCAGATGGATGGTTATGGCTTTCGACCTTAAAAACAACTGCCAGGTTATCGCCGATGTCCACAATTCCAGCGTTCTCGCCGGGTCCCTGGATTACATTGGGAGATTGTGATGGAAACTGTTTGAGTAGCTTCTTTGAAGATTTGTACGAGCAATGCTCAGACCACATAACCGAGAATATAGCAAGCTCAAGTTGATTGGGGACTCTACCAAGTATATCGACAATATGATCGAATTCACTCCTAGTCAATCCGTATTCAAGAGCAGATTGAATTGTTCCTTCATCCATCAGATTCCTTTAGCTTCGATTATCTTTTTGGTATCCCTGGCGATTACAAGTTCTTCATTGGTTGGCACAACCAATACCCTGACTCTGGCATCCTCATCGCTGATATCCCTAATCTCACTGCTCCTTATTATGTTCATTTCATAATCAAGTTCAATCCCAAGGAATTCAAGATTCTCACACACCTTACCTCTTGTGTGCTCAGAATTCTCTCCTATCCCTGCTGTGAATACGAGGACATCCAGTCCACCCATTATTGCGGCATAAGCACCGATATACTTGGTGATCCTTCGAGTCATAATGTTGAAAGCGAGAGTGTCTTTTTCATTACCGGCAATCATGCCATCATCCAGATCGCGAGAATCGTTTGATCCGCATAGACCCAGTAGACCACTCTTTTTGTTGAGCATATTATCAGCTTGATCGATGCTGATATTTTCTTTCTCCATTATAAATTTTATTAAAGCAGGGTCTATATCGCCGCTTCTCGTACCCATTACAAGACCTTCAAGGGGGGTCATACCCATAGAGGTATCAACCGATCCACCACCATCTACGGCACATATTGAGCAACCGTTACCAAGATGGCATGTTATTATCTTTAAATCCTCAATATCCCGTTTGAGAAACTTAGCCGCTTCCTGTGATACAAAGTAATGTGAAGTACCATGGAATCCGTATCTGCGAATACGATGCTTTTCATACATCTCATATGGTATGGCATAGATAAAGGCTTCTGGAGGCATTGTCTGATGGAAGGCTGTATCAAAGACACCGCATTGTGGAACTGTTGGTAGCAGTTTCCTGAATGCTGAAATGCCGTGTAGATTTGGTGGATTATGAAGTGGAGCTAAAGGGATGCACTCATTCATCTTGTTGATGACTTCTTCGGTAATCAGCTGTGAACCAGAGAAGGTCTCTGCGCCGTGTACAACTCTGTGGCCTACAGCATTTATCTCGGTTACATCAGATATCACACCAACATCGGGGCTTGTTATCATTTCAAGCAGAAGGCTTATCCCATCAATATACGATTTAATCGGAAGTGTTTTTTTGATCTTGTCCTTGCCAGGCCTCTTGTAATTAGAGATCGCATCATCATGCCCTACCTTTTCAAGAAGACCACTACATAGTTCATCTTCCTTTTTCATATCATACAGCTTGAACTTGATCGACGATGAGCCACAGTTTATTACGAGTATTTTCAATTTAGCCTCCTGCGAGTTACGTTCTTAATGTGACATTCATGAGATGGTGATTATAACTACCACAGGAAGTCACTTCAAGGAACAAAGGTTATTTCCTGGTGATTCATCTTTCCTTTTCGAGCTCATGTCCATTTCCAGCAGGGAACCATCCATTCTCGACGCGTTGATATTGTTTGAAGAGCTCGTGTACACTCCAGATAAGGTTAGCCCCGACAATGATGAATGAAGTTTTAAGTATCGGACTTGTCGTGAAGAATGTTCAAGTAATGCATGCTATTCCAACTACAAGGTAAACCCACTAACCTCTTGAACCAAGATAATATTCCCATTTTGTTACCGTTATGTGTAAAAGTTCCGTGAACCGGGAAGAACCAAAATCAGCCAAACATGCCAATATTCACTGAACACACCTCACCTCCAGATCCTTTATGTAGAAATTAAGAATGTGTATTGTTCCAAATAGAACAGCCCCCAACGCGACATCTTTTATCGCATAAAGGACCATGAACAGCATTGATCCAAGTAGTGTCATATCTGTCATAATCATCCAAAACCAAAGAATTCCAGGTGTATAACATACTATAATACTGGCAATTATTGACAGTATTCTCATGGTAACACTTTTCCTCCACAACAAACCAGCGACAAATGAAGAAAATATGAAACCGATAATAAAACCAAACGTTGGCATCAATATGTATCCAAATCCTCCTCCACCCGAGAATATGGGAAGCCCAATGAGACCAAGTATGACGTAAACAGACATACTAAGTGCTCCTAGGTATGGACCGAGTATTATTCCTGATGTGATGGCTACAATAAGCTGAAATGTCACAGGTACATATGGAGTGGGAATTTTTACATATGCAGAGATTGCCATCAGTGCGATAAAAAAACCCGCTAAAACATAACCTTTTGTATTGCTAGTCTCCATATAAAATCCTTTGAAAAATGGAATTTGATGTGAGTATTTTATCTGAAGGAATAAGGTATTTATTGTTTCTGCTAACAAGTAATCCTTCATCCTCAAGCTTTAATATGCGATCAAGTATAGTACGAATTGTTTCTGTATTGTATTGTACTCTCATAACATTTAAATCCAGTCCCTCATCCAGCATTCTCAATCGAAGCATTGCCTCATCTTCTGCTCTTTCTGTTTCATTGAGTTCTTCGTCAATTGATCCTCTTGAGCAAGGATTAGAGATATATCCTGATAAACCTTTCTTGTTAGAGAATCTCACTCCATCTATAAAAGAGGACGCACCTGCACCCAGTCCGATATAGTCTCTTCCTCGCCAGCAGTTCAGATTATGAATCGGTTCATGTCCTGGTAGGGAGAAACTTGAAATCTCGATGTGTTTGAATCCATATGTTTCCAGGAATGTTTTTGTTTTTGTGTAAAGAGATGCTTGATTATCTTCAGTTGGGAGGTTGTATGGAATGTTGCTAAACAGAGGTGTGTTCCGTTCAATTGAAAGACAGTATGTTGATATCTGACCTATGCGGGCGTCAATGAGTATCGACAGAGTCTTTCTTAAACTGTGCCAATCCTGCCCGGGGAGTCCAATTATCACATCAACACTTATTCCCTTAAAACCAATTTTTTTAGATCTGTAAATCGCATTCAATGCCTCTTTGCTGTCATGGATACGCCCCACAGAACTAAGTTCATCGTCATTTAGAGACTGAACGCCAATTGAGATTCTGTTGATACCGGCATTTAAAGCAGATTCTAAAAAGATATCACTGCAGGATTCGGGATTGGCTTCCACAGTTGCTTCTTCTAAATCAAACTTAAAGATCGATTTCAAACCATCAACAAGCCTTCTGACTCCTTTACCAAGCAAACTAGGTGTTCCACCGCCTATGTAAAGTGTATCAATAGGATAATTTTCGTATGATGACGCTTCCTTCAAAATAGCATTCACGTAATAAGGTATCAATCTTTCTGAACCAGAAAGAGAATAGAAATCGCAATAATCACATTTCTTCCTGCAGAATGGAATGTGAATGTAAAGCCCTTTATTTATTATTTTTTCCATCGTCATTGATGCTGAGCAATGATAAAAAGGCTTCCTGAGGCACTTCAACCGAACCAACCATCTTCATCCTCTTTTTGCCCTTCTTCTGCTTCTCAAGCAGTTTCTTTTTTCTGGTTACATCACCACCATAACACTTTGCCAGCACATCTTTTCTAACTGGAGCGATATCCTCACGAGCTATTATCTTGCCGTTTATCGCTCCTTGCAGGGGTATCTTAAACTGCTGCCTTGGAATAAGCTTCAGTAACCTGTGGACGAGTTTTCTAGCCTTTGGAACAGCGCTATCCCTTTCAGATATGTATGATAGCGCATCCACCTGATCTCCATTCACCAATATGTCGACCTTTACCAAATCACCTTTCTCAAATGACTTGAAGTTGTAGTCGAGACTGGCATAACCGCGACTCACTGTCTTCAGTTTGTCGTAAAACTCAATGATCATCTCAGCAAGTGGAAGATCGTATACAAGGGTTGTCCTTTTTGTATCTGGATACACCATCTCAATCAGAGTTCCACGCTTGGAGTTTGCCAACTCCATGCACTGACCAACATACTCAGAAGGAACCATAATCTGTGTTCTAACGATTGGCTCTTTGATGCTGTTAATCTCTTGTGGGGATGGGAATAGAGAAGGATTCTCGATTGAAAGAACATCTCCGTTTGTTTTATTGATCTCGTAAGCCACAGAGGGCATTGTGGCGATAAGTTCCTGCTCAAACTCGCGTCTTAACCTTTCCAGAAATATCTCCATGTGAAGCATACCCAGGAAACCAACCCTGAAACCATGACCGAGTGCCGCCGAACTCTCCTTTTCAAAGGTAATTGAGGAGTCGTTTAGCTCAAGTTTGTTTATTGATTTCTGGAGTTTATCGTAGTCGTTTGTGTTTATTGGGTATATTCCACAGAAGACCATTGGTTTCATACGCTTAAAGCCAGGTACTGCTGGAGTATCAGGATGTTCTGCTGAAATAATGGTATCACCTACATGTATATCGTTTGAGTCCCTAATCACTGCACTCACATAACCTACTTCACCAGCATGAAGTGTATCAGTTCGTTCAGCTTTCATCCTGAAGTATCCAACTTCCTCAACCTCAAACTTCTTGCCTGTCGATTTTATCTGGATTACATCACCCGATTTCAATTCACCAGAGAAGACTCTGATGTAGCAAATGACACCTCTGTACGTATCATAGTGAGAATCGAAGATCAGGCACTTCAGTGGATCGTTTTCATTTCCTTTAGGTGGAGGAACAAGGATTGGAATTGATTCGAGTAACTCGTTAATACCCGTTCCATGCTTTGCTGATATCTCCATTGCACCATCAGAGCTGATCCCCAGCATATCCTCTATCTGCAGTTTTGATTCATCAACCATTGAATGAGGAAGATCGATCTTGTTAAGAACTGGTATTATTTCGAGTCCGGCATCGATTGCCATATAGGCATTAGCAACCGTCTGAGCTTCAACACCCTGACTGGAATCAACGAGAAGTATTGCCGCCTCGCAGGCATAGAGAGACCTTGATACCTCATAATTGAAGTCAACGTGTCCTGGTGTGTCAATGAGGTTAAAAATGTAGTCTTTACCATCAGATGATTTGAATGGAATCCTTATAGGTTTTGCCTTTATGGTAATACCACGCTCTCGTTCAAGATCCATTGAATCGAGTACCTGCTGATTGTCCTTTGTGTGAATGACATCTGTCATCTCAAGTATTCTGTCTGCAAGCGTGGACTTGCCGTGGTCAATATGAGCTATTATACAGAAGTTTCTTATGCTTTTCATAGTTACCTGCGGAGGAATGCTAGCATAGTCATTATTAATTATCAACATATTGATATAATTGACAGATCGATTACATCAACATAAAAAATACCACCATGAAGAATACCTTAATACTCACAGAGAAACCTTCCGTTGCAAAAGATATTGCAAATGCATTGGGGGGATACAAAAAAAAGGATGAATACTACGAGTCTGACTCCTCTTATATCACCTGGGCAGTTGGTCATCTTGTCACACTGGCAGAGCCAGAAGAATACGATAAGAAATTCAAATTTTGGTCATTATCCTCCCTTCCAATAATTCCAGATGAGTTTGCTTTGAAACCAATCAAAGGTAACAAAAAAAGACTGGACATGATCAAGAAACTGGCAAAAAAGAAGGATATTCAAGAGATTATTAACGCTTGTGACGCTGGTCGAGAAGGTGAGTTGATCTTCAGATATATCTACGAATACCTTGGATTGACAAAAGAATTCAAGAGACTTTGGTTGCAGTCAATGACTGCAGATGCCATAAGGAAGGGCTTCGATGAACTCAAAAACAGCGAAGAAGTAATAAATCTTGCAGAATCAGCAAAGGCCAGATCAGTATCTGATTGGCTAATAGGTATCAATGCCACTCGTGCATTCACACGTAGACTAGGGACTCTGTTATCAGTTGGTAGAGTTCAGACGCCAACACTATCCATACTCGTTGAGAGAGAGAAACAAATACTTGGCTTCAAACCAATTGAGTACTATGAATTAAACGCTGATTTTTCCACTAATAAGGGCGAGTATCAGGGCAAGTGGTTTATTCAGGTACCAGAGAAAAAAGGACAGAAGAAGGAATCAATTGCCACCACAGCTGACCTCAAAGAGCTTGAGAAGCTAAATCCTGAGTTCGCAACGTCTGCTTGGAAGGCTTATCATGAAGTAAAGAATGGAGACAGGCTGGAAAGACTGTCTTCTGAGAAACTGACTAAAAAAATAGTTAATCAGGTAAAAGGCAAAAAGGGTCAGATAGTCTTAGAGAAACACAGCAATAAAAAGCAGAATTCACCATTGCTGTTTAATCTCAACGATCTGCAAAGGGAAGCCAACAAGCGTTTCGGGTTGAGGGCGTCCCATACACTCAGGATCGCCCAGTCACTGTACGACGAAAAAAAGCTTATAACCTACCCCAGAACTGACAGCAGGCATCTTCCAGAAGACTATACAGATGTTGTTCCAAAGGTATTGGGAAAGTTCGACAATACAATCTATTCACCCCATACAAAACCGCTCATAAAAGATGGCATATCAAAATCAAAACGTGTATTTGACAACAAGAAGGTCTCAGACCACTTTGCAATAATACCGACCTCCAATAACAATGAGAGTGTCAAATTGGATGAAGTACAGCAGAAGATATATGATATTATCGTAAGGCGCTTCATCTCAATCTTCTATCCACCTGCTGTGTGGAAGCATATCGAGCGTGTAACAGAAGTAGAGGGACACCGTTTTAGAACTACAGCAAAGACACTTATCGATGCTGGTTTCCTTAAGGTATATGGGAAACAGAATATGTCTGAATCTCAAATCCCCGAGGTTAAAGAGGGTGACAGTGTTGACTGTATAGATATTAATTTCGAACAGAAGGAAACAAAACCACCAGCGAGATACAATGATGCAACACTACTGGGAGCAATGGAAGGAGCAGGTAAGGCACTCGACGATGAGGAGATGAAGGAGGCAATGAGGGGTAAGGGTTTGGGTACACCCGCAACTCGTTCATCCATTATAGAAAGACTAATAACTGTGGGTTATGTAGACAGGGCAAGCAGAGAACTAATTCCAACTGCTAAGGGCATCCAGCTATACGACATTCTTGTAGGTTTTCCACTTCTTGAGCTTGTATCACCTGAAATGACGGGTAACTGGGAGTACAGTCTTACAAAGGTCGAACAGGGAAGAATCAAGGTTGAAACCTTCATGAAAAGAATAACCGATTTTACAAAGGATTTCACCAGGCGCGTCAAGGAAGGTGATGCCGGTACAATCAATAACGAAGAGAAAGAACCCATTGGAAAGTGTCCCTTGTGCGGTGGAGATATAATTGAAAATTTTAGGGCTTTTGGATGTAGTAATTATGTAAAAAAGAAAAAGAACAATAAGAAAAATAAGGATGATGAGCAAGATGAAGGATGTAAGTTTGCCATATGGAAGACAGTAGCAGGGAAGTATATAGACGAGACGATAGCAAAACAGCTTCTTGAAACTAAAAAAGCTGGACCTTTTTCTGATTTCAGGAGTCGATCGGGCAGACCATTTTCCGCCATAATGCATCTAAAAGAGGATGGAAAAATTGATTTCGAATTCGTTGACAATGGTAATACAGAAGAACAGAAGGTTGAAATAAACCCAGAACCACTGGGTAAATGTCCCGTCTGTGGCGGTATTATTTCTGAAACAGAACGAGCATATAAGTGTAAGGATGGTAAGAAGTCTTGCAAATTTTCGATTGGTAGGGTAATTTTAGGTAAGAGGATTGAAAGAGATGATGTTGAAACGCTCATAAAAGCGGGTAAGACTCCTTTGATTAGCGGTTTTATCAGTCGAAAAGGCAGACCATTTTCAGCGTATCTAGTCCTCAAAGACGATGGAAAGGTGGGCTTTGAGTTTGAACCTAGAAAGAAGAAGACCAGTCGAAAGGGATCAAAGAAGTCAACCAGTACTCGAAAGAAAGTCAAGAAGACAAAGAATAGCAAGTAATATCTGGTCCACTTTTCGATCATTGCTATTGATAACCCTTATCGCAGTTGTGGGATTGACCTTTTATGTATTCAGGGTGATCAAGGACATGGAAATTGGAGTTGTTGATATTACAAAGGAGAAAAAACCCCCAGTTGCATCTGAGGTTTTTGACAGAGATGGAAAGCTGATAGGTAAATTCTTTTTGCAGGAGCGGTATTATAAACCCCTTTCTGAGATAAGCGAAGCTTTTAAAAATACAGTTATTGCGGCAGAGGATGAACGTTTCTACATGCATAAGGGTTTCGATGTGAAAGGTATACTCAGAGCTGTTTATTACAAGATATCAAGAGGTGGTCAGATGCATGGTGGTTCAACAATAACCCAGCAGGTTGCTCGTTCTGAATTGTATCTGGCTCAAAAAGAGCGAGACCTTGAAAGGAAAATAAAGGAGATATACCTCGCATACCAGCTTGAAAAACTGTACACAAAGGATGAGATACTCGAGGCATATTGTAACCAACCAGCTTTTGGTTTTCAGTTGAAAGGGGTGGAAGCCGCGGCTAGGTATTACTTTGGTAAGAATGCAAAGGACCTTGATTATGCTGAATCGGCAATGCTGTGTGGTATTCTACCATCTCCAAGTATCAGCAATCCGATTACTGACCCAGAGTGGGCAAAGAGAAATCAGCTGAATGTTCTTAGAAAACTCAAAGATAATGGATATATCACAGAGGAAGAGCGTCAGATTTATGCAGAAAAGGAGCTGGATTATGACAGGGAGTATACTGAAATAAGGTATAGAGATAATATCAACTACTTTTTGGACTTCGTAAAGGATGAGATGTTAAATATCATTGATGACCCAAACGTAATCGAGGAGGGTGGTCTCAGGATTCACACTACCCTGAATTATAGCTACCAGCAAAATGCTGAATCAGCAATCGATGAATTTTATGAAGAGGTTAATTTTTATCGTAAAGATGTTGTCTCCGATGAAGGAGTGCATCAACCACAATCTAGTATAGTCTCTACAAACCCAAAAACTGGAGAGATATTAGCCATGATGGGTGGAAGAAACTATAATGAAAGTGAGTACAACAGAGTTGTTGTACCCCAACCACCCGGATCCTCCTTCAAGATATTTGATTACACATCGGCACTGGAGAATAAATCACTTGCCGGAGGAAGTATTTTAGTATCGGACGATTTCACCGTAGAAGGTTATACACCAGGTGAATGGACATGGGGTGAGGATCGTTTCGGCAAAATAAGTGTTAGACAAGCGTTGATAGATTCTTCAAATGTTTGCGCCATGAGAGCAGGTCTAAGGGCAGGTCTAAGAAAGGTTGGATATACTGCAAACAAGATGGGGATATCAACAGAAGTCTTACCATACCCATCCATGACTGTTGGAGGTATGGATGTTAAAGCTGTCGATATGGCATGTGCATATAGCTGTCTCGCATCAGGCGGAATCAGAAACGACCCTTACTCTGTGGAGTTCGTTCAGCTACCTGATGGAAGGGAGATATACAGACATAGAGAATACCAGGTTAGAATACTTGATGAAGATGTGTCTTGGTTAATGACCAACCTTTTTCAATCTGTCCACCGATACCATGGTCTATCGGGATGGAAGGGATTCGATACTAATGTTGCAGGAAAAACTGGAACATCAGGTGAAGAGGTCGCGGGTTGGTATTGTTGCTACACGCCGAACATTGTTACGATTGCATATACTGGTGTGGATGATAAAGAATACCGAAATGTCTGGATTGGAACACCTTGGGGATCATCTGTCGCCAAACCATTGGCTGGCAGATATATGGTTAAATGTTTAGAGGACTCGAAATATCCATTGGAAAAGGAAGAATTTCCACCCAAACCAGAAGGTGTTAATGCTATCACTATATGCAAGCATTCTGGTCATCTGGTAACAGAGTACTGTCCTGAAAAGGACAGAATTACTGAATATTACATCGAAGGAACTGAACCAACCAGATACTGTCAGTATCATGCAGAACCAATGCTCGTATTCCCTGTCGTTGTCGGTGATGATGGTGAGTATTATAAACCTGTAAATAATTGGTGTCCTTCTACTCACATGAAGATGACTCAGAATGAATACGACGAACTCGACTATTGCGAAACTTCCCTATGCCCACCGTTGCTTGACGACATTATATGGACTCAGATAATAGATGGTGAATCTGAATCACAAAGCGGAGAAGGTAACACATTGGTTTTAACTGAAAAGGATGGGGCAATTGAGGCATCAGTCAGTTTTATAGTTACTGACGACCGTATAGACAGCATAAAAATAACCTTTGATAAGAATCGTGTAGTGAAAAAATGGAAGATTGGCAATTGGGATTATGACTTGGGGAAGACACTCAGCAAGGAAGACTTTGCAAGCGGTCTAAAATACGAACATATAAGGTATCAGTTACCAGAAGATAAGGATATTGAAACAATAGAGGTTTTGATTGAAATGAATGGTCCAGGCAACTTCTATTCAACGAAAAGGTATGAGACTACCATCATCAGTCCCAAGATATAGAAGAAAACGTGGTAAAAGCCATGCCTTTTTCATAGCTTTACTGCTTGTAATGACAATAACTATAACCACAGCAGGAGCTTATTTTTCTATAATCGCAAGCATCCATCAAGTTGAAGTGTTGTCCGCAATGGTCAAGAATCCAAAAAGCCTTGCCAAAGAGGTCAATAGAATTTTTGACGTAAATGGAAATCTAATTCATGAGTTCCATTTCGGTGAAGACAGGCTTTACGTGCCTTTGAAAGAAATACCCATTCATATGCAACAGGCAATAATAGCCGCCGAGGATGAGCGGTTCTATCATCACCCCGGGTACGATGCAAAGGCAATCATCAGAGCCGCTATCAGGAACCTAACAGCAGGAAGAATTGAAGAGGGTGGATCGACAATCACACAGCAACTAGCAAGAAATGTCTACATCTCTGACCCTACGAAACGATCGTTTATGCGTAAGATAGATGAACTGATACTGGCAACTGAACTAGAGCGGATATACACAAAGGACCAGATACTTGAATTCTATCTGAATATCGTTTACTTCGGAGCTGGAGCTTACGGTGTTCAATCCGCGGGAAAAAAATACTTTGGGAAAGAGGATTTGTCAAAGTTGACAATTGAAGAGTCTACACTTCTTGCAGGGATTGTATCATCACCAAGCAATTTCAATCCCTACGTGAACATGGATAAAGCCCTAAGTCAAAGGAGATCAGTGCTTGAGAAGATGGTTTCAGTTGGTTACATAATTGACAGCGAAGCAAACAGAATTGCAGACACTGTTGTTACTCTCAAACCATACTCGATTTCACTTGATTCAGGATCCTCAATTAACTACTTCATAGATTACGTGAAAGAAGAGTTGATATTGAGATGTGATCTTTCATTTGACCAGATTCAACGGGGTGGCTTTGATATATACACAACCATTAATCAGGATTATCAAAGATGTGCTGATAATGCTGTATCATCGGTTCTTGACTCTGCCCAGAAACGTGGCGAATTTGGACGAGAAAAATACGATAAGCTTGGAGTGTTGCAACCACAAACCGCACTTTCAGCGATAGATGTCGATTCGGGTGCCATAGTTGCTATGGTCGGAGGTCGAGATTACAAGAACACTCAATTCAACAGAACATGCGCATTGAGAGCACCAGGATCATCATTCAAGATGATTGTTTACTCGACTGCTATGGACCTTGGTAAGATTACACCAACCAGCCTTCTGCATTCTGGACCCTTTACATTGGGTAACTGGAAACCCAGGGAATGGTTTAGAGGATATTTCGGTACGATTACAGTCAGAAAGGCTGTAGAGCAATCGAGTAACATTTGCGCTATAAGGGCTTCATTGCTTGCCGGTTTAGGTAACGTGTCAACGTATGCAAAGTGTATGTGTGGTATTGGCGATAATGGAAGAGAAATCTTATCTGTGCCTTCAATGGCACTAGGTTCTGTTGAGATGAAGCCAATTGAAATGGCTTCTGCTGGACAAACAATATCCAACTATGGAGCTCACATTGATGCTTGGGCAATATCAGAGGTATTTGATCGCAAGAAACAAGATACCATATATTCAGCAGAAAATAATACCGTAACCAGACAACAGCTAGATCCGGGCATAGCATACGATATGATCGATCTTCTCAAGGGTGTGGTAATAAGAGGCACTGGGAAAAGTGCCCGGGTCTATGGAGTCCCTTGCGCTGGTAAGACCGGCACGACCGCTGATTTCAGAGATGGGTGGTTTGTAGGTTTTACTCCAGAGATTTCAGCGGCTGTATATGTAGGTTCAGACACAAAGTATGTTGACCTATCTTATGTTAGAAACTATGGGTCTAAGTATTCTGCTGTGATATGGAAAGAGTTTATTAAATGTGTTTCAGTAGGAAGGAAAATATCTGACTGGCAAGATCCCGGACCAGCAGATTTTGTATCGAAAAGGATCTGCAAAGAGACTCGATTGCTTGCGAATAAAACGTGTCCATCACGTGTTGAACGATTCAGAAAAGGATTTGAGCCTACTGAGAAATGCCCAATAGATCACCCTCAGTATGTAGAGGTTGTTATATGTCCAACAACCGGACTCCTGGCAAATGAGTATTGCCCAGAAGCACAATTAAAGAAATTCATCCTTGGCACTCAACCAACAGAGGTTTGCCAGTTACACAAGAAACCGGATGAAAAACCAATAAATAATGGTAGCAAACCAGACAATTCAAATGGCTCTTCACATAAACCTATCCCAGGAAACGATGATAACAAACCCCCCACTACATCACCCGAACAGCCACCAACTACTACACCTGAGCCAACACCCACACCCAATCCCCAACCTACACCAACACCAGAACCTCAACCTGGGCCTAAACCCGAACCAAAACCAGTTCATACAGCGTTCTTTGTCAATCTTTCACCACCATCTCACTCATGTAGAGTCGGTGATGTAGTAAGAGCATCTTCGTCAGTGATTGGCTATTCAAATGTCGGTCATGTGAGTATGTTCGCAAATGGAGTAATGATAGGGTCATCCACAGCCCCACCATGGTCCATAGTCTGGCGTCCAACAAATAAAGGTAACTTCAATTTATTATTCGTGCTTTACAGCACATCTGGCAGTCGCCTTTCAGAGTATTCGATTAACTATACGGTGTACCCATGAGCGGATACTTCATTGCTTTCGAAGGTATTGATGGATGTGGAAAAAGCACACAAGCTAAGATATTAGCAAACAAATGCAAACAAATAGGTCTTGAGCCAGTGTTAACTAGGGAGCCAGGTGCGACAACCGCAGGACAATCTATAAGAAAAATACTCTTTGAGACTGAACTGAATCCCTTAACAGAAGCATATCTGTTTGCGGCAGACAGAGCAGAACACATTAATAATGTCATAAAACCTGCTCTAAATAGTGACAAGGTAATTATTTCAGACAGGTATCTACTTTCTTCTATAGTGTATCAGGGGATTGGCAAGGGTCTTGGTGTTGAAATGATAAGAGATATAAATAATTATGCGATCAGGGGCATCAATCCAGATATTACATTGATTTTGGATATTCCCGTTGACATGGCTTTGAAAAGGTTGCACAATAGGAACAGGTTTGAACACTTGCAGTTGCAGGAGACTGTAAGGGAAGGATTTATTGAAGAGGCGTCAAAGGATCCCAATTTGGTGATAGTTGATGCGACTGGATCAATCGATGATGTAACGCAATCAATATGGCGGCATTTGAGATTTGGAGGAAATAGATGAAGCTAGTGTTAGCTGTTGTCCAACAGGAAGATTCAGCTGAAATAACCAAACAGTTATTGCAGGATGGATACAAGGTTACAAAGCTGAAAGGTATAGGCGGATTCCTTGAGGAAAGCAGTATAGTATTGATGATAGGTGTTGAAGACACTCATGTACCAAAGGTTATAGGTCACTTCAAGAGTTGTTGCGTATCAAGGGACAGATATGTCAACGCTATGCCATTTTCACCACTCGAAAGTGTTCCTCTCACATACCCAATAAAAGTCAACGTTGGCGGTGCAAAGATTTTTGTTATAAATGTTGATGAATATCATGTGCTATAAGAGCTATCTATATGAATATTGAGGATATTGGTTACAGTGGCGACTTTGTTCATAAACTGAAGATACATCTTAATTCCAAGAAACTCAGTAAGTGCTATATCCTAATTGGACCCCAAAGCAGGAATAAGCTATGTCTCGCATTATCGATAGCAAAATTCGTCAACTGTTCCAGTGATATACCTGAGAATTGTAACGGCTGTAAAAACTGCCAATTGATCACGAATCACACTCATCCAGATGTTCAGGTTTACACATCAACAAAGACAGATTTTGGTATTGACCTTGTCAAAAAAATACAGACAGACTCATCCCAAACAAACTACAAAGCAAAATACCGAGTGAACATCATTGAAAATGCGCACAAAATGACTATTCCAGCCCAGAATGCTATACTGAAAACACTCGAGGATAGCGTATCTGACTCCATTACTATAATGCTGGCTGAAACAACATCATCGATTCTTGATACGATAACCTCCAGGAGCATCATTCTTAATTTACCACCTTTGACAAGAGAGAAAACAGTGTCGATTATTGTAGAAAAGGGATTGGGCAGAGATAGAGCAGAGTCTGAATACAACGAGTCATCAGGTGATATTGAATGGTTAATATGGACGCTTGACAACAGAGAAAAATGCGATGATATACTGTCCACTATTACAAAAGAAAAAAATGAAAGAACCGTTGCTGTTATTGAATCAATATCCAATACTGACAACCATGAGGGTTTCAGATATCTGTTACCTAAAATTGTCTCAAAGGCAATTCTGTTGAAGAATGGTATTGATGTGCAATCGGATATTCTATTAACTGCAGTTACAGTTCTAGCATCTGAAGATGAAAAAATATTGGATGCAATAAGGATAGAAATACAAAAGGCGGAAAAACTATGGAATACACGAATACAAAAGACAACTCTACTACAAAAAACGTTGATGCCTCTGATGATATAATTGCTGTAAAATTCAGGGGAAATAATAAGCTATATCACTTCAAGAGGAATAACATCAATGTGAGTTGTGGAGACCCTATCATTGCGATGACTGAAAAAGGTGTTGATATCGGTTACGTACACTATACCCCCAGTAAGCCAGATGAAAACCTCAAGTTAACCAAAATAGTCAGGCGCGCCATTGAATCAGATCTACAGAAACTCAATGAAAACGTTGATCTTGAGATTAAAGCCAGAAGAATAGCCCACGACGAAGCTAAGCGATTAAAACTCAAGATGTCATTTCAGGTGTGCAAGTATAGCTTGGACAGGAAACGCGCTACGCTTTATTTCACAGCCGACAGCAGGGTTGATTTCAGGGAGTTAGTGAAAACATTGGCCAGCAAGCTGAAGATGAGAATTGAACTTTGGCAGATAGGCGCAAGGGATGAGACGAGGCTGTTTGGTGGGATCGGACCATGTAATAGAGAACTCTGCTGTTCAACATTCTATTCAAGCAGGCAATCTGTTACAGTTAGAGATGCCAAGTTACAGGGACTTGACATTAACCCCCAGAAGATCACTGGTATGTGTGGGAAGCTGATGTGTTGTCTTAAGTTTGAGGTCAACGATTACCGAGAAAAGATGGAAAACTTACCAAAAAGTGGCGATATTGTCAGGGTGGATGAAGACGAAGTATGCATTCAGAAGGTAAATCCCTATACTGAAACGGTCATCGTCAGCTACGAAGATGGAAGCGTAAAATCATTCCATGCAAGTGAGATAATGGTTAAGGGTGACAGTGGTTGGTCAAAAGTTGAAACTGAAACTGAGAAAAAAGAAGATGAAAATCAGATAGACGTACTCAAAGACATATCACTCATAAACGATACAACTATATCAAACACGACAAAGGATAACGATAATAAAAAGACGAGACACAAATCCTTTAAACCACAAAAACAACTCAGTAATGACGATAAACCGAACAAACAACAGAACAATCAAACACATCGAAACAGTAAAAGCGGAGGAAAGCATAGTCATATAAATAAAACCCAGGATAGTAAAAGATCTGAAAACAGAAATCCCCCTGGAAGAAAATTCAAATCGAGTAGAAATGACAAGAGGAATGATTCAATACAATCCAAAAATACACATAGGGGATCTCACAAGAGAAAAACTCCCACCGTAGAAGACATAGGCAAATACCTTAAGGACAGAAAGAAGAACTAGCTATACTTACGATAGTTGTTGAAGAATCCTACTGCCTTATCTACATAAAGCAGTAGGATATATCGGAATCATTTTTCACTAAATTAGTTGAGACAAGTATGCTTATAATCAAACAGGTCAAAGAATTCGTTATGTATTCATATTTTTTTGAATGATATCTCTCCATACATAGTAAAGGGGTATAAATGCAGCTGAACTAATTACACCTTGAATTATGTTAAAAATGGGATTATGTACATATATATATATTGTTCCCGCTGGGTTCAAACTATTAGTCGCAGTTAGGAAATTATCGCCATAAAATGTAGTTAGAAAAACGATCCAGTTTGTTGGTATCATGATGATAACTCTAACTAATATCCCAAGAGTAAGAGCCAGAAGCAATCTTCTGTGTTTAATTACATTATCATCGCTTCTGTGCTTAGAATTGTAGATTAAACCAGCGACAACAACCATTGAGCCAACAGCTATAAAATTCATTATCATACCTATAGGCTCTGATCCATGAACTAGTGCATGCAATACATCTTTAATGAATACAACTAACAATCCAATCCACGGTCCGAAAATTATGCTACCCAGAAGACAGAAAATATCTGAGAGATCAAATTTAAGGAATGGAGCTAACCAGAAACTTACTTGGATAAACATGCCAACATATGCAAGCGCTGATAACATCGAAACTATGACAAGATTACGAACATTTCTCATAGTACCCATATAAAACTTCCTTTCCGCCATCGGGAGTAATATACGGAAAGGGACAGTATAGGATATAACAATAAAGTATACTGCCACACCTTCTACCATCCGGACTATCACCGTCGGTTCAGGGATTTCACCTGATCAACGCATCATTGCGCTCGCGGACTATCACCGCCGGTTCGGGAGTTACACCCAACCCCGAAGGCCTGCCTGATAAGATAACAAATTTTTATGTTGTTTCAAGTCCAAACAATGAATAGATTCTTTCCTTATCATCAAGAACATCTACTGATTCGATGCTTTCAATCTTTCCATTACTCATTAAAACAACTCTGTCACAAAATTCACTTACAAGATCAAGATCATGGATTATAGCTATGGCGCACTTCGTATCATTCAACCTTTCTTTGATACCTGCAAGGAGTTGATAGCGATACTTCAAGTCAAGATGAGCCGTAGGCTCATCGAGTAAGAATACTCTTGGATTGCGGACAACAGCTTGTGCGAGATTAACTCGTTGCATTTGCCCATCAGAAAGATTGAATATTGGTTTGTATACAATAGGCTCAAGCTTGTATTCTTCGATGATCTTTTTAAGATCATTGTTGCGTACTCTATATTTACCAGCTTTCAAATAATCCATGACGCTTAACTGTACATCGAGTGTTTTCACTGACCTTTGAACAGCAACTAGAGATGATATTTTTTCAATGGTCAATCCTAGAATATTCAAATCATCAACAAATATCGATCCAGTAAATACTCTGCTTATGCCAAAAAAAGATCTCACAAGTGTTGTTTTCCCAGCACCATTCGGTCCAATAACACCATACAGCTTACCGTCAGGCACACTGAAGGATACATCGTTTAACACGATATCATTACTGTAACCCGCGACCAGATGATCTATCCTTACCACGTTGGTCTCCTGACTACTAGCCACATGAAGAAAGCACCTCCAAGGATGCTCATGATAACAGATGCTGGAATCTGTTGATGTGGGATAATAGCCCTTCCTACAGTATAGGCAAGACCTAAAACAATACTGCCCAGTAAGATAGTACCTGGCAACATACTTCGCGAATCTGCTCCGAGCAGTTTCCTGGACATATGAGGAATTATCAATCCCACAAATCCAAGCAATCCCGCCGTTGCAACGGAAGTACCTGTTAATAGTGAGACCAAAAGGAAAAGAACTCTGCGTGTTTTCTTTGGATCAACACCAAGATAAGTCGATTGTTCATCTCCAAGTATATAAGCGTCAATGTTATTGAATATAAGTGGAAGTGCTAACACGCATATAATCATCACTACGATCAACAGTATAACACTGTTGAAACCAGCACTCGACAAACCATTCCAACTCCAGAAAACTACCCTGGAAAGTATGTCCCTTCCATACATAACAATGAGATGATTAACACCACCGAATACAAATGACAGGGCAATCCCAGCCAGCACAAGAGAGGTGCTAGTGCTTCCAGTTTTTCCTGCCACCGCCCAGATGATAAAACAGGAGATCAAAGCCCCAACAAACGCTGAGATTGATATCGCAGAAAGACCGAGAAGGCTTATTTGAAGACCCAAAAGAAGTGTCAGGTTCACACCAAACACCGCTCCTGAACCTATGCCTGCTATGTATGGGTCAGCAAGGTTGTTTCTGAAAAGTGTTTGTGACAGCCATCCAGCGAATCCAAGAGCACTACCGGAAAGCATCGCCACCAGTACTCCGGGTAACCTAATCGAGTACACTATTGTTATCTCTGTGCTCTTTGCCGTACTCACGCCAACACCTGCAAGCAAGGCTTTTAGAGAATCGGTTACAGTCATTGAGGATGTACCAAACAACAATCCAAGAACAAATGTAATGACAACACCTAAACAAAGAAATATGTATAGCTGGTATTTTTTCAATGCTCAATGATTTCTATCAATGTGGATAATGCTTCAACCATCCTGGGGCCAGGACGCATTATTACATCTCCATCGATAGTTTTGATATTCCCTTCTTTGACTGCTTTTATCTCTGTGTAACCAGGTCTTCTAGAGATATCGCTTGGTGTGAAATCATATGATTCAGGAATTATTATGTAGTCTGGATTCATGCTGATTATTGATTCATGAGTTGTTGTTGGGTAATCACCTTCAATTTGGTCACCAAGGTTACTTGATCCAGACCATCTAATTATATCCGCTCCAAAAGTATCCTTACCAAATGTTGTAGGAGGATCTCCCCATATCTCAAAATAAATGAGTTTTGATGATTGTTCTCTTTTTAAATCTTTCATCTGATTCAACAGCTTATTTGAATTCGACTCTACACCACATATCTTGGCAATCCTGTCAATGGTTGAAATAACACCAATAATTGAAGAAGGATCAAAAGCCGCTACATTGATCTTTTTTAAAGATATACTTTTTAATTGGTCTATAATCTCCATAGGTACCATCCGGTTAATCAAGACGAGATCTGGCTCTAATTCAACAATTGACTCAATAGAGAGGTTCATGATATCGCCTATTGATTGAATATCACTTGCTTTTGGTGGATAGTCACAATAAGCAGTTCTGCCGACAATCCTGTCTCCAAGACCAAGATAAAAAAGTATCTCTGTGATATTCGGTGTAAGTGAAACAATCCTCTCTGGTGATTTGTTCAACACTACTGGGTTACCTAGGTCATCTGTGACAACATCGTTTATCCCACAAGATACTATCGAAATAACAACTATCAGCACTACAAGAAATGAAGCTATTTTCTTCATTTTACCCTCCTCGGGATATTCATCTGGAGAGGTATCCTGGCTTACGGTTTAGCAGAGTATGAACCGAGCCTTCCCAGCGATGCCAGTGACTTCGATCCGAACAACCGCTTACAGTGGCGGGACCGCATCGGGTTTTCACCGATTTCCCTTCATCCAGTAACTAGTATTTACATCTCAAACAGATTCTTGTCAACTTATAATTGCCTAGTAGAATGAAAATGATGTCAAAAAATAAGTCAATGTTTGAATGTGAAAATTGTGGATACACAACCGGTAAATACATGGGTAGATGTCCAAACTGCAATGAGTGGAATACATTTAAAGAAGTGATATCGAATACAAAAGGAAAGAAAGTATTCAATTCTTCAACGAGAATGTCTATAAAAGAATGGGCATTCAAGTCTGGAGAGGATAGAATAACACTAGGTTTGCAGGAATTTGACAGGGTGTTTGGCGGTGGAATTACACGAGGTTCTGTAAATCTGATTGGAGGAGAACCAGGTGTTGGAAAATCAACACTCATGCTGGAGGTTGCAAACTCTTTCTCAAAGAAAGGAATGAAATCACTCTACATCTCTGGTGAAGAATCACCTTCTCAGGTATCCATGAGAGCAAATCGTTTGGGGACAACGGGGAACAATATTGAGCTTGCATTTGAAACAGATCTTGAACTGATAATTGATATGGTCGCTGAATCAAAACCTGAAATACTCTTCATAGACTCTGTCCAAATATTGACAATAGGTGAGGGCATTCCAGGCAGTCCTTCTATAGTTCGAGAGGCAACAAGAAGAATAGTTGAATTAGCAAAGAAATCTAGTATTACTACCTTTTTGATTGGACACGTTACCAAAGAAGGCACCATTGCCGGACCAAAGACCCTTGAGCATCTTGTTGATGCGGTTTCATACCTTAATGGAGATAAATACTCTACAATGAGGATATTAGTTGGAGTAAAAAATCGTTTTGGACCTACCAATGAGATAGGTATTATGGAGATGACAGAGCAAGGACTCATACCGGCAGACAACAATCAACTGCTAAGCATTGAACCAAGACCTGGAGTCGCTACCACTGCTGTGTCAATGGGAAACAGACTGCTTGCTTTAGAAGTGCAGGCATTGCTGTCTCCAACTTACTTTCCAAATCCTAGGAGAGTAGTTACTGGATGTAATGCAAACCGAGTAATGATGATTCTGGCGGTGATTGAAAAACGATGCAATCTTCCCATTGGAAAACATGATGTATTTGTAAATGTCGTTGGAGGCATCAGCTCTGATGAACCTTCTATTGATCTACCAATCGCTGTAGCTATCGTGTCATCATTCCTCAACAAAACTGTACCGAAAGGGGTTGCATTCGCTGGAGAAATAGGTCTTACTGGTGAGATAAGGCAAGTTTCAAAGCTGGGGATGAAGCTTAGAGAGCTTATTAAATTGGGTCAAGAAACACTTATTACGCCGGAGCAAAAGTTAGGTGGTTTTGAATGTGGTGACGCAAAGATTGTAAAAGCTACTTCGGTAGGTGATGTATTGAGTTTGGTATGGCCTCGCCTAAATCAACCTTCATAAAGAAATCAAAATGATTGATTGTGTCTGATGGCCACATTACAAATTTGAATGATACGGTTTTTTGTGATGTGATTAAAGGAAATCTTATCCATCCAGACATCTCGCCGCCGGCTGGAATCGAGTTTCTATATGTTTTATCATAATCAGTCTGCCCGTATTCATCACCCTCTACTACCATCTTTGTAAGACTGGCTGGGAATCTGCAACTGCTTTGAGAGTGATTATTCTTGATTTTGACGTTTAACCTGAGGTAGTAGGATCTTTCACCATCATCAATTGGTCCTCTCTCTTTGGTCACCGATTTGAGTGTAAATTCGATACCATTCTTATTGTATTCAATTGGTGGTATCAGATCCTCTTCTGGCAAGGGTTCATTTTCCCTTTTTAATTCATCAATAACCTGTTTGAGACGTTCATTTTCTTCAGCCAAGCTATCTCGTTCATTAACAAGATCGTATACATACTCGCAGTCAAGCGAATTAACGGGGATGTTTCCGATTGTTATTTGTCGAGTATCCCTATCCCAATTAAGAAAACAACAATTTGGCATAAGCTGTTCCTGTATGAATCTCAATGGAACGATTGTTCTGCCTGAAATAATCATTGGGGGAGTGTCAAGTATTACTTCATAATCATCAACAATAGCAGTATTAGAGCCAATAGTCAGGATAGCTTGTCTTGCGTTTGCTTGCTGAAGTGTTGTATACTGGGGTACAGCAAACACCGGCAGAGTAATACCAACTAGGCACAACGCTATTATCGACAACACAAATCTTCTCATCGCACGCCCAGTATACATATGACAACTCGAGATGTCAATAGGTTACATCAATCAGTTTAAAGAACTTTACCAGCCGATTCTCAATCGATCGGCTAAGAACAGTGGAAGGCCGACCTCTGTTATCCGTTTAACAGCATGACTCACATCATAGTCAACCCTGTGAATTTGAATGGTTGAACTGTCAGTATCGTATATAGAGTATGAAGATTGGGGATTTCTATCCCTTGGCTGACCAACAGATCCAACATTCACAATATACTTATATCCGGGTTCAATGTGTAGTTCTAGGCCATGAGACGCTCTTAGATACTCAACATCACCTTCATTGTCAATAATAAATATGCCTGCTATGTGTGAGTGACCAATGAAAACTAGATTACCCGTCATTATCTCGGACATCCTTAACGCTTCAATGGGTGAAGATATGTACTCAAAGGGGGCGGCTGGATCAAGGCTACCATGTGCAATTTGGAAATCTGTATGAGAATTTGGACATGGAATTGTTAATCTTGGTGGCAATTCGCTTAGGTACTTTTGATTTGATGGTTTAATTTGAGACCTTTGCCATCTTATTGCAGTTAATCCATACTGGTTAAAGTACTTCTCTTCTGATGGATCAATAAGAGCTTTGTCATGGTTGCCCATAACACTTCTAATTCCAAGATTAACAATGGAATCCAAACATTCGTCTGGATCTGCATTGTAACCTACAATATCACCGCATGATATTATTTCATCAACTCTCGCTGAATCAAGACAATCAAATACTGCGTTGAAGGCTGACAAATTAGCGTGTATATCGGACATTATTCCAAATTTCATTGCGTTAATTGTAACCTTTTCAATCTGTAAAGTCAACTTCACCAAGGATATCACCTTGGTTTACAAATCCTGTCATTAGAAAATCACCAACTGGTATCTTTCGTTTACCTTCCCTTTGAATTGAGTCGAAAGAAAGCATCCCAATACCACATGATACTACAAAAGATTTCTTTGATTCAATGATCTCTCCTGGTTGGTGAAATGAATAACATGTATTAATTATTGTAGGTTCAAACAGTTTGATTCTCTTTCCCTTATGTATGGTATAACAACCAGGTTTTGGAGACATTGATCTTATGTGTCTATCTACTTTTTGTGCGGACCATTCCCAGTGAATTATCTCATCAGATTTCTTCATTCTCCTTGCATAGAATGTTCTATCTGTTCGCTGTGGTGTACCCCGATAACCTTTTCTATACTCGGTGATCGCCTTTGGAAGCATATCTATAGATAAATTAACTAATCGATGACGCAAGGTTCCCTCATCATCCTGTGGTTGAATGGAGATTGGTTCCTGATACAAGACATTTCCCCTATCAAGCTCCTTTGACAGTTCCATAATAGATACACCCGTTACTGTCTCACCCCTTCTAATAGCCCATCGGATAGGTTCAGCACCCCTATATTTGGGTAGAAGTGATGGATGAACGTTGATTATTCCGAATCTAAGTACATTGATTACGTCAGTGTTCAAAATTTCAGAAAAGGATGCAAGCACAGCAATATCAGCTTTCATTTCTTCCATTATTTCAATAGATTCAGTACTGTTTACAGTAGTAGGTGAATAACACATGATCCCTAACTCATCACTGACGATTCCAATGTCTGATCTGACTATCTTCTTGCCCCTTCCAACTCGTTTATCTGGGTGTGTAATACACAAACATATGTGATATTCTTTAGATAACGCCTTGAGTATGGGAACTGAAAAATTACCAGAACCAATGAATATTATTTTCATATCAGAAGATTCTCTCTGTACTGTACCGCTTCAGCAAGATGAGCCGATGAGATTCTGTCTGATCCATCCAAGTCTGCTATGGTCCTTGATACCTTTAGAACTCTGTCATAACCCCTGGCTGTTAGAGACATTCTTTCTGAGGCAAACTTGAGGAAACTTGATTCATCTTTTCCTAACTCGCAGTATCTTCTAATCTGTTTTGTTGTAAGTTGTGAGTTGCAATAAATGTTCTCTTGCCTGTATCTTTTTAGTTGTTTCTCTCTACCTGCAATAACTCGCTTTCTTATAGAATCACTTGATTCACCGGGCTTTGCTCTTGCGAGTTCTGTTGGTGTCAACCTTGTTATACTCAAATAGATATCAAATCTGTCAAGCAGAGGGCCTGATATCCTTGATTGATATCGTCTGATCTGTGATTGACTGCATACACATGGTTTTGTCCTGTCTCCAAAGAAACCGCATGGACAAGGATTCATAGCCCCAACTAAGAGAAATCTTGAAGGGTAGGTGATCGTCTTTCGAACACGAGCAATAGTTACTTCACCTTCCTCCATCGGTTGTCTCAATACCTCCAAAACATCCCTTCTAAATTCAGGCAATTCATCAAGGAACAGAACTCCACCATGAGAAAGGCTTATCTCTCCAGGTTTAGGTGATTGTCCACCTCCAATAATTGACGAAGGTGAAGCCGTGTGGTGAGGGGATCGAAATGGTCGAACAGTTATGAGACCTTCTGAAGGAGATAGCAAACCTGTAATCGAATATATCTGGCTTATCTCCATTGCCTCACCCAATGTAAGGGGTGGCATGATTGTGGGTAATCGTTTTGCAAGCATCGTTTTACCTGAGCCTGGTGGTCCAACCATTAAAACGTTGTGACCACCACAGGCAGATATCTCAAAAGCCCTCTTTGCTTGTGAATTGCCTTTCACTTCAGACATGTCGTATGGAACATTGGTCATTGAATCATTGATGTCTATCTGTTTGTTTCTGACTGGTTGTATTGGATTTTCTTCTCTGAGGTGGTTAACGATCTGTCTAAGATCTTTCACACCGATTACATCAAGGTCAAACATGCATGCTTCTGGTAGGTTCTCTTCTGGGATAACAAGGGTTTTGTTTGTCCCAGACAAAGCAATGGCTATCGGTAAAACACCTGGCACCCTTCGAGTAGCTCCATCCAACGACAATTCTCCTAATACAACAAGGTTTTCCAATGACTTTCTTGGAATCTGTTCTGTAGCAGATAGTATGCCCAGAGATATGGGAAGGTCAAAACCTGATCCCTCCTTTTTTAGATCTGCTGGAGCAAGATTTGCGGTTATTCTTTTAATTGGGAATGAAAAATCACTGTTTTTTATTGCTGATCTAACCCTCTCTCGAGCCTCAGTAACAGCGGCATCTGGTAGACCGACAATTGTGAAAGAGGGTAATGCATGCCCAGTTATGTCAAGTTCAACTGTAAGCGGAAGTGGGTTCAATCCCTCTAATGTAACACTCTCAACACTGGAAAACATATATGGATAGTAATAAAACTAACAGTAACCGTCAAGTCGTTTGAATTCTTTTAATATGTCTGCTGATTCACTGAAATAAAATTCTACATCCTTAAATCTATCCATATCTCCCTTCCCCTGTCTGCGGTATCGATGTACTCTTGCCATCATTTGGAGTTTATCGGCATCATGTACAATCTTTGATTCAACAGTCTCATTAGCTATATATTCTAAGAATAATTCATCAAGATCGTAAATCTTTGCAAATACATCATTTGATGCTTGAATCTCAGCATTCTTTTTGTCAATGAAATGGCTTGAATGTGGAGTAAGATCACCGATCAGGGATTCGGGAAGGTCATGGATAATTGCCATTTTAAGAGCCTTTTCAACGTCTACTGTCTCAACTAGTTTAGACAAAAGCATTGTGATTAGAACAACCCCATAACAGTGCGAAGAAACTCGCTCTGGGTCAGCGACACCTTCCAGAACATAACCGGTTCTTGGCATCTCTGTGAGTGTCTCTGAACAAGTCAATAACTTTGCGATATCAGTTATCGTCATTATCTGCTATGTTAACAAACAAAACCTAAATGTACATGCAGGTCAGTTAACGGGTACAAAATCTGGAGTCAGGATAATTATCCTGTTGTGAAAAACCTCAATCCAACCCTCTTCAATTTGATACTGAATTTCTTTTCCAGACAATTTGATTTTTATCTTACCTGAGGAAAGCACGGCAACCATGTTAGAGTGTTTGGGCAAAATACCCCAATAACCATCCTCAAGAGGGACAACAATTGAATTTGCACTGAAGTCCTCTTGTTTTGCATCTGGAGTTATGATAGTTACTGTTAGATCAGACATCCTTTAAACATACTCTTCTTTCTTTACATCTACCTTTGAGGTATCTTTTTCCTCTTCCGTGATCATCCTCTCGGCCTTCTCTCGGGCTGAGTCAATATTGCCAACCATGTAGAAGGCATCCTCAGGCATATCATCGCAATTGCCATCAATAAGCTCTTTAAAACCATACACTGTTTCAGAAAGTGGAATAGACACACCAGTCTGTCCAGTGAACTGTTCAGCGACATGCATCGGTTGAGAGAGGAATTTCTGTATCTTTCTAGCTCTGTAGACCAGCTGTCTGTCTTCCTCTGAGAGTTCGGACATACCAAGAATCGCAATAATATCCTTCAGATTCTCGTAGTGTTGCAGAATTCGTTTCACCTCTTGAGCTACTTCGTAATGATCCTGAGAAATTATATTTGGGTCAAGCATTTTAGAACCAGACAGCAATGGACTGGCGGCAGGGTATATGCCGAGTTCTACCAGCCCTCTGTCAAGGGTAATTGTAGCGTCAAGGTGGGTAAAGATGTTTGCAGGTGCTGGGTCGGTATAGTCATCGGCTGGAACGAATATAGCCTGTACGGATGTAATTGAACCCTTCTTAGTTGAGAGAATCCTCTCTTGAAGCTGACCAACTTCGGTTGCAAGTGTTGACTGATAGCCGACAGCTGAAGGTATCCTGCCGAGCAGTGCAGACACTTCCGAACCAGCCTGAACATATCGGAAAATATTATCTATGAACAGAAGTACATCTTGACCGAGATCATCTCGGAAGTATTCACACATTGTAAGTGCAGTGAAAGGAACTCTCATTCTAACACCTGGAGGCTCGTTCATCTGACCAAAAACGAGTGCTGCGGAATTGATTACACCTGAATCCCGCATCTCAAGGATAAGATCATTGCCTTCTCGCGTTCTCTCACCAACACCGGCAAAAACCGAATAACCCTGATGTTCATATGCTACATTTCGAATGAGTTCCTGAAGAAGAACAGTTTTACCAACACCAGCTCCACCAAAGAGTCCTATCTTTCCACCTCTAGGGAATGGAGCAAGCAGGTCAATTACCTTGATTCCAGTTTCGAATACAACTTCAACAGGTTCAACCTTTGAGAAAGGTGGTGGGTCGTGAAATATTGGACGATACTCTTCAGCAATAACTTCACCTTCTCTGTCAATAGGTTCACCAAACACGTTAAAAACCCTGCTTAAAACACTCTTACCGACAGGAACATGAATTGTCTTGCCTGTGTCTCTGCAGACCATACCTCTTCGAAGACCTTCAGTTGGACCCAAGGCTATACATCGAACAATAGTTTTATTTACTATTTGAGAAACCTCACAAACGAGTTTTTCTCCAAGATCATCATCCGTTATCTCTAATGCATTATAAAGGGATGGGAGTGAATCCTCTTCGAATTCAAAATCTACAACTGGCCCCTCGGCTCTAATTAATCTTCCCCTGTTATTATCCATTGACAGTCTCCTTGAGCGCTTCGGCACTAGACGTTATCTCTGTGAGTTCCTTGGTGATCGTTGCCTGCCTAGTTCTTTGATATTTTATTGTAAGCTTCTGTGAAAGTTCATGGGCATTCTCTGTTGCCCGGTGCATACTCATCCGTCTCATTGCCTGCTCTGATGCACTGGCTTCCAAAAGCACCTTGTATACAAACAGATCAACGTATGTGCTCGTAAGTGAGTCAATAATCTTCTCTGGATTTGGTTTGAATATGAAATCTTCAACGCTTGTTTTTTGCGCTTTTTTTATTTCAGCGAGTGGTAGCATCTGTCTGATAACAGAAACCTGGTTGAGTACAGATTGAAACTCCATATATGCAAATTTGACGGATTGAATTCTGTTTTCAATGTACATTGTCTTGATCTCACCGGCAAGCTTTTTTGCGTTGTCAAACGTTACCTTGTCAAGCATTCCTGGATGGTTGACAATAATGTTATGACCTAGATGGTTTAGTTCCTTTGTAGTGTTTTTTGATAGTGAACCCATAAGCACATCTGTATCGTTTTGAGTTAGCCAACGTTTGGTGATATCAGTTATATTGGAATTAAATGAACCACAGAAGCCTCTGTCAGAGGTCAGCGGTATCATCAAGGTGGTTTCCACAGGCTTTGATTCAAACAAAGGACTTGTGTTTATATCTGTGTTTAGATGCTCTGCAATTGAAACTAGCAAATCACGCAGTTTGTTGACAAAGGGAATTGATTTTCCTACCTGTTTTCTCAGGTGGTAAATCTTTACTACTGAAAGCATCTCCATCGACCGAGTAATGTGGGCGACTGAATCTACCGATGCAATCCTTCTTTTTAAATCACGCAGTGTTGCCAAGTAAGAACCTCTAAATCCCTTTTATTTCTTTGACTAGGTCGGAAACATATTCCTTTATCGAATCAGACAGTTTCGGTGAATGTGTTAGCTCGGATAGCAAATCAGGATGCTTATCTTTTGTATGTTTGATGAGACGTTTCTCGAAATCTCTAACCTCATTCTTATCGATGCCATCAAAAGCACCCAGCGAATAAGCCAGCAAAACCAGAACTTGTTCTCCAACCTGCATTGGTGAGTATTGTACCTGTTTAAGTAATTCAACCAATCGCTCTCCTCTTGAAAGCTTTCTTTGGGTAACGGGATCGAGCTCTGCACCAAACTGTGCAAATGCTTTTAGGTCGTTATATTGAGATAGGTCAAGCTTGAGACTACCACCGACCTTTTTCATTGTGGGAACCTGCGCGGCTCCACCAACTCTAGATACGGAAAGACCGACGTTTACGGCTGGTCTTATGCCCTCGTTGAACAACTCTTTTTCAAGGAATATCTGTCCATCTGTTATCGAAATGAGGTTAGTTGGAATATACTGAGAAATATCTCCAGCCTGTGTTTCGATAATCGGCAGTGCTGTAAGTGAACCTCCACCTAGATCAGACTTCATCTTTGCAGAACGTTCAAGTAATCTAGAGTGAAGATAAAAAATGTCGCCAGGATAAGCCTCTCGACCCGGCGGTCTTCGGAGTAAGAGCGATAGCTCTCTGTACGCATCAGCGTGTTTGGATAGATCATCGTAAACTATTAAAACATGCTTTCCACGTCTCATATACTCTTCACCAATGGCACACCCAACGTAAGGAGCTATGTATCGTATAGCAGGTGGGTTGTCTGCAAGAGTCGACACAATAATAGTAGAGTCAATTGCGTGATTATCTTTCAGGGACTTATAGATACCTGCCATAGTGGATGATTTCTGAGAGATACCCACGTATATGCAGATAACGTCCTCATCCTTTTGGTTTATTATTGAGTCTATTGCAATGGCTGTTTTTCCCGTTTGACGGTCTCCGATTATCAACTCCCTTTGACCTCGACCTATTGGTATGAGTGCGTCAAGAACCTTTAAACCTGTTTGGAGTGATTCATGAACTGGTTCCCGATCGATAACCGATGGAGCGCCCTTCTCCAATGGCAATTGCTTTGTGGATACAAATGACTTCTTTCCATCGATTGGTTTTCCTGTAGCATCTATTATACGACCTGGTAAATCTGGTGAAAATGGGACTGAAAGCACCCTTGTTGTTCTAGTCACCTTGTCACCCTCGCCTACGTACTTGTCTGGACCAAGGAGAACAACACCAACATACTCTGGGGTCATCGAAAGCACAAATCCTTCAATACCACCTTCAAAATCGAGGATCTCACCTATGAATGCATCTGATAAACCCCTGACCAAAGCAACTCCATCACCACATGACTTAACAGAACCTGCATTCTCAATTATAGGTTTGAAGGTGACTTCTTTGAATGAATCCTTCCAACCCTTAAATATGGTATCAAGAGTATCTGACATACACTACCTCAGATTCTCTGATACAGTATGTTTGATCATCCTTGCAACAGACGCGTCAAATAACGTATCGTCGAGATTCATTCGCAAGCCAGAGATGATGCTATCGTTAACAATGAACTCAATTGAGGGTCTGCTTGCAGTGAATTCATGTATAAAGTTTTCTACCCTTTCCTTCTGCATTTCATCGAGTCCAATGGCTGTCTCTACAACTACATGCCTGACATCGCCAGAGCTTCTGATTGCATCACAAAGGTTCACTTCTTCGTCGCTTATATTGCATGCTGTAACTTCGGGAAGCTTTTCAATGGTTTGCTGAGTATTACTTCTGACTGTTTCGCTGTCAAATACCGAAGATACGATTCTCTGTGAAACCATTTCAATCAGATCGCTTGAACGCTTTTTTAGCTCTTCAGTAGTCAACTCACGCTCACCCTTTGCTTCCTCTTCGGCTGATCTGATGATACTCTTTGCCTCTGATTGTGCTTTATTTACTATATCCTCGTGAATGGCTTCAGCCGTTTTAATAGCTTCTGTACGTGTAGCTCTCGCATCCTCTATGGCTTTGTCTCGTTCTTTCTCGGTCTCTTCAAGCTTAGTTTTTGCTGAATCGGCATATTCCTTAGCTTCGTCGATGATCTTGCCGGCAGAAGCTTTTCTCTCGGCGATCATGTTTGTAACGGGCTTGTACAAGAATCTGCGAAGCAACCATATGAGAAGGATCAGATTCAAGATCACCATCAACAGCGTTCGTAAGTCTATGCCTAAAAGTAGAGGATTTGCGTTTGGACCGGATGCAACAGCATGCCCTCCCTCTGACGCATAAACAGAGGGGACCAGCCAGCCGATGAACGAATCCCACATTGAATTTATCCAGGATAGCATAATGACTATCCCTAAATTACAAATATCAAAACGAGAGCTACGGCAAGAGCGTATATGACCAGTGACTCAATAAGGGCGAGTGAAAGTATGAGGGTAGTGAAGATATCCTGCTGAGCCTCTGGTTGTCTTGCAATGGCATCAACAGCTGACGCCGCGGCTTTGCCTTGACCTTGAGCTCCGCCGAATGCGGCGATGGCGATGGCAAATGCTCCAGACATCTTTACTGCCCAGTACCACGCAGGAGCCGCCTGCTTGAGCATTTCCTTTAAAACAGCTGGGTTTGATTCGAGAAAAGTCTTGATTGAATCTAATGTAATTCCTTCCATCTTTAATGTTCTCCTTTTTCTCTAGGTATTCCGAGGCTTAAATAAACCAGGAACAGCATAGTAAATACTAGAGCCTGTACAAATCCTGTAAATATGCCAAGACCGAGTATTACGATTGGGACTCCAAACGACACGAGTCCGGTTATTACCTCCAGGACAATATGCTCACCAGTGAGGTTACCAAACAAACGAACAGCCAGCGAAAGAGGTCTGCTTATCTGCTCAATTATGTTGATCGGTAACATGAAAGGGTATGGGTGCATAAACGTTTCTTTGAAATAATGTTTGAATCCAAGCCATTTAATGGATTGTGTATGTACATATATAACCGCGGCAATCGCCAGACCAAATGTTACTGAAAGGTCTGTTGTAGGTGCTGTGATGATAGAAAATATCTTGCTGTTGCTGATAGATGAGCCAATAAAAGGCGTTGCCAAACCAGACAAGAGACCAAGAAAGTTGGATACGAGAATATAACCAAATATCGCCGTCGTTGCGACAACGTATCTCTCTCCGTTCTTACCGAGTATGTTCTTTGTGAAGCTCTGCATGGTAGTAACAAGTATCTCAGCTAAAATAGTTCTCGTGGATCCTCTTTTTTTCAATCCGGTGCCAAGTATTATAATGATGACTGCAAAGACAATACTAGAGATACCAGCGGAGAAGAAGGTATTTGGAAGATTGAGTCCCCCACCAAGATTGTTTAAGAAGGGTATTGGGGTGGTTTGTGGACCTACAGCTACGTGCAAACTAGATGCAACTTGAATTGAACGACCTGTAATGGCTTTAATTATTGATGGCAAGAAGAATACAAAGACATAAGTCAATATGAACGCAATTACAGTCCAGAAAGTCTTGTTCTTTAATAGTGGAGGTTTTTTAGTCATTGTTTCCTCCTGACGTTAATTTACCTCTAAACCACAGCCACCATACTGCGAATCCGATAGCGAAACCACCAAACGATGAGAGTAGAGCGATGATATTAATAAAAGCAGGAAGGAATAAGCCTCCTGCCGTTAAAATCATACGCAGGGGATTTGATATTGGTTTGAGTCCTTTGTCAACAGATTTTTTTGATGACGAAAAGATCCACTGAAAATGGACAAAACCAAGAAATCCTCCCCACACAATTCCACCGATAATATATAATGTAATATTAATCATGGCTTAAATTTAAGCGCTCCTTTCGTTGCCGCGGCGAGTCCCAGCAGTAGTAGCAATATATTAAAAAGCGGGGTCGTGCCTAGCCATCTGTCCAAAAAGAAACCACCGATACCAGTTATCGCAAGAGGGGTTATGATGACGAGGAGGGCTGTAACACCAAGCATCCTCGCTTTAATAAACTCTCTTGCAATGAGACCCCATCTCATATAATGCTAACCGCCAAACATCCTGCAGGCTTTTTCAATTAGTGGTATCAAACCGGGAACCATTATGAGGACCGCTGTTCCAACTGAACATATACCAGATGAAAGTGAAGAGAAAACATCAGAGAAGCCAGACTGTTCTATTGATTCATCTGGTTCTTTGAGGTACATGTATTTTACTATACCAAAATAATAGAACGCTGAAATAGCTGAATTGACTACTGCGAGTATGACCAACCAGTAAAGACTTGCGTTAATTGCAGATTTGAATACAAACAGCTTACCAAAAAAACCTGCTGTCCATGGTATCCCAAGGAGTGAAACGAGAGTCACAACCATTGCAATAGAAAGGGCTGGATTAGTCTTACCCAGTCCGGCAAAGTGTTTGAGTGATGAACCTCCTCTTCGAGATTCGACTACCTTGATGATTGAAAAACCGGCGATATTCATCAAGGCGTATGCGGTAAGGTACATGAGTATTCCAATTGCTCCGTCTTTGGCGATGTTAGTACCAGGATGAATCGCTATAACAGCCACACCCATGAGTATATACCCAACCTGAGCTATAGAGCTATAAGCGAATATACGTTTGACGTTATTCTGCCATATTGCTGTTATGTTACCAAATGTCATCGTTACAGCAGTTATCGACATCACTACCCAAGCCACACCTGTACTCAAAGCTGATGGAATAGCGAAACCAACGAACCGTGCCATCAACACAACAACACCTATCTTAGGCGCTACCGATATAAAGGCTGTTGATATTGGTGGTGAACCTTCATAAACATCTGGAGCCCAGAAATGAAACGGGAATGCGGCGATCTTGAAGAACAGACCAGCAAAGATAAATATCAAACCAGCGTATTCGATTGGTAACCCTGTTAAACCCGGTAATGTAGGCGATATATGCTGGGCTAGTTGTGAAAATGCAAGTGTGTGGGTTGTTGAGTAAACAAGAGACATGCCATATATGGTAACCGCTGATGCGAATGCGCCTAAAAGAAAGTATTTTACAACAGCTTCCTTGGAGCGAACACTGCCTACCCTGAATCCGGCAAGCATGTAAAGCGGTATGGATGATATCTCTATGGCTAGATATACGATCATTAAACTGCTTGCCTGACATAGAAGCATGAGACCGCTTAGAGATATGAGCATGAGAAATAGAAACTCGCCCTGTCGTTTGGAATCAGAAGAGAACATGTCAAATGATGAAAGTAGAATTGGTAGAGAGATTAGCGACAGAAGCCCTCTCGCGAATTGGGCAAACCCGTCCTGAACAAACAACAGATTGCTGACACTACCTGCTTGAAACGCAATGATTATGAATGCAATGATTGGTATGAGCATTGCTAGGATGCCATTGACATATTTCTTATTTCTATAGCCTATCAGGGAAAGCAACAACAAAATTGATGCTCCTGCAACGACTATTGTTTCTGGGAGAAATGCTGAGAATTCCACAGCAAAACCTCCTTAAACCAAGCCAACTACTGAATTAGCTATCATGCTTAAAATGGGCATTGGGTACAAGCCAATGAAGAACACAAATGCAAATTGCGGAATAGCGGCTATGAATTCTCTAAATGAAGCGTCTTTCAGGTTTGCATATTTGTCTTGAGCTTTGCCAAACATGACCCTTTGCATCATCCACAGCATAACACCAGCGTTTACAATCAGACCAACTATAGCCGCCCATGCCCACCATGGAACAGCCATAAATGCTGATTGAAGCGACAGAAACTCGCCAACGAAACCTGACAGCGCTGGAAGACCAATGGATGCAAATGATGCGATGATCAACATTATTGCGATCATTGGAATCCTTCCACCCATACCAGGAAGCTCGGATATCTCTCTTGTGTGCGTTCTTTCGTATATATATCCAACTAAAAGGAAGAGTAGGCCGGTTGTTGTACCGTGGTTGAACATGACCACCACAGCACCCTGAAGCGCAACGTTCGATCCAGTAAGCATGTATGCACCAATGGCTATTAATACAAATCCCATGTGATTGACAGAAGTGTATGCAACCAGTTTCTTTAGATCCTTTTGCACCAATGCGCATAATGCGCCATATATCACACCGATGACGCCTAGCACCGCGATTACAGGTCCCCAGAAGTTTGTCACAGCCGCCGAATCCTTGAAGAAACCGACACCGATTCGGATTATGCCATATCCACCCATCTTAAGCAGTACACCGGCAAGCATGATTGAGATAGGAGCTGGAGCCTGAACGTGGGCGTCAGGCAACCACGTGTGGAATGGGAACGAAGGTACCTTGACTAAAAATCCGAAGAGAAGTGCTCCAAATATTGGAAGCGTCATTGCTCCGAGGTTCGCGGCAATTCCACCCGTTTTTAATATCTCAACAATAGAGAATGTGTGAGTTAACCCGCCTGATTCATTTGCAACCAGAGGTGATGCGAAGTACACAGCCAATATGCCAACCAGCATTACAAGCGAAGCGACCAATGTGTAGATGAAGAACTTGATCGAAGCATACTGTCTCTTTTTGCCACCCCATATGGCTATGAGGAAATACATGGGCACCAGAACAACTTCCCAGAATACATAGAACATGACCAGATCGAGTGAAAGGAATACACCAATCAGACCAGTCTCAAGAAGCAGGAACAAGGAGAAGTATTCCTTGACGCGTTCTTTGATTGAAAAGGAGGCAAGACAGGCAGTTACAGAGAGAAGTGTGGTAAGGAAAAGCAGTAGCATGGACATGCCGTCAACACCAAGATGATAAAACATACCGATCGATTCAACCCATGGTATTTTCTGAACAAGTTGAAATGAAGAACTCATCCCAGAGTCGAATTGTGTCCAAATAAAGATTGCAAGCCCCAAAGTCAGCAATGCGAATACAGTGGCGAATCCTCTGAGAAACGCATGCCTGTCCTTTGGTATCAGTAGAATGATCAGAGAGCCAAGTAGCGGCAAGAAGGTTACTGCAGTTAACAAGTAGTTATTGATATCCATCTATTAAACCTCCTGTTACAGTGCGAGTGATATCGCAACAATCATTAGTATTACGACCAGTGATGCAAACATCACTGCGGCGTAGTTAGGCAGGTATCCAGTCTGAATCCTGCGTGTCTTTTTTCCAGCAAATCCAAACACCCAAGCGGAGCCATTGACAAAACCATCAACGATGGTCTCATCAAACCACTTGGCGTATTTTGACAGTTGAATCCCAAGCCAGCCGACTCCGTTAACCATTCCATCAACTATATTATCATCAAACCAACTGACGGCATATGACAACTTAAGTGTTAGCCATGCGGCTCCATTTACTATTCCATCTATCACAATCGCATCAAAATGACTGCAGAAAACCGCAAATCCAATAAACGGTCGAACGGCGATGAATGTCCATATTTCATCCATAAACCAAGCCCTCTTGAAGAAAATATAGAGTGGTTTAAGCGCTTTGATTAGTTTCACTTTCAACCCTGGTTTCCATACATAAACGGTGAGTCCAACAAGAATACCAGCAAACACAAGTCCTATTGAACCAAAGAGGAGTGGCTTGTTCATTTGTGACCACGACTCAACACTTTTGTGTTCATCTAGGATAATTTTGGACATGCTATTTATTGCATATGATTTACCCAGGAATCTCTGAAACCAATTTGAATTCAGTCCCCAGAAAGGTACACCAACAAAACCCACCAATGCGGCAAGTGCACCAAGAGATATGAGTGGAATCTTTGAGTTCTTTGTGCCTTCGTGCGCATGGTTCTCCTTGCGAGGTTTGCCGAAGAATGTTAACCACACACATCGGGTCATGTAGTAGGGTGTGAGGAATGCTCCTATCAGAGCGAGTGCTAGCGCAAGATAAGCTATAGTGTGTCCGTGATGAGCAGATAGATGGACAGCGCCGATTATGGCATCCTTGCTCCAGAATCCAGCAAACAGGGGGAAGCCAGCCAAAGCAAGAGAGCCAATGATGAATGTCCAAGCCGTTACGGGCATCTTCTTCATCAATCCACCCATCTCGTGCATGTTCTTGGTGTGGGTGGCATGTATTACAGAACCCGAACTGAGGAAGAGCAACCCCTTAAAGAATGCGTGCGTCATAAGATGAAACAGTGATGCTGAAAAACCCAGCAAAGCAAATTCTCCGTGACCGATGTATACAGCACCAAGCCCCATGATCATATATCCAAGCTGGCTGATGGTAGAAAAGGCAAGAACCTTTTTTATCTCCGCTTGCACGGTTGCTATAGTAGCCCCCATGAAAGCGGTGAACGCTCCGATCAGCATAACCACCGTCAACGCAATGCCAGTTGTATCAAGCATGAAAATGGGCATCGTCCTTGCGACCAGGTAAATACCTGCGGCGACCATTGTTGCGGCATGTATTAGTGCTGATACGGGTGTTGGACCCTCCATTGCATTGGGTAGCCATACGTGAAGGGGGAATTGAGCCGACTTACCGACAGCACCCATGAATATGCATAGCGGTATGACTATTAGCATTGTCGTACTCAAGACTTCCAGACCAGCGGGTAATGCGCTGAAGTTGAGTGTGTTAGTCTGGTAGAATATTGCTACAATAGCTAGGAACAAAAATACATCGCCAACCTTTGTAACAAAGAAAGCTTTTTTTGCGGCTTGGTAAACTGAACGCTCACTGAACCAGAATCCAATGAGCAGATATGAGCACAAACCCACCAACTCCCAGAACATGAACAACTGGAGCAGGTTTGAGGCTGTTACCACACCTAGCATAGCAACTGAGAAAAGCTGGAGTTCTGCATAGTATCGAGCAATACCCGTATCACCCTTCATGTAATCTATTGAAAACAGGTGTACCAGAAATGAAACCGTTGACACTACAACCATCATGATTACAGCTAGGGAATCAATCTGAAGACCAAAATCCAGTACATATTTACCTGTACTGAGCCAGGTGAAAGATACGGTTTCGAAAGCTTCACCATGCAGAATCACCATTATCAACAAAGCAATTGATAATGCCAGCGTGACACCCATGGTGGTAGCGCCAAGGTACTTTGCCCAGCCTTTTGCTATCTTTCCGCATAGACCGATAATAACAAATCCGGCAAGAGGCAGGGCAAGCGCGAGAATTGCTAGTAGTATATGAAGTTCCATCTAACCTCCTACCATTTCAATAGATTGAATTTCTCAAGGGTTATCCAACCCTTTGCGCGGTACATAGCAACGATTGCGGCTAGCCCTATTATTGTTTCTGCGGCGGCAACTGCAATGGCAAAAACAACCATAGTGTGTGCAACCCCTGGGTCAGGCAAGGAGTATGCTGTAGCTAAAAAGGTGAGATTTGCACCGTTGAGCATGAGTTCGATGCACATTATTATCCGGATGGCGTTTCTCAAACTCAATGCACCCATTACACCTATGCAAAACAAAGCCGCTCCAATGAAGAAAAGAAAGTTCAAAGTTCATCCTCCTTTTTCTTTGCCAGTTCAATACCACCAATAAGTGCGGCTAGTATCATAATCGATGCCATTTCAACGGGTATCACGTACGGTGAGCCTTTTTCAAACATGGTTCTTCCAATATACGTTATTGAAGTTTCGGTTTTGATATTTGCATCCACTTGACCTGATGGGAGTGCGTCACTTTCTGTTTGAACGGTTGAAATGAAAAAGAAGCAGATTGAAGCAAACAGTGCGATGGCAATGGTTATACCTATCCCCACCTGTCTATGTATATGAAGCATGTTCTTGCCTTCTCTGTCACGTGTGAACATGATAGCAAAGAGTATCAGAATAGATATTGCACCTACATATATGGCAATCTGTGCCGCGGCTATGAAGTCAGCATCAATAGCGATATATACGACAGCCAGTGATATCAGGCAGAGTATCAATGATACGATTGCGTGGACAATGTTTCTGAGTAATATAGTGAGGAAGGCAAACACAACTATCGGTACAGATGCAACAAAAAATATGATGACTCTAGACTCTATCATACATTGCTCCTCACCGGACCTACCAGATCTTCCTTGTCGTATACAAGTCCTTTTCTTGAGTAAGAGGATAATTCATAGAAATTGCCAATCTGCAATGCGTCAAATGGACACACCTCCACACATATGCCGCAGAACATGCACTGCTGAATATTGATCTCATATTCCTCTGGATATGGCTTTCCGTCTTCTCTTTTACCGCGCTTTATTGTTATTGCATGAACTGGGCAATTCTTTGCGCATATGCCACAGGCAGTGCATTTTAATTTCCCATTATCATCCATTGACAATCTCATCAGTGCGAAGAAACGCTTGTCCATAGGTTGTTTTTTCTTTGGATATCGAAGAGTTATCTTTTTCCTGAATATATGTTTTAGTGTAGTCACAAGAGAAGATGCTATTCCTTGTCCTATCATGGATACCTCACTTTCCTGCCAGTGTGTAGACAAAGAGCTGATGCAATGGTTTGTTCAACACGATAACCGCTGTATAGATTACGTTAACGAGTGAAAGAGGGAGAAGTACCTTCCAAGCTCCGTTCATGAGTTGATCTGCCCTTACCCTTGGCATTGATCGAGAAAACCAGATTATACCTACGGCTAGTAACATTGATTTTGCAATGAACCAGAAAGCGGATGAGACTGCATATGAGCCATATATCTTGAAGTTCAGAAAACCCAGGAATTCGGGCATGTGTCCTCCACCAAGGAATAGTACGGTAACGAGAGCGCCTGTGACAAATAGATACGTATACTCGGCAAAGAAGAAGAAAACAAAGCGTATTCCTGCGAATTCAACGTTGTATCCGGCAACCAGCTCTGATTCTCCTTCAGCCAGGTCAAACGGTATCCTGAAGACCTCGGCAAGTGATGCAATAACAAAAATTATGAAACCAAGGAACTGAGGTATTATAAACCACACCCGTTGTACACCACCTATTATACTGAGGTTCATTGAGCCTGCCATCATCACAATACATAGAATAGCTATTGTTTTTGGAACTTCATAGCTTATCTCCTGAGCGGCGGAGCGAACTGCTCCTAGAAGAGAGAACTTGTTTCCAGATGACCATCCACCAATCATTATACCAACGACACTTACAGACATAATAGCTGTGATAAGCAGAATTCCAATGGATGACCCAGAAGAAACAACCTGTGATACTACAGCTTGTCCATCGATAACTCGTGTATAACTGGCGATTGGAATGAGGGAAAAAACGATGAATGCTGGAGCAAAGCTGATTATTGGGCTGTATGTATAGAAGAATTTATCAGCAAGCTTGGGCATAACATCACCCTTACCGAGTAGCTTTATGGCATCTGCAATTGGTTGCAACAGCCCCCAGGGTCCCACTTCCATTGGTCCTAGTCTCTGTTGCATCCACCCGAGAAGCTTTCTTTCAACGAGAGTGAACATGAGAGCAACAGCTGTAACAAAAAGAAACATACCGATAGCTACACCAGTAACAACGAGAAAATAGATGTAGTTTTCTAGAATATATCCTATCATAAGATTACCTATCCGCCTCACCCATAGTGGGTGCCACTGATGCAAAAGTAGCTATTACGTCTGGAACCTGCAAACCCTTTATCATGTCGGGTACAGCTCTGATATTGCTGAAACTTGGAGCTCTGATCTTCATACGGTGTGGTTTGTTTTTCCCATCGGAAGACAAATATACACCCAACTCCCCGATTGGCGCTTCTACTCTGGAGTAGATGTCCCCATCTGGAGGTTTGATTACCTTCGGAACCTTAGCCATTATATCCCCATCTGGTATCTTGGATAGAATCTGTTCAATTATCCTGATGGATTGTGATATCTCATCATATCTAACCATGTATCTTGCAAAGCTGTCATATTCATCATGCGTTATCACCTTGAACTCTAACTCGTCATAAACCTCGTAAGGTTCATCCATCCTTATGTCTCTGGCGACACCAGAACCTCTAAGGAGTGGGCCAGAGCAACCCAGTTCAAGAGCATGATCTGGTTTGAGAATGCCAATACCCTTTGTTCGAGCTTGGAATATTTCATTATCCTGCATCAATGATGCATACTCTGGCATGCGGTCTTTCAGATAGTGTATAAATCTATCGACTCTTGAAAGAAATCCTTCGGGCAGATCACTTTTAACGCCTCCAACACGCATCCAGTTGAATGTCATCCTAGATCCAGAAACAGCTACAAACAACTCAAGCAGATACTCACGCTCTCGCATGCAATACACCATTGAAGTCATAGATGCCAGGTCCAAACCCTGAGCTCCTATGTTAACCAGATGAGCCGCAATTCGATTCAATTCCATCATCAGCACTCTAAGATACTGTGCTTTTTTTGGCACCTCGATACCCATCAGTCTTTCAACTGCTGAAACAAATGGATACTCGTTGAGAAAGCCTGAGAGATAATCCAACCGGTCGAAGTATGGAATTATCTGTTTATAGGTTAGGTTTTCTGCAATTTTTTCTATGCCTCTATGCAGATACCCGAGGATTGGCCTACTGTTTACGACTACCTCTCCATCAAGCTCTGTTTCTAGTCGAAATACTCCATGTGTCGCTGGATGATGAGGTCCGATATTCAGCTTAATCGTGTCTGTACATATTGTTTGTTCGCTCAATCCAAACCTCCTAATCCGATTCCTTAAATTCTTTTCTTAATGGATATTGGTTAAATCCTTCGGGAGTGAGTATGCGAGTAAGATTTGGGTGTCCCTCGAATTCAATTCCAAACATATCATAAACCTCGCGCTCAAGATAATCTGCCGCTAACCATGATGGAGTGATACTCGGAATTGATGGATTCTCAACATTTACTTCTGTGTATACCCATATCCTTCTCTTGTGTGTCCAATCGTCAAGCAGGTAAATCGCATCGAAAGAATCATCAGTGCATTTTGCGGTAAGCATTGTCATGTAGTTGTATCCGATACCTCTAAGTGACTTGAGGGTATTGATCAATTTATCGTTGTCCACTCTTATCTTCAGACCTGGTTCGCCTTCTGGCATCTCCTCAACTTCCACACCTATCTTTTCTTCTATCAATTCTGTTATTTCAGACATGGCTCCTCCCAAGGTTTCTCTTTGTTGCCATTATTTTCTTCTGCAACTGTGTCATTCCAAACTGAAGAGCTTCAGGTCTTGGAGGACAACCTGGAATGTAAACATCAACTGGAACCACCTTGTCAACACCCTTTACCACGGAGTAACTATCTATGAACGGTCCACCTGAACAAGCGCAAGCGCCCATGGCAAGAACCCATTTCGGATGTGGTATCTGATCGTACAATAACCTCGTTGGTTCAGCCATTTTTTTGGTTATCGTCCCAGCAACAATCATAACATCGCACTGTCTTGGGGTTGGTCTGAAGAAACTGCCTAGACGATCAAAATCATACCTTGGCATCCAAGCGTGAATCATCTCAAAAGCACAACATGCTGTTGCAAATGTTAATGGCCATAACGAATTCTTCCTACCCCAAGCGATCAACCAATCAGCGGATGTGAGGAACACACTTCCCTTACCATCGGAAATTGCAGGATCGAGTGTTCTAGATTCATTCAATCCCATTTCAACAATCCCCTTCCCCATGCGTAGATCCAACCAATTAGAATGATGCTGACAAAAATTGTAACCTCGATGAATGCGTACCAACCAAGCGTGCTTGTCTTGACCGCCCATGGGTATAAAAATATTGCCTCTACATCAAACGCTACAAAGATGAGTAAGTATATGAGATAACGGATATTGAACTTGACCTTAGCATCCTTTTCAGGTTGCATACCACACTCATAAGCTGTTTTAGCATTCTCACTGTCGATCCTCTTGGGTCTAAGGATGTAAGAAAGAAAATAGGCGAAAAGACCAAAACCAACACCCACGGCAACAAAAATCCCTACTGAGATGTAGCTTTGTAGATATTCCATTTATCACCTCATATTTAAACGATGATCAGTCAGGGCAATTATATGTAGATAACTTACCCATTCAACCGATACCAATCTGTTTTGAATCCAATAGGTCTCATTAAGTTACATCATTCCAAACAAAATACTGAATAACAACGAAGTAATCATTCATTTATTGAAAGCGATCGTTTTATATCATTTTCACTGACTGAAGCTGATAGGTAACCTTTTGCTATCCTGTCATTCCCACCTCCTTTACCACCTACTTTGCCAATAATAGTATCCAGAAGATCCCTTGATGATAATCTATCAGAATAAATTGAAATTGATCTATCCGAAATTATGATACCCGCATCATTTGCGCCTAATAGGACAGACATTAATTTACCCTGTATCTTCTTTGGAACTATCTCAATTATGAGCCCTACTTTATTCCCGTTGATATCAAGCACACCACAGTTCTCTGCAATATTTGATAGATTTCTACTCCATATATGATTGATATCCTGTTGCAGTTTTTTGTTCGATTCCAGTAGATTTGAAAATTTATTCACCAGTTCATCGTTACTGCAACTGCTTAAAGTCCTAATTTCAGCAAGTACATTCGTTTCATTTCTGGAGAATAAAACAGCCTCTTCGCCTGCTAGGAATTCTATTCTACTTCCTCCCCGTTTCCGTTCATTTGAAACAATTCTAATATACCCCACATTACCGGTTGACAACACATGAGCCCCACAGCATGCAGAGTTATCTATATCCCCAATAGATACCACTCTGATATCTTCACTGTCGATATGATTGATACGTTCATCAAACCTTGAAGGTGCTGAACCGAATGTTGATAAAACGGGTATGTCATCCATTACAACTCTGTTTGAATATAACTCGAGTGATTCAAGTGTTTCTGAGTCTATCTCTTTATCGAAATCAATCGTTGAGTGCTCTCCGATGTGAACGCCCATAGTTTTAAGATTAAAAAGACTCTCTGCTATACCTGAGATAATGTGTTGAGCTGTGTGATGCCTGCTTGTGAATAGACGATTCTTTTTATCAACCCTTGCTGTGTATTTGCCATCCGACAATTTTTCGTCTAGCTCTATTACAATCGAACCTTCACGCATATCCACTGATATGACTTTGGCATTGCCTATTTTACCTAGATCACATGGCTGACCGCCTTCATTTGGATGGAATATGTTGGGTTCTACTGATACTAAATTCGAACCAATATTGTTTACCACGACCTTTGATTCAAGCAAATCAGGTGATAACCAATATTCTCTCCTCATACAGCAATGATAGCAAACATTAACGATCACTTTCAAGTATGTTTAAATTCTTTATTGATGAAAAAGGTTAAGAAATGATAATTGCAACATGAGTAAATCAGCAATTCTCTTTGACAAAACCAGAGGATCCATCGTTGAAAGTTCAGTTACCGGTCATGTTGTAGTAATTAATAAAAAAGGTACTGTAAAATTCTATGGTGAACCAAAGACTTTCACATATATAAGAAGTGCGTCCAAGCCCTTTCAAACTATTCCCCTAATAACAACAGGAGCCTATAAACACTTCAACTTGAATGCAAAGCATCTCGCAGTTGCCTCGGGTTCACATAGCGGACAGCACATTCATCGAAAATTGATAATGGATATGCTGGATAGAGCAGATTTGAATGAATCACATTTACATTGTGGAACACATCGTCCGTTTACAAAAGTTGCCCGAATAGAGGTAGGCGATAATCCATCTCCTCTTTCACATAACTGTTCTGGAAAACACACCGCAATGTTGCTCGTTTGCAAACACATGGGTTGGGATATCGATGATTACATGAACCCAAATCACCCTGTCCAAACGCTTATGAAAACTGAAGTTGCTAGCATGTTCGATATTAATGAAAACCAAATAGAAACTGGAATAGATGGATGTGGCGTTCCAGTATTTGCGATGCCTTTGACTTCTATGGCTAAAGGGTATTTCAACCTATGCAACTCAAATCATCTACCATACGAAAAGAGAGAAGCGGTGAATTTGATAAGGGATGCAATTCAAAGCAACCCAACTGAATTTGCTGGGGATTACAGGATTGCAACCCTTTTCCTTAAAGACAATCCTAGGTGCATTTTCAAAGCTGGTGCTGAAGGTATTGGTTGCTTTGGCGGAGAAAACATCGGATGCACATTCAAGATAGACTGTGGCGATGAAGCGCACCTTTTTGCCTTCGTGGCATCGAAGATAGCAGAAGCTCTGGGGTATAATATTAACAATTTAGTATCGTTCTCAAATGAGGACATACTCAATTACAATGATCAGGTTGTGGGTCATAGGTTTTTTCGAATCAGCGGATTATTAGATCATTAAGTTCATTAGTTATTTAAACTATCTGTTTCTATCTTCAGACACAATGGATCTCAGGAATTGCTCGTTACTCTTGGAATCTTTCATCCACTTATAGAGTTTTCTTAGTGCTTCGTCTGTGTCCAGATTTGAAAGGAAACGTCTGAGGCTCCAGATTCTTCTCTTGACCTCAGGTTCGTAGAGCAATTCGTCTCTTCTAGTGCCTGATTTGTTTATCTCGATTGCAGGGAACAGTCCCTTTTCAGAGAGTTTCCTGTCCAGAACAAGCTCCATGTTGCCGGTTCCTTTGTATTCTTCATAAATAACCTCGTCCATTCTGGATCCAGTTTCAATCAACGCTGTCGCTATCATGGTTAGGCTACCACCGCCATCAATGTTCCTAGCGGCACCAAGTACCCTCTTTGGTCCATGGATAGCTGATGTGTCAAGTCCGCCGGTAAGGGTTCTTCCAGTAGGCGTCATTACGAGGTTATAAGCTCTGGTCAGACGTGTTATTCCATCCATCAGAACAACGACATCCTTCCCCATTTCAACCAATCTTTTTGCTCGTTCCATCGCCAACTCAACGACCCTGATGTGGTTCTCGGGAAGTTGATCAAACGTTGAATGTATTACCTGTGCTTTTACTGATCTCTCCATGTCAGTAACTTCTTCGGGTCTTTCATCAACCAAAACGATCATGAGTATTACCTCAGGGTGATTAACTGATATTGCTTGTGCGATACGCTTGATAACTGTTGTTTTACCGGCTTTTGGCGGAGAAACTATCATACCTCTCTGTCCTTTTCCAATTGGAGCAAAGAGTTCTATTAGCCGAAGTGTGAAGCTGTTTTTGCCAGGTATTTCGAGTATCAGTCTGTCCTCTGGAAAGATTGGCACCATCTTTTCGAATACTGGTCTTTCCTTCATATCCTGAGTATTGATACCATTTATTGATGAAACCCTCAGCATAGCGGAGTACTTCTCACTAGCCTTCGAAGGATGCCTTACGATACCTTCTACGAAATCTCCATTCCTCAGGTTGAACTTTCTAATCTGAGAAGGAGCCATGTATATATCATCAGGATTTGGGACATAAGCAACCCTTAAAAAGCCGTATCCGTCTGGATGTATCTCAAGTACACCACTACCGGACCCCTGGGAATCACCTTTATACTGTAGATTATTGATTTTAACTGAATTATACGGTGCTTTCACTTCATTGGTTTTTCTGGCTGAAGCTTGATCTATGTTATTTTTTTGAGGTATTTCTTCTTTTGATTCCTTGTCCTTATCGGCAGTGTATCTCTTGGGTGGGAACATCAATTTAGGTCTCTTCTCTGAGCCGTTTACTTGTTCTGATGATGATACTTTATCGATGTTTTCAGCTTTATCCTCTTCATCACTAGATTGACTTACATCATCACTATGTATTGTTTCATCGTAATCTTGCTCTTGTTTCATTCGTTCCAACTCAGCTTTGCTCTTCCTTCCCCTCTTTTTCCTTACAATCTTTTTCTTTCCCTGCGAAACCAAGCATATTTCATTTATGAGATCTTCTTTCCTAAAGCTCGTATAATTTTTAAGTTTTTGTTCTTTGCTAATCTCATATAGTTCTCTCATGGTCAAGTCGACCAGATCATTCTCATGGTATACTTTGTTTTTGTTATCTGTATCCATCGTAATTACCTGCTTTCAAATGCTAAATTTGCCATTCTATCTGCTGATTTGTTTAGCTCTCTTACTATATGTATGATAGCGATCTTGTCGAATCTCTCCATAAGATTGCTAGCTATTTTGTAGTAGAATTTAAGCTCTTTCTTCTTTACCTTATACTCCCCATTGATTTGTCTTACAACCAGCTGTGAGTCCATCTTGACTTTCACATCCTCAGTCTCTAAACCACAAGCAATAATCTTAGAGAGCGTATAAACGAGACCGCTGTATTCGGCTTCATTGTTTGTATGGTTTCCAATATCAAAACTGTCTTCAAAAATGAGATTTCCATCTACCTCACAAATCGAACCAAAACTGGAAGGACCAGGATTGCCTTTCGAAGCCCCATCTGTCCATGCGATTACTTGCTTCATGTTTCAACCTTTATTCTGTATACGATTCGACCACAATTATTGCAGTAGTGAACTCTATCCGGTTCCTCTGAAAGGCTCTGATCAAGTGATGAAGAAATGGTTTGGTTGCATGCAGTGCAGAGCTTGTTTACAACTTCCGCCATAGCTATACCAGCTTTCCGTCGTCTCATTGTTTCATACAGTTCAACATCACTCCCATCCATATTGGCAATATGTGATTCTCTCTCACGTTTCAGTTTGTCTAGTTTCACTCTAGCTTTTTTGTTCATCTCTTTGTATCTGGCCACAATTACTTTGTAATCACTTTCAAGTTGGTCGCAGTTATTTTTCAGTTTCTCCATGTAAGCGTCATATTTATCGAGTTTGTCAAGTAATTCCAGATGCTTGGTCTCAGATTCATCGATGAATTCAGAGATGTTTTTTAGATGCGTTTGTATGTTTTCTATCTGCTTCTGATTCACCTTGTCACCAAACAACCGTGATTCCATCTTCTTTTTTTCTACTAAACTCGAGTTTATCTTCTCTTTGTTCTTTTCAACCAGCTTCTTAAGTTTGCATATCGCGGTTTCGAATTTCTTCCTGTCCCCTATCATTGAATTGAGTTTTATAAACAATTGCTTGCCGTCATCCGCAGAATCAATCTCATTTTCTATCCTACGAATACTGAGGTCTAAATTGCATAGTTTGATGAGTTTGGTGGTACCTGACATTTACCTCACTTCAGTATGGGCCCAGCAGGACTCGAACCTGCGACCCACTGGTTATGAGCCAGTTGCTCTGACCAACTGAGCTATGGGCCCGGAAAAAGATGTGTGCATACATAGGTTAATCAGATTTCCCGAGATTAAACCAATCAAATATTAAGGGATGTAAAATGCTTTGCTAGCCTAGCTTGTTAACCTTTTTATAGATCGTATTTCTTTATGTGAGAGGTATCTCCAAGCCCCTGATTGTATTCCTTTAACTCTAATCCCAGCATATTCAATTCTCTTTATACGATTCACTCTATTCCCAATGGCTTCAATCATTCTCTTTACATGATGATACCTTCCCTCATGAATCGTAATAAATAAATACTGTCCCTGCCTTGTTACGTTATCTGGTCGAGTCAACTGGTCTTTGGAGATATAAACACCTTTCTTAAGGTTTAAAACATCATGGCCACTTATCCTATTGTAGCACGATACTCTGTACACTCGATTGATCTGGAACTTCGGATGTGTCAGCTTGTATAAAAGTTCTCCGTCGTTTGTTAGAATGAGTACTCCAGATGCATCATAATCAAGCCTGCCAACAGGATTTAGATGAGATAATTTCTCTGGTAAGGTCTTATATATTGTGTCCCTGCCAGCATTGTCACTATGGGAAGTGATCGAAAGCCTGGCCTTGTTAAGAACTATGTAATCGTACTCTTTTAGTTTATCAAGATAAGCGCCGTCTATTGATACCTTTGATTCTAATGAAACTCTTATGCCCAGTTTTTTTACTCTAACACCATCCACACACACTCGACCTTGACTTATCAATTCATCTGCTTTTCTTCTAGAACAAAACCCCGATCTTGCGATGAGGGTATTTATTCGAATATTACGATTACCTGATTCTATAGAAGCCCATCCTTTGATGAATCATCCTCATCATCACTCTCCCTTTGCATCCTTTCTCTCCAGGAAGCAAAGGATTGATAGCTGTCGGTGTTTTCCTCAGCACTCTCATCATCTTCCATTTGATCAGTTTCTACTGAATCATCGGGATCAGATGTATCTTCTATATCATCATCTATTTGTTCTGTTTCTTCATCGACAACACGCTTATTATCGTTATCTCCATTCTCATCGTTAAACGATATAGTGACTGACGATGTGCCATCAGATACCTCGGACTCATTGTTATTCAGCTTATCTTCATCAGAAAAATGAAACTCGTTTTCCTCTTCGTCTTTCAAGCTCTCGCTTTCAATTGGCGAAGGATCATCAACAACTGACTCATTCTCCTCTTGTTGAACTGCTACAAATGAAGGTTCTTCCTCAGGTTCATAGTCTGTGCCTGGCTTATCATGCATTATTGATTCCTGAGTAACGCTTTTAGACACTTTTAGGTCAGCGCTCTCAGCCTTATCGTAAGCGTGTCCAACTGCAGATTCACTCTCTTCGACTATCTCTTTATTAATTGTAGAATCTTCCAATTCTTGAGAGGATTCTAATTCATGGGATTGCTCCCATTCCTGTTCATAGGATGATTCTTTTTGCAGTTCGCCTATAGCATTTTTCAGTTTCCTGCCAACATGCAGGAGCATACCAAGATTAACTCGGCTATCTGCAATCATCATCAAAGACACATTCTCAACAAAATAGACCAAAATAAAGGAATCAGGATTCTTTATCAGTATGTAATCACTCTCATGTTTTCCTGTTCTAGCTGAAACCGACGTTGTAATTCCATAGATAGATGAGGTTGCTGCTGAAAGGGTATCATTAATAACATCGTCTGATTCAGGATATGACTCGATTAGTAAACCATCCGACGTAGAGACGATTGCCCTTTGACAATGCTTCACATTTACAATCGCATTCTTCAATATTTGTGTGTAATTACTCATTTCAGTTCCTCATAAAACCTATTTTCAAGTTTGTTCATCATATATCGAGCTTTACCTATGTTACCACTAGCTACATCGATGCATGTAATGACAAAAAAACCTAAGTCTCCAATCTCTTGCATTATGATGTAGTGATTATCAAATGTGTGGATACTGCACAATTTACCTGATTCACCAATCTCAATGCTGGCTTTCTTTGTTGTGTTGAAAACGCTTGAAAACATAACCATCAAGGTGGGAACATCTACATCATCTGATACAACATCTTGGCTGATTACAAGACCGTCTGTTCCGACAACAGCTGAACACTTCAGACCGACCAATTCCTCCGCTAACTCTTTAAGTAGGTTATCAAGTTCCATAATATCCTCCTTTGTTATTGAACATACTATTCAATTTGATATGAGTCGTCAAGCGATATGCTACACTCCTTTGCATCTTAACATATGTTGCTATAATACATTAACAGTATGCGAAGAATATTATTATGGTTCCTAAATTCATTGCCTGCAAGGTGGTTTCTCCGAAACACATTGGTCAGCGCGCGGAAGGCTTTGATCTCGATCAATCAAAAAGTCAGGATGAATCCATTTGAATATGTCTATACCTTTTTTTTCAATCTGATACTTAAAGCATTTATGAGTTCTATGGGTATTGGTTGGACACAAGTAAAAATGATACTTGTTGATCCAGGTATAACAAGGTGCTTTCTGCTCGTTATAAAAAGCGTAGCTCAACGAGGATTAAGCATCCCCATTGTTTTGTCTGCCCCATTTTCTGTTGTATTCAACCTTACCAATCGATGCAATCTAAAGTGCAAACACTGCTTCCAACGGGCTAGCTCAGATGAGAGGGACCACATGAACTTGGATCAGAAACTCCATATCATTGACCAACTAAATGAAGCTGGAACAGCCGCGATAACTTTTTCTGGCGGGGAACCTATTATGTCGGACGATTTCTACACCGTTACAAAATATGCATATTCCAAGGGGTTTTTTATATCTATTGACACCAATGGTACTCTCATCAACGATCAAGTTGCATACAAATTGAAATCATCGGGGGTCAGGTACACCCAAATATCAATTGACTCGACTGATGCTTCTGTTCACGATAATTTCAGAGGCATGCAAGGCGCATTTGAAAAGAGTCTTATAGCGGCTGAAACTCTCTCAAGAAAAGGCTTGCATCTCTCAATGGGTGTAACCCTGACCAAATTCAACTTCGAACAGGTAGAGGATTTTATCAAACTTGCAAAGGATAACCATTTCAATCGAATTGTCTTCTATCATCTTGTGTCTGTTGGCAGGGGCGAGGATGTATCGGACCTCGACCTGACAGCAAAGGAACGATCTGATACCATGGCCAAACTCGCTGGAATAGATGATGATGAGATAGAGATATTGTCTGAAACACCGCATTATATAATTGAAACGGTAGGAATTGAAGGTGATCCAAAACAATCTCCTCCTGATTCAAACGCATTTCCAATAACCGCCTACTTCAACATGAAACCACATCACCGATTCTTCAGAGGTTTTAAGGATATTCTTGGAGGCTGTCCGGCAGGAAGACTGTATGCAAACATTCAACCCAATGGAGACCTGACACCATGCATGTTTTCGCCTTTCTATCCGGTTGTTGGAAACCTGACAAAGGTTTCTTTTGAAGAAGCTTGGGAACGATTCTCACCTTTATGGGACAGATCTCAGCTCAAAGGTAAATGCAAGACATGCATTCACAATATAGATTGTGGAGGGTGCAGAGCCAGGGCATCAGCTAAGGGAGATTGGTTGCTATCCGATTTTGGTTGCGATCTAAACAAATACTACTCGGAGGCTAAACAATGAGTATGGATGAATTAGAACAGAAAGCAATCGAATCAATATCGAGTGCATCAACAACCAATGAACTTGAGAAGGTGAGAGTTGAATATCTCGGTAGGAAGTCAGAGCTTACAAAAGCATTCAAAGGTTTAGGCGGTCTTGATCCAGAGGAGAAAAAGACAGTAGCTAACGAATTAAACACCGTAAAGAAAAAACTGACTTCACTCATTGAAGAGAAGCGCATAAAGATTGTGGAGCAAGAGAAACAGGAACTCATCGAAAGTGAGAGGATTGATATAACCCTTCCTGGAAGGTCTAATCCAACTGGCACACTGCATCCAGTATCTGTGGTTATGAATGAAGTTGCTGATATCTTTCATAAGATAGGCTTTGAGGTGAGAACTGGACCACACATTGAGGACGAGTTCCACAACTTCGAAGCACTTAACATACCTGAGTTTCATCCTGCAAGAGCTTTGCAAGACACATTCTACATGGAAGACGGGAACCTACTCCGAACACATACCTCTCCAACGCAGATTAGAATGATGGAATCAAGGGACCCACCCATTAGGATGATCGCTTTGGGTACATGCTATCGAAAGGATACAATTGACGCATCGCACATGCCCGTGTTTCATCAGATAGAGGGCTTGATGATAGATACTGATGTAACTTTTTCCGATCTGGCTGGGATTCTAACCCTAATGCTTTCAGAGATATTTGGCGAAGAAACGAAGGTAAGGTTCCAACCTTCATACTTCCCATTTGTAGAGCCAGGTGCTGAAACGCTGGCATCATGCCCTTTCTGTGGTGGAAAAGGTTGCAAGACGTGTAAACAATCGGGATGGATTGAGATGGGTGGATCAGGGATGGTTCATCCTAATGTTTTAAGACACGTTGGCTATGATCCTGATAAATATCAAGGATTTGCCTTTGGATGGGGATTGGATAGGATTGCGATGCTGAAATACGGCATCAACGACATTCGAGATCTATTCACCTGTGACACTCGATTCCTCACGCAGTTTGGAGGTATATAATGATATCACTTAATCTCATAAGATCATTTATTCCGTGGATACTCACAAACGAAGAAATAGTCGATGGTTTCACAGCCCTTGGTGTTGAGATTGAAAATATTTTTAATAGACATTCAATTGATGGCGCAACAATAGGTATCATTAGAGAGATATCTCCCGCAACAGAAAAACTAAAACTCACAAAGACTGAGGTAGAGAGTGGAGAGTTGGTTGAGATAATCACTAACTCTAAAACCGTTAAGGTTGGAGATAAGATAATTGCTGTTCTTCCTGGAGGGCTCATTGGAAGTAGAGATGTTGTAGATAAATCGATTCAGGGGTTTCTCTCACAGGGTGTATTTGCCTCAAGTAAAGATTGTGGAATCAACACAGATCTTCTACCTGCTGATGAGCGTGAAGGCGTTTGGATACTCCCTAAGGATTCTCCTGAGTTCACAGATCCAAATGAATCATTATGGCTAAAGGATACACTCCTTGAGGAGAGCATTACTCCAAACCATCCCGAATGGCAAGGGCTGGAAGGATTGATTAGGGAACTTGCATTAGTTCAATGGTGGAAGACCGGATTGGCTCCAGACGTTCCAAGATTTAATACGGTAAATATTAAACTTGAAGGCATTACTGAGGATCAGATCGGTATAAATATCGACAACGAAGAAGAATGTCCTAGATACACTGGTGTAATTGCCAACATTGACAATGTTGAACCATCTGGTTTCAAGATGAGAAAGCTTCTTCTTGCAAGTAATATTCGACCGGTAAACAACGTTGTGGATGCAACCAATTTGGCAATGTACTTCACTAATCAACCCACCCATGCATTTGATCTTAGAAAGATCAAGAGTGGGACAATAAGGGTTTCCAACACCAAAAAACCGATGAAGTTCAAAACCCTCGATGACGTTGAACATGATCTTCCAGAAGGAACCCTTATGATATGTGATGGAGATGAACCGGTAGGTATCGCTGGTATTATGGGTGGCAAGGACAGTGAAATTGATAACAACACGAGACGGATTTTCTTAGAATCAGCATCCTTCAGCAACGAAACGATAGCGAAAACGGTTTCTCTAACAGGCATCAGAACAGATGCCAGCACACGTTTTGACAAAGGTGCTGATATCGAAACAACAGAAAGAACCGCTTTGATGGTTATGGATTTTCTTGGCATCCCGTGTGCGAAACCACTATCAGTAGGTGGTATGTTTAAAAGACCCAAACTCATACTTAGATCAAGTAGGATGAAACAGATACTCGGTTATCTACCAGATCTAAACAGAGTTAAAACAGGTTTTTCAATACTCGGTATCAAGTGCGATGGTGAAGATGACATCTCTGTTGAGATACCTGGATATCGTTCTGTTGACCTTTCAAGCGAGATTGATTTGATCGAAGAAGCGGTAAGGGTAACAGGATATGACAAGGTTCCAGCTACACTGCCTAAGATAAAACTGAGCATAATGAATGAGGAACCGGAGTTTGCTTTTGAACAGAGATTAAAAAGGATATCGGCTGGACTGGGCTTCAATGAATGCAAGACACTTACATTTTCGTCAGATCAAGAGCTTAAAACACTGCTACTTGACAGCTTTATTGAAACATCTCCCAATATTTCCAATCCAATGTCATCGGATTCAACTATGATGCGACCACTTGCCGAGTTAGGATTGATATCGGTAGCTGTGAGGAATCTGAAACAGGGAAATGCAAACCTTGAATTGTTTGAGATCAGCAGTCAGTTCGGTCCAGAGAAGAGAAGGCTTGCCCTTTTAACAACAGGATCACTTAATGATTTCTGGAACAGCAGAGCAAGAGTTACTGATTTCTTTGATATTAAAGGCAGGTTAGTAGAGATTTTCAGACACTTGAATGTCAGAGACATTGATCTTAAAGAATCCAGCCATGCACACCTTCATCCCTACAGACAGGCGGATGTATTTTACCGGAATAACTATCTAGGATACATTGGAGAGATCCATCCTGAAGCCAGTAATAGATTAGATATATCTTCTCGGTTCAAACTAGCAAACATCGATATAGAATCCTTGCGAAAGGTAACACCATCAGTCATAAAAGCAAAAGCGGTTCCTAAGTATCCATCCGTTCTAAGAGACATATCATTAATAGCACCTTTATCTTCTGATTGCGAAAGCATAAAGCAAGTTATCATCGATTCATGTAACGAAAGACTACTTGAAGTAAGATTATTCGATCTCTTTACTCCGGATAAACTCATTGAAAAGGGCAAAAAATCTCTTGCTTTCTCACTTATGTTCAATGATCCAGAAGGCACTCTCACCGGTAGCGAGATTGACTCTCAAATAGAAGTCTCGTCAACCAACCTTGAGAAATTTGGAGTTGAATTGCGGATGGGATGACCTCCTGGGAACTTGCATCAAGACTACGATCGATATCCAGATTGATCCCATTCGCACCTAATCCATCAGGTGCCTTGCGTTATCTCGATATGTCTACCGACATGTTCACACTCGACCTTGATGAAGTATCACCTGAATTGATTAACCATCTTGTGAGTGATGGATACATGGGACCCAACCAGGCTGATGTCATACTGGATATGTTTAAAGATGGTCAGTCATCAATTGAAAAATCACTGAGACAGACGGTTCCTAAAGGTATCCAGAACCTGCTTGAACTGGACAACCTACACCCCTCAACAGTTAAGCAGTTATTTGACTATGGCATTAACACGATTTACGAACTCAGTCAATTAGTGAAAAAAGATTCAATCTACGATCATAAAGGATTTAGTAAGAGATTTGTTGATCAACTTAAACATCAACTAGTTCTGTATAACAATGGAAGAAGAAACCTTTTTCTGTTCAAGGCCTTCTACATGACAAACCTAATATCAAGGATGATAATGGACACAAGACTCGTAGATAATTCCATTATCGCTGGAGATATAAGAAGAGGAAAAGAGGAGATAACTCACATTGATATCCTATGCACCTGCGAAACTCCGTCAAAAGCAATATCTGAAAGAGTAATGCAAAATATTCCGGTTCAAAACGCTTTCATCACTTCTTCCGGTTTCAAATGCACTTTTGATTCTATGGAACAAGGGTCCACTTCTGTAAACAAAAATACATCGGTTCTGCATTATGCTACTTCACTGGACCTAGTGAACACTATCAAAAGCTGATCAAACTCGCTCCTCATTCAAAATCTACTAGATCAGGCTTCTATCGGATCATCGGAGATGAACAAGTTTTTTATAAAAAACTGGGGTTAGCGTACATACCACCAGAGATCAGAGAATGGCCTGATGCCATTGAGTTGACGGGTTACAATGACTGGAATCTGGTTGAGATAGAAGACATAAAAGGAGATCTTCATACACACACTACATGGAGTGATGGTCGTTCGTCATTTTCATCGTTATCTAAAACAGCGAAATCTGTTGGATTAGACTATATTGCCATAACCGACCATGCTGAAAATATTGGATCGTCTAAGGGATTGAACCTGGTTTCGCTGAAGAAACAGATCAATCGAATACATAGGATGAATTCAAACAGTAATGATTTTGAAATGATCCCAGGAATTGAGTTAAATATCAACAGAGAGGGGCGGGTTGATTACACTTTCATGGAGGGTGCAGTTCGACTCGGGGCAATCCATTCCTCACTTGGTCAGAAAAAGCCAGATATAACAAAAAGGTATATAAATGTAATCAGGTCAGGTGACATAGATGTTATTGCCCACCCAACTGGTAGAAAGTTAAAAGTAAGATCTGAGATTCAAGCTGATTGGTACAGTATCTTTTCAGAGTGCTCCAAATATCACGTTGCAGTGGAACTGAATTATGCCCCCGATAGAATGGATATCTCATGGGAGTTGGCAAGAATGGC